>UQUO01000095.1 GCA_900544295.1 uncultured Eubacteriales bacterium | reverse complement strand
AAAGGGGGAACCCTCGCCGGGGGTTCCCCCTTTGCGGGCGGCCTAAGCCGCCCGCAGCTCCTGCGATTTACGGACGCCCGCAGTAATCCCGCGCCGGGCGGGGGTGGGACCCCGCCACTACAAGTGGGTCAGGCGCTTCCAACTTACCTCATTCCCGCGGCGTCCCTGCCTTGACATACGCCGCGCTCCGGGTTATAATAGCTTCAAATTTTTTAATTAAAATATTTTAAACAACCGGAGGCGAATATGGACCTTTTTGCCAAGTGCGCGGCCTATACTACGGCCCGCGAATGCAGGGAGAAGGGGATATACCCCTATTTCCACGCGCTTGAATCCAGGCAGGACACCGAGGTTATTATGGAGGGCCGGAGGCGCATCATGCTCGGCTCCAACAACTATCTCGGCCTCACGGCCGCGCCGGAGGTCGTGGCGGCGGCGGAGGCGGCGCTTGCGGAGTACGGCACGGGCTGCTCCGGCTCGCGCTTTTTGAACGGCACGCTCCGGCTGCACCTGGAGCTGGAGCGCGAGCTGGCCGACTTTGTGCACATGGACGGGGCCGTCACCTTCTCGACGGGCTTCCAGTCCAACCTCGGCATCATCAGCGCCCTCGTCGGCCGCGGCGACTACGTCGTCTGCGACCGCGAGAACCACGCCAGCATCTACGACGGCTGCCGCCTCTCCTTCGGCAAGATGCTCCGCTACCGCCACGCCGACATGGACGACCTTGAGGCCAAGCTCCGCGCCGTGCCTGAGTCCGCGGGCTGCCTCATCGTCACGGACGGCGTCTTTTCCATGGGCGGCGACATCGCGAAGCTGCCCGAGATCTGCGAACTCGCCGCCAGGTACGGCGCGCGCGTCATGGTGGACGACGCCCACGGGCTGGGCGTCATAGGCGAGGGCGGCCGCGGCACGGCCAGCCACTTCGGGCTTGAGGGCAAAGTCGATGTCATCATGGGCACCTTCTCGAAGTCGCTGGCGAGCCTGGGCGGTTACATGGCGGCCTCGGAGCTGGTGTGCGACTATGTGCGGCACAACTCGCGGCCCTTCATCTTCTCGGCCTCGATCCCGCCCTCGGCCTGCGCGGCGGCGCTGGCGGCGCTCAGGCTGCTGCGGGAGCGGCCCGAGCTGCCCCTGCGTCTCCTCTCACTGGCGTCCTATGCGCGCGCGGGGCTCAAGGCCCGCGGCCTGCGGATAATCGAGTCCGAGACGCCGATCATACCCATTTACACCTACGAGATGGAAAACACCCTCACGAGCGCCAAGCGCCTGTACGACGCGGGCGTGTACGTGAACCCCGTCCTGCCCCCGGCGGCCGCGCCGGGCGAGTGCCTGCTGCGCGTGAGCTGCATGGCGACGCACACTGAGGCCCTGCTGGACGAGGCGATGGACATTATAGCGGAGGTCTTGGGAAAGGATGAACACGTCTAAAGTTGCGATAGTAACGGGCGGCTCGGGCGGCATAGGCCGCTGCACGGCCATGGCGCTGGCACGGTCGGGCTGCCGGGTCTACGAATTCTCACGCCGGGAGAAGGCGCCGACGCCTGGTGTGGAGCACCTGACGGCGGACATGACGGATGAGGCGAGCGTACAGGCCGCAGTCGCAGAAGTCGAGCGGCGCGAGGGCCGGATAGATATCCTCGTGTGCAACGCGGGCTTCGGCATCTCGGGCGCGGCGGAGTACACGGCCCCGGAGGACGCGCACGCGCAGCTGGAGCTGAACCTATATGGCGCGGACCGGGCGGCGCGGGCGGTGATACCCGTAATGCGCGCGCAGGGCGGGGGGCGCATAGTGTGCATGAGCTCCATCGCGGGCATATTGCCCATACCCTTTCAGCTGTGGTACTCGGTGTCGAAGGCGGCGATAAACGCCTACGTGCTGGCGCTGCAGAACGAGGTGCGGCCTTTCGGCATCAGCGTCTGCGCGGTGATGCCGGGCGACATAGCCTCGGGGTTCACGGCGAACCGGAAGAAGACGCTGCGCGAGGACGCTTATGGCGGGCGGGTGGCCCGGAGCGTGGCGCGCATGGAGCACGACGAGGAGACGGGGATGAGCCCCGAGGCGGCGGGCGCGTTCATCGCCAAAACGGCCCTGCGCAGGAGCAGCCGGCCGCTGATTGCCCTGGGTCTGCCTTACAAGGCGGCGGCTGCTGCGGCGAAGCTGCTGCCCCGGCGGTTGTCGAACGGCATCATTGGGCGGATGTACGCGAAATAAATATCGTTGGGCCCACGGCTAAACCTCTTGTAGGGGCGGGGTTCCACTCCCCCGCCCGGGGGTGGGTTTTAGGAACTCGCCTATACGTTTGCGGAAAATCTTTACCTTGTGCTGCAGTTTCCACCCCATTTCTTTGGTCTTGCCCAAAGAAACGGGGTGGAGCCCCAAAGAAA
>UQUO01000094.1 GCA_900544295.1 uncultured Eubacteriales bacterium | reverse complement strand
AAAGGGGGGACCCTCGCCGGGGGTCCCCCCTTTGCGGGCGGCCCCCGCCGCCCGCAGCCTCGCGCAACACCGTAGCGTGGGCGGTTATCCCACGCCGGGCGGGGGTGGAACCCCGCCCCTACGAGGGGTTGGAGGAACGTGGTGGGGCTGGCGATGACCGTGACGGCGGGTGCGGCGACGTGGGGCTGGCAGTAATCCAGCGTCCGGGCGGGCGGGAGACGGGCCGTGTGCCGCGCGCCCCGGAATATGCTCCGCGGCTCCGGAAACTTTTTGCGGCAATGTGGTGCGTTTCGACAGCCTGCGTCGGCGCAAACCGCTAAAATAGCAGGAAAGGAGGGCTCACACATGGAGATAACTACGAGCTATTCCTCCGGGCGGCTGACCCTGCATCTGTCCGGGGAGCTGGATCACCACGGCGCACGGGGCGCGATGAAAACGATAGAGGGCCTGCTGGACAAGTACATGCCGCGCGACGCCGTGCTCGACCTGTCCGAGCTGACGTTCATGGACTCCTCCGGAATCGCGCTCATCATGCGCACGGAGCGGCGCATGCGCGAGACGGGCGGGCGCGCGGCGGTGGCAAACCCCAGGCGCCAGCCCCTCAGGGTGCTGGACGCCTCGGGCATAGACAGGCTGATACCTGTGAGAGGGGAGCAGAGAGTATGAAATCCGAAAACTACATAAAAATCGAATTCCCCAGCCGCAGCGTGAACGAGGGCTTTGCCCGCGCGGCGGCCGCGGCCTTTGCCGCCCAGCTCGACCCCACGCTTGAGGAGCTGGGCGACATACGCACAGCGGTCTCCGAGGCCGTTACGAACTGCATAGTCCACGCCTACCCGGACAGCATAGGCCGCGTCCTGCTCCGCCTGCGCATCATGCGGGGCGGCAGGCTTGAGATAGTCGTCAAGGACTGGGGCCGCGGCATAGAGGACGTGCAGAAGGCGCGCGAGCCCCTCTTCACGACCGGCGGCGCCGAGCGCAGCGGCATGGGCTTTACCATCATGGAGAGCTTCACGGACAAGCTGCGCGTCCGCTCCTCGCCGGGGCGGGGGACCACGGTGACGATGGTGCGCGCCATCCAGGCGAGACGGGACGCTTAAATGACCGAGGAGACCATCGAGTGCCTGCGCTCGGCCAGGGCCGGCGACAGGGACGCGGCGGAGCGCATGGTCACGGAGAACTCCGGCCTCATCTGGAGCGTCGCCCGGCGCTACTTCGGGCGCGGCGTGGATTCCGAGGACCTCTATCAGCTCGGCTGCGTGGGCTTCCTCAAGGCCATCGAGGGCTACGACGAGAGCTTCGGCACCCAGTTTTCGACCTACGCCGTGCCGAAGATCTCGGGGGAGATACGCCGTTTCCTGCGGGACGACGGGGCGGTGAAGGTCAGCCGCGGCGTCAAGGAGCGCGCAGCGCTCATCCGCTCGGCCCGCACGGCGCTGGAGCAGAGGCTCGGCCGGGAGCCCACGCTCTCGGAGCTTTCGGCGGAGACGGGCATCACCCCGGAGGACATCGCCGTCGCGGAGACGGCCACCGGCCCCGCCGAGAGCCTCCAGCGCGAGAGCGGGGAAGAGGGCTTCACCCTCGAACAGGTGCTGGGCGACTACGGCCAGGAGGAGCGCCTGGTCGAGCAGGTCTCCCTGCGCGAGGCCATCGCAGCCCTGCCCGAGCGGGAGCGCCAGGTCATCGGCCTGCGCTTTTTCCACGACATGACCCAGGACGCCGCGGCGCGGGTCATCGGCGTTTCGCAGGTGCAGGTCTCGCGGCTTGAGCGCCGCGCGGTGGAGAGGCTGAGGGAGCTTTTGACCTGCGAATAAATTTTGTAAAAAGCCCTTGCATTGGGGCGGACACTGTGTTACAATCACTTTTGCGTCTTGTAACCATGCAGTGACATACTCAAGACAGCCCAATGCTGAGGTGAAGGAAAATGAAGGAAGGCATCCACCCGAAATACTACAAGACCACCATCAGGTGCGCCTGCGGCAACGTTATCGAGACCGGCTCCACCAAGGAGAACATCACCGTTGAGATCTGCTCCAAGTGCCACCCGTTCTATACGGGCAAGCAGAAGCTCGTGGACACCAGCGGCCGCGTCGATAAGTTCAACAAGAAGTACGGGATAAAATAATCGCCTTACTCAAGCCGTCACGCACTTTGCGCGGCGGCTTTTTATTTTGTCCGCCCGGCGTCGCAGCGCCCCCCTGTAGGGGACGGCGTCCTCGACGTCCCGCTGCTGCGGTCACCGCCGGCGTCACTCCGTTCCGCCGACCCCCGCCCGGGCGTGGGATAACCTCGCAGTATATCACGTGGCACACGGCCCGTTTTCCCCCCGCCGTAGGGGTCGGCGTCCTCGACGACCCTTCCCGTTGTTCACCGCCAGCCCCACGGGGTCGCGCGGGCTGCGGGCGGCTTAAGCCGCCCGCAAAGGGGGAACCCCCGGCGAGGGTTCCCCCTTTGACCCCCTCCTGCGCTTCATTAGCACAAGGGGCGTTCCGCGCGCTGCGGCGCGCGG
>UQUO01000093.1 GCA_900544295.1 uncultured Eubacteriales bacterium | reverse complement strand
CCCGAAACCTCACGGGGGCGCCACCACCCCATAAGCGCTTTTCTTTGGGGCTCCACCCCGTTTCTTTGGGCAAGACCAAAGAAATGGGGTGGAACAGGCAGCACCAACCTAAAGTCCAGCAGGACAAATCGGCGAGTTCCTCCAACCCATACCCCCCCGCCCCGGGGGGTAGCTCTCTCGCCTCACTCGAACAGATACACCCTCAGCTCATATGGCCTGGCGGTGAAGCAGTTATTTATGACGAGGTTCATCTCGTAGTTCTTGAGGACCAGCCTGCCCTGCATGAGGTCGAAACCCTCGGGGGCGGTGAAGTAGGTGTCCTTGTCCGCGAAGGAGCAGATGACCAGCAGCCGCCGGCCCCCCGCCTCGCGGGAGTAGACGTAGAAGTTCGGGCTCTGCCTCAGGTGCTCTTTGTACTCGCCCTCCATGACGAGCGGCTCGGCCTTGCGGAAGGCGATGAGCTCGCGGTAGAAGTTCAGCAGGGAGTCCGGGTCCCGCTCCTCGACCTCGACGTTCACGTCCCGGTAGTTCTCGTTGAGGTAGAACCAGGGCCGCGTCTCGGAGAAGCCGGCCCAGGGCCCGCCCGTCCACTGCATCGGCGTGCGCGCCGAGTCCCGGCAGGAGCGCTGCGCCAGCTTCAGCACCGCGCTCTGAGGCAGGACCTTCGAGGCGATGCGGCAGTTGTTCTTCAGCATGACGTCCACATACATGTCGAGCCTCGGCAGGCGCAGGTTCGTCATGCCTATCTCCTGCCCCTGGTAGACGAAGGGCGTCCCCTGCTGCAGCATATAGCAGGCCGCCAGCATCTTGCCGGACTCCGTGCGCCAGCGCTCGCTGCCGTAGCGGCTTATTACGCGCGGGTGGTCGTGGTTTTCGAGGTAAAGCGCGTTCCAGGCCCTGCCCGCGAGCTTCTCCTGCCACTCGGAGAAGGCGCGCTTGAGCTTTTTGAGGCTGAAGGGCCGCTGGAGGAAATCGGTCATCACGCAGTCAGCCTCCATGTGCGCAAAGCCGAACATGAGGTCCAGCTCGCCGGACTCCAGGTAAGGCAGGGCCTCCTCGGGCTTCATGCGCGTGCCCTCGCCCAGCAGCATGCAGTCGTAGCCGCTGACCGCCTCGCGGTACTCGCGCAGGTAGTCGTGTATCCGCGGGCCGTTCATGTATTTGGACATGCCCGTAGCCGCCGGGAGCTTGGGATAGGCGTCCGGCAGGCCGGGGGTCTTGGAGATAAAGGTGATGACGTCCTCGCGGAAGCCGTCCACGCCCATGTCCAGCCAAAAGCGCATGATGCTCTTGACCTCCTCGCGCACGGCGGGGCTGTCGTGGTTGAGGTCAGGCTGCTTCTTGGCGAAGATGTGGAGGTAGTACTCCCCGCTCTGGGGGTCGAGCTCCCAGGCGCCGCCCTCGAAGAGGCTGTCCCAGTTGTTGGGGGGCTTCATCCCGCCGGAGCGCGTGCGCCGGCCCGGCCTCCAGAAGTAGTAGCCGCGGTAGGGGCTGTGCGGGTCGCGGCTCTGCTTGAACCACTCGTGCTCGTCGGAGCTGTGGTTCACGACGAGGTCCATGAAAACGCGCAGGCCGCGCTCGTGCGCGCCGTCGAGGACTTTTTTAAAGACTTCGAGGTCGCCGTACTCGGGGTTTATGTCCTTGTAATCCGCCACGTCGTAGCCGAAATCGGCGTTGGGCGAGGGGTAGAGGGGCGAGAACCAGATGGCGTCCACGCCGAGGCTCTTGATGTAGTCGAGCTTCGACAAAACGCCCCAGAGGTCGCCTATGCCGTCCCCGTTCCCGTCGCAGAAGCTCCGCGGCCAGATCTGGTAGACGACCATGGACTTGTACCAATCGTTCTTAGCCATAGCATCAGCCTCCAAGCAGAGTATACCAGAGCCGGCAATGCTTTTCCAGCCCCAATCTCTCCGATGCCAGGGCGGGGGACGTTGTTCTTCGCCGTTCGCGCCCGGTTTCCCGCGCAAGCCAATTCCCCGCGCCTGCCCCGTAGGGGACGGCGTCCCCGACGTCCCGCTGTCACGGTCTATGCCAGCCCCTCGTAGGGGCGGGGTTCCACCCCCGCCCGGCGCGGGATTATCGCCGACCCCGCGGCGTCGCACCAGCCCTGTAGGGGACGGCGTCCTCGACGTCCCGCCCCCGCCCGGCGTCGGATGGTCTCGCAGTATATCACGTGGCACACGGCCCGTTTCCCACCCGCCGTAGGGGTCGGCGTCCTCGACGACCCTTTCCCTCGTCCACCGCCGGCCCCACGGCGGCGCGCACGGGCTGCGGGCGGCGGAAGCCGCCCGCAAAGGGGGAACCCCCGGCGAGGGTTCCCCCTTTGACCCCCTCCTGCGCTTTGTGAGCATAGAGAAACGCCCAGGGGCTCCGCCCCTGGACCCCGCCCGCTTTTTTGTAAAAAAGCGGGGCAAAAAACTTTTAAACGCCAGTCTATATCCGGCCCAAGCCCCTCGCCCTTGGGGCGAGTGATTCAATCCGTCCGCGAAGCGGACACCTTAGCGGCCGAGTGGCA
>UQUO01000092.1 GCA_900544295.1 uncultured Eubacteriales bacterium | reverse complement strand
AAGCGTTTTTCTTTGGGGCTCCACCCCGTTTCTTTGGGCAAGACCAAAGAAATGGGGTGGAACATGCAGCACCAACGTAAAGTCACACAAAACAAAACGGCGAGTTCCTCCAAAACAACAGCCCCTCAGCCGACGTATTTAGCCAGCGGCAGGCTCCACTCTATCCAGCTCCCTGCCGCGTGGACCGGGCTGCGCACGCCGTCTATGATGAGCTTGAGCTCCGCGTCGGGCTCGGCCTCGTACAGCCGCTCCAGCGCGGGCAGCGCGGAGGGCGAGAGGCCGCCCAGATAGTAGATGTCCACCTGCGGCAGGCGGCCGCCCAGATAGGCGTCCACGTTGTAGTCCGCGATGCGCGCGTCCACGTTTGCAGCGTTGAACAGTACCCAGCCGTAGAGCCCCAGCGCCGCGAACCAGGGCCAGAACCTGAAGCCCGGGCGCAGTACCTTCACCACCGCCAGCACAAGGCTGAGCAGTATGAAGGCCATGGCCCAGAGCGTCATCACCCGCAGCAGGCTCAGCCCGTAGGCCAGAATGTAAAGCCGCATCCGCCAGAAGGCCGAGGCCAGGATAACCAGCGTCAGTACGCAGATGAGGAGGCTGAGCGCCTTTTCCGCCGCCGTCCGGCCCCCGCGCACGGCGCAGAAGAGCACAAAGCCGAGGTCTATGGCCGCAACGAGCGCCAGCTGATAAAAGCCCCGCCGCGCGTACGCGGCCCAGCCGCCCTGCATCGACGCCGCTTCGGCCCCGCCGAAGAGATAGGCAAACTGGACGGCACAAAACGCCACATGCACCAGCGCCAGCAGCGTCAGCGCGGTCAGATAGGCCGCGGGAGCGCCGCACGGGCGCTCTTTTTTTGTCCCCTCGGCCGGCTCAGGGCCGTCGGCGGCGAAATACAGCGCAGAGAAAAAGCAGAAGCTGAAAAAGAGTATGCTGAAAGCACGCATCAGTCTCGTTGTTATCTCCGGCCCGGAAAACCAGTCCGAGAGGCCCGTGAAATAGCCCGCAAACACCTCGTCCGCCGCGGCGAAGAGCAGCACGACGACGACGAGCACCGGCAGCGCCGCCGCCGCGCCTTTGAGCGCCTGACGGCCCTTGCCGCCCTCCCTCAGCCCGCCCAGGGCCCGGAAAGGCTTATCCCAGTTCGTGAACACGGCCCTGAAAAACAGGCCCACGGCCTCGGGGACGCAGCGGGCCTCCGAAAGCCCCGCCGCCGAGCGGCCCGAAAGCGAGAAAAACGCCAGCACCGAGCCGCAGAAGATGAGCACGAAGTTCACGAACCTCACGCCGCCGCTGCCTGTGAGCACGCAGAACACGGTCAGCAGCCCGACCCCGGCGGCGAGGCCGGCGCTGTACAGGCTCCAGCGCGCCCCTTTCCCGAGGAACAGCAGCACGAAGGCCCAGATGACCGCCGTGAATACCGCCGCCCCCAGCGCGGGGCCCGGCCTGTTGCCGAACACGAGGTTTGCCAGGCCCTCTGCCGTGAACACCTCCCGCCACAGTATGCCGAGGCAGAGCGCCGCGGGCAGCATCAGGCACTCGCGCGCGCCGAACACGGGCCTCGGCCTCAGCTCACGCTCATCCATCGCTGCCGTCCTCCGTGAATTCGAGTATGTCCCCCGGCTGGCAGGCGAGCGCGCGGCAGAGCGCGTCCAGAGTCGAAAAGCGCACGGCCTTGGCCTTGCCGGTCTTGAGCACGGAGAGGTTTGCCAGCGTGATGCCGACTTTTTCCGCCAGCTCAGTGAGGCTCATCTTACGCTTGGCGAGCATCACGTCGAGATTGATCCTTATCATGGCGGCCACCTCAGATGGTGAGGTCGTTTTCCGACCTCATGTCCGCGGCCTTGCGGGTCAGGTGCGAGAGCGCAGCGCAGAGCACGGATATGGCCGCGCCCACCGCGCACACGCCCAGGCCGATGATGGCGATGCCGATATGCAGCAGGTTCATCGAGAGCAGCACGACGCCGCCTATGATGTAATACACCGTATCTGCCGCCGCGAGCAGGCTGCATGTGCGCAGTCTCAGCGCGTTCTTCATGCAGAAGCTGTTATCGCGCCCGATCTCTGTGGCCATCTGCCACACCAGGGCCATAAACACCATGACCGGTATTGTACTTATCCAGAAATATATGAGGCAGGGCCAGAACATCACTTTGAGGTTTGGCGTATTCCATGCGAGATCCCTGCCCAGCTCCGGGACCCATATGGCGTCCAGGAAGAGGACGCACAAAAAGCCCAGGACGACTATGACTTTCATCCAGCGGGCGAGCTCTTTCTGCTTCATGCTTACCAGCTCCTTTCGAGGGGAGTATATCATGCGGTTTATCGAATTGCAAGTATTATTTATCGAAATACGATAAATATTTGCTGTTTAACGGTGGAGGGGCTGCCTTCTGTAGGGGCGGGGTTCCAGTCCCGCCCGGGGGTTTGGGTTGGAGGAACTCGCCGTTTTGCTTTTGGTTGTCTTTACCTTGTGCTGCCTGTTCCACCCCATTTCTTTGGTCTTGCCCAAAGAAACGGGGTGGAGCCCCAAAGAAAAACGCTTATGGGGTGGTGGCGCCCCCGTGAGGTTTCGGGACCCGCCCGCCTCTCCCACTCGCG
>UQUO01000091.1 GCA_900544295.1 uncultured Eubacteriales bacterium | reverse complement strand
GTCCAGGGGCGGCGCCCCTGGCCGCGCGCCGCAGCGCGCGGAACGCCCCATGCTCAAAAAAGCGCAGGAGGGGGTCAAAGGGGGAACCCTCGCCGGGGGTCTCCCCCTTAGCGGACGGCCCCTGCCGCCCGCAGCCCGGCATGTGGTCTCGGCGGAACTCGCCTATACGTTGCTGAGTATTTGTACTTAACCCTGCAGTTCCACCCCATTTCTTTGGTCTTGCCCAAAGAAACGGGGTGGAGCCCCAAAGAAAAACGCTTTTGGGCTGGTACCGACGCACCAACGTTCCGGCCCCGCCCGCCTCTCCCACTCGCCTTTGGCGCCCGTGTCCGACCGCTAAGGTGTCCGCTCCGCGGACGATCACAATTTGGGCGCTCCGCGCCGCGAGAAAGGGTGAAAATGCCGCCGGAGGCGGCATTTTTGATCGAATTAACGGGACGTCGGGGACGCCGTCCCCTACAGGACGGGTGGGAGTTTTGGGCTTGGCGCGTAAGTCTTGCACGGTGCATGTTTACGGCTCCGCGGAAACGTGGGACACGCAGAAGCCAGTAGGGGTCGGCGTCCTCGACGACCCTGACGCCCGTCCACCGCGCGGCACCGGCGCCGCTTGTTGCCGCATACCTTTACCACAGGCTGCGCTTGCGCAAAAGGAGCGCGCCTTGCGGCGCGCTCCTCGTTTCATTTTGCGTATTCGATGGCTTTCGTTTCGCGCAGGACGTGGACCTTTATCTGGCCGGGGTAGGTGAGCTCGTCCTCGATCTTCTTGGCTATATCGCGGGCGAGCAGGACCATCTGGTCCTCGGAGACCTCTTCGGGCTTGACCATGACACGGATCTCGCGGCCGGCCTGGATGGCGTAGCAGCCGGCGATGCCGGGGAAGCTGCGGGAGACCTCCTCAAGCTTCTCAAGGCGCTTGACGTAGTTTTCGATGTTCTCGCGCCTGGCGCCGGGGCGGGAGGCGGAGATGGCGTCCGCGGCCTGTACGAGGCAGGCGATGACGGTGTGGGGCTCCACATCGCCGTGGTGGGCCTCGATGGCGTGCAGGACCTCGGGGGATTCCTTGTACTTGCGGGCGACGTCCACGCCGATGGTGACGTGGCTGCCCTCGACCTCGTGGTCGATGCTCTTGCCGAGGTCGTGCAGCAGGCCGGCGCGCTTGGCGGTGGTGACGTCCACGCCGAGCTCGGAGGCCAGGAGACCAGCGATGTGGGCGACCTCGATGGAGTGGTTGAGGACGTTCTGGCCGTAGCTCGTGCGGTACTTCATCCGGCCCAGGAGCTTGATTATCTCGGGGTTCAGGCCGTGGATATTCGTCTCGAAAGCGGCGCGTTCGCCCTCGGCCTTGATGGTGGCGTTGACCTCGCGCTGGGCCTTGGAGACCATCTCCTCGATGCGCGCGGGGTGGATTCGCCCGTCCTGGATGAGCTTTTCGAGGGCTATCCTCGCGACCTCGCGCCTGACGGGGTCAAAGCTCGAAAGCGTGATGGCCTCCGGCGTGTCGTCGATTATGAGATCGCAGCCGGTGAGCGTTTCGATGGAACGAATGTTGCGTCCCTCTCGTCCTATAATGCGGCCCTTCATCTCGTCGTTGGGGAGTGGTACGACGGAGACGGTGATCTCGCTCGCGTGATCGGCCGCGCAGCGCTGGATGGCGGTGGCGATGATCTCGCGGGCTCTTTCCTCGGCTTCTTCCTTGTACTGTGCCTCGACCTCGCGGACCTTGGCGGCCATCTCGTGCGTCACTTCGGACTCTACGTTGGAGATGAGGTAGGCCTTAGCCTCGTCCACGGTGTAGCCGGAGATCTTCTCCAGCATCTCAAGCTGGCTCTTCTTGACGAGCCTGATCTCCTCCTGCTGCGCCTCGGCCTGGGCGATCTTCTGGTTGAGGGCCTCGGTCTTCTTCTCAAGCGTGTCGTTCTTGCGGTCGAGCGTCTCTTCCTTCTGCTGGAGCCTGCGCTCCTGCTTGGAGAGCTCCGCCCGGCGCTCCTTGACCTCGCGCTCGTACTCGTTGCGGCTCTTGTGTATCTCCTCGCGGGCCTCGACCAGCGCTTCGCGCTTCTTGGACTCGGCGGCCTTGATGGACTCGTTGATTATCCGCTTGGCCTCCTCTTCCGCACTGGAGATCTCGCGCTCCGCGACCTTTTTGCGGTAGCCGATGCCCAGGAAAAAGCCTATTACCAGCGTAGCTATGCAGGCTATGCCGGCTATTATCCATTCCATAGTTTCTGTATACGCCTCCCTTGTTCAAGTATTGCCAGTAAGAAAGACGGGGCGAAAATGTCACTGCCCCGTGTAAAGTTTTAATATCAAGGGGTTCCCCATACCCCACAATATTATCGAATTATTTTACACCCGCCGCGGGCATTATGTCAAGCGGAGGAGTGAACCCCGACTCCGCAGGCGGCGCGCCCCACGCTCACCCATAGGGGTGGAGCTCCACCACCACCCGGACGCCGGTCTGCCGCCGAGCCCACAGCGATGCTGCCCCCCCTGTAGGGGACGGCGTCCCCGACGTCCCGCTGCTGCGGTCACCGCCGGCCTTACCGAGTTCCGCCAGCCCCGACCGGGCGTGTGATGATCTCGCGGTATATTATGCGGCACACGGCCCGTCTCCCACCCGCCGTAGGGGTCGGCGTCCTCGACGACCCTTTCCTTCGTCCACCGCCAGCCCCACGGCGGCGCGCATAGGCTGCGGGCGGCTTAGGCCGCCCGCAAAGGGGGAACCCCCGGCGAGGGTTCCCCCTTT
>UQUO01000090.1 GCA_900544295.1 uncultured Eubacteriales bacterium | reverse complement strand
GTCCAGGGGCGGAGCCCTGGCCGCGCGCCGCAGCGCGCGGAACTCTCTTGTGCTCCACAAAGCGCAGGAGGGGGTTAAAGGGGGGACCCTCGCCGGGGGTCCCCCCTTTGCGGGCGGCCTAAGCCGTCCGCAGCCCCGCAGCCCTCGCACCACCTTTTATTATTGCACACCGCCCCGCGGCGTGCTAAAATATGCCTTATGGAAAAAGAACTGCCAAAATTGAAGAGGATAGCCGCCGTACACGACATCTCCGGCTTTGGGAAGTGCTCGCTGACAGTGGCTCTGCCGGTCGTGTCCGCGACTGGGGTCGAGTGCGCCTGCATGCCCACGGCGCTGTTTTCGACGCACACGGGCGAGTTCACGGGCTGGACCTTCCGCGACCTGACGGACCAGATGCTGCCCATGGCCAGGCACTGGCACAGCATCGGCATGCCTTTTGACGGCATATACTCCGGCTATCTCGCCTCCCCTGCCCAGGTGGGGCTGCTGGCACGGGTGATAGATGAGCTCGCCGGCCCGGAGACGCTCATCGTCTGCGACCCCGCCATGGCCGACAACGGCCTGTACTACGCGGGCCTGGGCGACGCGCTGCGGGACGCCTTCCGCGCGCTGTTCTCCCGCGCCCACGTCGTTACGCCGAATATAACTGAGGCGGCGCTCCTCACAGGCGAGGAGTACCGCCCCGCTCCGCATGACGCGGAGTATATAGACAGATTGTTCCGCGGGCTGGAGGCCCTCGGCCCGAAGGTCGCAGCCATCACGGGCGTACACCCCTCGGCGGACGAGATCGGCACCGTGGTGCGCGACTTTGGGACGGGCGAGAGCTACGCCGCCATGGACAGCGCCCTGGAGGGCGTGTTCTACGGCACGGGCGACATCTTCGCCTCCGCCTTTGCCGCGCTGCTGGTGCGCGGGGCCGGGGCCGGGCAGGCGCTGGAGGCCGCCTCCGCGCTGGTGCGGGAGAGCATACGCCGGAGCTACCTGCGCGAGACGCCCAGGCCCTGGGGCGTGGACTTCGAGGGCGCGCTGCCCGGCTACGTCCGCCGCGTGGAGGCCATTTTCAATCCTTCGCCCTGAGCGCAAGCTCGTAGAGCTCGTTTTTCGAATATCCGGTATCCGCCGCAGCGAGTTTCGCCGCCTCCTTGAGTGAGCGGCCCTCGCTGCGGTAAAATTTTACCCGCTCTAGCGCCGCCTCCGCCGTGGGCAGCTCCTCCGGGACCTCCGCCGCGCCCTCGACGACTAGTACGAACTCGCCCCGCGGCGGTTCCGCCTCGTAGAGCCGGGCAGCCTCGCCCAGGGTCGTGCGCAGGACCTGCTCGTGCAGCTTGGTGAGCTCCCGGCAGAGGGCGACGCGGCGCCCGGGGCCGAAGGCGGCGGCAAGGTCCGAGAGCGTCTTTTGCAGCTTGTGCGGGGCCTCGTAGAAGATCATCGTGCGCTTTTCGCCGCGGAGCGAGTCCAGGTGTTCCTCGCGGCTCTTTTTCGAGGTGGAGAGGAAGCCCTCGAAGCAGAAGCGGCCGGCGGGCAGGGCAGAGAGCGCGAGGGCCGTCACCGCAGCGCAGGGTCCTGGCACGGCGGTGACTTCTATCCCCCGCTCCGCGCAGGCGGCGGCCAGGTCCTCGCCCGGGTCGGACACGGCGGGCATGCCCGCGTCCGTGACGAGGGCGCAGTTCTCCCCCGCCAGGATGCGCTCAAGGATGCGCTCGCCGCTGCGCTCCTTGTTGTGCTGGTAGTAGCTCACGAGCTGTCGCGATATGCCGAAGTGGTTCAGGAGCTTCAAGGTCACGCGGGTATCCTCGGCGGCGATGAAGTCGGCCTCCTCCAACGCCCGCCTCGCGCGGGGCGAGAGGTCGCCGAGGTTGCCTATGGGCGTGCCTACGAGTGTGAGTTTGCCTGCCATCAGTTTTCCTCCCTGTGGTAAATGCGGCGCATTTCCGCCGCGTCCCGCCCGTCCGGGCCGGTGAGTATGAGCGCGGGCAGGACCTCCAGTCCCGGCCTTGCGCCCTTTCTGCCCTCGACGAGGACCAGGCCGGGCGGCTTTTCGAGCCGGTGCTGAACGAGGCGCAGGCGCTTCGGTTCGAGCCCCGAGGCGCTCATGAGCGAGAGCAGCTCCACCAGGCGCTCAGGCCTGTGGACGAGGCAGAAGGCCCCGCCGGTCCTGAGGCACCAGGCCGCCGCGGCGACGACCTGCGCGAGCGTGCAGCCGGTCTCCGAGCGCGCCAGGGCCATGGCCTCCGTCTCCGGGGCGCGGCCGCTGCCTTCCGCGAAATACGGTGGGTTGCATACGGCAAGGCCGCAGGCCGCGTGCGGCAGCGCCGTGCGGTGGTCGCGGATATCGAGGCAGAGCGGCCTGGCCCTGTCGGAGAGCCCGTTCGCGGCAAAGTTGCGTGCCGCGGCGGCGGAGGCGGCGGGGTCTATCTCCGCGCAGTCGATGCTGAGTCCTGGCTCCCGCGAGAGCAGCAGCAGCGAGATGAGCCCGGCCCCGGAGCAGAGCTCGACCGCCCGGCAGGGCTTTGCGCGCACGAAATCCGCGAGCAGGACCGAATCTGTTGTGATGGGGAAGGCCCCGCCGCCGTCGTACAGCGGCCCGTTTTTCCAAAGCTCCGTCACGGCAGCTCCTTTCTGCGCGGGGTCATGTTTCCGCGCGGGGTTTTGTTTTCGCAACTCGCCGTTTTGTTCTGCGTTTCTTTACGTTGGTGCTGCCAGTTCCACCCCATTTCTTTGGTCTTGCCCAAAGAAACGGGGTGGAGCCCCAAAGAAAAACGCTTATGGGGTGGTGGCGCCCCCGTGAGGTTTCGGGACCCGCCCGCCTCTCCCA
>UQUO01000089.1 GCA_900544295.1 uncultured Eubacteriales bacterium | reverse complement strand
CTTATGCTCACAAAGCGCAGGAGGGGGTCAAAGGGGGGACCCTCGCCGGGGGTCCCCCCTTTGCGGGCGGCTCCGCCGCCCGCAGCCCGCGCGATTTGCGGACGCCCGCAGTCATCCCGCGCCGTGCGGGGGTCGGCGGAACGTGGTGACGCCGGCGGAGACCGTGACGGCGGGACGTCGAGGACGCCGTCCCCTACAGGGCGGGTGCGGCGACGTGGGGCTGGCAGTAATCCAGCGTCCGGGCGGGGGTGGGACCCCGCCCCTACAGGGGCTGGCGGAACGCGGTGACGTTGGCGGTGGACCGTCCCCTACAGGGCGGGTGCGATTTGCATTTGTGCGAAAAAACTGCTCCGGCGGCCTTGCAATATGCTTCACGGGGTGATAAAATTCGGGTTTGTGAATAAACAAGAGGTGGTACATTTGGATAAGCTGAGAAACGTCGCGATAATCGCCCACGTTGACCACGGCAAGACCACACTGGTCGATGAGATGCTCAAGCAGTCGGGCGTTTTCCGCGAAAACCAGGAGGTCGAGACGAGGGTCATGGACTCCGGCGACCTTGAGCGCGAGAGGGGCATAACCATACTCGCGAAAAACACCGCCGTGCGCTATGGCGACACCAAAATAAACATCGTCGATACCCCGGGCCACGCCGACTTCGGCGGCGAGGTCGAGCGCATACTCAAGATGGTCAACGGCGTCATCCTGCTCGTGGACGCCGCTGAGGGGCCTATGCCCCAGACGCGCTTCGTGCTCTCCAAGGCGCTTGAGCTCGGCCACAGGGTCATCGTCGTCCTCAACAAGATAGACCGCCCCGACCAGCGCGTACTTGAGGTCGTGGACGAGGTGCTGGAGCTGCTCATGGACCTCGGCTGCACGGACGAGCAGCTCGATTCCCCCATGCTCTTCTGCTCCGGCCGCAACGGCACCGCCTCCTATTCCCCCGAGGTGCCGGGTACGGATTTGAAGCCGCTATTTGACACCATCATCAAATACATCCCCGAGCCGACCGGCGATGAGACGGCGCCCTTCCAGATGCTCGTCTCCTCCATCGACTACAACGAGTTCGTCGGCCGCATCGCGATCGGCCGCATAGAGCGCGGCACCATCCACGCCAACGGCGAGATCGCCGTCTGCAACTACCACGACCCGGACGCCGCCCCGCGCAAGGCCAAGGCTGTCTCCATGTACCAGTTCGAGGGCCTGCAGCGTGTGCCCGTCCAGGAAGCCACCGCCGGCAACATCATCGCCATGAGCGGTATAGGCGACATCACGATAGGCGACACCATCTGCGCCCCCGAGGCCGTGGAGCCCATCGAGTTCGTGAAGATCTCCGCCCCCACCATGGAGATGACCTTCTCAGTGAACGACAGCCCCTTCGCCGGACGCGAGGGCAAGTTCGTCACGAGCCGCCAGATACGCGACAGGCTCATGCGCGAGACGCTCAAGGACGTCTCCCTGCACGTCTCGGAGCTTGAGGGCGCGACGGACAGCTTCGTCGTCGCCGGCCGCGGCGAGATGCACCTGTCCATCCTCATCGAGACCATGCGCCGCGAGGGCTACGAGTTCTCCGTATCGCCCCCGAGGGTGCTTTTCCAGACTATAGATGGCAAGAAGTGCGAGCCCGTGGAGCGCGTTGTGGTGGACGTACCCTCGGAGAGCATAGGCGCTGTCATCGAGAAGCTCGGCTCCCGCAAGGGCGAGTTCGTGGAGATGCTGCCCGTCGGCGCGCGCACGAAGGCGACCTTCCTCGTGCCGGAGCGCGGTCTTTTCGGCTATCGGAACGAGTTCATGACGGACACCAAGGGCGAGGGCATCATGTCCTCCGTTTTCGAGCGCTACGAGCCCTACAAGGGCGAGCTTACGCGGCGCGGCACGGGCAGCCTCGTGGCCTGGGAGCAGGGCGAGGCTGTGACCTACGGCCTCTATAACGCCCAGGAGCGCGGCGCGCTGTTCATAGGCCCCGGCACTCCGGTATACGCGGGCATGATAGTCGGCGTCTCGCCCAAGAACGAGGACATTCCCGTGAACGTCTGCCGCCGCAAGCAGCTGACGAACATGCGCGCCGCGGGCAGCGACGAGGCACTGCGGCTCACCCCGCCGAGGGTGCTGAGCCTCGAACAGTGTCTGGAGTTCCTCGCGGACGACGAGCTTCTGGAGGTCACCCCCAAGAACCTGCGCCTGCGCAAGCGCATCCTCGACCACAGCCAGAGGATGAAGGCGCTAAAGGGGAACAAGGCGTAATATAAAAGCAGGCAGACGCATCGCGCCTGCCTGCTTTGTTTTTTGCGTCATTGCGGGCCGTCCACCGTCTCGTAGTGCGGCGTGCCGTCCTCGAGCTCCGAGCACCGGAAGGCGAAACGTACGAGCTCGCCCGTGTCGTAGTTCTCGACGTAGTAGCTGACGGTGTCGCCGCCACGTATTTCGAGGCTGCACCTGTCCGTGTACCTGTAAATGTCGTCCGGCCCGCCGTAGGTGATGACGGTGCTGGAGTTTTGAGTTATCACGAAGATGTTGCCCTCGCTCAGCTCCCCTGCGTCCCGGAACAGGACCGCGGCCTGTACGAAGCTGTCCTCGGCCTCCGCCAGGGCGAAGTCGAGGGCCGTGTACTGGTGGCTGCCCTGCGGCTGGTTTTTCGCCTCGCAGACGAGAGCCGAGGCCTCCTCAAGGCTGCTTATGAGCTCCGGTTCCGCCGACGGGGCGGGGGTAGGGGGGGCGGACGGTGCAGCGGCGGGGGGCGCGCTCGGGGTCAACAAGGGGGAAGGCAGCGGCGTGGCGTCCGGTGAGGGCCCGAAAAGCCCGCAGGCCGACAGCAGCATGGCCGACAACAGTACAGCGGCCAAGGCAAGGGACCGCGTTTTGCGCGTGGACATGTTCTTTCTCCTCCTGTTTGCTGTTTGGGAATATTTTACCATGGAAAACGCCTGGGGTTCAATGTATTGGGCGCTTTTTTAAGCAAATCTTAAGGATCCTGAGATTTTTTGCGTAGGGGGGTGGAGGAACTCGCCGATTTGTCCTGCTGGACTTTAGGTTGGTGCTGCGATTCCACCCCATTTCTTTGGTGCTTGCCCAAAGAAACGGGGTGGAGCCCCAAAGAAAGGCGCTTGGGGTGGTGGCGCCCCCGTGAGGTTTCGGGCCCCCCCCGCCTCTCCCACTCGCGTGGGAGGTGCCACTCGGCCGCTAAGGTGTCCGCTTCGCGGACGGATTGGATCACTCGCCCC
>UQUO01000088.1 GCA_900544295.1 uncultured Eubacteriales bacterium | reverse complement strand
TTCTTTGGGGCTCCACCCCGTTTCTTTGGGCAAGACCAAAGAAATGGGGTGGAACAGGCAGCGTAAACGCAAAGCCAACCAACAGCAAAACGGCGAGTTCCACCAACCCCCAACGTCCGGGCGGAGCCGGAACCCCGCCCCTACAGGCGTGTCGTGCGTTTGCACAACCCGCTGCGGCGCGCGTCCAGGGCCTCCGCCCCTGGACCCGCCCGCTTTTTTGTAAAAAGCAGGCCAAAAAACTTCTAAACAGCCGGACTGCGCCGGCCGAAAACCACCAAGGGAGGCACCCCCATGCCCGATAAACTCCTGATAGCCGACGACGAGCCCGACATCGTGGACACCCTCGCCCGCTGCTTCGCCGCGCGCGGCTACGAAATACTCCGCGCCCACAGCGGCGAGGAAGCCGTCCGCCAGGCCGGACGCGCGCCCGACCTCATCCTGCTCGACGTCAATATGCCCGGCCTCGACGGCCTCGAGGTCTGCCGCCGTATCCGCCAGCACGTCGCCTGCCCCATCATCTTCCTCACCGCCCGCGTCGAGGAGGCCGATAAGCTCCGCGGCTTCGCCGCCGGCGGCGACGACTACGTCGTCAAGCCCTTCTCCCTCGAAGAGCTCGCCGCGCGCGTGGACGCCCACCTGCGCCGCGAGCGCCGCCGCGGCACAGCCTCGGAGCTCCGCTTCGACGGGCAGCTCGTCATAAACTACACCGACCGCCGCGTCACCTGGGCCGGCCACGAGCTCGGCCTCGTCCGCCGGGAGTTCGACATCGTGGAGTTCCTTTCCCAAAACCCCGGCATGGTCTTCGACCGCGAGCGCATCTACGAATGCGTCTGGGGCATAGACGGCGAGGGCGACAGCGCCGTCATCTCCGAACACGTCCGCCGCATCCGCGCCAAATTCGCCGCCGCAGGCTGCGAGAGGCAGTATATCGAAACCGTCTGGGGGGTCGGCTACCGTTGGGCAAGATAAAAGCCGCCAACGAGCGACGCCGCCGCAGGCTCCGGGATGCGCCCCTGCGCTTCAGCTTCGTCCTCTACATGGTCGTGACCGCCATCACGGCGACCGCCGTCTGCGCCATCATCATAAACGGGCTGGACAACACGCGCGTCCATCTATATTATAGGTACCGCGCCATGGCCGAGGAAGTCCTCATCCCCTACGGCGGCCACGTCGAATACGGCTATACGGAGGACGCCGAGTGCTACGTCATCTACAACTCTCAGGGCATGGAAGTAGGCCGGGGCAGCGTCCCCTACGGCGAGGGCAGCCTCACAAGCGACGAGGGCCGCCTCCTCATCGTGCCGGAGTACAGCCCCGGGGACGCAGCCCTCGACTACGCGGCCCGCACCGTCCAGGTCCTGGCGATACCCGTCTCCTACCTCGGCGCGATCATCCTCTGCGCCGTCATCTTCTACCGGCGCAAGCTCAAGCGGCCCATCGAGATACTGAACGCCGCCTCGGCCAAGATCGCGGAAAACGACCTCGGCTTCACGGTGGAGGTCCCCTGCGGCAACGAGCTGGGCCGGCTCTGCGGGTCCTTTGAGAAGATGCGCGCCTCCCTGCTCACGCTCAACCGCGAGCACTGGGCGCAGATGGAGGAGCGCCGCCGCCTCAACGCCGCCTTCGCCCACGACCTGCGCACGCCCCTGACCGTCCTGCGCGGGCGGGCGAGCCTGCTGGAAGCCGAGCTGACGCCGGACAGCGAGGCCGCCGCGGATTTAAAGGTCATGAAGGCGCATATAGAACGCCTTGTCCGCTATGCCGACGCGATGTCGAGCCTCCAGCGCATGGAGGACGTCGAGGTCCGACGTGAGCCCATGGAGCTTGCGGTCCTGGCCGAGAGCCTGCGCGAGACGGCGGAGACACTCTTCCCCGGCCGCGAGGTGCACGTCTCCCAAAACGGCGGCAAGGCTATGGTGGACGCCGAGGTCGTCATGCAGGTATGCGGCAACATACTCTCCAACAGCGCGAGGTACGCGCGCAGGCGGGTGGAGATAGAGCTCCTGCTCGTGAACGGGGCTCTGCGCGTTGCCGTCACGGACGACGGCGGCGGCTTCACGCGCGAGGGGCTGGAGAAGGCGGCCTCACCATTCTACAAGGGCGAGGGCAGCGGCTCGGAGCATCTGGGCCTGGGCCTGAACATCTGCGATATCCTCTGCCGCCGCCACGGCGGGCGGCTGGTAATAGAAAACGCTGGCGCGGGCGCGCGCGTGACCGCCGTTTTCGGCGTCGAATAGGCCCGCAGGAAGGGGGAGCTGTACCTTGCAGCTCTATTTTGCGCCGCTTGAGGGCGTCACAGGCTATGCCTTCCGCCGGGCGCATATGCGGTATTTCGCCCCGGCGGATAAATATTTTGCGCCCTTCCACTCGCCCACGCGGGAGCACGTCCTGCCGCCGCGCGCGGCACGCGAGCTCTCTCCGGAGCGCAATGCGTGCCTGCCGCTGGTGCCCCAGCTGCTCTGCCGGGACCCGGGCGACTTCATCTGGGCGGCGAAGCACCTGGCGGACATGGGCTACGGCGAAGTTAACCTCAATCTGGGCTGCCCCTCAGGCACCGTGGCGGCGAAGGGCAAGGGCTCGGGCTTCCTGGCCTTTCCGGCGGAGCTGGAGGCGTTTTTCGAGCGCGTGTTCGCGGAGCCGGACATGCCGCGAGTCTCGGTGAAGACGCGCCTGGGCGTGGAGGACCCTGCGGAGTTCGGTGCGCTGCTGGAGATCTACCGGCACTGGCCCATTTCGGAGCTCATCATTCACCCGCGCGTGCGGCGGGACATGTACCGCCTGCCCGTGCGCCCGGAGCGCTTCCCGGCGTGCGGCCCCTGGCCGCTGTGCTGGAACGGGGACGTATTCACGCCCGGCGCGGCGCGGGAGACGCAGGCGCGCTTCCCCGGCGTCTGCGCGCTGATGCTGGGCCGGGGCGCGGCGGCGAACCCGGCGCTTTTCTCGCTCATACGCGGCGGCCCGGGCGCGGAGCGCGGGGCGCTCAGGCGCTTCCACGACGAGATCTACGAGACCTGCTGCCGCGACTTCGGCTCCGCCGGCTCGGCGGTGCTGCGCATGAAGGAGCTCTGGAGCTATCTGCGCTGCCTGTTCCCGGACTCGGACAAGGCGCTCAAGCGCCTGGCAAAATCGAAGCGCCCGGAGGAATACGAAGCCGCCGCGCACGACATACTCACAAACGAGCGCCTGTCACCCGACGGCTCATACACAGCGCAATACTAAATTCGGCGCCCATATACGGAGCTGAAGCTCCCGCTGCACATCCATAGCCCCTCGCCCTGGTGGGCGAGTGGTATAAAAGTTTTTTGCCCCGCTTTTTTACAAAAAAGCGGGCGGGGTCCAGGGGCCGC
>UQUO01000087.1 GCA_900544295.1 uncultured Eubacteriales bacterium | reverse complement strand
AAAGGGGGAACCCTCGCCGGGGGTTCCCCCTTTGCGGGCGGCCCCCGCCGCCCGCAGCCCCTGCGATTTACAGACGCCCGCAGTCATCCGACGCCGGGCGGGGGTGGAACCCCGCCCCTACGAGGGGTTGGAGGAACGCGGTAAGGTCGGCGGTGGACGAAGGCAAGGGTCGTCGAGGACGCCGACCCCTACGGCGGGGGGGAGACGGGCCGTGTGCCGCATAATATACCGCAAGATCATCCCACGCCCGGACGGGTGGAACGTGGTGAGGCTGGCGGAAACCGTGGCAGCGGGACGTCGAGGACGCCGTCCCCTGCGGGGCGGCTGCGACGCCGTGGGGCCGGCGGCAGACCGACGTCCGGGCGTCGGTACAAGCCAAAGATCCCCAAAACAAAACGGCGAGTCTCTCCACGCCTCTGCAGAGGAAAACGCAGCATCTCGCGGCGAAACATAGGTTTTGCGTTGACAAACGCGGCTGTTTGTGTTAATCTAACCCTTGTCCGCGCGCCGGGTTTCGGGAGGCTCCTTTCCCCCCGCTACTCAGCCGCAGGAGAAATGAAAACAGAAAGGAAGCATTGCACCATGATCACCAAGGAGCAGAAGACCACCGTCATTCTCGACAACGCCACCCACGAGGGCGACACCGGTTCGCCTGAGGTCCAGATCGCCATCCTCACCGAGCGCATCCGCCAGCTCACCGAGCATCTGAAGCAGCACCCGAAGGACGACCACAGCCGTCTCGGCATGTACAAGATGGTCGGCAAGCGCCGCCGCCTGCTCGACTACCTCGCGAAGAAGGACATTGAGCGCTACCGCGCCATCATCGCCAAGCTCGGCATCCGCAAGTAAGGACGCCCGCCTCGGCATCTCTGAAGGGTATGAAGGTTTTTTGTGTGGGGGACAATTAAATACGTCCCCCACATATTTTTTGCCTCTTCGCCTCCCCACCGAACCCGCGGGGCGGCCTTAGTATTTGACAAAGCGTCCGGAGTCCGGGCTCTTTCTCAAGTGCTATGGCCAAGCTCCGCACAAATCAGCACATCTGAAAGGAGCAAAACGCATGATCATCCGCCAGAAGAAGTTCCCCAACAAGAAAGTCTACGAGATAGACTACTGCGGCAGGCCCCTGCGCATGGAGGTCGGCCGCATGGCCGAGCTCGCCAACGCCGCCGTCCTCGTCCAGTACGGCGAGACCAGCGTCCTCGTCGCAGTCACCGCCTCCCCCCGCCCGAGGGACGGCATCGACTACTTCCCCCTCTCCGTGGACTTCAACGAGAAGCTCTACGCCGTGGGGCGCATCCCCGGCAGCTTCATGCGCCGCGAGGGCCGTCCCAGCCTGCCCGCCGTCCTGGCGAGCCGCCTCATCGACCGCCCCATGCGTCCCCTCTTCCCCTACGACCTGCGCAACGACGTCGCCATACAGTGCGAGGTCCTCAGCGTTGACCGCGACTGCTCCCCGGAGATAACCGCCATGATCGGCGCCTCCGCCGCCGTCTCCATCTCCGACATCCCCTTCAACGGCCCCATCGCCGGCATCTCCCTCGGCTGGGACGGCGAGAAGTACCTCTTCAACCCCACCCAGGCTGAGCGCGAGACCAACCGCATGAACGTCACCGTCGCCGCCACGCACAAGAAGGTCGTCATGATCGAGGCCGCCGCCAAGGAAGTGCCGGACAAGGTCATGTACGAGGGCATCGTCCAGGCCCACGAGAAGCTCCAGCCCGTCCTGGACCTCATCGACATGATGGTCGAGGACATCGGCAAGCCCAAGTTCGAGTACGAGCACGCCGACTTCAACGAGGAGCTCTTTGAGAAGATAGTCGAGGCCACCATGGACGAGGCCAAGGCCGCCATGGACACCGACGACAAGAACGTCCGCGAGGAGCGCTGGAACAAGCTCATCGACCGCTGGCACGAGCTCTTCCTGGAGGACTATCCCGACATGGACAAGTACCTTGAGGAGATGACCTACAAGTTCCAGAAGAAGATCGTCAAGGCCTGGCTGCTTGAGGGCCACCGCGTTGACGGCCGCCGCAAGGACGAGATCCGTCCCCTGGCCGCCGAAGTCGGCGTCATCCCGCGCGTGCACGGTTCCGGCCTCTTCACCCGCGGCCAGACCCAGGTGCTCTCCATCGCCACGCTGAACACCCTCTCCATGTCCCAGAAGCTCGACACTATCTGGGAAGAGGAAGAGAAGCGCTACATGCACCACTACAACTTCCCCGGCTACTCCACCGGCGAAGCCAAGCCCCAGCGCAGCACCGGCCGCCGCGAGTACGGCCACGGCGCCCTGGCCGAGAAGGCCCTGGAGCCCGTCATTCCCTCCGTTGAGGACTTCCCCTACGCCATCCGCGTGGTGAGCGAGGTGCTTTCCTCCAACGGCTCCACCTCCCAGGGCTCCATCTGCGGCAGCACCCTCGCCCTCATGGACGCGGGCGTGCCCATCAAGGCCCCCGTCGCCGGCATCTCCTGCGGCCTCATCCAGGACGGCGACGACTTCACCACCTTCATCGACATCCAGGGCGTCGAGGACTTCCACGGCGAGATGGACTTCAAGGTCGCCGGCACCAAGGAGGGCATCACCGCCATCCAGATGGACCTCAAGAACGACGGCCTGAAGCATGAGATAATCAAGGAAGCGCTTGAGATCACCCACGAGGCGCGCATCCAGATCCTCGACGAGATCATGCTCCCCTGCATCCGCGAGCCGCGCAAGGAGCTGGCCAAGACCGCGCCGAAGATGATTAAGATGACGATAAACCCGGACAAGATCCGCGAGGTCATCGGCTCCGGCGGCAAGGTCATCCAGAAGATCTGCGCCGACACCGGCTGCAAGATCGACATCGAGGACTCCGGCAACATCTACATCGCCTCCGAGGACATCGAGGCCTGCCGCGCCGCGCGCCAGACCATCGAGAACATCGTCTTCGAGCCCGAAGTCGGCCACCTCTACTACGGCAAGGTCGTCCGCATCATCCCCATCGGCGCCTTCGTCGAGCTGGCCCCGGGCAAGGACGGCATGATCCACATCAAGGACCTGGAGTTCAAGCGCACCGAGAAGGTCGAGGACGTGCTGAACATCGGCGACATGACCTGGGTCAAGGTCACCGAGATAGACGACCGCGGCCGCGTGAACCTCTCCCGCAAGGACGCCATCAAAGAGCGCGAGGCCATGGGCCTGAAGGACTAAACGCAATATAACTATATAGCTTAAACGCCGCCCGCTCCCGGGCGGCGTTGTCTTTTGCAGGAGCGTGGAAGCGGCGCAACTCGCCGCCCTTTACAGGGCGTGTGGATACCGGGGTTGGCGCGCAGGTCTTACACGTCACCTGTTTACGTCTCCGCACACGGCCCGTCCCGCACCCGCCCTGTAGGGGTCGGCGTCCTCGACGACCCGCCGTCACGGTCATCGCCAGCCTTACCGCGTTCCGCCAGCCCCTGTAGGGGCGGGGTTCCACCCCCGCCCGGACGCCGGGATGACCGCAG
>UQUO01000086.1 GCA_900544295.1 uncultured Eubacteriales bacterium | reverse complement strand
GTCCAGGGGCGGAGCCCTGGCCGCGCGCCGCAGCGCGCGGAACTCTCCTTGTGCTAAAGAAGCGCAGGAGGGGGTCAAAGGGGGAACCCTCGCCGGGGGTTCCCCCTTTTGCGCCCGCTCCTGCGCAACAAAAAACGAGGGACCCGTTATCGGGTCCCTCGCCTTGCACTGGCGAAAACTCACACAACGCCCTCGGCCATCATGGCGGCGGCGACCTTCAGGAAGCCCGCCACGTTTGCGCCGACCATGAGGTCGCCGGTCTTGCCGACCTCGACGGAGGCGTCGTAGGCGGCGTGGAAGATGTTCTTCATGATGCCCTGCAGCTTCTCGTCAACCTCCTCGAAGCTCCAGGAGAGGCGCATGCTGTTCTGCGTCATCTCCAGGCCGCTGGTCGCGACGCCGCCGGCGTTCGACGCCTTGCCGGGGCTGTACATCAGGCCCGCGCCCTGGACGGCGGCTATCGCCTCCGGAGTCAGCGGCATGTTCGCGCCCTCGAAGACGCCCATGCAGCCGTTGGCGATGAGGGCCTTTGCGCCCTCGAGGTCCATCTCGTTCTGGGTCGCGCATGGCAGGGCGATGTCGCACTTCACGCTCCAGATGCCGTGGCAGCCGTCGTGGTACTCGCTGCCCGGGACCTCATCGGCGTAGACCTTGATGCGGGCGCGGCGGCGCTGCTTGATGTCGATGATCTTGGCGAGGTTTATGCCGTTCGGGTCGTAGACATAGCCGTTGGAGTCGCACATCGCGACGACCTTGCCGCCAAGCTGCGTGCACTTCTCAGCCGCGTAGGTGGCGACGTTGCCGCTGCCGGAGACGACCACGATCTTGCCCGCGAAGCCGTCGTTCTTCATGCAGCGCATGGCCTCCTCGGCGAAGTAGCACAGGCCGTAGCCGGTGGCCTGCGTCCTGGCCAGGCTGCCGCCGAAGGGGATGCCCTTGCCGGTGATGGTGCCGCCCTCGAAGGTGCCCATGATGCGCTTGTACTGGCCGAACAGGTAGCCGACCTCGCGCGCGCCGACGCCGATGTCGCCCGCCGGGATGTCCACGAACTGGCCGATGTGGCGGTAGAGCTCGTTCATGAAGCTCTGGCAGAAGCGCATGACCTCGCCGTCGGACTTGCCCTTCGGGTCGAAGTCGGAGCCGCCCTTGCCGCCGCCCATGGGCAGGGTCGTCAGGCTGTTCTTCAGGGTCTGCTCAAAGCCGAGGAATTTTATAACAGAGGCAGTGACGGAGGGGTGGAAGCGCAGGCCGCCCTTGTAGGGGCCGATGGCGCTGTTGAACTGGACGCGGAAGCCGCGGTTCACGCGGACCTTGCCGCTGTCGTCCACCCAGGGGACGGAGAACTGGATGAACCTCTCCGGCTCCACAAAGCGCTCGATTATGCCATTCTTTTCATACTCAGGATGCTTCTCCACAACGCACTCGAGGCTTTCGAGGACCTCGAGGACGGCCTGGTGGAACTCGGCCTCGCCCGGGTTGCGGGACAGCACCGTGTCATAAACTCTTTTCAGGTACTCGTTTGTCAGCATTTGCCTTACCTCACTTTAAATTGAAATAGTTTGTATAATTTGCCCGATATCTACCCTTATTCTAACTTATGATTATGCGCTTTGCAAGGGGTAAAGCCAAATTTGGGCATGTTTTTCAAACTCCGGGCGAACAGGTGTTCAAACTGCCTTGCAAAGCCGCGTGCGGGCGTGTTACTATATTAGATACTAAGGCAAAGGGAGGTAGAATTCATGGCGGAATATGTACCTGGCAGGGAATTTGCGCTGCGTCTGGACGCGGCGGACGCTCTGGCCTCTCGACGGGAGCTCTTTTACATCCGGCCCGGCCAGATCTATATGGACGGCAACTCGCTCGGCCTATGTTCCAAGGGCGCCGAGCGGACGGTCCTGCGCGCGCTGGAGGACTGGAAAAAATACGGCATAGGAATCTGGACCGGCGCAGAGACGGACTATTTCCTCTATTACGAGAGCATAGGCGCGAAGCTGGCGCGGCTCATAAACGCGCGGCCCGAGGAGGTAACGGTCTGCGCGAGCACGACTCTGAACATCCACCAGTGCGTGGCCACCTTCTGGAAGCCGGACGCGCGGCGTTATAAGATAGTCGTGGACGAGCTGAACTTCCCCACTGACCGCTACGCCGTGACGAGCCAGATAGCCCAGCGCGGCCTGGAGCCGGACGAGGTGCTCAAAGTCGTCCCGAGCAGGGACGGCAAGACCCTGGCGATGGAGGACATCCTCGCGGCGCTGACCGAGGATGTGAGCCTCGTGCTGCTGCCCTCGGTGCTCTACCGCAGCGCCCAGCTGCTGGACATGGCGGCCATCACGCGCGCGGCGCACGAGCGCGGCATCATCTGCGGTTTCGACCTCTGCCACAGCATAGGCGCCGTGGACCACGACATGGAGGCCGTGGACTGCGACTTCGCGGTCTGGTGCAACTACAAATACCTCTCCGGCGGCCCGGGCGCGACGGCGGGGCTCTACGTGAACCGGCGTCACTTTGAGCGCGGGCCCGGCCTCGCGGGCTGGTGGGGCAACCGGAACGACACGCAGTTCGAGCTCCGGCCGGAGTTCGAGCACGCGATGAACGCCGGCGGCTGGCAGACGGGCACCTCTCCCATCCTGAGCATGGCCGCCGTGGACGGCGCGCTCGACGCCTACGAGGGCCTGACGATGGCCCAGGTGCGCGCACGCTCGCTGGAGCTGACGCGCTATCTCATGTACCTCATTGACACGGAGCTCGAGGGCTACGGCTTCACCATAGGCAACCCGCGGGAGGACGCTGTCCGCGGCGGCCACGTGGCGCTGGAGCACGCGGACGCGGTGCGGATAAACGAGGCGCTCAAGGCGGTGCAGGTCGTGCCGGACTTCCGCTATCCGAACGTCATCCGTCTCGCGCCGAGCCCGCTGTACACGAGCTTTGAGGAGGTCTGGGAGCTTGTGCGGCGGCTGAAGGAGATAATGGACACTCGCGCCTTCGAGAAATACTCGGACAAGGCCGGCACTGTGGCCTAAACAAAAAATCGGGGGAAAACACAAGTTTTTTATTGACAAAGTGGGCTGAGTTTGCTATTATAGTCGTCGCCGGTATTGCGCTGGTGTAGCTCAGTCGGTAGAGCAGCTGATTTGTAATCAGCAGGTCGGGGGTTCGAGTCCGTCCACCAGCTCCACGCTGACTGAAGCGAATACGGGGGTGTTCCCGAGTGGCCAAAGGGGACAGACTGTAAATCTGCTGGCAATGCCTACGGTGGTTCGAATCCACCCGCCCCCACCAAAAGGACCGCGACTTTCGTCGCGGTCCTTTTTGCACTCTAAAAGCGGCGCATAGGGGCTGGTGCCACCTCCTGCGTTCCTCCAGTCCCCGTAGGGGCGGGGTTCCATCCCCGCCCGGCGTCGGATGACTGCGGGCGTTCGTAAATCGTAGGGGTTGCGGGCGGCTTAGGCCGCCCGCAAAGGGGGAACCCCCGGCGAGGGTTCCCCCTTTAACCCCCTCCTGCGCTTCTTTAGCACAAGGGGCGTTCCGCGCGCTGCGGCGCGCGT
>UQUO01000085.1 GCA_900544295.1 uncultured Eubacteriales bacterium | reverse complement strand
AGCGGGCGGGGTCCAGGGGCGGAGCCCTGGCCGCGCGCCGCAGCGCGCGGAACTCCCTTGTGCTCACAAAGCGCAGGAGGGGGTCAAAGGGGGAACCCTCGCCGGGGGTTCCCCCTTTGCGGGCGGCCTAAGCCGCCCGCAGCTCGCGCGCCGCCGTAGGGCGGGCGGTTGTGCTGGCAAAAAACGTCCGAGCGGGACGTCGGAGCCGGAGCCCCGCGGCCAAATAAGAAATGCCGCCCTATGGGCGGCATTTTTGCCATTTCCGCGGTGCAGAAAGCTCCGCGCGCGGCTGACGCCGCGCCTATTTCTTCATCCTCGCTGTGCCCTGCTCGCTTATCTTCTTTTTCCAGCACCTGTGGCACATGGCTACGTAGGCGTCGTTGCCGCCGAGGAAGACCTGCTCGCCTTCGGTCACGATGCGGCCGTCGGGGGTCACGCGGGCGTTTACCGTGGCCTTGGAGCCGCAGGCGCAGACCGTCTTTATCTCCGTTATCGAATCCGCCAGCTCCATGAGACGCATGGAGCCGGGAAACATGTGTGTCAGAAAGTCCGTGCGCAGGCCGAAGCAGAGCACCGGGACGCCCAGCTCGTCCACTATGTCCCGCAGCTCGTCTATCTGGCCGGGCGTGAAAAACTGCGCCTCGTCCGCGATGATCACGTCGCGCCCGCCGGTGGCGGCGTAGCGCGCGCGGATGCTGTCCTCAGGCGTGATCACTTCCGCCTCGCGGCTGAGGCCCACGCGGCTTTTCACGATGTTCGCCCCGTCGCGGTCGTCAACGCTCGGTTTTATGAGCCAGACCGTCATGCCCAGCTCTTCATAGTTGAACTGCGTTATGAGCGCCTGGGCCGATTTCGAGCTGCCCATCGCGCCGTATTTGAAGTAGAGCTTAGCCATTTGCCTGCCCTCCGCCCACGTGTGCGCGGATACGCTCTATCAGCATGTCCATCGCCACAAGATTGTGTCCGCCCTCGGGAATGATGATGTCCGCATTGCGCTTCGAGGGCTCGACGTACATCTCGTGCATGGGCTTCACCGTAGTGAGGTACTGGTCCACGACCGATTCAAGACTCCGCCCGCGGTCCCGCACGTCGCGCACTATGCGGCGCAGGATACGCACGTCCGCGTCCGTGTCCACGAAGATCTTGATGTCCAGCAGCTCGCACAGCCGCGGGTCCTGGAGGATGAGGATGCCCTCCACGATGACCACGGGCGAGGGCTTTACCAGCACGGTCTTCTCCGAGCGGTTGTGGATGGTGTAGTCGTACACCGGACAGCGGATGGCCTCGCCCGCGCGCAGGCGCTTCAGGTCGCGCAGCATCAGCTCCGTGTCAAAGGCGTCCGGACAGTCGTAGTTGAGAAGCGAGCGCTGCTCGTAGTTTAAGTCGTTATGCGCCTTATAATAGTTGTCGTGGTAGATGACGCTGACGTTTGACGAGAATTTTTGCAGCAGCCGGCGGGTTATGGTGGTCTTCCCGCTGCCTGTGCCGCCCGCTATGCCTATAGTCATGACGCTGCCCATACACGCACTCCCCCTTATCCGACATGATTTTACCACAGCCTTACGTCATATGCAATTTGACTTTTGCATGCGCGCAGGATATAATTTTTGCAGAATATTGGCAAATGGAGGTAACATACATGCCAACACCCCACAACAGCGCCGCGAAAGGCGACTTTGCAAAGACCGTCCTCATGCCGGGGGACCCCCTCCGCTCAAAGTACATAGCCGAAAACTTCCTCACGGAGCCGCGCCTCGTGAACAACGTCCGCGGAGTCCAGGGCTACACCGGGCTCTGGAAGGGCGCGGAGGTCTCGGTCCAGGCCAGCGGCATGGGCATCCCGTCCATCGGCATCTACAGCTGGGAGCTGTACAAGGAATACGGCGTCGAGAACATTATCCGCATAGGCTCCGCGGGCGGCCTGGCCGACAGCCTGAAGCTCATGGACGTCGTCGCCGCCGTCGGCGCGTGCACGGACTCGAACTTCGCCCACCAGTTCGGCGTCCTCGGCACCTTCGCCCCCACGGCCGACTGGACGCTGCTCAAGACCGCCATGGGCATCGCGGAAAGAAGCGGCCTGTCCATAAAGGCCGGCAATGTGCTCTCGGCGGACAACTTCTATAACGACGGCTCAGACGGGCCGGACCAGTGGCGCAAGCTGGGCGTCCTCGCCGTCGAGATGGAGGCCGCTGGCCTCTATATGACCGCCGCGCGCTGCGGCGGCAGGGCCCTGTGCCTGTGCACCATCTCCGACCACCTCTACCGCCCCGAAGAGCTCACGCCCGAGGAGCGGCAGACCGGCTTCAACGAGATGATCACCCTCGCCCTCGACACGGCAGCGGCCCTCGCCTGATTGACATAAAAAATTTACGAAACGGAAACAGGCAATTTACTTGAATGATACACGCACAGGTGATATAATCCAAAGAGCACAGGAATGTGCAGAAACCCGAATCCAATATGAAACGGAGGATACATACAGAAATGAAGAAGTTTCTTGCACTGCTTCTCGCTTTCGTGATGGTCTTCGCGCTCGCCGCCTGCGGCACTCCCGCTGCGACCGAGTCCGAGGCTCCGGCTTCCGAGGCCCCGGCTTCCGAGGCTCCGGCCGATGAGTCCGAAGCTCCGGCCGACGAGTCCGAGGCCCCCGAGGATGGCGACGCCGCCGTCATCACCGACCCCAACGAGATCCCGAACGACGCTGAGTCCGCCGACGGCACCTACGAGGTCGCCTTCGTCACCGACGTCGGCCAGCTCCAGGACGGCTCTTTCAACGAGGGCACCTGGAACGGCGTCAAGCTCTACGCCGCCAACAACGGCCTGACCTACAAGTACTATCAGCCCGCCAACGGCAACGAGGCCACCGATGACGACCGCGTGAACGCCATGCAGGCCGCCGTCGACGCCGGCGCCAAGGTCGTCGTCTGCGCCGGCTTCCTGCAGGAGACCGCTCTCCGCACCGCCGCCATGAACAACCCGGACGTCAACTTCGTGTTCATCGACGGCTATCCGCTGGACGATGATCCCGATCCCAATGTGACGGGCAACATCCTGACCAACGTCGCGGGCATCAACTTCCAGGAAGAGCAGTGCGGCTACCTCGCCGGCTACGCCATCGTCAAGGAAGGCTTCACCAAGATCGGCTTCTCCGGCGGCGGCGGCGGCTCCAACCCGGCCTGCTGCCGTTACGGCTACGGCTATCTGCAGGGCGCCAGCGCTGCGGCTGAGGAGCTGGGCGTCACTGTTGACGTCATGTACTCCTGGCAGTACGGCGGCAGCTTCTCCGCTTCCCCCGAGCTGCAGACCATGATCAACGGCTGGTACGTGAACGGCACTGAGGTCGTCTTCGCCTGCGGCGGCTCCATGTTCAGCTCCATCACCGCTGCCGCTGCCGCCAACGACGGCATCGTCATCGGCGTTGACGTTGACCAGAGCCCGCTGAGCGACACCGTCATCACCTCCGCCCTGAAGGGCATCTCCCAGGCTGCCCAGGTCGCCCTCGGCCACCACTACGACGGCACCTGGAGCGAGATCGGCGGCGTGCAGACCACCCTGGGCGCCAATGACGACGCTGTCGGCCTGCCGACCGCTACCTGGTCCATGGAGAACTACACCGTTGAGGAGTACGAGGCCCAGCTCGCTGCCATGAAGGACGGCAGCCTCGTTGTCGATGCCAACTACCCCGTTGACGAGAACAACATGGACGCCACCGCCACTCTGAACGGCGTCCTGCCCAACCTGAACATCACCGTGGTGTGATAGCCTGAAGGTAATTCTGAGGAGAAGGCTCGAAAGGGCCTTCTCCTTTTTTGTTGGCCGTGGTTCCACCCTCCCGCCCGGCGGGGGAGTACCGCCAGCCCCACGTCGCCGCAGCCACCCTGTAGGGGACGGCGTCCTCGACGTCCCGCCGCTACGGTTTCCGCCGGCCTTACCGTGTTCCGCCGACCCCCCGCCCGGGCGTGGGATAATATCGCAGTAAATCCCGCGGCACACGGCCCGTTTCCCACCCGCCGTAGGGGTCGGCGTCCTCGACGACCCTTCCCTTCGTCCACCGCCGGCCTTACCGCGTTCCTCCAACCCCTCGTAGGGGCGGGGTTCCACCCCCGCCCGGCGTCGGATGACCGTCGGCCCAACGACGTCGCATTGGCTGCGGGCGGCGGGGGCCGCCCGCAAAGGGGGGACCCCCGGCGAGGGTCCCCCCTTTAACCCCCTCCTGCGCTTTGTGAGCACAAGGAGAGTTCCGCGCGCTGCGGCGCGCGGCCA
>UQUO01000084.1 GCA_900544295.1 uncultured Eubacteriales bacterium | reverse complement strand
TCCAGGGGCGGAGCCCCTGGCCGCGCGCCGCAGCGCGCGGAACGCCCCTTGTGCTCACAAAGCGCAGGAGGGGGTCAAAGGGGGAACCCTCGCCGGGGGTTCCCCCTTTGCGGGCGGCCCCCGCCGCCCGCAGCCAATGCTACACCATAACGCCTGCGGTCATCCTCCTCCGGTCGGGGGTGGAACCCCGCCCCTACGAGGGGTTGGAGTAACGTGGTGGGGACGGCGGTGGACAAAGGGAAGGGTCGTCGAGGACGCCGTCCCCTACGGCGGGTGGGAAACGGGCCGTGTGCCGCGGGATTTACTGCGATATTATCCCGCGCCCGGGCGGGGGTCGGCGGAACTCGGTAAGGCCGGAGGTGACCGTGACGGCGGGACGTCGGGGACGCCGTCCCCTACGGGGCGGCTGCGGCGCCGCGGGGCCGGCGGTAGACCGGCGTCCGGGCGGGGGTGGAACCCCGCACCTACGGTGGGCTGGCAGAACGCGGCAACATTCATGGGACGTCGGGGACACCGTCCCGCGATAATATCAAAAACGCCGCCCGATGGGCGGCGTTTTCACCTTTTTATTATGTCCGCGGAGCGGATACTTGAGCGGTCCAAAACGGGCGCGACAGGCGGGCGGGGGCAAAGCTTTTACGCTTGGGATACGGAAAAACGGAATACGGTTTTATGTCTGTACTCCTCGCCCTTTTTCAGGACAGGAGACGGGAAATTCGGCTGGTTTACGGCGTTGGGGAAGGCCTGGGTCTCCAGGCAGAAGCCCCAGCGGCGGGCATAGGGCGCGCCGCCCTTGCCGCGTGGGAAACCGTCCATGCCGTTGCCCGTGTAGAGCTGCACGCCGGGCTGCGTCGTCAAAACTTCCATGCGCACTCCCGTCTCGTCCGACTCCGCCCGCGCCGCAGGGCGCAGGACGCCGGGCTGGCCGTTCACAGCCCAGTTGTGGTCGTAACCGCCTGCCAACCGCAGGGCCTCAAAGGGCAGATCAGCCCCCTCGCCTATGACGACGCCGCCGCGCAGGTCCATGGGCGTGCCCTCCACCGATGCCAGTTCGCCCGTCGGGATGAGCGCCGCGTCCGTCGGCGTGTAGGCATCCGCAAAAACGCAGACGCGCTGGGCGTTCACCGGGCCGGAGGCGTGGCCGGAGAGGTTGAAGTAGGCGTGGCTCGTCAGGTTGCAGACCGTGTCCGCGTCGGAGACAGCGAAATAGTCAATTTCCAGCGCGCCGTCCGCGAGAGTATAGCTCACGCGCACGTCGAGCCTGCCGGGGTAGCCCGCGTCGCCGTCCTCGCTTACGAGCGAGAGCGTCAGGCGGTCCTCCGCCGCCTCCTCTATAGTCCACAGGCGCTTGTCAAAGGCTGCGGGGCCGCCGTGGAGGTGGTTCCCGCCGTCGTTCTGAGGCAGGCGGTACTCCCTGCCGCCCAGGGTGAAGCGCGCGCCGCCGATGCGGTTGGCGCAGCGGCCCACCAGCGCGCCGCAGAAGCCCGCCTGCTCACGGTAGGCCTCCACGCTGTCGAAGCCCAGCGCCACGTCCAGCGGCCCGCGCCGCGAGGGCACCACGAGGCTGCGCAGCGCGCCGCCGTAGTTGAGCACTTCGCACTCCAGCCCGCCGCCACTCAGGCTGACGCAGAGGACCTCGCCGCCGTCTGGCAGGCTCCCAAAAGCTCTGATGTTCTCCGGCATTGCCGTCAACTCCTTACAGTTTTATCTCTCTGAGCGCCTCGCTTATCTCCTCAAAGGCCATGGAGTGCGAGGCCTTTACAAGTACCACGTCTCCGCGCCGGAGCCGCTTCGGCAGATCCGCTATGAGCGCGGCCTTGCTCCCGTAGTGTTCCCCGCCCATCACGGCTGAAAGCTCCCCAGTCGTCAGCAGCAGGGCGCCTGCGTCCAGGGCGGCGCGGCCCGTCTCCCGGTGGAATTCCTCGCTCCGCTCGCCCAGCTCCAGCATGTCGCCCAGGATGCAGACAAGGCGGCCGCCCAGGTCGGCGGCGGAGAGTATGGCCATCTGCGTCGAGTCGGGGTTGGCGTTGTAGCAGTCGTCCACTATCGTGAGGCAGCCGGTGTCTATGACGCTGGCGCGGCGGCCCACCGGGACGTAATCCGCTATGCCGGCGGCAATGTCCGCATCCGGCACGCCGAGCTCAATGCCCACCGCAGCCGCGGCGAGCGCGGCATAGACCATGTGCCGCCCGAAAGCCCCGACGCGCGCCTCAAAGCGGTGCGGCCCGCTCACGACGGTGAAGGCGGAGCCCTCGGCGCCGAGGCAGTGGTAGTTCTCGGCCCGCACGTCACAGCCCGCGCCAAGGCCATAGCTCAGCTTGCGCTGGCGGCAGTCGAGGCCCGCGAGCAGGTCGTCGTCGCCGTTTACGATGACGAGGCCGCCATCCGGCATCTCCTCCAGCAGCTCCGTCTTGGCGCGCAGGACGCCGCGGCGGTCGCCCAGGGCCTCAAGGTGGGAACGGCCTATGAGCGTATAGACGGCTATGTCCGGCCTGGCCATTGCGCCAAGGCGGCGCATCTCCCCGAAGTGGCTGATGCCGAGCTCCACCACGGCGGCCTCGGTCTCCGGGCCGATGCGGAAGAGCGTCAGCGGCACGCCCAGCTCGTTGTTGAAGTTCTTCTCCGTGCGCAGGGTATCGTACCGCCTTGCGAGGACGCAGGCGACCATCTCCTTGGTCGTCGTCTTGCCCGAGCTGCCCACTATGCCGACAACCGGCGCCTTTACCTGCGCGCGGGAGGCGGCGGCGAGCCTCGCCATGGCCTGGGCCACGTCCGGGACGATGACAACGGGGCCGGAGACGCCCTCCGGCACTCTCTGCGCCAGGCAGCAGGGCGCGCCCGCATCGAGGGCGGCGGCGATGAACTCGTGTCCGTCCCGCCTCGCGCCCGGCAGGGCGCAGAACATGAGCCCCGGCGCGACCTCGCGGTTATCCCGCACCGCGCCGGTGACGGGGCGCTCCCCCCCGCCGCCGCAGAGCGTCCCGCCGGTGTGCTCCGCGACCTTCGCGACAGTCATGCCTATCATGCGTATTTCTCCATGGAGGAATCTATTATCCTCTGGCAGAGCTCGGGGTAGCTTATCCCGAGCACGGCGGCCTCCTGCGGCACGAGGCTCGTGGGCGTCATGCCGGGCAGGGTGTTTATTTCAAGGAACCAGAAATTGCCTTCATCGTCGTATATGAAATCCGCGCGCGAGTAGGCTGCAAGGCCCAGGGCCTTATAGACGGTGAGCGCGGCCTTCGCCAACCGCTCCTCCGCCTCCGCGGGGATAGGAGCGGGGGTTATCTCCTCCGCAGCGCCGGGCTGGTACTTGTTCTTGTAGTCGTAGAAGCCCTGGAGCGGCCTAATCTCAATGCTGGGCAGGGCGCGGCCGTCCAGGAGGCCTATCTGTATCTCGCGCCCGGCTATGTAGCGCTCGACCACGACGGCGCCGCCCTCTGCGCAGGCGCGGGTCAGGGCCTCCAGCAGCTCCTGCCGCGTGCGCGCTATCTCGACGCCTATGCTGGAGCCGGAATCCACGGGCTTTACGACGCAGGGCAGGGGGCTCTCGGCGCAGACAGTCTCGGGTTCAAGGGTGCGGCAATCGTAGAGCTTCCACTCCGGGGTCAGGACTCCGAGGGGCGCGACGACGCGCTTCGTGAGGTCCTTATCCATGGCGATAGCGCTGCCGAGGTGGCCGCTGCCGGTGTATTTTATGCCCAGCAGGTCGAAGGCGGCCTGGACTCTGCCGTCCTCGCCGCAGCGCCCGTGCAGGGCCATAAAGACGATATCGGCCATGCCGCAGAGCTCAAGCACCCTGTCTCCGAACATGGAGTCCGACCTGAGCTTACGCGCGGCGCGGACAGCCTCCAGATCCGGCGCGGCCTCCTCGATACGTGTGCCGCCCAGGGCGGGCGGGTCATTGAAGATACCGTCCAGCTCTCCGGCGTAGTCCTCCAGGCCGAAGAACATATCGCAGAGCACGACCCGGTGTCCCAGCTCCATGAGAGCTGAGGCTATCTTGGTCCCGCTTGAAAGCGAGACGTTTCTTTCCGGCGAAAGCCCGCCGCAGAGCACCACTATATCCATATTGAAGCACCTCTTTCCACAATACTGCGAGTATAGCATACTATGCCGGGGTTTTCAAACCATTTACAGCGGTTGTTTGGGAGGGGTTTTGGGGGTGGAGGAACTCGCCGTTTTGTTGCTGCGTTTCTTTACGTTGGTGCTGCCTGTTCCACCCCATTTCTTTGGTCTTGCCCAAAGAAACGGGGTGGAGCCCCAAAGAAAAACGCTTATGGGGTGGTGGCGCCCCCGTGAGGTTTCGGGACCCGCCCGCCTCTCCCACTCGCGTGGGAGGTGCCACTCGGCCGCTAAGGTGTCCGCTTC
>UQUO01000083.1 GCA_900544295.1 uncultured Eubacteriales bacterium | reverse complement strand
TGGGAGAGGCGGGTGGGTCCCGAAACCTCACGGGGGCGCCACCACCCCATAAGCGCTTTTCTTTGGGGCTCCACCCCGTTTCTTTGGGCAAGACCAAAGAAATGGGGTGGAATAGGCAGCACAAGGCAAAGTCACGCAGCAGCAAAACGGCGAGTTCCTCCAACGCCCCCAGCGCCGCGCCTGCTTATCCGCGCCGCCCCTCAGCCTGCAGCTCCATATTCTCCACCACAATGTCGTGGATCTCGCCCAGCGAGGCGCAGTATTCGAGGACCTTCCAGGGTGTGTTCGTGTGAAAATGTATCTTGATGAGGTTCTCGTCGCCTATCGCAAGCAGGCAGTCGCCGGGGATGTTGGCCATGATGTAGTCGTGGATGGCGTCCTCATCCAGACCCTCGCCCTCTATAAGCAGCTGCGTGTCGAATTTGTATTCCAGCATATTATAAAACCCCTTTCTCAGTTCCCAGCCCCGCCGTACTGCGCGAGCAGACCGTCCAGCAGCTGGAGCCGCCAGTCGTCCCCGCTGCGCATGAGGATGTACTGCCCGTTGCCGGACAGGGTCATGTTCCCGCTCGACATGTTGCCGCCTCGGCCCTCGAAGACGAAGTGCAGGTACTGCGTGACGAGCCACATGTCCTCGTCCAGCTCCGTCATGCGCATCGCCGAGCCCTCGGCCCGTTTGATGACGAAGGGGAAGTCCTCCTGCGGCAGGCCGTTCGAGCTCTCCAGCAGGTAGGTGAAGAGCACCTGCGCCGCCTCCTCGGGCGTTATCTCGCCCTCTGCGCGATAATAGAGCGCGTCGCGCACGCGGACGAGGTCGGTTATGCGCTCGCAGGCGTCGCCGGGTACGTTCACGCGGACGAGGCCGCCTTCGAAATCCTCGAAAAAGCCCGAAGTGCCCTGCCCCAGCAGGCTCTCGGCCTCGTCGCCCAACGAGCTGAGGGAGCCCTCGGCGTAGATGACCTGGGGCAGCTCGCCCCAGTCGTCGTTCAGGCCCTCGAGGTCTTCCTCCCAGTTGTCCCAGGCGTCGTCCCAGTCGGAGTCTGTGCCCCCGGGAGTGCTCGCCGGGGCCTCGTCCGACACGTTGAGTCGGTAGACGACGCCGTCTACATACGCAAAATCGCTGGAGACGGCGGTGTCCCGTGTCGTGCCGTCGGAAAACTTCGCCTTGACGATGAGCTCAAAGCTGCAGGTCTCGCCGTAGACCGGCTCCGCTCCGATGAGCATGCTGCGCATGACGATGTCGTCCAGCTCCCCGGAGGCGATGAGCCCGGCGGCCTCGGCCTTGCCTATGAGCAGCTCGCAGGCCGCTTCGGCCTCCGGCTGGCTGCTGCGGAGATCCGGGGCCAGGACCGTGCCGCCGCGCGTGAAGCGGTAGGTCAGCCCGCCCCACTCAAGCGATACCGGGGCTGCGGGCGTGCTGCCGCCGCCCTCCGCGTCCGGCTCGAGCGCCGAGAGCCATTCGGACAGCTGCTGCGCCTCCTCGGCGCTGAGGTCTATATAGCTCGGCGCAAGCCCAAATTCGCCCACGCTGGGCAGGGGGGTCTGCCCGTCATCGTTCTCGAGGCCCAGCACGTAGGCGCGCATGTCCTCCGCCGGGGCCGAGACCGGTTCCGAGCCAGTAAAGGCGCAGGCGGCGCAGACGAGGCAGAGCGCCGCGGCGAGGACGGCGGGGACGACGAGGCGCCTGCCGCGCCTCGCTATGGCCAGGACGCGGGCCTTCAGCTCGCGCTTGCCGGAGCCTATGGGGCTGCCGGCGCGCAGCAGCTCCGCCGGGCGGGGCTTCACGGCCATGGTGATGAGCGTCTCGCCGTAGGCGATGCGCTCGCCCTCGCCCAGGCGCGAGAGCGCGGCCTCGTCGCATGCCAGCTCGCAGTCCGTGCGGGAGAGACCGGCCGCCAGCCAGACCAGGGGGTCCCACCAATAGAGGGCGAGACACAGCGCCCGGAGCAGAGCCCAGAGCTGGTCGAGCTGCCGGTAATGGCAGTCCTCATGCGTAAGCACGTGCCGGAGCCTGCCCGCGTCCTCCGCACGGACGTAGACGGCGGGCCGGAAGAGCTCGAAGAGGCAGGGAGAGGCGACGGCCTCCGTCTCATAGGCGGGCAGGCCCGCCTCCGTGCGGCCTATGGGCCGCCGCGTGCGGCGGAGCCTCGCCGCGAAGCTCAGATTGATGCAGGCCAGCAGCGCCAGCGCCGTGAGCGTACCGGCGAGCCAGATCGGCCTCACATAGCCTGAGAGCACCTCCGTCCAGGGCCGCAGGAAGACGAACTCTGTCTCGGCCTCGGGCGTACCCTCGTTGTGCAGCTCCACGCGGTACTCCGGCGCGGGCTCGCCCGCGTCGATGTAGGGCTGGATGGGGTCGTCCTCAGGCAGTACGCCGCGACTCTGGCCGGCCGCGTAGGGTGCGGTGACACGCTCATAGGGCAGCATGGCCTCGGAGAGCTCCGTGCGCTCATATACCTCCCGGGCCGCAGCCTCCGCGCTGGGCAGGCCCAGCTCCGGCGAGAAGGGCACGAGCAGCCGCAGCAGCACCAGGCCCCAGAGCGCGTAGATGAGCCGCGCGCTCACCCGCCCGCGCAGCAGCCGCCGCAGTACGGCGACGAGGACGATGAGCAGGGAAGAGCCGATGATGACGCCCGTCATTTGCCTCCGCCCCCTTCCGCCGAGGCGAGGATGCCGCGCAGCTCCTCGACCTCGTCCTCCGAGAGCGAGCGCGCCCGGAGCATGGAATTGACCATGAGCCCCAGGCTGCCGCCGTAAACGCGGGAGAGGAAGCTGTCCGTCTCCCGTGCCGCTGCCTTGTCGCGCTCAAGCAGGGCCGAATACTCCCTCGCGCGTTCGCCCTGCGCACAGGCCACCGCGCCCTTCTGCTCCAGGCGCGAGAGCATGGTCATCACCGTGTGCTTCGACCAGCCCGTCTCCGGCGCAAGGGCATGCACCAGCTGTGCCACAGTCGCGGGCTCGCGCTCCCACAGCGCATTCATCAGCGTCCATTCCCCGTTTGAAAGATGTTCCATATCCAATACCCCCAAAGGTAAACGATTGTCTACCTAAAAGATAGCATACAAGGTAAACATTTGTCAACCCCAATTTCGACCTTGTTGACACGGTGCATTGTTTGTATTATAATAACTAATACAAAGGAGGCGTGTAGACTTGCTGCTCAGGCTGGATTTTTCCTCACAGGTACCTATATACAGGCAGATACGGGATCAGATAGTGGTCGGCATAGCCTCGGGCGAGCTCCGGCCGGGGGAGAAGCTGCCTGCCATCCGCGCGCTTGCAGAGCAGTCCGGCGTGAACATGATGACGGTCAGCAAGGCGTACTCGCTTTTGAAGCAGGAGGGCCTCATCACGACGGACCGCCGGGGCGGGACGGTCGTGGCCGGTTCCCCGGAGACCGGGGAGCTCGGGCCGCAGTCCCGCGAGGGCCTGCGGCTGATAGCCGCTGAGGCGCGGCTCTCCGGAGTCTCGGAGGAGAGTTTTCTGGGGCTTTGCAGCGATTTTTACCGTGAAGGAGGCGGTGAAAAATGAGCGACCTGGGCGCTACGATCTTTCTGCTCGTGTGCTGTTACCCCGTCCTGCCCATCATGGCCGCGGTCATGGCGAACGAGGCGAAGGTGAAGAAGAACATCGCCATAGGCTGCACCCTGCCGCTGACGGCCCAGCACGACCCGAGGGTGCAGGAGATCTGCCGTGAGTACAAAAAGCGGGTCTGGCGCTGGTTTTTCATCATGACGGCGGCGCTCATACCGGCGCTGCTGCTGCCGCGCTTTTCGCTGGCGCTCGCGTACATGTTCATTTGGATGCTGGCGGCGATGGCGCCGAGTTTCGTGCTCTTCGCGCGCTACAACGGGCGGCTGCGGGCGCTGAAGAAGGAAAACGGCTGGCTCTCGCCCTACGGCGGCACCGTCGTGGCCGCGGACCTCGGCGCAAAGCCGGAGGAGCTGGGCAAGCCGCTCTCGCGCTGGCTCTTCATCCCGCCGCTTCTCGTCTCGCTCATACCCTGCGCGCTGGCGATGGCCTCCGGGAACGAGGGCGAGCGCATGGGCGGACTCATCCTCGGGCTGACTTTCGCGCTCTGCTGCCTCATGAGCCTTTTCTTTTACCCGCTCGTCTTCCGGCAGAGGCCGGACGTCGTGGACTCGGACAGCCGGGTGAACGCGGCGCTGACCCGCGTGCGGCGCTACAACTGGGGCAAGACCTGGATAGCCATGTCCTGGCTCTCGGCGCTCCTGGCGCTGGGCTTCTGGTTCCTGCGGGAGAGCGTGTTCTGGCTGATGCTGCTGACGCTCGCCTACACGGCGGGGATGCTGTATTTCGCGCTGCGGGCCGAGTTTGCCGTGCGCCGCGCGCAGGAGCGGCTCCCGCGGGAGAGCGGCGCGCGGGACTACGTGGACGAGGACCAATACTGGATCTGGGGCCTCTTCTACTGCAACCCCGACGACAGGCGCACCCTGATAAACGACCGCACGGGCATGGGTATGGGCATGAACCTCGCAAAGCCCGCGGGGAAGATAACGATGGGTCTCGTCGCGCTCATCCTGGTCATCGGCGTGCCGCTCGCGGCCGTGTGGCTTGTGGCCATAGACTTCACGCCGCGCGGGGCGCGGATAGAGGACGGGGCGCTGTACTTTCAGCATTTCACGGAGAGGTATGAGATACCCCTGGACGAGATAAGCGAGACGGAGCTGCTCTACGAGCTGCCCCGCGCCGCGCGTGTGGCGGGGACGGGGATGGATACGCTCTGCGAGGGGCGTTTCGACGTCGAGGGCTACGAGAACGTGCGCATCTCCCTCGACCCGGGGCAGGACTGCTACATCGTCGTGTTGACAGACGAGGGCCTGACGCGTATATTCAACCTGATGACGCGGGAGGAGACGGAGGCCTTCTACGCCGAGCTCCTGCGCGCCCTCCCGGAGTAACGGCCTGCGCCGACGTGACGTCTGCGGTATACCGGCGTCCGGGCGGGGATGGTCTTGCAGTATATCACGTGGCACACGGCCCGTTTCCCACCCGTCGTAGGGGTCGGCGTCCTCGACGACCCTTTCCTTCGTCCACCGCCAGCCCCACGGCGGCGCGCAGGGGCTGCGGGCGGCTTAGGCCGCCCGCAAAGGGGGAACCCCCGGCGAGGGTTCCC
>UQUO01000082.1 GCA_900544295.1 uncultured Eubacteriales bacterium | reverse complement strand
GCGGGGGTTGGAGGAACGCGGTGGGGCTGGCAAAAACCGTGACGGCGGGACGTCGGGGACGCCGTCCCCTACAGGGCGGGTGCGCCGCCATAACGCCCGCAGTGATCCCGCGCCGGGCGGGGGTAGGACCCAGCCCATACGAGGGGCCGGTGGAGACCGTGAGGGCGGGACGCCGACTCCGTCGGGGCGGGCGCGGGGCGCCGGTATGCGCGGGAAACCAAACGTGAACAACGAAAAACAACGTCCCCCGCCCGCAGCCTGCGCGCGCCGACGGGGGCCTCAGCGCAGACAAAAACGCCGTCCCTTGCGGGGCGGCGTTTTTGTGGATATGGGAGTTTGGAAGAGGAAAATCAAATTTATGTGGGCGCACTGTGTAATAGTGCCGTTTCTTTCGATAAAAAAGTAACACATATATTGATATTAGTAAAGAGCGAGATTATAATATCAGATATTACTAACACTAATATCAGAGGAGGTACGACGCCATGGAAACGGCGAAAATCGCGGCGCTGCTGGCGGCGGCGGAGCTGGGGAGCATCTCAAAGGCGGCTGAGAACCTGGGCTACACGCAGTCGGGCGTGACGCATATTGTGAACTCGCTTGAGGAGGAGGCGGGCTTCCCGCTGCTCATGCGCGGCAACCGCGGCGTGCGGCTCACGGCCGAGGGCGAGCGCCTCGCGCCGCTTATGCGCGAGCTGGTCCAGACCGCGGACAGGCTGGAGCAGGAGCTGGCCCTGACCCGCGGCGCGGAACGCGGCACGGTCCGTATCGGGACCTATTCCAGCATATCCCTGCGCTGGATGCCCCGCATACTTGAGGCCTTCCAGGTGCGCTACCCCGGCATCGCCGTCGAGCTGCTGGAGGGCAACGGCCCCGAGATGGAGGAGTGGCTCAGCTCCGGACGCATAGACATCGCCTTCACCAGCCTCCAGCCGCACTTCAGCTTCGATACCATCCGCATCCAGGACGACCCGATGATGGCCGTCCTGCCCCGGACCCATCCCATGGCGGGCGCTGCCGTCTTTCCCGTCGGCCGCTTCAAGGGCGAGCCCTTCCTCGTCTACATGACCTCCTCCAACGTCCCGGACGAGGACCTCGCGCGCGCCATGCGTATCGCCGGCATACCCAAGAAGGCCAAGCTCTCCTCCAACTTCGACGTGACCATACTCTCCATGGTCGAGCACAACCTGGGCGTCACCATCATGCCGCGCCTCATCCTTGAGGGCAGCACGGCGGACGTCGCGGCCATACCGCTGGACCCGCCGCTCAAGCGGACGCTGGGCATGGCCCTGCGCTCCGAGCGCGAGGCCACGCCCGCCATGCTCAGGCTCATAGACTGCGCAAAGGGAGTGCTGGGCATTTAGATCTTTCTCCGCGCCCGGCCGATGAGCAGGGCGGGCAGGATGAGGCCGAAGATGGCCAGGAGGTTCAGCCCCGGGGCCACCAGCTCGGAGACCAGCTTGAGGCTGGCCGAATCCGGGGCGATGAGCGCCGCAGTCAGGCCCGCCAGCGCCGCGCAGAGCCAGATGAGCCAGCGCCCGCCGCGCATTTCGAAGGCCCCGTGCCGCTCCGAAAGGCCCTCCGGCGCGAGGCCCAGCGCCAGCCGCAGGCAGCCCGCCCCCGCCGAGAGCGCAAAGGCGAAGAGCACAAAGTCCGAAAACACCCACAGCGCCGTCACCAGCGCCTCGATGCGCTCCGCCACGCCGAAGAGGCTGGTGTTCCGCACGAGGGCGAAGAAGGGGTAGGTGAAACGCCCCGTGAGCTCCGGGCCGAAGCGCCCGAGCGTCACGCCCACGATGAGCAGCATGACGAGCGCCGCCGCAAGGCTGAAGCGTCCGCCCCGGAGCGCGCCGGGGCCGCGGTCGAGAAAGCCGATGTTCACGATGAGGAAGGCCCCGGCCCCCAGCGCGGGCAGCGCGCCCTCCAGCACGGGCAGGGCGTCCGAGGGATAGACGGGCAGGAGGCTGCCGAAGTCCACGTCCGCAAGGCCCAGCAGCAGGATGGGCGCGAGCGCGAGCAGCAGCAGCCAGCGGAAGAGCTCCGAGGCCCTGGCCAGCGCGCGCCCCGGCGAGAGCACCGCCGCCAGCCCCGCGGCGAGGCCCGCGGCCACAAAGGGCCAGGGCGGCGCGCCGGGATAGATGGTGTAGATAAAGCGCGAGGCCGAGCTGCGCAGGGAGAAGCCCGCGTAGAACGCCAGCCACAGCCCGTAGACAAAAAGCAGCGCCGCGCCCGGGCCGCGGCCCAGGCCCCGGAGGATGAGGCAGCCGAGGTCCTCCCCCGGCCCGGCCCCGGCGCACAGCCGCCGCATAAGCCAGGCCACCAGCAGCAGCGCCGGCAGCGCAGCAAGAGGGCAGAGCCAGCCCGCGCGCCCCGCGGTCTGCGCGCAGAGCCCCGGCAGCAGCCGGGTCGCCGGCGGCAGCAGCGCCACAAAGCACACGGCCCCAGCCTGACGCGGAGTCAGGCCGCGGGGCCCGTTTTTTTCTCCCATTCAGCTCGCACCTCCCCAGTCGGGCGCCTTTGCAAACTCCCGCGCGTTCAGCAGCCGCGCCGAGGCGCGGACCTCAAGCTCCAGCTCCGGCAGGAGCCTCTCCCAGGGCTCGGGCAGCGCCCGCCAGCGCGCGGCGTGCTCCAGCTCCAGCCTCCGGCCCAGGCCGAGGAAGTCCAGGCCCAGCTCGGAGCTCATGTTTATTATATTGTATACCCAGCCGCCCGCACGGGAGGCCAGCTCCTCCTCCACGGCCGAGCGCAGCGCCTCGTCGGAGAGGTCCAGGCCGGGCAGCGTCTCCGTGACGATGGCCTCCACGCTGACCCGGACGCCCAGGCCCCGGAGCGCGCCGTCCGCGCCCCAGTCGGGCGTAAGCTCCACCGAACCGCCGGCGAGCTCCGCCGTCGCCCCGCTCCCGAGCGTCAGGGCCGCGCGGGCCGGTTCGCCCGCGAAGACGCCGACGCCCAGGGCGTCCTCGCCCTCGATGAAGCCCATGAGCCGACCCTCCGGGCCGAGCACGGCGCAGCCGTCCAGCTCCGCCGTCAGCCCGCCCTGCTCCGAGGCGTCCTCCGCCGGGCGCACGGCCCCGGCCAGGGCCGCGCCGTTCTCGGTCAGGGAGCGCGCCGCGTCCGCACAGGTGCAGATGCGCGCCGGGCCGCTCTTTTCCGCGAGGCTGATGAGGGCGCGCATGATCTGCGTGATGTCGCCGTCCTCGCCCCCGGCCTGCGTGACGAGCTCCGCCGCCTCGCCCCCGCGCACGATGAAGAGCGGCGTGTCCAGCCGCAGCGAGTCCGAGCGCGCCACGAGCTCCAGCCAGCGCGCCGTCTGCGCCGCCGCGGCCTCGCCTATGAGTATGCAGCCCGTGCCGGAGAAGAAGAGCTCGTCGCTGCGCGAGAGGCCCTGCAGGCGCTGCATCGCCTCCGTGACCGAGGGAGCCTCGGCCGAGGCGCGCAGCGGCTCCCGGCCCGAGGCGTCCCGCCCCGACGAGACGGAGAGCACCACGCCGCCGTCCTCCCCGGCGTCGAGGCCCACCGTCTCGATGACCTGGAGCCGCTCCAGCTCGCGGTAGTTGTTGTACACCGAGAGCGTGCAGCCGGAGAGGGGCAGAAATGTCGCGCACAGGAGCAAAACAGCGGATATACGCCTCATTTCTGCCTCCTTTTGTTCCGGCCCGCGAGGTGCGGGGAGCGGAACTTGTCCGCGCGGTTCGGGCGCTTTATGAGCCCGGTCAGCCCGCCGGGGCCGAGCCTGTCCGCGAAGGGCGCGGTGTAGGGCGCGCCGAAGCTCTCCAGGCAGCCGAGGTGCAGTATGAGCAGCGCCAGCGCCGCCATGAGCCCGTAAAAGCCCAGCAGCACCGCCGCAAGCACGAAGAGCAGCCGGCAGAGCCTCACCGCCGCGCCCAGGTCCCGGCTCGGCATGACGTAGCCGCAGATGCCCGCCAGCGCGACCACGATGACCGCGACGGGCGAGACGACCTTCGCCTCCACCGCGGACTGGCCGACGATGAGCGCGCCGATGATGGAGGCCGTCTGCCCAACGGGGTCCGGCAGGCGCAGGCCCGCCTCCTGCAGCAGCTCAAAGGAGAGCAGCATGGCGATGACCTCCGTCGCCACGCCGAAGGGAACGTACTGCTTCGCCGCCGTCATGGACAGCAGCAGCTTCACGGGCAGCATCTCCTGGTGATACATCGAGATGGCCACGAAGGCCGCGGGCAGGCAGAGCGAGAGGACGAGCGCCGCCCAGCGCAGCAGCGTCAGCATCGAGGCCACGAGGAAGTGGTCCGCCGAGTCCTCCGGCACGCGCATGAAGGCGGCGAGCCCGCCCGGCAGCAGGAAACCCAGCGGCAGCCCGTCCACAAGTATGCCCACCCGCCCGTCCAGCAGCTGGGCCGCGAAGGCGTCCGGGCGCTCCGTGTGCAGCAGTTGGGGGAAGGGCGTGCGCGGGCAGTCCACGATGTATTCCTCCAGGTCCCCGGCCGTGAGCAGGCCGTCGATGTCTATGGCGTCTATGCGGCGCAGGACCTCCTCCGCGAGGCCCTCCCTCGCGATGCCCTCCAGGTGCATGACCGCCACCGAGGTGCCGGAGCGGCGGCCCACGACGGTCTCGGTGAGGTGCAGCTCGGGCGTGCGGAGCTTCCGGCGCACGAGGGAGGTGTTCACGCGCAGCGTCTCGACAAAGGCGTCCTTGCCGCCCTTGATGCTCTTTTCGACCTGGGGCGTCGAGATGGAGCGCGTCGCCTTGGAGCGCACCTCGAAGCTGAGCGCCTCGCCCGCGCCCTCGGCTATGAGGCAGCAGAAGCCCGCGAGCAGGTCCGTCACGAGCTCGTCCTGGCGCTTGCGGCGGCGCACCGTGCAGGAGTAGACGCCGCCGCGCTCCAAAAGCTCCAGGAGGCGGCGCTCGCACAGGCCCTCAGTGCGCGCCTGCTCAGTCAGGGGACGCAGGATGTCCTCCGCGATGGCCGCGCCGTCCGCCAGCCCGTCCACCCAGCAGACGCTCAGACAGCGCCCGCCCTCCAGCCCCGGCAGCACCTCGCGGCGCTCAAAATCCGCGCAGCCGGAGAAGATTTCAGCTATTCCCGCCGCCGAAAGCGGCCCCTTTTCGCAGCTCGAATCAAACATATGGCGTAGTATGCCCAGCTTTCACCACAGTATTTAGTAGCCGGAAAAAATCTTTGATTTTTTTGAAAAAAGTTGTTGACAAGCGGCGCAGGTGGTGGTATATTAATCAAGCGCTCGGGAGACGGCACTGTGAAAAATGCCCAAAACCAGCGCCCCGTGTACCTTGTAAATTAAACAATGTAAGCAAAAGCTTATGCAAATAAGCACCAGA
>UQUO01000081.1 GCA_900544295.1 uncultured Eubacteriales bacterium | reverse complement strand
GCAGGAGGGGGTCAAAGGGGGGACCCTCGCCGGGGGTCCCCCCTTTGCGGGCGGCTACCGCCGCCCGCAGCCCCTGCGACACCGCGGGGCCGGCGGTGGACGAAGGAAAGGGTCGTCGAGGACGCCGACCCCTACGGCGGGTGGGAAACGGGCCGTGCGCCGCATAATATGCCGCGAGATCATCCCACGCCCGGGCCGGGGCGGGCGGAACGCGGTGAGGCTGGCAAAAACCGTGACGGCGGGACGTCGGGGACGCCGTCCCCTACAGGGCGGGTGCGGCAATGTGGAGTCGGAGGCAGACCGATGTCCGGGCGGGGGTCAGAGCACCGCGCCTGTGAAGACAGTAAAAAATGCCGCCCCGGTCGGGGCGGCATTTTTCCGCTTTTGTACTTAGGCCAGGGCGGCGGTGATGATGGACATCTGATAGACCTCCTCGGCGTTGCAGCCGCGGGAGAGGTCGTTTATGGGAGCGTTCAGGCCCTGCAGGATGGGGCCGTAGGCGTCGAAGCCGCCGAGGCGCTGGGCTATCTTGTAGCCGATGTTGCCGGACTGGATCTCCGGGAAAATGAAGGTGTTCGCGTAGCCAGCGACCTTGCTGCCGGGGAACTTCAGCTGGCCGACGGTGGGGGAGACCGCCGCGTCGAACTGCATCTCGCCGTCGATGTCGAGGTCGGGGGCCAGGGCCTTCGCCTTCGCGCAGGCCTCGCGGGCCAGGTCCACGTTCGGGCCCTTGCCGCTGCCCTTGGTCGAATAGCTCAGGAAGGCGACCTTCGGCTCCACGCCGAAGACCTTTGCCGTGCGGGCGCACTCGATGCCGGTCTCGGCCAGCTTGTCCGCGGCGGAGAAGACGACGTTGCCGTCCTTGTCCAGGGTGTCGGTGTAGTCGATGTTGATGGCGCAGTCGCCCATGATGAGCGTCTCGTCGCCGCGGACCATGACGAAGCTGGAGGACACGAGATGCGCGCCCGGCTTGGTCTTGACGAGCTGGAGGGCGGGCCTCACGGTGTCCGCCGTCGAGTAGGTCGCGCCGCCCAGCAGGGCGTCGGCCTTGCCCATCTTCACCAGCATGGTGCCGAAGTAGTTCGACTTCTTCAGCGCGGCGGCGCAATCCTCGGCGCTCATCTTGCCCTTGCGCAGGGCGACCATGGTCTCGACCATCTCGCCGAAGCCCTCGTAGTTCTCGGGGTCGATGATCTCAAGGCCCTCGATGTCGAAGCCGCCCTTGGCGGCAGCGGCCTTGACCTCGTCTGCGTTGCCGACGAGGACGGGGGTGAGGAAGCCGCCGGCCTTCAGCCTCGCGGCGCTTTCGAGGATGCGGGCGTCCGTGCCCTCGGTGTAGACTATCTTGCGCGGGTTTTTCTTGAGTATCTCAACAAGGTTCTCAAACATTATGCAACAGCCTCCATATAAAATTGGCGGACGCTCCGCCTTTTTTCCAGACAATCAATTTTACCACCCCGACCGCAGCTTTTCAAGCCCCGCCGGGGCTTTACAAGGCCGGACAGGGCGGTTATAATACTATTTGTAATCATCATTGAAACAAGCGGGCGGGGGGAGCACATGTCAAGAACATTCAGCGAGGCCATGAGCGCGCTGCGCCACGAGCGCGGCCTCAGCCAGCGCAAGGCGGCAGCCGAGCTGCGGATAAGCCAGGCGCTGCTCAGCCACTACGAAAACGGCGCGCGCGAGCCGGGGCTCGACTTCGTCGTGCGCGCATGCGACTACTACGGCGTCTCGGCGGACTACCTGCTCGGCAGGACTGATAAGCCGGGCGGCGGCGCCCAGGGGGAGCGCGTGCGCGCCCTCGCCGCCGAGCTGCGCGCCCTGGCGGACAAGATAGAAGGCATAGCGGAGGACGACGAAACATGAGACAGGACCACATCAGGAATTTTTCGATAATAGCCCACATAGACCACGGCAAGAGCACCCTCTCCGACCGACTCATAGAGCTCTGCGGCGCCGTCGAGAGCCGGGAGATGGAGAGCCAGATCCTCGACAACATGGACCTCGAAAAGGAGCGCGGCATCACCATCAAGGCCCGCGCCGTCGGCCTCAATTACCGAGCCGAAAACGGCGAGGAGTACACCCTGAACCTCATAGACACCCCGGGCCACGTGGACTTCAACTACGAGGTCTCGCGCTCGCTCGCCGCCTGCGAGGGGGCGCTGCTCGTCGTGGACGCCTCCCAGGGCGTCGAGGCCCAGACCCTGGCGAACACCTACCTCGCCATGAACCACGACCTTGAGATACTCCCCGTCATAAACAAGATAGACCTCCCGGCCGCCGACCCGGCCAGGACCAAGACCGAAATAGAGGACATCATCGGCATCCCAGCCATGGAGGCCCCGGAGATCTCCGCCAAAAACGGCATCAACATCCCCGCGGTGCTGGAGGAGATCGTCAGGGGCGTGCCCGCGCCGAAGGGAGATGCGGACGCGCCGCTCAAGGCCCTCGTGTTCGACAGCCAGTACGACTCCTTCCGCGGCGTCATCGTGCTCATGCGGGTCATGGACGGGCGCGTGCGCAAGGACATGGAGATAAAGCTCATGGCCACGGGCGCGGTGTACAAGGTCGTCGAGGTCGGACACCTGCGGCCCACGCGCTTTGAGCCCTGCGAGGAGCTCTCGGCCGGCGACGTCGGATATTTCACCGCCAGCATCAAAAACGTCGCGGACACCCAGGTGGGCGACACGGTGACGGAGGCCGCGCGCCCCGCCGCCGAGCCCCTGCCCGGCTACGCCCCCGCCCGGCCCATGGTCTACTGCGGCATCTACACGGAGGACGGCTCCAAATATCCCGACCTGCGCGACGCCCTCGACAAGCTCAAGCTCAACGACGCTTCGCTCTCCTACGAGCCGGAGAGCTCCGTCGCCCTCGGCTTCGGCTTCCGCTGCGGCTTCCTCGGCATGCTGCACATGGAGGTCATCCAGGAGCGGCTGGAGCGCGAGTTCGACCTCGACCTCGTCACGACCCTGCCCTCCGTCATCTACGAGGTCAAAAAGACCGACGGCAGCGTCGTGCGCGTGGACAACCCCCACAACTACCCCGACCCCGCCTCCATCGAGGAGGCCAGCGAGCCCTATGTGAACGTCACCATAATCACGCCCCAGGAGTTCGTCGGCAACATCATGCCCCTCTGCCAGGACAGGCGCGGGGAGTACAAGAACATGCAGTACCTCGACTCCAGGCTCGTCGAGCTGCACTACCTCATGCCGCTCAACGAGATAATCTACGACTTTTTCGACACGCTCAAGGCCCGCACCAAGGGCTACGCCTCGCTGGACTACGAGCTGGCCGACTACCGGCCCTCAGAGCTTGTGAAGGTGGACATGCTCTTAAACGGCGAGCAGGTGGACGCCCTGAGCTTCATTGCACACAAGGACAAGGCGTATCCGCGGGCGCGCAAGCTCTGCGAGAAGCTCAAGGAGAACATCCCGCGCCAGCTTTTTGAGATACCCGTTCAGGCCGCTATAGGCGGCAAGATCATAGCGCGCGAGACCGTAAAGGCCCTGCGCAAGGACGTCCTCGCCAAGTGCTACGGCGGCGACATCACGAGAAAGAAAAAACTGCTTGAAAAGCAGAAGGAGGGCAAGAAGAAGATGCGCCAGCTCGGTACGGTGCAGATACCCACCGAGGCTTTCCTAGCCGTGCTCAAGCTGGACGAGTGAGAAGGGAGGCACAAGTTGAAGATAACATTCCTCGGAGCGGCGCATGAGGTGACAGGCAGCTGTACGCTGGTCGAGGTCGGCAAGACCCGGTTCATAGTGGACTGCGGCATGGAGCAGGGCAGGAACATGTTCGAGACCCAGTCCCTGCCCGTCTCGCCCGCCGAGGTGGACTTCGCACTGCTCACGCACGCGCACATCGACCACTCCGGCAACCTGCCGCTCATGGCCAAGAACGGCTTTTCAGGCCCCGTCTACGCCACGGCGGCGACCTGCTCTCTGGTTGACATAATGCTGCGCGACTCGGCACACATCCAGATGAGCGAGGCGGAGTACAAGACGCGCAAGGCCAAGCGCGCGGGCGGCGAGCCGGTCGAGCCCATCTACGACATAGGCGACGTTGAGGCGCTGGTGAAGCATCTGCGGCCCTGCGCCTACGGCGAGATGGTACACGTGGCGGAGGGCGTGGCGATACGCTTCACGGACATCGGCCATCTGCTGGGCTCGGCCTGCATCGAGGTCTGGCTGACGGAGGGCGGGGTGACGAAGAAGCTGGTGTTCTCCGGCGACGTGGGCAACCTCAGCCAGCCCATCCTGCGCGACCCCCAGCGCGTGGCGGAGGCGGACTATGTAGTTATCGAGTCCACCTACGGCGACCGCACTCACGGCGCGGAGCGGCCGGACTACATAGGCGCGCTGTCGGCGATGATACAGCGCACGCTCGACCGCGGCGGCAATGTCGTCATCCCGGCCTTTGCCGTCGGCAGGACGCAGGAGATGCTGTATTTCATCCGCGAGATAAAGGAAAAGGGCCTGGTGAAGGGACATCCCGGCTTCAAGGTCTACGTGGACAGCCCGCTCGCGATCGAGGCGACGAGCGTGTTCCTCCAGTGCGACACGAGCTTTCTTGACGACGAGGCGCGGGCGCTGCTGAACGCTGGGATAAACCCGCTGTATTTTGACGGGCTGGAGGTCTCGGTGAGCTCGGAGGAGTCGAAGGCGATAAACGAGGACCGGGAGCCGAAGGTCATCATCTCCGCCTCGGGCATGTGCGACGCGGGCCGGATAAGGCACCATCTGAAGCACAACCTCTGGCGGCCGGAGAGTCTGGTGCTCTTTGTCGGCTACCAGTCGGAGGGCACGCTGGGCCGCATGCTCTATGACGGGGCGAAGGAGGTCAAGCTCTTCGGCGAGAGCATAGCTGTGCGCGCGGAGATAAGCTGGCTGCCGGGGGTATCCGGCCACGCGGACAAGAACGGGCTGATAAGCTGGATATCCGGTTTTGAGAAGAAGCCGCGGAAGGTTTTTGTGAACCACGGCGACGACGGGGCCTGCACGGCGTTCACGCGCTGCCTGACGGAAGAGCTGGGCTACGACGCTTTTGCGCCTTACAGCGGCACGAGCTACGACCTGGCGGCGGGCGAATTTGTCACGGTGACGGAAGGCGTGCGCATACCGCAGAAGCAGCCTGTGCCGGAGCGCCGACCGATGAACAAGTATTTTGCGGCGCTCGTATCCGCCGCCGAGGTCCTGCTGCGTGCCGTGCGCTCTGCGGAGGGCAGGCCGAACAAGGAGCTGAAGAAGTGGGCGGAGAGGATAGAGGCGCTCACACGGGACATCACGCAGTAGCGCTGCGCGCCCAAAGGATAAAAGTTTTTTGCCCCGCTTTTTTACAAAAAAGCGGGCGGGGTCCAGGGGCGGA
>UQUO01000080.1 GCA_900544295.1 uncultured Eubacteriales bacterium | reverse complement strand
GGTGGCGCCCCCGTGAGGTTTCGGGACCCACCCGCCTCTCCCACTCGCGTGGGAGCTGCCACTCGGCCGCTAAGGTGTCCGCTTCGCGGACGGATTGAATCACTCGCCGCCACGGCGAGGGGTTTAGGTCGGATGTAGATTGGCGTCTAAAAGTTTTTTGCCCCGCTTTTTTACAAAAAAGCGGGCGGGGTCCAGGGGCGGAGCCCCTGGGCGTTTCTCTATGCCAAAGAAGCGCAGGAGGGGGTAAAGGGGGAACCCTCGCCGGGGGTTCCCCCTTTGCGGGCGGCCCTCGCCGCCCGCCGCCCTCGCCGCGCGGGAATAATGCTCTTGAGACTGGCGTCGGGCTGTGATATAATACTACGGCTAAAATCAGGTAAAACGCTGTTTTATAAGGGAGATATGATATATGAAGCTCGGAATCGTCGGCCTGCCCAACGTGGGCAAGAGCACGCTGTTCAACGCCATAACGAACGCCGGCGCGGAGAGCGCCAATTATCCCTTCTGCACCATCGAGCCCAATGTCGGCATGGTCACCGTGCCGGACGAGCGGCTGGACTTCCTGGCGGAGCTCTACAAGCCCAAGAAGTACACGCCCGCCGTCATCGAGTTCGTGGACATAGCCGGGCTCGTGAAGGGTGCCTCCAAGGGCGAGGGCCTGGGCAACAAGTTCCTGGAGAACATACGCCGCACGGACGCCATTGTCCACGTCGTGCGCTGCTTCGACGACGAGAACATCATCCACGTCGAGGGCGGGGCGGATCCCAGGCGGGACATAGAGATAATCGAGCTTGAGCTCATCATGGCCGACATGGAGCTTGTCGAGCGCCGCATAGAGAAGGCCAAGAAGGCCGGCAAGGGCGGAGACAAGAAGTTCCTGCACGAGGCCGCCGTGTTCGAGGGCTTGCTGGCGCACCTGAACGAGGGCCGCAGCGCCCGCAGCTACGACTGCTCCGAGGAGGAGCGGGAGCTCATCGCCACCTGCGATCTGCTGAGCCTCAAGCCCGTCATCTACGCCGCGAACCTCGACGAGGCGGGCATGAGCGGCTATGCGGAAAACGGATACTACAAGGCCGTCGAGGAAGTCGCCGCCTCAGAGGGCGCGCAGGTGCTGCCCATCTGCGCCAAGATAGAGCAGGAAATAGGCGAGCTGCCCGAGGAGGACAAGGCCATGTTCCTTGAAGAGCTGGGCCTGACCGAGTCCGGCCTCGACAGGCTCATAAAGTGCTCCTATGCGCTCCTGGGCCTCATCAGCTTCCTCACCTGTGGGCCGGACGAGTGCCGCGCCTGGACCATCAGGAAGGGCACCCGCGCGCCCCAGGCCGCGGGCAAGATCCACTCCGACTTCGAGCGCGGCTTCATAAGGGCCGAGATAGTCGCCTTCGAGGACCTCAAGACCTGCGGCAGCATGGCCGCCGCCAAGGAGCGCGGCCTCGTCCGCTCCGAGGGCAAGGACTACGTCATGAAGGACGGAGACGTCACCCTATTCAGATTCAACGTTTGAGCTCCGCTGCCGGCGGAGGCGAGAGCGCCCCTTCGGGGGCGCTTTTTTCAGCGGCGTGCAGGCCGCTTGGGGCAGCTTGCACAAAGAGTCCGGCGGGGAAGACGCCAAATATCCAGTTTTAGACGCGATATTCATACATTTTTGAATATTTTTGGACTGATTGTGGGCAGTAATAGGCTTTTTCGCATAAAAATCACAATTATTCATTGACAAAGAGGTTGGGCTGGTGTATTATTGACGACGTTATCAAACCGGCGGAAAACCGGTATATGGAAAGAGGATATTGAAAGATGAAAAAGATACTTGCACTCATGCTTGCGCTTTGCATGGTCTTTGCGCTGGCCGCCTGCGGCGAGGCTGCTTCTGACCCCAGCGCCGCCCCCGAGTCCGAGGCTCCCGCTTCCGAGGCTCCTGCCTCCGAGGCCCCCGCTTCCGAAGAGCCCGCGGCTGATGGTGAGTTCACCACCATCGTCGAGGGCAAGCTCACCATGAGCACCAACGCGCAGTTCCCGCCCTACGAGATGACCACCGATGACGGCGGCTTCGAAGGCATCGACGTTGAAATCGCCACTGCCATCGCCGAAAAGCTGGGCCTTGAGCTCGACATCCTCGACATGGACTTCGACAGCGCGCTGCTGGCCGTCCAGCAGGGCAAGAGCGACATCGTCATGGCGGGCGTGACCGTGAATGAAGACCGTCTGCTCGTCATGGACTTCACCGACAGCTATGCCACCGGCGTGCAGGTCGTCATTGTGAAGGAAGGCAGCGACGTCACCATGGACAACATGGGCGAGGGCCTCATCGGCACCCAGCGCGGCACCACCGGCAACCTCTACTGCACCGAAGACTACGGCGAGGAGCATGTCGTGGCCTATGACGACGGCTTCACCGCTGTCCAGGCTCTCATGAACGGCCAGGTGGACTGCGTCGTCATCGACAACGCCCCTGCTCAGGAGTTCGTCAAGAACAACGCCGGCCTCACCATCCTCGACACCGAGTATGCCGTTGAGGACTATGCCATCGGTCTGAACAAGGGCAACACCGCTCTGCTCGACGCCATCAACGGCGCCCTTGCCGAGCTTATTTCCGACGGCACCGTACAGTCCATCGTGGACAAGTACATCCCCGCCGAGTAATAGGGCGGAAACGCAATATTGAGCTCCAAAAGGGCGGCCCACAGCCGCCCTTTTGTCCACGAAGTGAGAAATTCTGAAGAAAGAGAGAGGTGGGCGCCGTGAGCATGGCAGAAGCCTATGAGCTTTGGAAGGCCATGAGCGTTGCCGGGGAGGACATAACCTTCTGGCAGAACATCTACGTGAAATTCTATCAGGCCTTCATCGAGGCTGACCGCTGGAAGCAGTACCTTGAGGGCATGGCAACAACGCTGTATGTAACGGTCATCGCCATACTCATCGGCATAGTTCTCGGCGTTATAGTGGCGTCCATCCGCACGGCACACGACCAGCAGCGCAGGAAAAAGAATATCGTTCTGGGCTTTTTCAACGCGATTTGCAAGATCTACGTAACTGTGATACGCGGTACGCCTATGATGGTGCAGCTCATGATACTGGGCTTCGTCGTGTTCAAGAGCAGCCGCAACTTTACCATGGTCGGCGCGCTTGGCCTGGGCCTCAACTCCGGCGCATACGTGGCGGAGATCATACGCGGCGGCCTCATGTCGCTGGACCAGGGGCAGTCCGAGGCCGGACGCAGCCTGGGCCTGGGATATATGGACACGATGCGCTTCATTGTCGTGCCGCAGGCCTTCAAGGCTGTGCTGCCCGCCCTGGGCAACGAGTTTATCATACTCTTGAAGGACACCTCGCTGCTCACGATAATAGGCGGCAAGGAGCTGGTACATGCTGCACAGGGGATAATGAACCGGACCTGGGAGCAGATGTTCCCGCTTCTGGGCATATCCTTCCTGTATCTGGTCATGGTCCTGATACTCAGCTGGCTGCAGGGCAAGCTTGAAAGGAGGCTGAGGCAGAGTGAGCGCTGACGTTATTATTCGGGTAGAGGACGTCAAAAAATACTATAACGACGGCAAAGTCAAGGCTCTGGACGGTGTAAGCACCGAGATACGCCGCGGCGAGGTCGTGGTCATCATTGGGCCCTCCGGCGGCGGAAAGAGCACGCTCCTGCGTTCGCTGAACCTCCTGGAGGAGCCTACGGAAGGCAAGATATTCTTTGAGGGCGCGGACATAACCGACCCAAAGATAAACATAGACCTTCACCGTCAGAAGATGGGCATGGTGTTTCAGCACTTCAATCTTTTCCCGCACATGACCATACTGCACAACATGACGCTTGCACCTATACGCGTGCTCAAGCGCTCCAAGCAGGAGGCGGAAGCCAAGGCGATGGAGCTGCTCGCGAGGGTGGGGCTTCAGGACAAGGCCAACAACTATCCTCAGCAGCTCTCCGGCGGCCAGAAGCAGCGTGTGGCTATTGTCAGGGCGCTGTGCATGGACCCCGAGGTGATGCTTTTCGACGAGCCCACCAGTGCCCTCGACCCCGAGATGGTCGGCGAGGTGCTCGACGTTATGAAAACGCTCGCACAGGACGGCATGACGATGGTCGTGGTAACCCATGAAATGGGCTTTGCCCGCGAGGTCGGCAGCCGTGTGCTGTTCCTGGCAGACGGCAAGCTCGTCGAGGAGGGCAGCCCGAAGGAGATATTTGAGAATCCCCAGAGCCCCAGGCTTCAGGATTTCTTAAGCAAGGTGCTCAAATAGAACTCATACGCATTGAAACGCCGGTGCCTGCACCGGCGTTTTTTGCTGCGGTCTGTTATTAGCACTCCACAAGTTGGAGTGCTAATTTTAATGGTTTGTTCATAATATGTTCATGCATTATTAAAATCTGTATAGTATTTTTATATACGTAAACAGACAAGGTTAGTGAATAACCGGACGAAGTTTACACAGACTATTACAAAGTATATTGATACATGGAGGTTTTGATCATGTTTGAACTTATGCCTTACGCCACCCGCAGGACCGTTATGAATCCGTTTTCCTTCTTTGACAGCGACTTCTGGGGCACAGCCGCAGGAGAGATAAAGACCGACATCACCGACACTGGCGACGCCTTCAAGCTTGAGGCTGACCTGCCCGGTTTCAAGAAAGAGGACATCAAGATCGGCCTTGAGAACGACCGCCTGACCATCAATGCGGAGAGGAAGGACGAGCACGAGGAGAAGGGCAAGAACGGCTACATCCGCCGCGAGCGCAGCTACGGCAGCTTCACCCGCAGCTTCGACGTCTCCGGCATCGATACCTCGGCCATCAGCGCCGCGTATAACGACGGCGTGCTGACCCTGACGCTCCCGAAGCGCCCCGAGCTGGTGCCTGAGAACAGGCAGATAGCTATCCAGTAAGTGACTGAAAAACGCCGCCACATCTGTGGCGGCGTTTTTTTATCGTAGGTGCGGGGTTCCATCCCCGCCCGGCGCGAGTCTACAGCCGACCTCACGGCGTCGCAGCCGCCCTGTAGGGGACGGCGTCCCCGACGTCCCGCCGTCATGGTCACCGCCGGCGTCACCGCGTTCCGCCGACCCCCGCCAGGGCGTGGGATAATATCGCAGTAAATCCCGCGGCACACGGCCCGTTTCCCACCCACCGTAGGGGTCGGCGTCCCCGACGACCCTTTCCTTCGTCCACCGCTGACCCCACCACGGTCCTCCAACCCCCGTAGGGGTCGGCGTCCTCGACGACCCTTGCCTACGTCCATTGCCGACCTCACCGCGTTCCGCCAACCCCCTCGTAGGGGCGGGGTTCCACCCCCGCCCGGCGTGCGTTCACAACCGACGTTATGGAGGTGCGCACGGGCTGCGGGCGGCGGGGGCCGCCCGCAAAGGGGGAACCCCCGGCGAGGGTTCCCCCTTTGACCCCCTCCTGCGCTTCATTAGCAAAGGGGCGTTCCGCGCGCTGCGGCGCGCGGCCATGGGCTCCGCCCCTGGACCTGTCTCTTATACACATCTCCGAGCCCACGAGACCTCT
>UQUO01000079.1 GCA_900544295.1 uncultured Eubacteriales bacterium | reverse complement strand
GAGCACCTGACTCTTAATCAGGGTGTCCAGGGTTCGAGTCCCTGATGGTGTACCAAACGGCCCGTTGGTCAAGTGGTCAAGACGGGGGCCTCTCACGCCCCAAACGGGAGTTCGACTCTCCCACGGGTCACCAGCCTTGGCTCCCGCGGAAGCGGGAGCCGGGCAAAAGTAAATATTAGTTGGTGCTTTTAACGGTGAGGGTCCACCCGTTCCCATTCCGAACACGGAAGTTAAGCTCACCAGTGCCGAAAATACTTGTCTGGAGACGGACCGGGAAGATAGGTCAGTGCCAACACCGGGGGCCTTTTGGCCCCCGAGTACTTTGCCTCCTTAGCTCAACAGGTAGAGCATGCGGCTGTTAACCGCAGGGTCGTAGGTTCGAATCCTACAGGGGGCGCCAAAAGAGCCGCCACTTCCGGGTGGCGGCTCTTTGAAATCGGGCCTTTAGCTCAGTTGGTTAGAGCAACCGGCTCATAACCGGTCGGTCCGGGGTTCGAGTCCCTGAAGGCCCACCACTTGAAGCAAGCTGCGGCTTGCTTCTTTTTTTGCCCTGCTGTTGACAATTGTAAACATAGGTGGTATCATGTTTACAGATGTAGAATGAGAGGGGGCGCCGTCCAATGCTGGAGTGGATACTCAGCTCTTGTGTGCTCATTCTGGCCGTCGTCGGACTGAGATATCTGCTGCGCGGACGCTTGAGCCTGAGACTGCAATACGCCATGTGGCTCATCGTTTTGCTGCGGCTGCTGCTGCCGGTGAGTTTGGGCAGCAGCCGGGTGAGCGTTACAAATGCCTTGCCACAGGGTGTGCCGGTTTTTTCAGAAGCGTCGGAACCTGCTGATACGCTGGAATTGACGCAGACAGCAGCTGATCTACCATATACCGAAGCGCCTTCCGCACAGCCCGGGCTGAATGTCGAGGAGCTGCTCTTTGCGCTTTGGCTTATCGGCGTATGCATGCTGTTCCTCTGGTTTGCCGCTGTAAATATCAGACTGTGGAGAAAACTGCGTCACAGCCGCAGGATGGTCAGCATTGAAAATTTCCCGCTTAAAGTTTACATAACTGATGAAGCTGAGACCCCCTGCCTCTTTGGGCTCCTACGGCCCGCGGTGTATCTTACTTTGGAGACTCCGCTGGAGGGACCTGCGCTCAGGCACGTGTTGGAGCACGAGCTGGCTCACAGGCGGCAGGGCGACCATATCTGGGCGCTGCTTCGCGGGCTGTGCCTGGTTCTGCACTGGTATAATCCCCTCGTCTGGTGGGCGGCGTCGCTCTCCAAGAGGGACGCGGAGCTGGCCTGTGATGAAGCGGCCGTTCGCAGGCTGGGCGAGGGTGAGCGCGCGGACTATGGGCGCACGCTGCTGGGCCTGAGCTGCCGGGGCAGACCGGATCTGCTGAGGGCAGCCACTACGATGACTGGAGGCAAGCGAGCCCTGCGGGAGCGCATCCGGATGCTTGCGAAGCGGCCGCATACAGCGCATTATGCGCTCGTACTTCTCCTGCTGGCCGCAGGGGCGCTGGCGGGCTGTACCTTTACGGGCGCGGAGAAGACAGAGGCTGATCCGCCTGACGCGTTGGATGAGCCTGTGGGAGATGTCGCTTCGTCAGCGGCTGCGGACTGGGAAGCGGCCTGGCTGGAGTTTTGGGACGGCTATAATCTGGCGGAGAAACCGCAGCACCAGGGCTTCCAGCTCATCGACCTAGAATTTGACGGGGTGCCGGAACTCATCGTCTGGTTCGCGGGAGGACCTGCCAACATGTATTCGGAGCTTTATCGTCTGGACGAGGGCGGGGCTGAGCTCGTTGGGGGATACAGCGCTAACTTGGTAAAGGGCGAGACAGGAGTAGGAGACCCCTGGCCCGAGCCTACGTATCTGCTGGTACGCAGCCGAGACGACGGCGCTTATTTCTGGTGCGTGAGCAGCCTTTCGGCCTCCGAGCAGGGCAGCCGTGGGGCATGGGTCCTTTTCCAGGGCGGGCGGCCTGTGGAGCTTGCTGCCTTTGAGGACGGCCCGGGCGAGGATGCCGGGAGGCAAGCCGCCTGGGAGCAGTTCGACGCCGCATATGAGCTCGTCAGCTGGAACAGCTCCGCCTCGACGCTGAGCCTTTTCGACGGCGACGACATCTCGCGCGATGGGCTGGAGGGCCTGCTGGAGGCCTGGACTGAGGCGGGCGCAGTTGGCGCTTGACAAGCGGCCCTGCACGGATTATGATTGACTTGCAATTCAACACAGGGGAGCTGGGTATTCCCGGCTGAGATAGGGCTAATCGACGCCCTGACCCTTGAACCTGATGCGGGTAATGCCGACGTAGGGAAGCTCTTTACGCATCGGGTTTTCCCCGGTGCGTTTTATTTCGCCCGGGGCAAAACGAAAGGAGAAGGAAAAATGAGAAACAAAAGTCTGAGGTCCATGGCTGAGGCCGCCGTGCTGCTGGCCATGGCGCTGGTGCTCAACGCCCTCAAGCTCTTCACCCTGCCCCAAGGCGGCTCGGTGGATCTGGCGATGATACCGATCTTCCTCTTCGCCCTGCGCTGGGGCGCGGGCTGGGGACTGTTGGAGGGCTTCCTCTTCGGCCTTCTGCAGATGTTCATAGACGGCGCTGTCGCCTGGGGCTGGCAGAGCCTGCTGCTCGACTACCTCGTGGCCTTCACGCCGCTGGGCCTCGCAGGTCTCTTCCGCGGTAAGGGACGGGGTATCTACCTGGGCATACTGCTCGGCTGCTTCCTGCGCTTCGTCGTCCATTACATCTCCGGCGTCACCATCTACGCCATAACCATGCCGACGGAGCTCTTTGGCAGCGTATACACCAGCCCTGCCATGTACTCCCTCATCTACAACGGCAGCTACATGCTCATCGACACCATCATCTGCCTCGTCGTCTTCGGCGTGCTATACCGGCCGCTGGACAAGTACCTCCAGGCCAGGGACATCATCCGGCGCTGAGGCTATAAAAAAGCGCCCCCGTCGGGGGGCGCTTTTTTGCGTCTGCTCAGTTGCCGCGCAGCCACTCGGCGGCGACGAGGGGGGCGCTCTCGTTGCGGAGCCTCACGGTCGGGTAGGCTCCTGCGCGCTGGGGACTGTCGCCGTAGCCCAGCTCTATGGTAACGGAGGGTATGCCCAGGGCAGCGGCCCAGTCCTTGTATCCGCCGCTTTCAAGGTCGTCGCTGTCCTCCAGGGGATAGCCCGCCGCCTGGCCCAGAGCAGCTCCAAGACTGCGGGAGGCCGCGTTCACGACCTCGGAGGCCCCGGCGTAGTCCGCGTAGATGAGGCTGCCGGCCGTGTGGTAGCTAAGCGTCGCGTCCGGCTCCACGGCGCGTGTGTAGTCGGCCAGCGCGCGGCTCTCGGGCTGGTCTTCGGGCGCGCCTCCGCGGTAGTTTTCACAGGAGGGGGCGGCGCGGCTGTCCAGCTGCGCCCAGCCGGCGTCAAAGTTGCGGTTCAGATCCACGCCCGCGGCGTTCGCCTTCCAGGCGCGGGCGTATTCGGCCTCTCCGGCCTCGGTATAGCCCGCGGCCAGGTCGGAAAGATAGATTTCGCGCTGCGCCTCGCCCAGCACGCCCGTGCGGCTTATTTCAGCGCCGTCCGGGTTCACCATGGGTATAAAGTGAAAGCGCACATCCTCCGGCACACCGCTCTTGAGCAGGTGCTCAAGCTGGCTCAGGACAAGATATGCGCTCATATTTTCACGGCCATGGATGCAGCCCTGGATGAGAAGCTCGTACTCCGCGCCCTCGCTTCCGACGACGGCGAGCAGCAGCTCCCTGCCCTCGGCGCTCTGTCCAATGGACGAGAGCTCCAGCTCCTCCGGATGCTCCGCAGCGAGCCGCTCCAGGCCCTCCTGCAGGTCTGCATAGCCGAAGCCCCCGCCCGGGGAGGCGGAATCCAGCTTCGGCACAATGTAGGTCGAGAGTACGTAGCCGCGCTGTCCGGCATAGTCAACGAGGGCAAAGGCCCCGTCGAAGGCGATGAGCGCCATCTCTCCGCCGCGCGGGATGGTGCCGAGCTCGCGGGATCCCACGTCCGGCTCTGCACGCAGGGTGACAAATTCCTCACAGTCCGCGATAAAGGCCGCGCCGGAGGCGGACTGCGCGTGGGCAAGCCCCGCACCGGCGGCCTTTGGCTCTATGTAGGAGGCGAGAACGTAGCCGCGCTCGCCCTGATACTCCACCAGCGCAAAGTCGCCGTCGAAGGAGACAAGGGTCATCTCTTCGCCCTTCGGGATGGTGGTGATGGCATCGGCGCCCACGTCCGGCTCCGCGCGCAGGGTGATGAACTCCTCACAGTCGGCAAGGTATATGTCGCCCGCCTCGCCGCTGTCAGCTGGAGCCGTACCGCCGCTGTCGATTTGGCCGGAGGCCAGGCTCAGGCTCCAGAGCTGGGCTATTTGCGGGGCCAGGGTGTCGTAGCTCCAGAGACGCTCGCTGCGCTCTATGCTGTTCGGGTCATAGACCTTGAAGCCCAGGAGATTTGAGCCGTAGATGAGGATAAAGTGGCCGCTGGTGGTGAAGTCGCCCGGCAGCATGGAGGCAACGACGATGCTGCCCTCGTCCAGCAGCCGGCTCAGCTCTCTCCACCCGGCGCTGATCGCCTCGCCGCGCAGGCCGAACTCCGCCGCGCCCTCGGTGAAGAGGGACCAGGCAGTACCGGCGCCCGGGACGTAATGCCCCGCAGCCTCGGCCCTGTCCGCAACATAGGCGGGGGTGTAGTCGGTATTCCCCGTGAGGCCGATGAGCGCCATGGAGAGACAGGTGGGGCCGCAGGCCGTGAAGCCCATGAAGGAACTGCCGTAGCCGTGGAAGCACCAGCGCGAGTCGTATTGCAGCAGGTATGGTATTTCGCCCTCATCTACGCTGATCTCAGCGTCAAGGCCGGAGGAATTCGGCTCGCAAAAGGCGGAGAGCAGGGCAAAGGGGGTCTTCTCTGGGCCAAGCAGCGCGGTTTTTACCGCATCCTCAGTATAGATGGAGATATGCTCGGCCATGAACTCAAGCTCGTCCGCCCACTCGCTGTTTTTCTTTGCACATTCGCGCAGCTCCTCGGCTTCGAGCGGGCCGCAGTCCCCGACGTACATGCCGGGGACGATCTGCCCCGCGAGGCGGTCAAGGTCATAATCAAATTCGGTGTTCGTGTTATCGAGCGAGACTTTGACAGGCAGGCGGAGATCAGCGAAGCCGTTGGTCAGCTTATACGCGGCAAAAACCGCCGCTGCCAGCAGGATAAGCACCAGCAGCGTACGCAGCCCGCCTCTACGCCGCCTGCGGCGTCTGCGCCTGCGGCGGGATATGGGCTCGTCCATGTATTCGACTTCTCGGAATGATGCCATTGCGGCCCCCTGTATTACTTTAATTAGTACAGATTATATAGCTGGCTGTGTGTTTTGTCAAGCGGTGGCAGAGTGTGGATTGTAGGGGCGGGGTTCCATCCCCGCCCGGGTTTTTAGGGTTGGAGGAACTCGCCGTTTTGCTTTTGGTTGTCTTTACCTTGTGCTGCCTATTCCACCCCATTTCTTTGGTCTTGCCCAAAGAAACGGGGTGGAGCCCCAAAGAAAAACGCTTTT
>UQUO01000078.1 GCA_900544295.1 uncultured Eubacteriales bacterium | reverse complement strand
CATTTTCACCATTTTGCGCCACGGCGATGCGAATTGCAATAAAAAACGCCCCAGCGGGGCGTTTTCACAGCTCCCGCGGCGCGGACACTTTAGCGGCCCCTCAGTCGCCTGTGCTGCCCATGTCGCTCAGGGCGATGCCGCCGGTGGACCAGTTTTCCATCAGGCCCAGGTGCCACTCGGTGAGGGACGGGTCCGTGAAGACGAGGCCGAACTGCGGGGCGTCGCCGGGGAACGTGGCCCAGATGATGATGGGCGTGTCGGGCGTCAGAGCCTCGGTCTCATATATCACATTCGTGATATAGAACTCGGTATACGAGGGCGTGAGCTGGACGAATTTGAAGCCGCTCAGGGTCTGCTCGGGCAGGAGCAGGAGCCGCTTTGCGTATTCCGCCGTGCTGTCGCCGTACTCCGGCAGCTCGCCGTAGCCCTCCAGCAGCTCGTCCGTCGCCGGGAGCACCTTCACGGGCGGCTGCAGGCGCTCGGAAAAGGCCGCGAGCACCTCGGCCCTGGCGTTCTCCCGCCCTGCGGCCTCGTTGGGGCCCTGGTAGAGCCCTCAAAGCTGTCCTTTAGCTCGAAGAGGGTCAGCTCGTAACCCGTGAAGGCGGGGCCGCCGCCGTATCTTTCGGCACTCTGCACGGTGCTCTCCGCGCGGGCCTCGATGACGCTGCGGTACTCTTCGTAGCGGACTTCCTCCATGTTTGTTGAAGTACTGTAACTGTCACGTATCAGCCAGTAGAGCTCGCTGTCCTCGAATACGGCTTCCCGAAGTCCGGCGCTGCGCTCGTACCGCACATATACGGCGTTCTCCTCCAACCCCGCGCGGAGCTCCAATCTCCCGTCAGTGAGGTAGGCCGTCAGGCTGTACCAGGTGTCCTGGCTCGACGCATCGAGCGCCGTCTGGTTTGCCGCCGCAGCGTTAAGGGCCGGGGCCAGCTGCTCTGCCGTTACTGCGCCGGTGACTTCGCAGGCGATATATTTGATATCCTCCGCCGTGATGGTGGACATGAGCTCCGCGAGGGACAAGTCGGACCACGGCGGCGTCTGCTCCGGGTCGCGCAGGATATCGATATAGGCGATGGCCTCGTTGAGTATCAGGCGGCGCTCTTCGCTGATGTCCGGCTGTTTGAGCTGCTCCTGCATGTACTCCACGGCACAGTTGCCGTAGAAAGCTATCATGTCGTATGCCATGTTGCGCGTGCTGCTCGCGTCCTCTACGGTCGTGCCGTTTTCCTCGAGCTCGTACAGGTACGGCTCTATCGCCGCCGCCACATCGGCGTCAAGGGCCGGCACGGCCTTTTCAAAGCAGCGCATGGCCAGCGGAAGACCGCTCCGGGTGCGCAGCTCGCTCAGGCGTTCCAGTGCCGCCTGTGGGAACCTCTCTTCGAGCTCCGGATCGTTATAGTCGCCGTCCTCCGGCATCCAGAACGTCTCCTGCGTCCAGTCGCCGCCGGAGCGCCTCAGCGTCAGCGACATGGGCGTCAGCACATTGTCCGCCATGGCAAGGGTCCTGTCCTCTGCCAACTCGAACACCGTGATGCAGCAGTTTACATAATATGTACTGTCTTCCTCGGACAGCAGGTCATAGCTCGCGGCGAGGTATTGCCCCTCCCCTGCCGTCAGGCCGCTGTTTTCAGCTATGAAGCCCTCCAAGTCCGGCTCCCCGGCCTGCGCGCCGGTGAAGGTGCAGCCGGTGACAGCGACGGCGGCGAGGATGAGGATGACTAGGGCGTAGGCGGCGGTCTTGGGGCGCTTGGCGATGAGGGCTATGCGCTCGCGCAGGCCGCGTTTGCCACAGTTCATGGTCGTGGCCGTGCGCAGGAGCGTGGCGCGGCGCTCGCAGCTGATGCGGATGAGCGTGCGGCCGTAGGCGGCGCGCTCGGCCTCGCCCAGGCGACGGATGGTCGCCTCGTCGCAGGCCAGCTCCGCGTCCCGGCGCGAGAGGGCCGCGGCCAGCCAGACCAGCGGGTTATACCCGTGCAGGACGAGGCAGAGGCAGCGAAGCAGCGCCCAGATGTGGTCGCCGTGGCGATAATGCGTCAGCTCGTGCTCGACGCTGTGCGCGAGTGTCACTGGCTCCGACGCCGCCTCGGGCGTGATATATATGGCGGGGCGCAGGACGCCGAAAAGGCAGGGCGTCTCCACCGCCTCCGTTATGTACAGCGGCAGCTTGCAGCCGGGGTACTCGATTCGGCGGGCGCGCTTTGCCAGGCGCGCGCGAAAGGCCAGGTTCGTGGCTATGAGCCACAGAGCCATGGCGGCCATGCCCGCGTACCAGGCACAGCGCAGGATATCCAACAGCGTGACCGGCCTCGCTGTCTCGGTCAGCTGTGCCTCCGGCTGCGGCTGCGGAGCGGCGGCGCTTTGCGTATACTGCGGCTGCGCCGGGACGCTCTGGGCCGGGGCTGGCTCAAATGGGCCCGGGTTGGGCGCGGTTTGGTTTACATAAGTCACAACCCGTGACGCCGCCCTCTCGTCCGCGTCCCGCACGAGGTTCTGGACGCTGACCCGCGCCGCGCCGAAGCTCACCGGCAGCAGCAGCCGCACCAGTACCAGCAGCCAAAGCGCGTATTGCAGCCCGGGGCCTATCCGGCCGCGCAGGAGCCGCCGGAGCAGCAGCACGGCGAGGATGAGCGCACAGGAGGATGCTATCCACTCAAGCATCGTTACCAGCCTCCAGACCGCGCAGGAGCTCGTACAGCTCGTCGATCTCCTGCTGCGAGAGCGCCTGCTTCTTCGTCAGGGCGCTCAGCATCAGGCTGACGCTGCCCTTGTAGACGCGGCCCAGGAAATTGCGGGTCTCGCACAGCGAGGCATCCTCCCGGCTCAGGAGCGGGCGGTAGACCTTGACGCCGCCCTCGCTCTCTGCCGCGACCGCGCCCTTGGCCTCCATACGGCCAAGCAGCGTCAGCACTGTGCTCCGGCTCCAGCCGCAGCGCTCCCGCATGAGCTCCGCCGCCTCGCGGCCCGTCAGCTCCCCGCGCTCCCACAGTGCGTCCATGACGCTCCACTCGGCGTCCGTCAGATTGGTCCCAGGCATGGTCGTGTCCTCCATTGTCTACGTTTGTAAACTCAGTTTAACACTTGCGTTTACGCCTGTCAACAGCTTTGCCGTCATAATTCCGACACATGTGTGTGCTATTCTTGGGCCAAGGGAGGGATTTATATGAGCTGCGTGCTCATTGTGGAGGATGAAAAGCGTCTGCGCGACATCGTGCGCGACTATTTCACCGGGCATGGCCTGGACTGCGACCTGGCCAGGGACGGCGCGGAGGCGCTCGACCTGCTGCGCGACCACGATTATGACGCCATTCTGCTCGACATACTCATGCCGGGGCTGGACGGCTTTGCAGTCTGCGAGGCGGTAAGGCGCTCTGACGATGTGCCGATACTCTTTCTCACGGCGCTCGGCTCGGAGCGGGACGTGCTGCGCGGCTACGCGCTCGGCTGCGACGACTATGTGACAAAGCCCTTTTCCCTCGCCGTCCTGCTGGCGAAGACCGAGGCGCTCATAAGGCGCGGCGGGGCCGGGGCGGGCGCGATGGTCTGCGGGGCGATAACTCTCGACGCCGCGGCGCGCGCATGCACGGTCTCGGGCGAGGCGGTGAAGCTCGCGCCAAGGGAGTTTGAGCTGCTGCACTGCCTCATGCGCAGCAAGGGGCGCGCGCTCAGCCGGGAGCAGCTGCTGGACAAGGTCTGGGGCCTCGACTTCGAGGGCGGCGACAGGGCCGTGGACGCGCGGATACGGAGCCTGCGCGCCGCGCTCGGCGGGGCGGGCGGGCAGATAAAGACCGTTTTCAAGTCCGGCTACAGGCTGGAGGAGGTGTGAACATGGCGGGAGCAAAGCCGCGCAGGCTCCGGCGGCGGGTCGCGCTGCCGCTCATGCTGGCCTTTGCGCTGCTCTGGCTGGGCTGCATGGCCCTGCTCACGGGCGCGGAACAGGACGAGCTGGAGCTGAGGCTCAGCACGACTGTCAGCGACACGCGCGAGACCCTCACGTCGAAGTGGACGCAGTATCAGGAGCAGCTTGAGGGCAGGCACGCCGAGGACGCCGGGAACCTGCTAAGGTACAACATCAGCACCTACAGCATGGCGCTCACGGACGTCTCAGAGGGCGGCATGGCCTTCCTCATCCGGGACGAGGCGGGCGAGGAGTTCAGCAGCCAGCTCGCCTGGGGATACGGCTGCGAGGAGGGCTTCGGCGTCGAGCCGACGTGGTTCCTCTTCTTCGACGAGGGGCTGGACGACGCGGGGCAGATGGCCTTTGCCAAGTGGCTCATGGGCATACGCGAGAGTTCGAGCTTTGTGCTCGACACGGAGGGCGAGACCGCCCTGGGCGCGGAGGATATGCTCGGCTGCGTGGCGCGAGTCAGCGGCTTCCGGCTCGAAGGCCACGCGCTGGACGTGCGGAAGATAGAGATAGTCGGCCCGGACGGCGAGGTCAGGGACTCCTTCGAGGCCGCGGCGCAGGGCGATGGGGAGACTGTGACGCTTGAATTTAAGTATATGCAGATAAGCAGCGTGCTGCTGCCCCTGAAGTGGAGCGACGGCTCGGACGGGCGCATCGACATGGAGCGCAGGCTGGCAAACTACCGCAGGGCGCAGGAGATGCTTGAGGGCGCTTATGTCGGGACGGGCGGCGTGCGGGTCAGCTCCAGCAGCTACGGCTCACAGCGCATCGCGGCCTTTCAGACGGACATCTTCGGGGCGGCGGTGGACAGCCTGACGTTTATCTACGTCTGCACGCTGCTGCTGACGGCGGCGGTGGCGCTGGGGCTGGCGGCGTATCTCTCGAAGAAGGTGACGGGGCCGGTGGAGGAGCTCGCACGCGGAGCGGAGGCCGGGCGCTGTCCCGAGGACGGGCCTGTGACGGAGCTGAACGATTTGGCGCGGGCCTTCAACGGCGCGCAGGAGCGTTTGGCGGGGCAGCTGGAGCGCGAGCGGGAGTTCACGCGCGCGGCGGCGCACGAGCTGAAAACGCCTCTGGCCGTGCTCCGCACGCACGCAGAAGCCCTGCGCGAGGACATAGACGCCGAAAAGCGCGGGCAGTATCTGGACATCGTGCTGGACGAGAGCGACCGCATGACACGGCTCGTGGCGCGGCTGCTGGAGCTCTCGCGGCTCGAAGGCGGGACTGTGGCAAAGGAGCCGCTGGAGCTCTCGGCGCTCATACGCGAGGTCTGGGGGCCTCTGGAGCTGACGATGGCCCAGCGAGGGCTGAAGCTTGAGCTGGATTTACAGGAGGCGCGCGTCGATGGCGACCGCGAGCTGCTGAGGCAGGCCGTGGGCAACCTTGCTACGAACGCCTTGCGGCACTGTGCAGACGGCGGTGAGATACGTGTAAGCCTGCGCGCCAAGGATGGAGAGGCTGTTTTGTCGGTTTACAACGACGGCGGGCTAGTGGCAGAGGAGGATCTGCCGCGGCTGTTCGAGGCGTTTTACCGGGGCGACAAGTCGCGCAGCCGCGAGAGCGGCGGCACGGGGCTGGGGCTGGCGATAGTCCGCGCGGCGGCGCTGGCACATGGCGGCGGCTGCGCTGTGGAGAACTGCGAGTGCGGGGTTTGCTTTTACGTCACGTTGCCGGTGGCGTGAGGTGTGCGCGGTGGGCTGTGCGGCTGTGTGCAAACGTGGGGGGTGGAGGAACTCGCCGGTTTGCTGGCGGTTGGCTTTACCTTGTGCTGCTGTTCCACCCCATTTCTTTGGTCTTGCCCAAAGAA
>UQUO01000077.1 GCA_900544295.1 uncultured Eubacteriales bacterium | reverse complement strand
GAGTGGGAGAGGCGGGTGGGTCCCGAAACCTCACGGGGGCGCCACCACCCCAAAAAGCGTTTTTCTTTGGGGCTCCACCCCGTTTCTTTGACCGGGGCTTTGGTATATGCTGACGCATAGGGATGTACAAAAGATTGTGCAAAACTATGTGGAAAACCGCAGAGAACTACGCTATAACCTCCACTCCATCCGACCTCCCGACACATGAAATCGGGGACAGCCGCACAAGGCCAGCTCCCCCCATCGTACAAATATAGCCATTCTAACGCAAGGCGCAAGGCCAGGCAAGCTCGTCCGGGCCGAGCCGAGAGGGCACATGCCAGCCCGTCAGGCCTAAAGGCCAGCCGGGCACGGGCCGGGTCGTCGTCGTCCAGGTGTGCATGCACCCCTGGCCGCCGCCGCTCCGTCCCTGCGCCCCGCTGCGCGGGCCGCTGGCTTGTGCCCTCTCGTCCCGTCCCTGCCTCGGCCTTGCACTCTCGCGTTGTACGAATGGCCATCTTTTACGAAGGAGGTCACCGACCATGATAAGTGCGTCTATCCCCAATTCCATGCGCCGTGCGGTCTACCGTCGTGACGGTTACCGCTGCGCCCTCTGCGATTCCACAAAGTATCTACAAATCCACCACCTGTACCCGCGTTCCATTGGCGGTGCTGGTCACCCGATGAACCTCATTACACTCTGCATGTACTGTCATGCGGCCATCCACGGCAACGCCCTGGACGCCGCCCGCGAAGAACAGGCTGAGCGGAAAGAATGGGCCTGGCAAGCCGCTCACGAATACCTCGCCGACTACTATGCGCCCGACTGGTACCCATGGGAGGGTTAACCCCCTCCCTCTGCTTTAAGGCTGGCACGCTCATTAACAGGCAATAAGGTGGCGTGCGGGGCGCCCCCCCGGGGCGCTGGTGGTCATCCAGCCTTGCGGCGCCCCTTGCCGCTAAAGCGGGCCCCCGCGCCCCGCCCGCTGCTCCGCAAAAGCCGCGCGGGCAGCCGCACGTCGTAGGCTTTCTCCGTGTCCAGCCCTGGCGGTGCTCTGCGCGTCTGCCCGCGCGGCTTTTGCTCCAATGTTGCGCGGTGCTCGGCGCTCAGCGCCTGTGCCCGCGCTACTCGGCCCCGCGCTGTTGAAATGGGGGAAGGTGGCGCGGGGCCTCGTTTCGGTACCGTAGCCTTTCCGCCTCTGTCGGGGCCTCCCCCTCCCGTAGGGTACCAGGCCGACCGCGCCGTAGACGGCGCGGCACCCGTGAGCGGCTTGCCAGGCCCGGAACAACCGGGCCTGGCTTCGCGGTCGGCGTCCAGTGCGCCGCCGTGGATGTCCGCATGACACATCCGCGTTTTTCTTTGGGGCTCCACCCCGTTTCTTTGGGCAAGACCAAAGAAATGGGGTGGAACATGCAGCACCAACGTAAAGTCCAACAAACAGCAAAACGGCGAGTTCCACCCACCCCCAACCCCCAGCACTATGGACATAAACGCAAAAAGCGTGTATAATACCTTGGCTATTGTATTTCGGAGGGATAAAACTTGTCCTATCTGACCTACCTGCTGCCGCTGGCCGCGGCGGCCTTTGTGATATGGTGCGCCTGGCAGTGGCTGCCCGTGTTTTCCGAGCAGCTGCCGGAACCGCCCGCCGAGGGCGAGTCGCCGCCGCGGCGCAAAAAGCCGCCCTTCAGCTTCGCCGCCGAGTGCGGCCGCATGACGCGGCGGGACGGCCTCGCGGTGCTCGTCATCTGCGCGGTCTACGCCGTTACAGCTTTCGTCGGCCTGGGCGATACCACAGCGCCCCAGAGCCGCTGCGAATTTGCCGAGCGCGGCAGCAACGTCGTCATCGAGCTGCCCGAGAGCACCCAGATCGGCAAGCTGCGCTGGTTCAGCGGCCTGTACACCGGCGAATACTACCTCGCCGTCTCCGAGGACGGGGAAAACTGGACGCCCGTGGGCGAGATCGAGCAGGGCTACGCTGACCTCTTCAAGTGGCTGGACTATCCTAACGAGGACACCGAGGAGCCGCCTGAGCGTATCGAGGGCAAGTACCTGCGCCTGACCGCCTCGGACACGCTCTCCCTTGCCGAGCTCGCCATCTGCGATGCTGCGGGCAATATGCTCGACGCGGCGACCTTTTCCTATGACGAGAACGCCGCCGCGCTCTTCGACGAGCAGGAGCTCGTACCCGAGGCCGCGAGCTATTTGAACAGCAGCTACTTCGACGAGATCTACCACGCCCGCACCGCGCTGGAGCACATCGAGAACGTCTACCCCTACGAGATAACACATCCGCCCCTTGGCAAGCTCATCATCGGCATAGGCATCCGTCTCTTCGGCATGACGCCCTTCGGCTGGCGTTTCATGGGCACGCTCTTCGGCCTGCTCATGCTGCCCATACTCTATGATTTCATAAAGCGCATGAGCGGCTCGACGAAGATATCCGTCTGCGGCACGGTCATCTTCGCCTTCGACTTCATGCACTTCGTCCAGACCCGCATCGCGACCATAGACACATACTCTGTATTCTTCATCCTGCTCATGTACCTCTTCATGTGGCGCTTCGTGTCGGGAGGGAAGTGGCGGTATCTTGCGCTCTCTGGCCTCTTCTTCGGCCTGGGCGCGGCCAGCAAGTGGACCTGCGTCTACGCCGGCGGGGGTCTCGCCGTCATATGGCTGCTATACTGGATAAGCCGCAGGCGGGAGGAGGGCTTCTGGCGCGATTTCATCTCCAACTGCGCCTTCTGCCTCGTCTTCTTCGTCGCGCTGCCCGCCGCCATCTATTACGCGAGCTACTATTACTATGGCACGGCCAAGGGCCTGGAGGGCGGCCTGGGCATGTACTTCACGAAGGACTACGCCGACATCGTCCTGCACAACCAGGTCTATATGTGGGAATACCACTCCGACCTCGTCTCGACGCACCCCTATTCGAGCCGCTGGTACCAGTGGCTCGTGGACGCGCGGCCCATCCTTTACTACCTGGAATACTTCGACGACGGTACGAAGAGCGCCTTCGGCGCCTTCCTGAACCCCGTTTTCTGCTGGGGCGGGCTGTTTGCGGTCATCGGCTGCGGCGTCCTCGCCGTCAAGGACAGGGACTCGCGCGCGGCCTTCATCGTCATCGGCTACCTGGCGCAGTTCCTGCCCTGGGTGCTCGTGACGCGCCTGACCTTTGCTTACCACTATTTCCCCTCGGAGGTCTTCATGGCTCTGGCGCTCTGCCACATGTGGCGGCGCTGCCGGGATGAAGGGCTCTACCGCTGGGAGCGGCCCATGTACGCCTTCACGGGCCTCGGCGTCCTGCTCTTCGCGGCCTTCTACCCCGTACTCACGGGCGTGCGCACGGCGGTCTGGTATACCCGCAGCTTTTTGAAGTGGTTCCCCAGCTGGCCATTCTGAATATTGCAAGGTGAAAGAGATGTTTTTAGCCGACTACCACGTACACAGCACCTGCTCCTTTGACGCGAAGAACCGCATGGCCGAGATGGCTCGGGTCTCGAAGCAGCGCGGCATCGCCGAGGTCTGCTTCACGGACCACTCCGACTTCGGAGTGGCCGAGACGATGCAGATAGGCCCCGACAGCTTCACCCTGCCGAAGCAGCAGGCCCACCAGTATATCGAGGCCCTTGAAAAGGCCCCGGAGGGCATTTATATGACCCTCGGCCTTGAACTCGGCGAGGGCAACCACGACCCCGCCCGCGCCAAGCGCATTTACGCCATGCCCGAGTACGACTTCATCCTCGGCTCCCTGCACAACCTCAGGGACGAGCAGGACTTCTATTACATCCAGTACGAGAGCTACGAGCAGTGCTTCGAGCTCTATGACAAGTACCTGGACGAGCTCATAGAGCTGGCGGGCATAGGCTGCTTCGACGTCATGGCCCACATAGGCTACTGCCTGCGCTACATGCACAAGCGCGGCTTTGACGCCCAGGTGACGATGGAGCGCAACGGCGACAAGGTGGACCACCTCCTGCGCACGCTCATCGAAAACGGCAAGGGCATCGAGCTGAACGTCGCAGATCTCGTCCCCGGAGGCATGGAGGACCCGCTGCTCATGACCTTCCCCTCTGTGGACATCCTGCGCCGCTACCGCGAGCTGGGCGGCGACATCATCACCGTCGGCTCCGACGCACACAACACCAAGGCGGCGGGCATAGGCATCCGCGAGGGCTATGAGCTTCTGGCGGACTGCGGCTTCAAGTACACGGCCATTTACCGGCGGCACAAGCCGGAATTCAAGAGGATAGAACTCTGAGGAGGTTTTTGAGATGATAGCAATAGGCTCCGACCACGGCGGATACTCTCTCAAGCAGGTCATAATGAAGCACCTGGACGAGCGCGGCCTTGAGTACAGGGACTACGGCACCTACAGCGAGGAAAGCTGCGACTATCCCGATTACGGCGAGGCAGTTGCCCGCGCAGTGGCCTCGGGCGAGTGCGAGCGCGGCATCGTCATCTGCGGCACAGGCATAGGCATTTCCATTTCGGCCAACAAGGTCCACGGCATCCGCGCGGCGCTGTGCGGGGACTGTTTTTCCGCAGAGATGACCAGGCGGCACAACGACGCCAACATACTCGCCCTGGGCGAGCGTGTGACGGGCCCGGGCCTCGCGCTGAAGATCTGCGACATTTTCCTTGACACGCCCTTCGACGGCGGCAGGCACGCCCGGCGCGTGGAGAAAATGATGGCTATCGAGGGCAGGGGCTGAACGCCCCGCCGGGAGGCGGCATGGCAAAGAACAACAGACCGGAGACATACAGGGGCCGTCGCAGGAAGCTGAACGTGCTCGGCATAGTGCTGTCCGCAGTGGCGGTGCTCATCGTCGTGCTTTTCGTGCTCTTCGGCTCCTTCCAGAAGTACATAGTATACGGCAACAACGGCATCTCGATCGAGCTGCCCATCCTGGCCACGCCCGGCGCGGCGGAGGACGAGGGCGAGCGCGTTTTCGAGCAGGTGAATGCTGAGCTTGAGATAACGGAGCCGGATTACTCGGACATAGAGTCGCAGGTCAACGAGGAAATGGAGGCTCTGCGCGCCGTTTTCGTCCCTGCGGAGAGCGTGAGCACGGAGGGCGTGGTGCCGTATGTGAGCAAGCTGAAGTCCATAGGCGGCAATGCGCTGGTGCTGGAGCTCAAGCCCGCGAGCGGGCAGCTTGTCTGGGCCTCGTCGGTGCAGCTGGCGGCGGACTACGGCACGGCTGGCTCTGTGGACATAGGCGTGCTTGCAAACACGCTGAAGGAGCAGGACATATATCTCGTTGCGCAGCTGTGCTGCTGCACGGACGACCTGCTGGCGGAGCGCTGTCCTTCCGTGGCGCTGACGATACCGGGGAACGTGCCGTATTCGGACAGCGAGGGCCGCTGGGTGGACCCTTACAACTCCGTAGTGTCGGAGTATCTGACGGGCCTGTGCCTGGAGCTGGAGAGCTACGGCTTTGATGAGCTGCTGCTCAAAAACCTGGCGATGCCCCAGACGGACACGCCGCTCAACTACACTGTGACGCTCAGCAGCATGCCCACGCCCACCTCGGCGGTGGCCGGGCTTGCGATGGACATCACTGCGGCGCTGGCCGGCTCGGACATCCTGGTGTCTGCCATTCTGGACACGACCTCCCTGCGCAACGGCCTGTCTGCGCAGTCGGGGCAGGACATCGAGATATTCTCGAAGCTATTCGACCGCCTGTGCAGCTCCGCCGGCACCGTCTGGCAGGCGACGGTGGACCGCAGCAGCGTGGATTACTGGATGTACGACGGCGATCTGGCTCTGCGGTATGTTCCGATACTCCCCTTCAATACGGAGGATTTTACGAGCTGGATATACCGTATACCTGAAGGAATGCTGTAACTATGAAAAAGCCGCCCGTTGGGCGGCTTTTTCACGTACTGTAGGGGTTTGGTTGGGGGTTTCAGGAACTCGCCGTTTTGTTCTGCTGGACTTTAGGTTGGTGCTGCCTGTTCCACCCCATTTCTTTGGTCTTGCCCAAAGAAACGGGGTGGAGCCCCAAAGAAAGGCGCTTTTGGGTGGTGGCGCCCCCGTGAGGTTTCGGGACCCACCCGCCTCTCCCAC
>UQUO01000076.1 GCA_900544295.1 uncultured Eubacteriales bacterium | reverse complement strand
CCGTTTCTTTGGGCAAGACCAAAGAAATGGGGTGGAACAGCAGCACAAGGTAAAGACAACCAACAGCAAAACGGCGAGTTCCTCCCACCCCAAAAACCCGGGCGGGGATGGAACCCCGCCCCTACGAGGGGGTCGGAGGAGCGTGGTGGGGCTGGCGGTGGACGAAGGAAAGGGTCGTCGGGGACACCGACCCCTACGGGTCCCTGCGGAACAGGCCGCGTGCTGCGGTTTTGCGGCGCGCGGGTCGCAGCGCGGGAAATGGTGAAAACGCCGCCCGTTCGGGCGGCGTTTTCTACGTTTCACTTGAAGTACACAAACCCGGAGCCGCTGTTTTCCGGATACCCCAGCGTCCAGGCGTCGGCGCCGCAGTCCGGGCAGGTCTTCCCGGCCGCTCGCAGCTCGTCTATGTAGGCCTCGGCGCGCATGACGTACATGTTGGTCTTGCGCATCTTCCCGCATTTGCCGCAGTAGACGAGGTAGTTCGCATAACTGTCGAACACCCCGCGCTTCCGGTCGGCAAGTTCCTGTTCGGTCAGGGGGCGGGGCTTTATGTTGTCGTTTACTATCATGGCCCGCCTCCCCTATATGACGTGCTCGCGCTTCTGGCGGTCGTAGTGCTTGTTCAGGAACGGCAGCACCACGCCGCGGACGAGCTTCATGTCAAGGTTCAGCATGTACACCGTGAAAAGCAGCGCCAGGACCGCGGCAAGGGCGGCGCTTATCTTCCAAAACAGCTTCATTCCATTTCCCTCCTTACCAGCCCTCGGAGTCGTCAAAATCGACGAGCGAGGGGTCCACCGGCTCCTCGTGGAGCACCGTGGTCATGTAGTCGTTCACGACCTTGCGGGCCTCGGCCGTCGGCACCGTGCGGCAGTCCATCAGCGCGTGCGGCATCCACATGATGTGGAACTCCGGATGCTTGCGGAACTCCTCCTCCAACAGGCCCTGGCAGCCGGCCATGCCCTTGCAGCCGATGTCGTCGTACATCACTATCATGTCGCAGTTGAACTTCGCCGCCGTCTCGAACATCATCAGGATGTGCCGGTTGCCGCCCACCGTGTGCGTGCGCATGGGCGAGCGGGCGTAGAGGTCGGCAATGTCGCTCATCATCTCGTCCCTGTCCTCGGTGTCCACGATGTTGTGGCCCGTGAGCGAGTCCATGTTGATGACGGTCAGGATGCCCCAGCACTGGTAGAGCCAGCAGGTGGCGCTGTCGTAGTAGGTCGAGCCGCAGCTCCAGGCCAGGGCCCGGTGCCTGTACTTGAAGGGCCGGATGTCCTTCTTAAGGCACTTCTCGAAGTACTTCCAGATGACCTTCGCCTCGCGCTCGAAGTGCTTATTCGCGCCCTGCTGGTACATGTAGATGCGCCAGAAGGCCTGGGCCATGCTGTTCATGGCGATGTTGTCGCATTTCGCGTAGACGTCCCACTTGTTCGTCTCGTGGATGTTCAGCTCGTTGAAGCGGCGTATGCCGTCGGCAAAGGCGTCCCAGTCGAACTTCTGCCCGAACTGCCCCTCCAGGAACTCGATGGCGGAGTAGATCTCGTGGACGCCCAGCTCCTTCGTCGTCGGGTCGTCGTACATGAGGGGCGTGACGAAGGCGTGGACGGCCTTTTTCCCGTCGCCGGAGAGGCGGCGGTACATGGCGGCGTTGTCCATCATGTTCGCGTCGCAGGGGTTGTTCGTGGCGAGGTAGCAGTTGCCGATGTCCGGGTACTCGTCCTCCACCGCGACGCCCACTTCGACCAGGGGCAGGGTACACATGTCCTGCGGGATGCCCGTCGAGACGGCCTGGTCGATGTAATAGCAGCCGTAGTGCTTGTTCATGATGGGTATCATGAAGGCCGGGTGCTGCTGGATGTTGATGGCCTCGTAGCCCGGGAAGCCGAACATGATGTGCTTCGGCAGGGTGTAGTCGAAGCCTATGGTGCGCTCGGTCCACTTCGTCTCGCCGAAGTGGCGGTCGGCGCGGATGAGCTTCCAGATGGTGTCTATGGAGTCGGAGACCATGGCGTTTATGGCGTGGTGGTCCGCGCGCAGGGGTATGCCGCGGTCGCCCGAGGTCCAGCGGTCCACCATGGCGGGCGTGCAGAGATAGCCCGAGAGCCAGCGGTAGCGCCAGAAGGCCCGGATCATCCTCACGGGGTCGCGCAGGATGAGGCCCGACATCTTGCCCCAGGTGCCCAGCCACCAGGCGAAGTCGCAGGCCGTGTCCACAAAGCCGCGCCACTCGCGGCGGTTCATGATGTTCGTCTTTTCAATGTAGCTGTCGCCCATGAAGGCGCACAGGGGCTCGCCTTTGGCGAAGTTTTTGAAGCTGCCCCATTTTTCCTTAAAGCTGTGCTTCGCCTTTGCCATCACGCGCCCTCCTTCTGCTCCGCGGCCTGGATGCGCTTTATCTCAAGCGACTCCACAAAGGCCTGGAAGCGCGTCCTCAGCTGGCCCGAGGCCGCGCAGGTGTAGTCCCGCTCTATCTGGCAGACCGGCAGCGTGCCGGGCAGGGCGAAGCCCTCCGTCAGCCAGGCGGCGTCCTGCGCGCGCTCATAGCCCCAGTATTCGCAGAACTTCATGCTCTCGATGATGACGCCCTCCGCGCCGTATTCGAGGGCCTTTTCGTAGATGTACTGCTTGCGGGCCTTGAGGTTCTTCGGACCCATGGCGCGGGGACAGTGGTTGTTGTAGAGGTAGTGCCTGGCGATGGCGTCGAGCGCCGACTCGCCCTCGCGCAGCTCGATCTCCTCCCGCCCGGGCAGGGAGCCGAAGCAGTAGCGGTCCGCCACGACCATGGCCCCGGACATCTCCAGCATCTTCGTGAACTCCGGGTCGTCTATCTCGGCGCCGGTGACCATGACCCGCGCGCGGAACCAGGGCTTCGGCTCCGGCTCGCGCGTTTTGAGCTCCTCCAGCGTCTCGCGCAGGAGGGGCAGGACGAGGTACTTCGGGCAGGTCAGGCTCGCGAGCTGCATGACGTGGAACTCGTAGCCCGTGATGACGGGGTTTTCCGCCTTGCGCAGCGCGCCCATCTCCGTTATGATGCGGCACAGCTCGTTGTGCTCCGCGATGGCGGCGCGCAGGCGCTCCTCCGAGAAGTCCACGCCGTAGGTCTCGCGCAGGGGTTCGAGGATCTTCTTCTCCATCTGGCGGCGGTAGTAGCCGACGTGCCACTCGCTGCGGTTTATCGGCATGTCGATGCAGGCGACGAAGAACTTCTCCTTCGGGATGAGGCCGCAGTATTCAAAGTACTGCTCCATGCGGTTCATGGTGCAGCAGCACTCCTGGCCGATGAGCGCGTCCAGGAAGTTGTAGCCGCCCTCGAAGGCGCGCTCCAGTATGCTCTTGGAATAGGGACATGAGCGGTTGGTCATGTAGTAGGTGGCCATGTCGGGGCTGGTGCAGCCGGGCGCGCGCAGGCGCACGCCGAAGCAGCCCTCCACGTCCAGCAGCACCTCGGGTATGTAGGAGCAGTTGTAGCCCAGAGCGAGCTTCCCCTCCGCCTGGGCCTGCTGCACCAGCTCGTTGTTCGCCGCGCGCAGCAGCTCCTCAAAGCGGATAAGGTGCTTCAGGTCTCTCAATGTGTGTACCCCCCTCTGCTTCATTGTCAATTTGCCGTATATTTGCCGCTTTCATTATAAGGCTTTTGTAAATAATCGTCAACTATATTGTCAAATTTATGGCGTTTTCCAACGTCCGGGCGCTGAAGTGTCCGGGGCTGTGCAATTTGCGGAGGGCAAAATCAAACTCGTGGTTGAATAACGCGCAGAATTTGTTTATAATGATTTTATACGAATTGTGTGCGCGATACAACGCGATAGGTTTTGAGGAGTTGACGAAAATGGAAGAACCGAGGACCGACCGCAGGGTGCGGAAGACGAAGAAGCAGCTCCGCATGGCGCTCACGACCCTGATGATGGAAAAGAGCGTGGGCGAGATAACGGTCCGCGAGATCGCCGAGCTGGCGGACGTGAACCGCGGCACCTTCTACGCACACTACAAGGACGTTTACGACCTGCTGACCCAGCTGGAGGAGACCATCTTCGTCCGCCTGGAGGAGATAAGCGTCATCAACAGCTCCCCGGACTGGGACCAGAGCACCTACCACTATCTCGAAGACGTGCTGAAGCTCTGTTACGACAGCGCGGACGTCTACCGGGCGCTCATCTGCCGGAACAACGACATGGAGTTCCAGCAGCGGCTTTTCGAGACGCTCAAGAACCAGTACATGCGCAGCTTTCTGGAGCGGACCTGCTCCGCCAGCGGGCGGGAGCTGGACCTCTTCTGCTCCTTCGCGGTGCAGGGGATGCTCTCCATCACGAAGGAGTGGATGAACTCCGGGCTGAAGGAGACCCCGGCGGAGATGGCGAAGCTGGGCGGCGACTTCATCATGCGGGGCGTGGCGGCCCTGCGCGGCAACTGAACTCACGGAGGTAAAAATGAAATTCAACTTTGGCAGCTTCGGCAATTTCGGCGGCTTTTCCCAGAACGAGGAGACTGGCGAGTACCACTGGACCCCGCCCCAGCGTCAGGGCGGCGGGCGCCCCAAAAAGATGCGCCGCAGCTTTTCCCGCGGGGCGAGCCTGGCGCTGAGCCTCGCCGTGACGCTGGTCTTCGGCTTTTTCTACTTCTACTTCAAGCTCCCGGCCATCAACATCCACTCGGGCGACTTCTACGTCTTTATAATCCTGCTGTGCGCGGTCTACTGCGTCTGCGTGCTGCTGCTGGAGGGCTTCCGCGCCGAGGGCGTGAAGGGCTACGTCGCCCAGGCCCGGAAAAAGGCGGCGGTGCCGTTTTACATCGTCTGCCTGTGCATAGTCGTCGCCGTCGCGGGCAGCCTCATCGGCTGGAAGCTCTTCCGCGCGCGGGACTATGCCCAGCTGCTGCCCATCGAGAACGGAGACTTCGCCGCGGACGTCGCGGAGATCTCCTTCGACCAGATCCCCATGCTGGACTCGGCCTCGGCCAACGTCCTCGCCAACCGCAAGCTGGGCGAGCTCTCTGAGCTCGTCAGCCAGTTCGAGGTCTACAGCGACAGCTTCCAGATAAACTACCAGAACCGCCCCGTGCGCGTGACCTACCTCAACTACGGCGACTTCTTCAAGTGGTGGAACAACCAGAAGGCCGGCATCCCGGCCTATATGGTCATCGACATGGTCACGCAGGAGGTCACGGTCCAGCGCCTTGAGCAGGGCATCAGGTATTCGCCCTCCGAGTATTTCTTCCGGGATATCGACCGCTACCTGCGCTTCAAGTACCCGACGAAGATGTTCACGGACGTGAACTTTGAGGTCAACGAGGACGGCGAGCCCTACTGGGTCGCCACGGTGGTGACCAAGAAGGTGGGCCTCTTCGGCGGCGAGGACGCCGTCGGCGCGGTGCTGGTGAACGCCGTCACGGGTGAGAGCACGTATTACGACGTGGCGGACGTCCCCCAGTGGGTGGACAGGGTCTACACGGCGCAGCTCATCCTGGAGCAGTACAACTACTACGGCCTCTACCAGGGCGGCTTCTGGAACAGCCTCTTCGGCCAGAGCGGCTGCACGGAGGCCACGCGCTACTACAACTACATCGCCCAGGACGACGACGTGTGGCTCTACACGGGCATCACCTCCGTGACGGGCGACCGCGGCAACATCGGCTTCATCCTGGTGAACCAGCGCACGAAGGACGCGCGCTACTATCCCTGCGCGGGCGCGGAGGAGAGCTCGGCCATGGCCTCGGCGGAGGGCGCGGTGCAGCAGTACCAGTACCAGGCGACGAGCCCGCTGCTGCTGAACATCGGCGGCCAGCCGACCTATTTCATGGCCCTGAAGGACGCGAGCCAGCTGGTGAAGATGTACGCGATGGTGAACGTCCAGCAGTATAACGTCGTGGCGACGGGCACCTCGGTCTCCAGCTGCATAGAGAGCTACGAACAGCTGCTGGCCGAGAACGGCATCACCATCGAGGGCGGCTCCGTCAGCGGCGGCAGCGAGGTCGAGGGCGTGGTAGCGGACATCCGCAGCTCGGTAATAGGCGGCAACAGCGTGTACTACGTGCAGCTCGAAGGCGGGGACGTGTATTACAGCATCAGCGCCTCCGACAGCCCCGAAGCGGCCATCCTGAACCCCGGCGACAGGATAAGCCTTACCGCCTCCGAAGCGGAAGGCCCGATCATTCCGGCGAGCGGTTTGTCAATTAAATAAAACGCCTGCAAAATGAAAAACGCCCCCGATGGGGGCGTTTTTTATTTCAGCCGTATCACGTTCCTCCGGCCCCCGCAGGGGCGTGGTTCCACCCCCGCCCGGCGCGGGATTATCGCCGGCCCCACGGCGTCGCAGCCGCCCTGTAGGGGACGGCGTCCTCGACGTCCCGCCGTCACGGTTTTTGCCAGCCCCACCGC
>UQUO01000075.1 GCA_900544295.1 uncultured Eubacteriales bacterium | reverse complement strand
TTTCTTTGGGGCTCCACCCCGTTTCTTTGGGCAAGCACCAAAGAAATGGGGTGGAATAGGCAGCACAAGGTAAAGACAACCAACAGCAAAACGGCGAGTTCCGCCCAGCCAAAACCCACCCCCGGGCGGGGATGGAACCCCGCCCCCTACAGGGAGGTGCGTTTTCGCAATTGTCATACGTCGCGCATAAAGCAAAGAGACAGGCGCCTCCAGCGCCCGCCTCTTTGCGGCTGTTTATTTGAATTTCACCCTCGGGCGATAGAATTGGAAAATGACCGCGTCGTTTTTCTCCTCCGTCTTCCATTCACGAGAAGTCCACGCGACCTTCATCGCGCCCATGAGCTCGCAAAGCTTCACGGTCAGGGGCTTGCGGCCTATCTCATACGCAATGAAGTGCGGCCGCGTCAGGAAGTTCAGGAAAAGCCGGCTGAGGATGAAGGCCTGCAGCGGCTTTGTGGACTTGCGCAGAGACGACATGCGCGTCGAGAGCTGGCCGCGGAGCACCTCCGGCGCATGCACGCGGAACCAAAGCACGATGCGCGGGTCGAAACTCTCCACACACCAGCGGCCCTTGTAGCCGCGCATGAGCTCGTAGGTCTTGCGGCAGAGCTCGCGGTTCCGGGAGCCGCGCTTGAGCTCGACTATCATGGGACAGCGCCCGTCTATGGCGGCAAGCACCTCCGCCAGGGTCGGGATGCCGTATTCCGTACCGCACAGGCGGTATTGCCGGAGCTCCGCGAGGGTCTTTTCCTCCACACGGCCCTCCGCGCCGCAGATGCGCATCAGATCGTCGTCGTGGAAGACCACGAGCTCCCCGTCCTTCGACAGGTGGACGTCCAGCTCCACGCCGTAGCCAATGCGCGCCGCGGCCTCGAAGGCCGGTATCGAGTTCTCAGGTACGCTCTTATCTATCCTGTGCAGGCCTCGATGTGCGTAATTGCGGCCCATGAAGGGGGCGCGCCGGGCCTTGTCCCGCTTGCCGGGCGCCACGAGATACGCGCACATCCCGGCCAGCGCAGCCGCGCCGCCCGCCGTATACAGCAGTACTTTGAGTGCAGTAGTGTCGTTTTTCATACCGGCACCTCCCTATGATGTTATTTTACAACGCCTCGCTCCCAGCGTCAAATAAATGTTGAATTGCTCCGGGATATAGTTTACACTTAGGTCATAAACGGTAGAGAGAGGGATAGAATGAAGCTAAACTATAAGCGCACCATCTTCGTCGGTTTCGCCTTTTTCCTTATCTGCGCCTTCTGGCAGGCCTACGACACCATTATACCCAAGATACTCACGGACAAATTCGGCATGTCGCAGACGCTCTCCGGCGTCATCATGGCGGCGGACAACGTGCTGGCGCTCTTCCTGCTGCCGCTCTTCGGCGCCGTCTCGGACAAGTGCAAGAGCCGCCGCGGGCGCAGGACGCCCTTCATCATCTTCGGCACCGTCGCGGCCGCGGCGCTCTTCGTCGTCCTCTCCTTCGCGGACGACATGCAGATAAAATACCTCGCCCCCGTCGCCGTGGACAATCCCACGGCCCAGGAGACGCTCTATGACGCGGACCTGACCGCCTCCACGCCCGACGGCGAGACTTTCGTCGTCCAGGAGGAGTTCACGCGCGAGGAATTCTGCGCCATCACGCTGAAGGACGCGGACGGCGGCACGAATCCGGATTACACCAACTACGTCGTCCCCGCCCGCCAGGCCTACGCCGCTCAGGCGAGCGCCGAGCACCGGGCGCCGCTCATCCTCTTCATCGGCGTGCTGCTCCTGGTGCTGCTCAGCATGGCCACCTTCCGCAGCCCAGCCGTGGCGCTCATGCCGGACGTCACGATAAAACCCCTGCGCAGCAAGGCCAACGCCGTCATAAACCTCATGGGCGCTGCCGGCGGCATCATCGTCCTCATCCTAGGCATGGTCTTCGGCACCGGCAAGGCCGAAAACGCCCTCATGAGCTACACCGCCTTCTTTGCCGTCATCTCCGGCCTCATGCTCGGCTCCCTGCTCATCTTCCTCTGGAAAGTCAAGGAGCCCCAGCTCGTGCGTGAGATGCACGAGGAGAGCGCCCGCTACGGCATAGATACCGAGGAGGCCGAGGACAACGGCTCCGGCGACAGGAAGCTCTCGAAGGCCGAGCGCAGATCTCTGCTCCTCATCCTCGCCTCCGTCGTTCTCTGGTTCTTCGGCTACAACGCCGTCACCAGCAAGTACGCCGTCTACGCCTCCAACGTCCTCGACCTCGACTACAACGCCACGCTCACCATCGCCACGGGCGCTGCCATCGTCTCCTACATACCCGTCGGCGCCATCGCCTCGAAGATAGGCCGGCGCAAGACCATACTCGCGGGCATCGTCATCCTGGGCGGGGCCTTCCTCGCGGGCAGCTTCATCCGCGCGGGCAGTTCTCCGCTCGTCATGAACATCCTCTTCGCCCTCGCGGGCGTGGGCTGGGCGACGATAAACGTCAACAGCTATCCCATGGTCGTCGAGCTCTCGCGCGGAGGCGACGTGGGCCGCTACACCGGCTTCTACTACACCGCCAGCATGGCGGCCCAGACCATCACGCCCATCTTCTCCGGCTTCCTCATGGACAAGCTGGCCATGACGGTGCTCTTCCCCTACGGCAGCGTATGCGTGCTGCTGGCCTTCCTGACGATGCTCTTCGTGAAGCACGGCGACAACAGGCCGACGCCGGTCTCCAAGCTTGAGGCCCTCGGCGGCGGCGATGACTGATATCCGGAGGTAATTCAAAAATGGACAGACTCACCCAACCCGCCCCCGGCGGCGGCTACACGGCAGGAGAGCACAGCCCTGAGGAGCTGCTCGCCGCCCTCGGCAAGTATGAGGATCTCTACGAGAGCGTCGGCGCTGAGCTCGAACTCGTGCGCCTGAACCTGCAGGAGCTCTCCAAGGCCGGCAAGGCCCGCAGCGCCACCTACACCATGCTCTCAGGTTCCCGTTTCCTGCTTGAGGAGATGCAGAAGCGCCTCGATGAGCCCGGTGACGACGTCGCAGGCAGGCTGCGTGCCCTCAAGCGCCAGCTCGAACCCGAGGACGACGGCTTCAGAGACGTTGAATGAGCGCAAGGCCCCGCCGCTAGTGAGCGGCGGGGCCTTTTTATATGCGGAAATTATGAACGATTTGTAAACACGTCCCGCCTGATGCAATTCAGATACAAGCAGCTGATAAGCTGGCCAAAAATGACAGGAGGCAACGTTATGAAAAGGACATTTGCCGCACTTCTGGCCCTGCTGCTCACGCTCGCGGGATGCGGCTCCCAGCCTGCCGCGGACGGGCGGACTGTGCTCCGGCTCGACGCGGACGGCAGCGCCGTGCTCTCGGACGCCGTGCGGCTCTTCAACGCCGCGAGCGCGGACTACCGCGTGGTCATGGACACGGAAGCACCGGACATTGCGGCCGGTGGCGCGGGCTATGAGAGCTCAAATCTGGTTGACATAATGCCATACGTGGACTCCGGCATGGGCCGGGAGGACATCCTGCCCTTCCTGCTGGACGGGCTGGAGGAGGACGGGGCGCTCTACGCGCTGCCGGTGCGCTGGGGCGGCATGAACTACGGCTGCTCCAAGGAGCTGCTGGACGGGCGGCTGACGCTCTCCGAGGCCGAGGCGCTGGAGCTGCTGGACGGGCTGGGCGAGGGCGCGCTGCTCTTTCCCGGCTGGGCGAACGACGTCCCCTGGCAGCTGAACGCCTATCAGCCCGAATACGACCGCGAGACGGAGCTGGAAAAGTACTGCGACATGCCCTCGCTGCTGGAGCGGGTGAACCTCTCCAGCGTGGAGCAGCTGGCCGCGATGGTGACGGACGGAGCGCTCTGGGACACGGGCTGCCCCGGCTTCGGGCCGGAGACGGACTGCCTCACGCTCTCCATCCTCGCCTCCTGCGGGGACGTGGAGGGGGCCTGGGAGTTCCTCAGCTTCGTCTACGGGCCGGACTCGCGGCCCGCGATAGAGCTGGGCGACGGCTGCCTGCTGCCCGCCGGGGCGGAGCAGCTCTACGCGCGCCTGGCGGAGCAGGAGGGCGTGGACGAGGCGGCGCTGGAGCTGGCGCGGGCCTATGTGGACGGCATGAGCCTCCGGGGCGCGGCATGAGGCGGGCGGCGGCGCTCCTGGCGGCGCTGGCGCTGCTGCTCCTTCCCGGCTGCGGGCAGTCCGGCGCGGGCTGGGAAGGGCCAGGAGAGTGCTATGCGGCGGAGGTGCCGGAGCTGCCCGGGGAGTTTGAGCCGGAGCTCTATTGTTATTACGGCAGCGAGGGCTACCGGCTTGCTATCGCGTCCGGGGGCGGGCTGAGCATCCTGAGCCCCGGGAAGCTGTTGTTCCGTCTCTCAGGCAGCGGCGGCGGGCTGCTGCGCGTGGACGAAAACGGCGCCTGGCTCTACTGCCTCGACGGCGAGGGCGTTTTCCTGCGGCTCTACTCCATGGAGGGCGAGCTGCTGGCGGAAGCCGTGCTGCCCGCTGAGCCGCAGGGCCTGCTGCTGTCGCGCGGCCGGGCCTGGGCCGACCTCGGTGAGCGCGCCGTCTCCCTCTCGCCTGATGGCAGGACGGAGGAGCTGGAGCTGCCCGAGGGCCACCGCTATCTCGTGGCGGACGGGGACGGCGGGCTGCACAGCGTCTCTGTACAGGGAGCGGGCCTTTTCGTCTTGCCGCTCGATGGCGGCAGCGAGGGCTTCGCAGTCGAGGGCGGGGTTCTCGGCTCAGGGGACGAGGCGGCGTTTTTGTACCTTGCCGGGACGGACGGAGTGTACACCCTGGACGCCGCCGGGGCCAGGACGCCGCTCGTGGACTTTGACGCCTGCCGCATCGAGCCGGGCAGGATAAACGCGCTCTCGCCCCTGGGCGAGGGCCGCCTGCTCTGCTCCACGGAGCGGGGCTATGTCCTGCTCCGGCCCGCCACGCCGGAGGAGGTGGCGGACAGAGCGGTGCTCACCCTAGGCGTGTTCGGGTACTCCTCACGCTTTGAGGCTCTGGTCTGGGAATACAACAGCTCGGGCGGGCCCTGCCTCATCCGGGTGGTGGACTACTATGAGCTCGCGGGCGGCAGCCTCGAAAACGCGCGGACGCGGCTCGCCGCCGAGTTCGCCGCGGGCGAGGGGCCGGACATGCTCTGCGTCGGCACGGTCGGCGGTTCGCACGACCCGGGCCTTGCGGGCTACATAGCCAGGGGTCTGATGGCGGACATGACGCCCTATCTCGACGCCGACCCCGAGCTTGGGCGGGAGGACCTCATGGTCTGGGACGCGCTCTGCAGCCCCGGCGGGCTCTATGTGCTCAGCGACGGCTTCACCCTGCGCGGGCTCAGGGGGCCGAAAGAAGTTTTCGGAGAGAGGCGGGGCATCTCCATTGCGGAATACCTTGAAATGGAGGCAGCGCTGGAGCCCTGGCAGGACATGGCCTATCACATGGAGCCGGGCTATTTCATTGAGGAGCTGTCGAAGCGCTATCTGGCCGGGGCCGTGGACCGGGATGCCGGGGCCTGCGACTTCAACAACGCGGAGTTCATCTCCATACTTGAGGCCGCGCTGCTGGTGAGGCGGGACAGGTCGGACGAGTACGAGACGCCGGAGAACTTTGAAAACGCCTGGCAGCGCATGGGCCGGGGCCAGCTGATGCTGGGCGCAGGCGTACTGAGCGGACTGAGCCGGGGCCTCAAGTTCGACGAGGCCTGGTCGGGACGGGAGATGAGCTATTTCGGCTTCATCTCCCCCGACGGCGAGGCGGGGCTGAGCGTACTGCTCGACTGGGCGCTGGGCATCTGCGCGGCCTCTGAGCACAAGGAGGCCTGCTGGGACTTCATAAGTTACCTTCTGACCGACGCGCCGGAGGGCCTCGCCACCCACTCCCTGCCGCTCTACCGCCCGGCCTTCGAGCAGATGCTGAGGGACGGCATCGGCGACAGCCCCTTCCAGCTGCACGACGAGCAGGAGGCCGCGGAGTACCTCGCCCTCGTAGAGAGCGCCGACTGGCTGGAGTTCTACGACCGCCAGGCCCTCGACATCATAACAGAGGAGGCCTCCGCCTACATCGCCGGGGCGCGCACGGCGGAGGAAACGGCGCGGGTGATACAGGACCGGCTGAGCGTGTATTTTGCCGAGGCGGAATAGAAGTGAAAAGCGCCCCCCTGAGAGGGGCGCTTTTTACAGTATTGGGACATTTTCCGTCCGGCAAATTAAGCGCGAAAACGCAAAAACACCTTGTAGGGGCGTGGTTCCACCCACGACCGGAGGGGGATGACCGCAGGCGTTATGGTGTAGCATTGGCTGCGGGCGGCGGGGGCCGCCCGCAAAGGGGGAACCCCCGGCGAGGGTTCCCCCTTTGACCCCCTCCTGCGCTTTGTGAGCATAGAGAAACGCCCAGGGGCTCCGCCCCTGGACCCCGCCCGCTTTTTTGTAAAAAAGCGGGGCAAAAAACTTTTAAACGCCAGTCCACATCCGACCCAAACCCCTCGCCCCTGGGGCGAGTGATAAAATCCGTCCGCGAAG
>UQUO01000074.1 GCA_900544295.1 uncultured Eubacteriales bacterium | reverse complement strand
GGGCTCCACCCCGTTTCTTTGGGCAAGACCAAAGAAATGGGGTGGAACAGGCAGCGAAAGGTAAAGATATTCCGCAAACGTATAGGCGAGTTTCGTAAACTCACGTCCGGACAGCGTTTGTTCACCGCCCGCGTTATGGCGGTGCGTGAGGCTGCGGGCGGCGAGGCCGCCCGCAAAGGGGGGGACCCCCGGCGAGGGTTCCCCCTTTACCCCCTCCTGCGCTTCTTTGGCGATGGGGTTTTCCGCGCGCTGCGGCGCGCGGCCAGGGCTCCGCCCCTGGACCCCGCCCGCTTTTTTGTAAAAAAGCGGGGCAAAAAACTTTTACTTGGCTGTGCTTTTGACAGCCTGAGTTTCTTGCCCCGCGCGTTCACTTATGCAAACAGGCCCTTGAAAAAGTCAACTATCGAGTTCCAGACGTTCTTCACGCCCTCGAAAAAGTTCGAGACGGTCTCCTTCGCCTGGCCGAGCTTGGCTATAGTGTTCTGCACCGACTCGACCTTTTCCTTGAGCTGCTCCGGGTTCAGCTTCTCAAGGCCGCGGCAGAGGCTGATGAGCTGGCTTATCTGCGTGTCCGTCAGGCTCACGCCGAGGTCGGAGGCAATGGACTCTATCTCCCGCCGCAGCTGCTCATCCGTCATGTTCTTGGTCTCGCCAAGCAGGAGCTTCAGCTCGTTGACTATCTCCACCGAGTCGTAGCTGCCTATCTTCTCCGCCAGCTCCGCCGTCAGGGTCAGCTCCTGCGTGCTCACGAGCTTCGCCGTCTCGTCCAGCGTCTCGCCCGTGATGTCCTCGTAGGCCATGTACACGCCCGTCAGAGCTGCGGTGCCGGAGACCTCGAAGGGCGCCGCAACGATTATCTTCGCGTCCGTGATGCCCGCCGTTGCCAACGCGCTCACGTACATCTGCGAGGTGCACCAGTTGATGTTCGAGGTCGTGACGTCCAGGCCCTCGCCCTCCTCCAGCACCTCGATATACACGCAGGAGATGGAGTTCGTGCCTATGACCGAGTCCTCCACGTAGCCCTCAAGGTATTTCCGCTCGTCCGCATTCGTGACGCGCAGCTCAGTCACGTCGCCGCGCTTCACTCCGAAGTTCGAGTACACGGCGGAAATCTGCTCCTCCGTCAGGTTCGCGCCTATGACCGCGCGGGCCTCGCCGGCGTCCACGGCCAAGGCCGGGACCGCGCCCGCCAGCAGGCAGCAGGCAAGCAAAATGCTAAGTATTTTCTTCATGCCGGACCTCCATGTCCAAAGGGTTTGTTATTTTGACGCCCGCCGGGGGCGAATGTTCCTCACAGCGGCTGCTTCGTTATCTTCGCCCAGCGGCGGGGGTATTTCGCCGGGGTCGGCGCCGCCTTGCCTATGACGATTAACGCGCGCCCGGTGTCCGAGAAGGGTATGTCATAACGCCGCAGGTCCGGGAAGGAGCCTCCCAGCTCGTGCGCCGCGTTTTGAGCCTCCTGCCTCTCCTCCCCACAGTCCAGAGCTTTCATGGCGATGAAGCTGCCGCCCAGCTTCACAAAGGGCAGGCACAGCTCCGCGAGCACGTTCAGCCTCGCCACGGCGCGGCTGGTCACTATGTCGAAGCTCTCCCGGTACTCCGGCGGAGCCTCCTCCGCGCGCAGACAGACGCACTCGACGTTTTTCAGACCCAGGCGCGAGGCGGTATCCTGCAGGAAATCTATCCGCTTCTGCTGGCTGTCCAGCAGCGTGAAGCGCGCGTCGGACCTCAGTATCGCCAGCGGCAGGCCCGGGAAGCCCGCGCCCGTACCCACGTCCAGCACCCGTGCGCCAGAGAAGTCAGCATATCGCAGCAGCGCCGCGCTGTCCAGAAAGTGCAGCGTAGCCACAGGACCCTCGCCCTTTATCGCAGTCAGATTCATCACCGAGCCCACCTCAGTCAGGCGCTCGTAGTATATGCGGAAGCGGCGCAGCGCATCCGCCGTGACCTCCTGCCCCATGAGCTTCAGGCCCTCGCGCAGTATATCCTCCAGCTTCTCCATTTCCATCACCTCAAAAAACAATACCGGACGCGTTTGTGCGCCCGGTATTATATCATGGCTGTCAAAAAACTTCAATCAGGCATAGAAGTCGTGGTCGCCTATGCTCGTCACATAGGTGCGCGTCTGTGCAAACCAGCTCGAAACACCTATGTCCGGGTTCACGAAATACAGCGCCCCGCCGACGATGTCGTAGCCCTCAAGGCAGAGCTTTGCCGCGATCACACATTCCTCAGTCGGTTCGAGATAGATGCTGCCCGTCTCCACCGGAGAAAACTGCACGCCGTAGCGCGAGTCGAAGATGACCTCGTAGATCGAATTCGGGAAGGCCGCAGAGGCCACGCGGTTCATGACCACGTCCCCGACGCCCAGCATGCCTTCGAGCGACTGGTTGCCCGATTCGGAATAGATAATGCGCGAGAGCCAGTAGACGTCGTCCGCGTTGTAGAAGCTCTCCCCTGCTTCGAGCAGCTCCATGCCGGTGGTGTCTATGTTCAGGCTGCCCGTTGCGCTGTCCCAGACGACCTCACAGCCGAAGATGCGGCCCAGCTCGCTCACCGGCCAGAGCTCAGCCCCGTCCACGTTCAGCAGCCCGCCCTCAAGATAGAGGCAGCGGCCGTTCACCTCGACGTACTCCCCGCTCTCCGCGAGTTTCAGCTCGACGCCGTCAATTTTCCCGTCCTCGTATTCGAGCCCGGTCACCTCGGCAAATTCCTCAAGCGTCATGCGTACCTTGCCGCCGATAATGCGGCAGGCAGAATGAAGCGCCCCGTTTATGTACAGCTCCGTGAGCTCTCCGCCATACTCTTCCAGCTGCTCTCCGCCCGGCTGCGCCGACGCGCTCGCCGACGGCTCGGCAGGCAGCTCCACTTCATCCGAGACTAAGATGGGAAGCTCCCAGCTCGGCGGAGAGTATATCGCTCCCGCTCCCCCGGCGCTGCCGAACGAGCCGCTCGCAGTCAGGCACAGTACAGCCACCGCGATAAGTATGGCCATATTGCTTTTTCTTCTGTCGGACATTTTGCACCTCAGTTTACTTCCCGCGCGCTTAATGGGGCGCGTGGACATCAAAAACCGATTCCTGCAATAATTATAGTCAAAATTGCATGACGAATTCAATCGGTATTTTGCATAAACCGAGTTTCGCAAATTTAATTATAGTAAACAAGCCTACCACATTATATGGCTATTTCGGGCGATAATCGTCGATATTGTCTATATCTTGTGTTGTGCTTTGTGCCGAATTTTTCTTATTCGACCGAAATCGACTTAATTTTTTTTGCAACAACGCAAGTTTGGATGACAAAAAGCTCGATTTTTGTTACCTTTGTAATTATTTCGAGATATTATGTAAATCAATTTGAAGTTTTTTCGAGGCACTCCTCGATGGCTTTTGAGAGCTGATCGGGGCAGGATGTGGGCTTGAAGCCGCATCGGATGCCGCGCATCCGTGAGATGGCCTCACGGGCGTCCATCCCCACCAGGAGCTTGGAAATGCCCTGCAAGTTGCCGCTGCATCCCCCTTTCACGGCAACCTTGCGGATTATCCCGTCCTCTATCTCCACCCGCATTTCATGCGAACACACCCCGCGGGGCCTGAAAACATGCTCCATTTTACATTCTTCCTTTCGTCAGGCTTCGACTTATTATGTATATCTTTGCGCATTACGCCGGAATAATATACCACAAATTTTGTTTCCGGGCAAGGGGGGGGGCGTGCGGCGGCATCTTTGCCCGGCGCCGGGCATAACATTTCCCGAGGGGGGTGGCGGAATGGGCTGGGCAAAGAAGCTGGCGGCAGCCGGAGTGCTGCTCGTCGGCGCAAAACTGGCGCTGGCCGGCGGCGCGGGCGAGGCGCTGGCCGGCATGGTGAACGAGGCGCTGGGCGGCCGGATGGTCTCTGCGAGCATCGACCTTGAGCTCGGCCCACGCGCCGCGGAGGAGACCGCGCCCGCTTCGGACCCGGTCTACCCCTCCATCGTCCTCGACCCGAGCCCCTCTCCCGAGGCCGCGGAGGAGCCGGAGCCTGACGACGGGGGCGAGGAGGCCGGAAACATCGTCGAGACGACGATATACAGCGGCCTCTCCATTAAAAACTCCACCAGTTATGATATCGACGTAGGCGAACTCGTGAAGCTCGGTCCAAGCCAGAGCCTGCCTGCCGAAGGGCCGCAGATACTCATCATCCACACCCACGGCAGCGAGGCCTACACACCGGACAGGTTGGACCAGTACGAGGCCTCCGACAGCTACCGCACCGAGGACCTCAATTACAATGTTGTACGCGTAGGCGACGAGCTGACGGCGGCCTTCGAAAAGCAGGGGCTATCCGTGCTGCACGACAGGGAGATATATGACTACCCGAGCTATACCGGCTCCTACAACCGCTCGGGCGCGGCGATCGAGGCCTACCTTGCACAGTACCCGGACATAGCCATCGTCATCGACCTGCACAGGGACGCGCTTGGCGACGGGGACGTGACCTACAAGACCATGGCGGAGCTGGACGGGCAGGTCTCCTCCCAGCTGATGATGCTCGTCGGCACCGGCGAGGGCGGCCTCTATCACCCGGAGTGGGAGCAGAACCTGCGCCTTGCGCTCTATCTCCAGCAGGCGGTGAACGCCAAGTACCCCACCCTGGCCCGCCCCATCACCGTGACGCAGGAGCGCTACAACCAACATCTCACCACGGGCTCCATGATACTTGAGGTCGGCTCCAGCGGCAACACGCTTCAGGAAGCGCTGCAGGCCGTGAGGCTCTACGCCGACGCCGTGGGGCCGGCGCTGCTTAAACTTGTGGAGGAAAACTGAATATTTGCCTCCCGGCACGTCAAGAATCCCCTTAGAACGTACCGGGAGGTGTTTTATTATAATGAAGGTATCCGATATAATGTCCGGCAGAGTCGTCACAATAGGTCAGAAGGAACCCGTCATTGCCGCCGCGCGGCTTTTGAAGCGCATGAACCTGGGCGCCCTGCCCGTCACGGACGACTCCGGCAGGCTCCGCGGCATCCTGACGGACCGCGACATCGTGCTGCGCTGCGTAGCCTCAGGCTCCGACCCCAGAACTCTGGAGGTGCGCGAGATCATGAGCCGGGGCGTCGTCACCGCCGCGCCCGGCACCGAGATCTCCGAGGCCGCCCGCCTCATGCGCGGCGACCAGGTCCGCCGCCTGCCCGTGGTCGAGGGCGGCAAGCTGGTCGGCATGCTTTCCCTGGCCGACATGGCCCGACGCTGCGATATGGAGGCTGCCGCCGCTCTTGCCGATATCTCCTCCAACCTCCGCCGAGCCGCGCCGCCCAAAAAATCTGAAGAAAATTAAAATTGGGGCTTTACAAATCTGAACAGCCGTGCTATATTAACATCGTAATAAGAATCATTATTGTTTTGGAGGTAAGAATGGAGGCGCGCAAGTACAGCAAAAAGCGACAGGCAATACTGGACGCTCTGCGCAATACGACAGAGCACCCGAGCGCGGAGATGCTGTATGCGAGACTGAAGCCGGAGTATCCGGATCTGAGTCTCGGCACCGTGTATCGGAACCTCGCCATGTTCATCCGGGACGGGGACGTCATCAGCGTCGGCACCGTCTCCGGCCAGGAGCGGTACGATGCGATCACGAAGCCCCATGCGCATTTCATCTGCTCCGAGTGCGGCTGCGTGCTCGACGTCTGCTCCCCCTGCCTGAGCGAGCTGGACAAGTCCGTAGAGAGCGAGACGGGCGGTGAAGTCAGCGGACACTCCCTCAGCTTTTCCGGCACCTGCCGGAGCTGCCTTAACGGGCAAAAAACGGCCGTTTAGCCGTTTTTTACATAAGACTTTGAACAAAAAAGATAAATTACAGGAGGAAAAAATCATGGCTAAGTGGATCTGCAGCGTATGTGGTTATGTGCACGAGGGCGACACCCCTCCCGAGAAGTGCCCGCAGTGCAAGGCTCCGGCCGAGAAGTTCAAGAAGGTTGAAGCCGGTGAGATGTCCTGGGCGGCCGAGCACGTTGTCGGCGTCGCGAAGGGCAGCCCCGATGAGATAATCGCTGGCCTGCGCATGAATTTTGAAGGCGAGTGCACCGAGGTCGGCATGTATCTGGCCATGGCCCGCGTCGCCCACCGCGAGGGTTACCCCGAGATAGGCCTGTACTGGGAGAAGGCCGCCTGGGAAGAGGCTGAGCACGCCGCAAAGTTTGCAGAGCTTCTGGGCGAGGTCGTCACCGACAGCACCAAGAAGAACCTCGAGATGCGCGTTGAGGCCGAGAACGGCGCCACCGCCGGCAAGTTCGAGCTGGCCAAGCTCGCCAAGCAGCTGAATCTCGACGCCATCCACGACACCGTCCACGAGATGGCCCGCGACGAGGCCCGTCACGGCAAGGCTTTCAAGGGCCTGCTGGAGCGCTACTTCGGCTGAGTTTCAGGTACGGTACGTTTGAAATAAAAATAAAGGAGCTTGACAATGGATAAGTACGTCTGCGTCTGCGGCTACGAGTACGATCCCGCCGTCGGTGACCCCGACAACGGCGTTGCCCCCGGCACCGCCTGGGAAGATGTCCCCGAAGATTGGGTCTGCCCCGTCTGCGGCATGGGCAAGGACGCCTTCGAGAAGGCGTAAGCGAACACAATAGCAAAGGAGCCGATGGGTTTTTCCCGTCGGCTCCTTTTTTATTGGCTGCGGGCGGCGGGGGCCGCCCGCAAAGGGGGAACCCCCGGCGAGGGTTCCCCCTTTGACCCCCTCCTGCGCTTCTTTAGCATAAGGGGCGTTCCGCGCGCTGCGGCGCGCGTCCAAGGGCTCCGCCCCTGGA
>UQUO01000073.1 GCA_900544295.1 uncultured Eubacteriales bacterium | reverse complement strand
GGGAACCCTCGCCGGGGGTTCCCCCTTTGCGGGCGGCCTAAGCCGCCCGCAGCCCCTGCGCGCCGCCGTGGGGCTGGCGGTGGACGAAGGAAAGGGTCGTCGAGGACGCCGACCCCTACGGCGGGTGGGAAACGGACCGCGTGCCGCGTGGTATACTGCGAGATCATCCGACGCCCGGGCCGGGGCGGGCGGAACGCGGTGGGGCTGGCAAAAACCGTGACGGCGGGACGTCGAGGACGCCGTCCCCTACGGGGCGGGTGCGGCGCAATGACGCCCGCAGTCATCCGACGCCGGGCGGGGGTGGGACCCCGCCCCTACAGGGGGTCGGCGGTGACCGTGACGGCGGGACGTCGAGGACGCCGTCCCCTACGGGGCTGGCGCGGCGAACAAAACGCGAAAACGTAAAAATTCGTTTGTAGGGGCGGGGTCCCACCCCCGCCCGGACGTCGGTATACCACTAACCCCACATCGCCGCAGCCGCCCTGTAGGGGTCGGCGTCCCCGACGACCCGAACGTCCGTTGCTCACCGACGTTACGGCGGTGGAAACCGGGAGGCCGGGCGGCGGGGCCGCCCGCAAAGGGGGAACCCCCGGCGAGGGTTCCCCCTTTACCCCTTCCTGCGCTTTATTGGCGATCGGGCGTTCCGCGCGCTGCGGCGCGCGGCCAGGGGCGCCGCCCCTGGACCCGGCCCGCTTTTTTGTAAAAAAGCGGGGCAAAAAACTTTTATGCCTGGGGCGCGCCCAGGCGTCCGGCGAGGGCGCCGCTCGACCAGGCCCACTGGAGGTTGTAGCCGCCGCAGTCGCCGTCGATGTCCAGCACCTCGCCGCAGGCGAAGAGATGCGGGACTATGCGGCTCTCAAGCGTTTCAGGGCAAAACTCCGAGGTGCGCACGCCGCCCGCCGTCACCTGGGCGGAGGCGAAACCCTCCGTGCCGCGTACGGGCAGGCTGAAGCGCTTGCAGGCGCCGGCCGCCGCGCGCAGCTCGCGCTCCGTCAGCTCCGAGAGCGCCTTGCCCGCGTCCAGGCCCGCGTATTTCACCAGCATCCGCCCCAGACGGTTGTGGACGCTGCCCGTGAAAAGCTCCGAGACCGGCAGGCCCGGGGCGGCCCCGGCGCGGCGGCGCAGATGCTCCAGCGCCTCGCCCCAGGCGTAGTCCCGCAGGAAGTCCGCCTCCAGCTCCAGCGCCGCCTCCCCCGCCGCCGAGACCGCGCGGGAGAGGTCGAAGGCCGCGGGGCCGGAGACCCCCGTCTCCGTGAACAGCAGCTCGCCCTCGCTCCGGCCCAGCTCCGCGCCGCCGCAGACGAGGCGCAGGGCGCAGTCGGCCTTGATGCCCTTGAGCGAGCGCGGATAGGCCGGCTCCGTCGTTATCTGCACCAGCGCCGGACGCAGGGCCGTGCGCGTGTGGCCCAGGGACTTCAGCAGCTCGTAGCCGTCCCGGCCGCCGCCCAGCTTCTCCCCCGCGAGGCCGCCGCAGGCGATGACCACGGCGTCAAAGTTCTGCTTCTCCCCGCTCTCCGTGAGGATAGAAAAGCCCGCGCCCGCGCGGCGCAGCTCCCGCACCCTGTCGCCCGCGGCGAGACGCACGCCCGCCGCCTCCAGGCCCTGGCGCAGCACGTCCACAACGCTGTTGGCCGAGTTCGAGAGCGGATACACCCGCCCGCCGTGCTCCTCCCGCACCAGGAGGCCGAGGCCCCGGAAGAAGTCCAGGGCCTCCGCCGGGCCGAAGCCCTCGAGCGCGGGGCGCACGAAGTCCGGGGCCTCGCCGTGGTAGTTCGCCGGGGCCGCGCCCGTGTTCGTGAGGTTGCAGCGGCCGTTGCCGGTGGCCATGAGCTTGCGGCCCGCGCGTGCCTGCCGCTCGTAGAGCGTGACCTCATGCCCCAGGCGCGCGGCGGTGATGGCCGCCGTCATGCCCGAGGCCCCAGCGCCTATGACCGCGGCCCTCACTGCTCGTAGATGCCGCCGCCGATGAACTCCCGCACGAGGGAATCCGGCGCGACGAGGTCGTTGTCGATGTGGCCGAAGAGCTGGAGGGCGGGCAGGACGCTGCGCAGCTCCTCATAGCGCTCTATGCCCTCCGGGATGGAGGAGAAGAGCTCCGTCGCGATGTGGTTCATGACGGGCAGCTCGTACTCGTGCGCAGTGTCGAGCATGAGGTTTGCCTTGTTCTTGAAGGGGCTTATATAGAGCTTTTCGCCCCGGCGGACGTTGGCCCACATGGCGATGGTCTTGCCCGGGTCGTAGGCGCGGAAGAGCCTGTCGCGCACCGTGCGGCGCACGAGGCGCATCCAGGTGCCCTTGAACACCACGCTGCCCTCGAACTCGACGTTCGAGCGCGCGGAGATGTAGAGCTTGAAGGCCTCCGGATGCTTGGCCGTAATGTCGTCGTTCAGGGCGTGGATGCCCTCGAAGATGACTATCTCGTCCTTTTTCAGCTTCAGCGACTTCGAGGGCTCCAGCACGCGCATCTGGCGGGCGAACTCATACTTCGGCACGAGGATGCGCTCGCCGCGGGCGAGTTTCGTGAAGTGTTCGTTCAAAAGCTCCATATCCATGCACAGGGGGCTCTCAAAGTCGATGGCCCCCTCCTTGGTGCGCGGGGCGGTGGCGGGGTCCACGGTGCGGAAGTAGTTGTCCATGCTGATGGTGTAGGTGCGCACGCCGCGCTTCGTGAGCTCTTCCTCGATCTTCTGGGCCGTGGTCGTCTTGCCGCTGCCGGAGGGGCCGGAGAGCAGGACGATGGGGCTCTGCCGGAGGTTCTCGGCTATCATGTCCGCCGCGCCGCGGATCTTGGCGGCGTAGCGCGCGTCGCACTCGGCCATGAATCCCGAGGGGTCGGCCACCGTGCGGTAGTTTATCTCCTTAAGGCTGAAGGCCATAGAACTCACCTATCCTTTCCTTCCCCGCGGCGAAGCCGGGGGCGGCGTTTATGTATTCCTGGGGGTACTTCGGGGCGATGAAGCGCTTTATACGCTTCCCCCCGTCCGCGACGAGCTTGGTGGAGCCGCCCGCGCCCATGGCGAGGATGGAGCAGAGCTCCTCCATGATGCAGATGTTGTAGAGGTTTTCCGAGCCGGGCTTCGTCCAGCCGACGTTCTCGAAGCCGCCGGCCATGTTCTTCTGGCGGTAGAGGTAGTAGGGCGCGTAGCCGGACCCGGCGAGGCGCTCCATGGCCTCGTCGAGCATGGCGCGCACCTCGCCGGCCTCGGGCAGGGGCCTGCCCGCGAGCGTGAGGCCCGAGCCGCGCTTGAGGCTGAGGGTGTGTACGGTCACGTTCTCCGGCGCGAGGGAGAGCACCGCGTCCAGCGTGCGGGAAAAGCCCCCGGCCGTATCCGCGGGCAGGCCCGCTATGAGGTCCATGTTCACCTCGAAGCCCCCGCACTCCCGCACGAGGGCGAGGGCGTCCACGATGTCCTGCGCCGTGTGGCGGCGGCCTATGGCTTCGAGCACGCTGTCCGACATCGTCTGGGGGTTCACGCTCACGCGGCCCACGCCGTGCGCGCGCAGGACGCGCAGCTTCTCCGCCGTTATCGTGTCCGGACGCCCGGCCTCGACGGTGTACTCCCGCAGGGCCGAGAGGTCGAACTCCCGCTCCAGCGCCGCGCAGAGCCTGTCGAGCTGCGCCGCCGAGAGCGTCGTGGGCGTGCCGCCGCCCATGTAGAGGGCGACGGGCCGGAGCCCGGCGCGCCGCGTTTCGGCCGCCGTGGCCTGGATATCCAGCAGCAGCGCGTCGAGGAAGGGCTCCATGAGCTTCATGCTCTTCTCTACGGACTGGCTGACGAAGCTGCAATAGGCGCAGCGCGTCGGGCAGAAGGGTATGCCCACGTAGAGGCAGACGTCCCTCTCGTCCAGGCTCCGCGCCGCCTCCTGCGCCGCGAGGGCGGCGTCGAGGCAGAGCCCCGCGCGCGGCCCGGAGACGAAGTACTCCCGCATGAAGCGGCCCTTGGCCGCCCGGGGCGAGAGCCCCTCGCGCAGGCAGGCGTCCATGAGCTTGGCCGGGCGCACGCCGGAGAGACTGCCCCACTCGGGCCTGGGCAGGCCGGAGGCGAGGGCCGCGCGGTAGAAGGCGAGCTTCACGAGCCGGTTCTCGCAGCCGCGCAGGGCGTATTCGTCCGCCGGGTCCGGGTTTTCCGCCTGCGCCCGGCCCCGGAAGGCCGCGCCGGAGCGCACCAGCAGGGCCGTGCAGACCGTGTACTTCGCCCCGCGGCCCACCCGCAGCTCGCAGCGCTCCCCGGAGGGGCTGCCCTCCGGGTACTCCGGCTTCTCGCCGGGAAAGAGCATGAGCAGGCTCTGCTCCGCCGCATAGCGGCAGTCGTGGCCGGAAAAATACAGTCTCATACGATGGTCATGAGCAGCTCGCCCGCCTTCACGCTGCGGCCCGGCTCTATGAAGATCTCGCCCACGCGGCCGTCCGTGAGCGCGACGACGGAAGTCTCCATCTTCATGGCCTCGATGATGGCGACGACCTGGTTGGCCTTGACCTCCTCGCCGGGCTTGACGCTGAGCTTGGAGACCATGCCGGGGATGGAGGCGCCTATCTGGCTCTTGTCCTCGGGGTCGGCCATGCGGACCTTGCGGGAGGTGTCCGGCGCCTGCGGGTCCGGCACGGCGACCTCGCGGCGGGAGCCGTTGAGCTCGAACTGGACGTTGCGCGTGCCGTCCTCGTTCCTGTCGCCCAGGCCGAGGTACTTGATGACGAGGGTCTTGCCGTCCTCGATGTTTATCGTGGTCGTCTCACCGACGGCCATGCCGTTGAAGAAGACGTGGCTGCCCATGCGCATGATGTAGCCGTACTCCTTGCGGTGGGTGAAGTAGTCCTCCAGGACCTTCGGGTACATGGCGTAGGAGATGAGGCCGCGGCGGCTGGGGTCGGGGGTGTATTTCTGCACCTCGGCGCGCACGGCGTCCCAGTCCACGGGCGGCAGCAGCTCGCCCGGGCGGCAGTTTATGGGCTGCTCGCCCTTGAGGACCACGCGCTGGAGCTCCTCCGGGAAGCCGCAGGGCGGCTGGCCCATCATGCCCTTGAAGTAGCTCACGACGCTGTCCGGGAAGGCCAGGCTCTCGCCGCGCTTCACGATGTTCTCGGGCGTGAGCTCGTTCTGCACCATGAAGATGGCAAGGTCGCCCACCATCTTGGAGCTGGGCGTGACCTTTATGATGTCGCCCAGCATGTCGTTCACCGTGCGGTACATCTCCTTGACGTCCTCGAAGCGGTGGCCGAGGCCCAGGGCCTCGACCTGGGGCTGCAGGTTCGTGTACTGGCCGCCGGGTATCTCATACTTGTATATGTCGGTGACGGGCGTGCGCAGGCCCTTGTCGAAGCCGGAGTAGCGCTCGCGGATGTCGCTCCAGTAGTCGGAGAGCTTCTGCAGGCCCTCGGGGTCTATGCCGGTGTCGCGCTCCGTGCCGCGCAGGGCCTCGACGAGGGAGTTGATGCTCGGCTGGCTGGTGAGGCTGGAGAGCGGGCCTATGGCGCAGTCCACGATGTCCACGCCCGCTTCGGCGGCGAGGAGGTACGAGGCAATCTGGTTGTCCGTCGTGTTGTGGGTGTGCAGGTGGATGGGGATGCCTATCTCCTGCTTGAGCGTCTGCACCAGCTTCTTTGCGCCGTAGGGCTTCAGGAGGCCGGACATGTCCTTGATGCAGAGCGTGTGCGCACCGCGGCGCTCCAGCTCCCTGGCGAAATCGACGTAGTATTTGAGCGTGTACTTGTCGCGCCTGGGGTCGAGGATGTCGCCGGTGTAGCAGACGGTGGCCTCAAGGAGCTTGCCGGTTTTGAGCACGGCCTCCATGGCGGTCTCCATGCTGGGTATCCAGTTGAGGGAGTCGAAGACGCGGAAGACGTCTATGCCGGCCTTGGCGCTCTCCTCGATGAAGGCGTGGACGAGGTTGTCCGGGTAGCTGGCGTAGCCGACGAGGTTACTCCCGCGCAGGAGCATCTGGAAGGGGATGTTCGGTATCTTCTCGCGCAGCATGACGAGGCGCTCCCAGGGTGACTCGTAGAGGAAGCGGTAGGCGGTGTCGAAGGTGGCGCCGCCCCACATTTCGAGGGAGAAGCAGTCGGCGAGGAAATCCGCCGTACCCTCGGCGCCCTTGACCATGTCGCGGGTGCGCATGCGGGTGGAGAGCAGGCTCTGGTGCGCGTCGCGCATCGTGGTGTCGGTGACGAGCAGCTTCTTCTGCGTGAGCACCCACTTGGAGACGGCCTCCGGCCCCTCGGTGTCGAGCAGGTGCTTGAGGCCCATCTGCGGCGTGACCTCGCGCGCGGGCATGGGGTAGCGCGGGGCGGGGTACTCGCGGCGCTCCGCGTCCGGGTTCTGGACCTGGAGGTTCGCGATGTAGCGCAGGACGCGCGTGGCCCTGTCGCGGGAGTCCGTGATGTCGAAGAGCTCCGGCGTCTCGTCGATGAACTTGGTGTGGCAGCCGCCGTTTATGAAGGTGGGGTGGTTCAGGATGTTCGTGACGAAGGAGATGTTGGTCTTGACGCCGCGGACGTGCTCCTCGTTGATGGCGCGGCGCGCCTTGCGGCAGACGGCCTCGAAGGTACGGTCCCAACTCGTGACCTTGACGAGGAGGGAGTCGTAGTAGGGGCTTATCTCCGCACCCGCCGCGGCGTTGCCGCCGTCGAGCCGGACGCCGAAGCCGCCGCCCGAGCGGTAGGAGACGATCTTGCCGTTATCCGGGGCAAAGTTGTTCTTGGGGTCCTCGGTGGTGACGCGGCACTGGATGGAGTAGCCGTCCACACGCAGGTCGGACTGCTCCGCGAGCCCTATCTCCGGGTGCGAGAGCGGCGCGCCGCCGGCGATGAGTATCTGGGCGCGCACGATGTCGATGCCCGTGACCATCTCGGTGACGGTGTGCTCGACCTGGATGCGCGGGTTCATCTCGATGAAGTAGTGGCTGCCGGACTTGTCCACGAGGAACTCGACGGTGCCGGCGTTCACGTAATGCACGGCCTCGGCTATTTTGACGGCGTCGGCGTGGAGTCTCTCGCACACCTCGGGGGCGACGCTCCAGGCCGGGGCGAACTCGACGACCTTCTGGTAGCGCCGCTGGAGGGAGCAGTCGCGCTCGCCGAGGTGGCGGACGCAGCCGTGCTCGTCGGCGAGTATCTGGACCTCGATGTGCTTGGGCTCGACGAGGTATTTCTCCATAAAGATGCTGTCGTCGCCGAAGGCCTTGCGGGCCTCGTTGGAGACGAGCTCGAAGGCGGGGGCGACGTCCTCGGGCTTTTCGCAGAGCCTCATGCCGCGCCCGCCGCCGCCTGCGGCGGCTTTGAGGATGACGGGGAAGCCGAACTCCTTTGCCTTGGCGAGGGCCTCATCCGCGTCGCGCAGGGGCTCGCGGGTGCCCGGGATGACGGGAACGCCGCAGGCTACGGCGATCTTCTTGGCCTCCAGCTTGTCGCCCATTTTGGCGAGGACGGAGCTGGGCGGGCCGATGAACTTGATGCCGGCCTCCTCGCAGGCGCGGGCGAAGGCGGCGTTTTCGGAGAGGAAGCCGTAGCCGGGGTGGATGGCGTCCACGCCGCGCTTTTTGGCGAGGGCGATTATCTCGTCGATGGCGAGGTAGGCGCCCAGGGGGCTGAGGTGTTCGCCGATGAGGTAGGCCTCGTCGGCCTTGGTACGGAAGAGGTTCATCATATCCTCTTTGGAGTAGATGGCGAGGGTGCGGATGTCGAGGTCGTAGCAGGCGCGGAAGATGCGGATGGCGATCTCGCCGCGGTTGGCGGCCATGACTTTTTCGAAGGGTCTTTGAAGCATTGTCGTCTCCTTGTGTTTATTTTTAAATTTCTTCTCTCTCTCGGATTTTTGGGGGGTGGGGGTGGGGTGGGAGGAACTCGCCGTTTTGTCTTGCGTTTCTTTACGTTGGTGCTGCGTGTTCCACCCCATTTCTTTGGTCTTGCCCAAAGAAACGGGGTGGAGCCCCAAAGAAA
>UQUO01000072.1 GCA_900544295.1 uncultured Eubacteriales bacterium | reverse complement strand
TCCGCTTCGCGGACGGATTGAATCACTCGCCCCAGGGGCGAGGGGCTTGGGCTGGCGGAAGTCTAGCCCAGTAAAAGTTTTTTGCCCCGCTTTTTTACAAAAAAGCGGGCGGGGTCCAGGGGCGGAGCCCCTGGGCGTTTCTCTATGCTCACAAAGCGCAGGAGGGGGTCAAAGGGGGAACCCTCGCCGGGGGTTCCCCCTTTGCGGGCGGCTCTGCCGCCCGCAGCCCGCGCGACACCGCGTGTCCGGCGGTGGACGAAGGAAAGGGTCGTCGGGGACGCCGACCCCTGCGACGGGTGGGAAACGGGCTGTGTGCCACGTGATATGCTGCGAGATCCTCCGGCGCCGGGAGGGGGTGGGACCCCGCCCATACGGACGTTAATTATTGTTATACCGATTTTATCTGCCGCGCGGCGGCGATAAAAAAGCCCCGTCCGAAATGGACGGGGCTTTTTAAGCGATCCCTGCTTACAGCTGCTTGTTGGCGTTGATCTTCACGCCGGGGCCCATGGTGGAGGCGGTGACGCAGCTGCGGATATACTGGCCCTTGGCGGCGGCGGGCTTGGCCTTGATGATGGCGCCGATGAGGGCGTTGTAGTTCTCGACCAGCTTGTCCGCGCCGAAGCTGACCTTGCCGATGGGGCAGTGGATGATGTTGGTCTTGTCGAGCCTGTACTCGATCTTGCCGGCCTTGGCCTCCTGGATGGCCTGGGCGATGTTCGGGGTGACGGTGCCGGCCTTGGGGGAGGGCATGAGGCCCTTGGGGCCGAGCAGCTTGCCGAGGCGGCCGACGACGCCCATCATGTCGGGCGAGGCGATGACCGTGTCGAACTCGAACCAGTTCTCGGTCTGGATCTTCTGGACGAGGTCCTGACCGCCGGCGTAATCGGCGCCGGCCGCCTTGGCCTCCTCCTCGCGCTCGGGCTTGCAGAAGACCAGGACGCGCAGGGTCTTGCCGGTGCCGTTGGGCAGCACGATGGCGCCGCGGACCTGCTGGTCGGCGTGACGGGAGTCAACGCCCAGCTTCACGTGCAGCTCGACCGTCTCGTCGAACTTCGCCTTGGAGGCCTTGCAGACGAGGTCGAAGGCGTCCTTCGGGTCGTACAGAGCCTGCTTATCTATGAGCTTTGCGCTCTCTTTATAATTCTTACCTCTGAACAATTTGCTTTCCTCCTAAAATGTGGTTCGTCGGAGATGTTGAGCCGCGGGGGCTCACTCCTCCCACGTTTGGGGCAGCTCAGTCGCCGACGACTACGCCCATGCTGCGGCAGGTGCCGGCGATCATGGACATGGCGGCCTCGACGCTGGTGCAGTTGAGGTCGGGCATTTTCTGCTCGGCGATCTTGCGCAGGTCTTCCTTGCTGATGGTGGCGACCTTGTCGCGCTGGGGGACGCCGGAAGCCTTGTCGATGCCGCAGGCCTTCTTGATGAGCAGGGCCGCGGGCGGGGTCTTGGTGATGAAGGTGAAGCTCCTGTCGGAGTACACCGTGATGACGACGGGGATCATCATGCCCATGTCGGCCTTGGTGCGCTCGTTGAAGTCCTTGGTGAACTGGCCGATGTTCACGCCGTACTGGCCCAGGGCGGGGCCGACGGGGGGCGCCGGGGTGGCCTTGCCGGCCGGCACCTGGAATCTGATATATCCGACAACTTTCTGTGCCATTTATCTAAGCACCCTTTCAATAACGATTTGTTGGCCGGCCGTCAGTCCTTGACGGGCTCGACCTGGTCGAGCTCGAGGTCCACGGGGGTCTCGCGCCCGAACATGGAGACCACGACGCGCACGCGGTCCTTCTCCGGCTCCAGCTCCTCGACCGTGCCGAGGAAGCCGTCCAGCGGGCCGTCCGTGACCTTCACGGTGTCGCCCACCTCGTAGCCGAGGACGATCTCGTGCCTTTCGACGCCGAGGTCGTAGATCTCCTGCTCCGTCAGCGGTATCGCCTTGTTCGACGTGCCGACGAAGCCGGTGGCGCCGCGCACGTTGCGCACGAGGTGCCAGCTCTCGTCCGTCATTATCATCTTCACGAGCACGTAGCCGGGGAAGACCTTGCGTTCATAGGTCTTGTCGCCGTTGTCGGTGTGCTCGGTGACGGTTTCGAGCGGGATATTGACCTCCTGGATGAGGTCCTGCATCTTGCGGTTTTCGGCCGCCTTCATGACGGCGGCAGCCACGGCGTTTTCGTAGCCGGAGTATGTGTGGACCACATACCACTTTGCTTCTTCCGCCATCCGCCTTACACCAGGTCTATGAGCGTCTGCACGCCCAGCTTGGCGAGGGTGTCGAAGCCCCAGAGAACCAGGGCGGAGACGACCATCATCCCCAGCGCCACAGCCGTGTTGTTGAGGGTCTGCTTCGGCGTCGGCCAGATGACCTTGCGCGCCTCGCTGCGCATCTCGCGGAACCACTTGGCGACGCGCTTGCCGAAGGGCAGCTTGCCTTCATTCTTCTTGACGGCGTTCGTGGAGACCTTCACCGGTGCGGTGCTCTTGTTCTCTTCTGCCATTATGCCATTTGCTCCTTTCAGAACGCCTTACTTGGTCTCGTTGTGGACCGTGTACTTGCGGCAGCGGGGGCAGTACTTCTTCATTTCGAGACGGTCGGGAGTGTTCTTCTTGTTCTTGACCGTGAAGTAGTTGCGCTCCTTGCACTCGCTGCACCTGAGTATGACTTTTACTCTTGCGCCAACAGCCATTCTATTCGGCACCTCCTTGTAATACTTGGCCGCTCTCGCGGCCTGTTGCCTCCCTGAGCGCGCCGGACATGCGCAAAAATGCGCGCGCGAAAACAAACCCGTCCGGCCGACAGGTAAAATGAAGTATAGCACAGTCTGCGCGCCGGGTCAAGACTCTTTTCTGCCAATTTCCGGCCGTTTTTCCGGATCATGATGCAGAAATGTCCGAGAATGTTCACCCCCGGTTAACACGCAGTTCATAAGTGGCTGTTATCCTGAATACGCTGATACACAAAGAAACGTACCTGACGTACCGGCAATACAGCTTATAAGCCAAAAAACGGCGACCTGCCCGCCGAGGGGGGAAATATCCCCCCTGAAGGGGCAGACCAGAAGTTCCACCTTATTTATATATGGTGTTCACATACCCCGGGCCGCGCAGGCCCGGGGCGTTTTTTGCGCGCGGCCAGGGGCCGCGCGCAAAAGGGGGGACCCCCGGCGAGGGTCCCCCCTTTGACCCCCTCCTGCGCTTCATTAGCACAAGAGAAAGTTCCGCGCGCGGCGGCGCGCGGCCAGGGCTCCGCCCCTGGACCCCGCCCGCTTTTTTGTAAAAAAGCGGGGCAAAAAACTTTTAAACGCTTTGCGAGGGCGAATCACACGACTATGCGGACGGCGGCGCGGGCGTTCTCTATGGTCACGTCGGAGTGGACGCCGCCGGGTTCGCCGTCGCGGGTGAAGGGGACAGGGTCCGGGAAGGTGAAACGGACGCGGCGCGCCTTCGTTATGCTCAGCATCTCGCCCTTGTAGTTCTTCGATACCGCCTGGCTCACCAGGGCGTTCAGGTCGGCAAGGGTGGCCGGGTATTTCACCAGCGCCACCTCGAAGAGACCGTCGTCAAGGGCTACCAGCTCCGGGTCGAGCTTCACGAGGCCGGCGACACTCGTCGAGTTCGTCACCCCGCCGAAGATGTAGTCGCCCTCCACAGCCTCGCCGTCCAGCTCCACGCGCGCGCGGTAGTGCGGCAGCTTCGGCAGGCGGTTCATGCCCTCCAGCAGATACGCCAGGTGGCCCAGCGCCTGCTTCGACTGCTGCGGCGTCTCGTAGCTCACGTCCGTGAAGGCCCCGAAGGCCGCGACGTAGGTGAAATACCGCCCCTCGCCGAACACGCCGATGTCCCAGGCCCGCGGCGCGCCCTCGGCTATGCGCCGCGCAACGGCGGCGGGGTCGTTCTTCGGCAGCTTCAGCGTCGTCGCCACGTCGTTCGCCGTGCCGAGCGGGAAGTAGCCGATGGGCGGCCTCTCCTCCGGCGCAAGGCTCATGAGCCCCGCGCAGACCTCCGAGAGCGTCCCGTCCCCGCCCAGGCAGCAGACCAGGTCATAGCCCGCCGCGTGCCGCGCCAGCTCCGGGGCCTCGCCCGCGCGCGTCGTGAAGCGCAGCGTCGGCTCGTAGCCCGCCGAGTGCAGCGTGAACAGCGCCTCGCCCAGGCCCTGCTTGTACATGCCCCGGCCCGCCACAGGGTTTATGATGAAAAAGAGCTTTTTCATTTTTCCACCTCACATGACGCTCAGATAGCGCTCGCCCGTGTCCGGCAGCAGGCAGACGACGTTTTTGCCCGCGAATTCGGGCCGCTTGGCGATCTCCCTGGCCGCGAAGGCCGCCGCGCCCGAGGAGACGCCGCACAGCAGCCCCTCCGTCCTCGCCAGCTCCCGCATCGCCGCGAGGGCGTCCTCGTCCGTCACGGTCACGACCTCGTCGTACACCGAGGTGTCCAGCGCCTCGGGCACGAAATTCGCGCCTATGCCCTGGATGGCGTGCGCGCCCGCGCGGCCCTCGCTGAGCAGCGGCGAGGACGCCGGCTCCATTGCTATGACGCGCACGGCGGGGTCTTGCTCCTTGAGGTAGCGCCCCACGCCGGTGATCGTCCCGCCGGTGCCGACGCCGCAGACGAAGGCGGCGACGCGGCCGTCCGTGTCGCGCCAGATCTCGGGGCCGGTGGTCTCGTAGTGGGCGCGGGGGTTCGCGGGGTTCGAGAACTGCCCGGCGACTATGCTGCCGGGGCTGCGGGCGGATATCTCCTCCGCCTTCGCCACGGCGCCGGACATGCCCTCGGCGCCCGGCGTGAGCACGACCTCGGCCCCGCAGGCCGCGATGAGCTTCACGCGCTCGGGGCTCATGCTGTCGGGCATGACGATGACGGCGCGGTAGCCCAGGGCCGCGGCCAGGGCCGCGAGGCCGATGCCGGTGTTGCCGCTCGTCGGCTCTATGACGAGGCCGCCGGGCGCGAGCCGGCCCTCCGCCTCGGCCGCGCGCAGCATGGAGAGGGCCACGCGGTCCTTCGCGCTGCCCGCGGGGTTCTGCCGCTCCAGCTTCGCCAGGACGCCGAGCCCCGGCGCAAAGCGCGAGAGCCGCACCAGGGGCGTGCCGCCGATGAGCTCCGTGATGTCGGAATATATTTTTGCCATATGCCGCCTCCGGATGTAAATTGTGTTGAAAATTCGTTTGACTATGAGTATAATACAAAGAAGCGGCCAAAGCAAGGCCGCAAAAGGGAAAACGAAAGGGGACGCGCCACATGGAGCGGCAGAGGATCTCGGGAATATACGCCGACGCAGCCGCCTTCGCGGGCAGGGAGCTGACTGTCTGCGGCTGGGTCAGGACGATAAGGGACATGAAGAATTTCGGCTTCGTCGAGCTGAACGACGGCAGCAGCCACAAGAGCCTGCAGGTCGTGCTTGAGAGGGGGAGCCTGTCCAATTACGACGAGATCGCGCGGCAGAACGTGGGCGCGGCCCTCATTGTAAAGGGCGAGCTGGTGCTCACCCCGGAGGCGAAGCAGCCCTTTGAGCTCAAGGCGCACGAGATAGCCGTCGAGGGCGCCTCTACGCCGGACTACCCCCTGCAGAAGAAGCGCCACAGCGTGGAATTCCTGCGCACCATCCAGCACCTGAGGCCGAGGACGAACCTCTTCTCCGCCGTTTTCCGCGTCCGCAGCGTCGCGGCGGCGGCGATACACGAGTTTTTCCAGAGCCGGGGCTTCGTCTACGTCCACACGCCGCTGCTCACGGGCTCGGACTGCGAGGGCGCGGGCGAGATGTTCGGCGTCACGACCCTCGACGTGGCGAACCCGCCCCGCACCGAGGACGGCGCCGTCGATTGGAGCCAGGACTTTTTCGGCAAGCACATGAGCCTGACCGTCTCCGGCCAGCTGAACGCCGAGAACTTCGCCATGGCCTTCGGGGACGTTTACACCTTCGGCCCCACCTTCCGCGCCGAGAAGTCGAACACCCAGCGCCACGCGGCTGAGTTCTGGATGATAGAGCCCGAGATGGCCTTTGCGGACCTCTCGGACTACATGGACAACGCCGAGGCGATGATAAAATACGTCATAAACCGCGTGCTGGAGCGCTGCCCGCAGGAGATGGAGTTCTTTAACTCCTTCGTGGACAAGGGCCTCCTGGAGCGGCTGAACCACGTCGCCACCTCCGACTTTGGCCGCGTCACCTACACCGAGGCCGTGGAGATACTCAAAAAGAACAACGACAAGTTCGACTACAAGGTGGACTGGGGGAGCGACCTGCAGACGGAGCACGAGCGCTACCTCACCGAGCAGGTGTTCAAGAAGCCCATTTTTGTGACGAACTACCCGAAGGAGATAAAGGCCTTCTACATGCGCCTGGACGAGGGCGGCAAGACCGTCGCCGCGGCGGACTGCCTGGTGCCGGGCATAGGCGAGATCGTCGGCGGCAGCCAGCGCGAGGAGCGGCTGGACGTGCTGGAGGCCAGGATGGCCGAGCTGGGGCTCGACCCCGCGGACTACTGGTGGTACCTCGACCTGCGGCGCTACGGCTCCTGCCGCCACGCGGGCTACGGCCTGGGCTTCGAGCGGCTCATCATGTACCTCACCGGCGTGTCGAACATCCGCGACGTGCTGCCCCACCCCAGGACCTGGGGCAACGCAGAATTTTAAGACGCTTCTGAAAGCGCCCCCACACGGGGGCGCTTTTCCTGTGTTTTGGTTGCAGGCGCGGGGCGCCGGTGATATACTACGCGCGGATGGAGGGATGTATGTTGAATTACGCCGAGGCGCTTAAATATCTTGAGGGCGTGTCCTGGCTGGGAATCCGGCCGGGGCTTGAGAGGATAGAGGAGCTGCTCCGCAGGCTGGGCAGCCCGGAGCGGCGCTGCCGCTATGTCCACGTCGCCGGCACGAACGGCAAGGGCTCCACCTCGGCCATGCTCGCCGCGATGCTCACGGCGGCGGGGTACAGGACGGGGCTCTACACCTCGCCCCACCTGCTGCGGCTGACGGAGCGGATGCGGATAGACGGCGCGGAGATAAGCCCGGAGGAGCTGGCCGGGGCTGTCGCCGCCCTCGCGCGGGCCGCGGAGGGCATGGCCGAGCCCTGCACGGAGTTCGAGCTCATCACCGCCGCCGCGCTCTGGTGGTTTGCGGAAAAGGGCTGCGACTATGTGGTCCTTGAGGTGGGCATGGGCGGCAGGCTCGACGCCACGAACGTCATACCGAGGCCCGACTGCGCCGTCGTCACGAACATAGGCCTGGACCACACGGCGGTGCTGGGGGACACGGTGGAGCAGATAGCCGCCGAGAAGGCGGGCATCTTCAAGGGCGGCCGGGCGGTGGCCTACGACGAGCCGCCCTCCGTCGCCGCCGTGCTGAGGCAGGCCGCGGAGCGGACGGGGACGCGGCTGGAATTTGCGGATTTTTCAAAGCTGGAGCCGGTGTCGGACAGCCTGGAGGGCCAGCGCTTCCGCTACGGGGGCCGGGAGTACGGCATCCGCCTGCTGGGCGGGCACCAGACGAAAAACGCCGCGACGGCTATCTGTGCCGCGCGGGTGCTGGGCCTGTCGGAGGAGGCGATCTCGCGCGGCCTGGAGTCGGCGGTGTGGCCGGCGCGCTTCGAGCTCGTGTCGCGCGGGCCGGACTTCGTCCTCGACGGGGGCCACAACCCCCAGTGCGTGGAGACGACGGCGGCGGCGCTGGAGCGCTATTTCCCCGCGCGGCAGCGGGTGCTGCTGCTGGGCGTGCTTGCGGACAAGGACTGGGGGCGGATGCTGGACATCCTGCTGCCCCTGGCGGCGGAGGCGGTGTGCGTGACGCCGGAGAGCGAGCGGGCGATGCCTGCTGAGGAGCTGTGCGCGGCGGTGCGCGCGCGCGGCGTCCCGGCGCGCGCGGCCTCGGAGATAGGCGAGGGCGTGGAGCTGGCGCGCTCGCTGGCGGGACCTGGGGGCATGGTATGCTCTGTGGGCTCGCTGTACATGTCGGGCGCGGTGCGCGCGAAAGTGCTCGGAGAGGAGGCGCGGGCGTGAGGGTGCTGGCGATAGACTACGGCGACAGGCGGACGGGCCTGGCGTTTTCGGACGCGGGGGGCCTGCTCTGCGGCGAGGCGTTCACTGTGGAGGAATGGGACGCCGGGCGCCTGGCGGCGCGGATAGCGCAGGAGTGCGCGGCGCGCGGGGTAGGCGAGCTGGTGCTGGGCCTGCCGAAGAACATGGACGGCACGGAAGGCCCGCGCGCGGAGAAGGCGCGCGAGTTCGCGGCGCTTTTGCGCGAGGCGACGGGTCTGGAGGCGCGGCTCTGGGACGAGCGGCGCAGCAGCATAGAGGCGCACGCCATCCTCTCGGCCAACGGCAAGCGCGAGAAAAAGCACAAAAAGACCGTGGACGCCCTGGCGGCGGCGCTGATTTTGGAGGCGTATCTGGGCAGGCGGGGATGAAGGTTTTTGCCCGGACCGGGGGCGGGGTTCCAGCGCCGCCCGGGGGTTGGGGGGCGTTGGAGGAACTCGCCGTTTTGTCCTGCTGGACTTTAGGTTGTGCTGCAGTTCCACCCCATTTCTTTGGTCTTGCCCAAAGAAACGGGGTGGAGCCCCA
>UQUO01000071.1 GCA_900544295.1 uncultured Eubacteriales bacterium | reverse complement strand
GGGTCCAGGGGCGGAGCCCTTGGACGCGCGCCGCAGCGCGCGGAACTCTCCTTATACTCAATGAAGCGCAGGAGGGGGTCAAAGGGGGGACCCTCGCCGGGGGTCCCCCCTTTGCGGGCGGCCCCCGCCGCCCGCAGTCCGTGCGATTTACGGACGCCCGCGGTCATCCGACGCCGGGCGGGGGGTGGAACCCCGCCCCTACAGGGGGGTGGAGGACCGTGGTGGGGTCGGCGGAGACCGTAGCGGCGGGACGTCGAGGACGCCGTCCCCTACAGGGCGGTTGCGACGCCATAACGCCCGCGGTAATCCCCCGCCGGGCGGGGGTGAAACCCCGCCCCTACAGGGGGTTGGCAGAACGCGGTAGGGTCGGCGGTGGACGAAGGAAAGGGTCGTCGAGGACGCCGACCCCTATGGCGGGTGGGAAACGGGCCGCGTGCCGCGGTTTTACGGGGTGCGGATCACAACGCGGGAAATGGTGAAAACGCCGCCCGAATGGGCGGCGTTTTCATTGGATTTTTGCGGGAGGCGGGCCGCACGCAAAGGGGGGATCCCCTCCTGCGCTTCTTTGGCACAAGGGGCTTCCGCGCGCTGCGGCGCGCGGCCAGGGGCGCAGCCCCTGGACCCCGCCCGCTTTTTTGTAAAAAAGCGGGGCAAAAAACTTTTACTGGGCGAGACTTTTGCCCGCCAAGCCTACGGGGTGCACGCGTCCAAAAGCGCCTTTCTTTGGGTAAGACCAAAGAAATGGGGTGGAACCGCAGGGTAAGGTAAAATCAACCGCAAGCAAAACGGCGCGTTCCGCCGCCGCCCGCCGCACCGCCGGGCGGGAGGCGCAAAACCAGCCTGCGCGCTTGCGTTTGACGGGACGGTGTGATAAAATATCCTGTAATTGTGCTATGACCGACAATTTCAGGGGGCGAGCGCATGGGCGGAGCTTATGCGGCAAGCCTTTGCTGGGGCGGGATAACCGGCGGCTGCCTCCTCATCCAGCCCGGCGGGCTGCTTTTTACTACGCAGAAGATACAGGTGCCGAAGGATAAAAGACGCATCTTCATACCTTTCGCGGACCTGCGCGCCGTAGGGCGCTCACGCGTGCTGGGGTTCCCGGCTGTGCGGCTGGAGACCGAGGCCAGACGCTGGGACTTCGTCGTCCTGCGCCGCGCGGCCTTTTTGCGCGGGCTGAGAGAGCGCGCTCTGGGCTGCGAAATTTCGTTTTAAGGTGATTTTTTTGAAAGACATCATATTGCTCAAACAGGGCGAGACCGTCCTGAAGGGCCTCAACAGGAGATATTTCGAGCAGAAGCTCGTCTCGAATATACGCAAGCGGCTCAAGCCCATGGGCGAGTTCCGCGTCTACTGCGTGCAGTCCACGGTCTATGTCGAGCCCGAGAGCGAGACCGCGGATATGGACGCCGCCTTTGACGCGCTCTCAAAGACCTTCGGCGTCGTGGCGCTCTCGCGCGCCGCGGCCTGCGAGAAGGACGAGGACGCCATCGCAAGGCTCGCCATCGAGTACCTGCGCGAGGATATGCTCGCCGCCGAGAGCTTCAAGGTGGAGACCAAGCGCTCCGACAAGAGCTTCCACATGACCAGCATACAGCTCTCCCAGTACGTCGGCGGCCGGCTTGCAGAGGCCTACCCGGAGACGCGCGTGGACGTCCGGCATCCGGAGCTTACCGTCCACCTTGAGGTGCGTGACTACGCGGCCTATGTCCACGCGGCCCCTGCGCCCGGCGCGGGCGGGCTGCCCATAGGCTCCAACGGCCGGGCCGTCACCCTGCTCTCCGGCGGTATCGACAGCCCCGTCTCCACATGGATGATAGCCCGCCGCGGCGTGAGGTGCATACCCGTACACTTCTTCTCCTTCCCCTATACCTCCGAGGCGGCCAAGGAAAAGGTGGTGGAGCTCGCGCGGCTGCTCACGCCCTGGTGCGGGCAGATGTGCCTTGAGGTCGTACCCTTCACGCACATACAGGAGGAGATACGCGACAAGTGCCCGGAGGAGTATTTCACCCTCGTCATGCGCCGTTTCATGATGCGCATAGCGGAAAAGATAGCCGAGCGCGGCGGCTGCAAGGCCATCGTCACCGGCGAGAACCTCGGCCAGGTCGCCAGCCAGACCATGGAGGCCATGGCCAGCACCCAGGCCGTCACGGACCTTCCCGTCCTACAGCCGCTTATAGGCATGGACAAGGAGGACATCATCCGCATCGCGCGGAAGATCGGCACCTTTGAGACCTCGATCCTGCCCTATGAGGACTGCTGCACCGTCTTCACCCCGCGCCACCCCAAGACCAAGCCGAGGGTCGAGGACGTCGCCGCGGCGGAGGCAGCCATGGACATAGAGGGCCTCGTGGCCGAGGCGCTGGAAGGCATCGAAAGGATATGGATAGACATTGAAGGCTGAGATAATCTCCGTCGGCACCGAGCTGCTGCTCGGCAGCACGATAAATACGGACGCGGCGGACGTCGCCGTGCTCCTGTCGGAATACGGCATCGACGTCCACTGGCAGACCGTCGTGGGCGACAACCCGGGCCGGGTCACGGAGGCCGTGAGCCGCGCCAAGGGCCGCGCGGACCTCATCATAACCACCGGCGGCCTCGGTCCCACCTGCGACGACCTCACGAAGTCCGCCCTGGCCGCCGCCTTCGGCATGGAGCTTGCGCTGGACAAAGGCGAAGAGGCCTGGCTGCGCGATATCTGGGTAAAGCGCGGCTACAGGGAGCTCACGCCCAACAACCTCCAGCAGGTCTGGCTGCCCGAGGGCTCCACGGCCCTGCGCAACGACTGGGGCACCGCGCCCGGCTGCTACTTCGAGCGCGAGGGCGTCCACGTCGTCATGCTGCCCGGCCCGCCCAGGGAGCTGCGCCCGCTGCTGGAGTACCGCGTGCGGCCCATCCTGGCGCGGCTCTCCGACGCCGTCATCGCCTCGCACAACATCCACTTCTTCGGCATAGGCGAGAGCGAGATGGAGTACCGCCTGCGCGACTACATGCAGGAGCTCACGAACCCCACCCTCGCGCCCTACGCCAAGAACGGCGAGTGCCTCGTGCGCGTCACCGCCAAGGCGGGGACCGCCGCCGAGGCCGAGGAGATGATGGCCCCCGTCGTCGAGAAGGTCCTCGACATGTTCGGAGACCTCGCATACGCGGTGGACGGGGCGAACATCGCAGAACACACGGTGAAGCTCCTCATCGAGAAGGGCGTCAGCCTCGCCGCGGCGGAGAGCTGCACGGGCGGGGAGCTTGAGGCCCGCATAACCGATATCCCGGGCGCCTCCGCCGTGCTGCGCGGCGGCGTAGTGGTGTATACGAACGAGGCCAAGCACCTGCTGCTCGGCATCCCGAGGGACACGCTGGAGAAATACGGCGCGGTCAGCCGCGAGGTCGCCGCGGAGCTGGCCGAGCGCGTGAGGCTCAAGCTGGGCGCGCAGCTCGGCGTGGGCATAACGGGTCTTGCGGGACCCGACGGCGACGGGCGGAACCCCGTGGGCACCGTTTTCGTCTCACTCTCGGACGGGACGCGCACCTGGGTGCGCGAGAAGCACATCTCCAACCGCGACAGGGCCACGGTCAGACTTTACGCCTGCCAGAACGTCTTCGATATGCTGCGCAGATATCTCGCCGGGCTGCCGGTGGAACAGGAGAGGTCCGACATATGAAGCTGTATCTCGTCAGACACGGAGAATCCGAGTGCAACGTCCAGCGCCGCCTTTACGGGCGCACGGACTGCTCGCTCACCGAAAAGGGCTGCCGTCAGGCCCGCGAAGTGGGAGAAAAGCTCGCGGGGGAGCACATAGACCTGTGCATCTCCAGCCCGCTCATCCGCGCGGCGGAGACCGCGCGCCTTGCCCTGGCCGGGCGCAGCGTGCGCATAGAGCTCGACGACGGGCTCATGGAGCAGGACATGGGCGAGTTTGAAAACCGCCCCTTCGAGCAGATGATAGCCGAGCAGCCGGAGCTGGTGCGCGCCATGCTGAACGACTGGACCACCGTTGTCCCGCCGGGGGGCGAGAGCTTTGATAGCCTGCGCGGCCGCGTCCTCAACGTCATAGAGCGCGCCGCCGCAGGCGGTCGGGACACCCTGCTCGTGGCGCACAACGGGCCGCTTTCCACCATCATGATGCTGCTCCTGGAGATGCCGGATTCCGCTGTGAACCGCCTCTGGTTCGAGCAGGGCTGCTGGAGCTGCGTCGAGCTGGGCGAGGGCAAGGCCAGACTGCTGTACTTCAATAAATAGGACAAAACTCTCACGGAAGGGAGAAGAAATATGAGCAGGGAAGACAAGATGCAGCTCGACGAGGGCGGAGCCGGCCGGGTCGCCGGGAGGGTCTTTGCCTTCGTCGGCGTGACGCTGGCCTGCGCCGTCATCGCGGTGCTGGCGGCGGTGTTTATAATCACGAAGGGACCCTCTCCCGCGGCGCGGGAGGTGTTCGTGCAGCGCGCCTCGGACAGCGGGCTTTCCTTCCTGGCGGGGCTTTTCGTCCCAGAGGACGAGATCGAAGCCATTCTCGCGCCGGAAGAGACGCCCGTGCAGAGCGAGGAGCCCGTGGAGAGCGCCGCGCCAGCCGAGAGCGACGCGCCGGCTGAGAGCGCCGAGCCTGTAGAGAGCGACGCGCCGGCGGAAAGTGAAGAGCCTGCCGGGAGCGAGGCTCCGGAGCAGGACGCTTCAGGCGAGGGGGAATGAGACATGAGCGAAGAGAACAAGGGCTTTGATTTCACCGGACTGTCCGCGGACGAGGATTTCGACAGCTTCCTCGAATCCATCCGCCGGGATCTGGACGGCACGCCCGCGCCGCGTCCCGCCGCACCCACGGCGGTGGAGGACAGGCCGGAACCGGCTGAGGAAAGGCCGGTCCCGCGCCGCGCGGCCAGGGCTGAGAAGGCGCAGGAGCCCGAGCCGAAGGCCGCCGCGCCCAGGGCCGCCGGAACGGGCGCCTCCGCAGAGGAACAGCCGCCCGCGAAGCGTGAGCGCCGCCCCGCCAAAGAGCGCCGGGAGACCGATGAGGCGCGCCCCGTCCCCGCCCAGAGGGAGGCCAGGCCCAAGCCGGTCCGCCGCCAGGCCCCAGAGATAAAATGGAACCCGCCCCCAGAAGAAGAGGAGCCGCCCGTCAGGCGCGGCGGTTTTGCCCGCGCGCTCATCCTCTACGCGCTGGTCCTGCTCGTCGTCATCGCGGCGGGCCTCGCCGTGCTCTGGAAGTACCTCGAAGCCTATGAGTTCACGCGCCCTGAGAACGTCATGGAGCAGTTCGAGCAGATGGCCAACGAGCAGTATTGGGAGACGGCGGTCACTAGCTCCTTTGTCGTGTCGCCCTCCGAGTTCGAGACGGAGAGCGCCCTCGTGGACGAGCTCTGCCTCAGCCTGCTGCGCGACGGGCAGATGAGCTATGTGGAGGACGAGGGCTACACGGACGAAGCGCCCATCTACCTCGTTTCCGTGAACGGCATAGAGCTCTGCCGGGTCTATATGTCGCCCCAGGCGGGCGGCGAGGCCGGCTTCGGGCTGGAGTACATGTCCATAGACAAGGTCGAGCTGCTGGCCGAGTTCATCGCGCCTGCGTCCCGCAGCATCAGCATAACAGCGCCCGCGGACGCTACAGTGACGCTCAACGGCATCACCGTCGGGGAGAGCTACATAAGCTCCGAGGCGCCGGACGCTTCCGTCCTGCCCGAGCTGGAGCCCGAGGCTGCGGAGCTGCTTTGCCGCTACGACATCCAGGGCATCTACGGCACGGTGGAGATAGCCGCCACCTCGGCGTCGGGCGAACAGCTTGAGGCCGTGAGCTCCGACCGGGACGGGGCGGTCTTCCCCCTGCCCGAGGGCGAAGTGAGCGTCACCGTCTACGTCCCCGAGGGCGCGGTGCTCAGCATAAACGGCGTGGAGCTCGACGAGAGCTATAAGACCGGCGATAGCGTGACCCTCGCCCTCTTCGAGGGCCTGGAGAGCTATGGCGAGGCTCCGGCCATGGAGGCCTGGGAGATAGGCGGCCTGCACCTCACGCCCGAGATAAGTGCTGTGGACGCCTCCGGCGCGGAGCTCTCCGCCCCCTATCTGCAGGACGGCGCCTACGTCTTCCAGCCCGCGCCCGACGCGGAGCTTGAGAGCTCGCAGCGCGACTACGCGGAGAAATTCTATGAGCTCTACTCCGCCTTTGCCGCGAACAAGGACGAGAAGATAGACACGAACTACTACAACATCCTGCCCTACATGTACGGCGGTACGCCCCTGGGGACGCGCCTGGCATCGGAGTACAGCTCCCGTCTGCCCTCCGGCGGCGCTGCGGCCGGCAGCTATGATGAGGTCGAGGTCACGGGCTTCGTGGCCTACGGCGATAACCTCTACACCTGCACCGTGCTGCTCTACAATGACGATGAGCTGGCGGGCAGCTGCGAGGTGGCCTTTATAAAGGCCAGCGGAAAGTGGTACGCCGCCGCGACGGTGGAGTACAGCTTTGAATGATCAAACGCGAAATGCCGCGGGCAAAAGCCCGCGGCATTTTTTGCGCTTTTGGAATCTCGGGGGACAAACGGGAAATAACATATAGCAGAAGGGAGGTCCTCGTTTGAAAAAAAGCTATTATATCGTCTACCCCGCCGTGGCGGTTGGCGTCGGCGCGCTTTCAGGCCTCATCACGCGGCAGAGCGTGAAGGAGGTCTTCCCCCTGCTGGAAAAGCCGCCGCTCAGTCCGCCGGCAGCGGTGTTCCCCATCGTGTGGACGGCGCTCTATATCCTCATGGGCGTCGGGCTCGCGGCGGTGAAAAACAAAGGCGGCCCGGGCGTCAAGCGGGCGGAGAGGCTCTGGTGGGTGCAGTTGGCGGTGAATTTCGCCTGGACGCTGGTGTTCTTCCTCGCCGGGGCGTACTTTGCGGCGCTTCTGGTCCTGCTGCTGCTCTTTGGCCTCGCCGCGGCCATGACCGCCGCCTTTGACCGCGTAGACCGTCCCGCGGCCAGGCTCCAGGCCCCGTACCTCATCTGGCTCGCCTTCGCGGCCTACCTCAACGCCGGGATCTGGCTGCTGAACAGATGAAAAAAAGTCCCGCACCCCAGGGTGCGGGACTTTGGCGGAGATGGAGAGATTCGAACTCTCGAAGGGCTTTTGACCCTTACACGATTTCCAATCGTGCGCGCTCGACCAACTACGCGACATCTCCACGCGCTGCTCGAACTGTGCCTTATCCAGTTGACGCCCACATATAATAAATTAAAATCGCGCCAAAGTCAAGAGGAAGTTGAATTTTACAGCGCGCAGAGGATGATTTCCCTTAAAATTTCCGAATGGCGCTCCTCGTCGGCGGCGTTGCAGCGGTATACGGCGGCCAGGGAGGCGCTTGAGGCCGTGTCTGCGGCCTTCAAATAGGCCTCGGCTGCGCTCCTCTCGTCCAGCCATGCCGTGCGCAGGATGCGCAGTCCGCCGCAGGGCAGGGGACAGGAGGCGGGGGGCAGGCATATTTCGCCGGTGAGCAGGAAATGCTCCGCCTGGAGCGCGCGAAGATGACGGCGTTCCTCGCAGGCTATGGCCCTCAGCCTCGATGAAAACCGCCCGAAGCGCCGGGCCGCCGCCTCGTAAAAGGCCGCCGCGCAGCTCTCGTCTGCAATGAATTCCCGGAGGACCTCCAGCTCGGAGCCGGAGCCCTCCGCCGCTCCGCCTTCGCCGCGCACGCGCGCCCAGACCTCGCTGAAGCCTTCGAGTGCCGCTCTCGTGCTGTCTGTCATGGTACCGACCTCCACTATGTTCCTGCTACATACTATGCCGCGCTTGAAATGCGGTGAACAATATGAGATAATCCAGTAGAGCCCCGGGAGGGCGGCACAGGAACAGACAGGCGGAGGGACGGCATATGGCAAGGTTTTTCATGACCGGCACGAATATATTCGGCGGGCGCGCCGTGATACGCGGGCAGGACGCGGAGCACATCCGCGTTTTGAGGATGCGTCCGGGCGAGGACGTAGTCATCTGCGACGGCAAGGGCACGGATTACCGCTGCCGTCTCGTGAGCTCCGGCCCGGAGGAGGCGGAGGCCGAGGTGCTGGAGGGCGTCCCCTGCCGGGGGGAGCCGCGCGTGGAGGTGACGGTGTACGCCGGTCTGCCGAAGGGCGAGCGGGCGGATTTCCTGGTGCAGAAGTGCATCGAGGCCGGCGCCTCGGGCATAGTGTTCTTCAACTGCGAGCGCTGCGTGGCGCGTCCGGACGGGCGGAGCATGGAGAAGAAGCTGGAGCGCTTTTCCCGCATAGCCGAGGCCGCGGCGCAGCAGTCCGGGCGGGGGAAGATACCGACCGTGGAGTATGAGCACAGCTATGTGGAGATGCTGAACCGCGCCATAAAGGCGGAGGCGAAGCTTTTCATGTACGAGACAGGCGAGGGGCGCTCGCCGCTGAAGCAGGCGATAGAAGCGGCGGGGGAGTTCAAAACGGCCAGCGTGGTCACCGGCCCGGAGGGCGGCTTCACAGAAGCCGAAGCGAAGATGGCGCGCGTCTGCGGCCTGACCCTCTGCTCCATGGGCGAGCGCATCCTCCGCTGCGAGACCGCGCCCGTAGTGGCCGTCAGCGCCATAATGTACGCCGCGGGGGAACTGTGAGTGTGATTTTTGCTTGAAAGCCGAAACCCCTCTGCGGGGGGGCTTGGGTTTTAGGAACTCGCCGTTTTGTTCTGCGTATCTATACGTTGGTGCTGCCAGTTCCACCCCATTTCTTTGGTGCTTGCCCAAAGAAACGGGGTGGAGCCCCAAAGAAAGGCGCTTGGGGTGGTGGCGCCCCCGTGAGGTTTCGGGACCCACCCGCCTCTCCCACTCGCGTGGGAGGTGCCACTCGGCCGCTGAGGTGTCCGCTTCGCGGACGGATTGAATCACTCGCCGCCGCGGCGAGGGGCTTGGGCTGGTGGAGAACTGGCGTTTAAAAGTTTTTTGCCCCGCTT
>UQUO01000070.1 GCA_900544295.1 uncultured Eubacteriales bacterium | reverse complement strand
TGGACGAAGGAAAGGGTCGTCGAGGACGCCGACCCCTACGGCGGGTGGGAAACGGGCCATGTGCCGCATAATATACCGCGAGACCATCCCACGCCCGGGCGGGGGCCGGTGGAACGCGGTGGGGTCGGCGGAAACCGCAGCAGCGGGACGTCGAGGACGCCGTCCCCTACAGGGCGGCTGCGGCGACGTGGGGCCGGCGGTAAACCGACGCCCGGGAGAGGGTGGGACCCCGCCCCTACGGGATTGTTTCGGGTTTTGGCGCGGGCGCGTATGATTTTGCCGCGTGGGGCGAGTCGCCGCCTGTGCGCCGCATCTCCCCGGATGCAAAAATGCCCCTCCGCACACGGCGGCGGGGCGGGACAATAACAAGAGGGCCGCAATGGCGCGGCCCTCTTTCTTCGCAATTACTCCTCGACTATGGCGTCGGCGGGGCAATTCTCCTTGCAGGTGCCGCAGGAGACGCACTTGTCCTGATCGATGATGTACTTGTCGTCGCCCATGTCGATGGCCTCGGCGGGACAGTTGGCAGCGCAGGTGCCGCAGGAGACGCAGCTGTCAGTGATAACGAATGCCATGGTGTTACCTCCGTTCAATTATAAAATACATCCCAAAACCCGGGATTTTGTACGCTTTGTATTCTACCACATACCGTGGGAAAATCAATAGCCTTTTGCTTTTTGCACTCTGCGCGGGAATTGCGCCGGTCCTGGTTATAAGCGCCCTGCGTTGGAAATACTTTCACTGTCGCGCCGCTTCGCCCGCATCGGCGCTCCGGCGGCACTATAATGGGACAGGAGGCAAAGAGAAGGCATGAAAAACAGCGCAAGGTTCACAGAACGCGCCTCGGGCGCGATAGCCGCGGCACGGGACGCATCGGCCTCGCTTGGGCACAGCTACGTCGGCACGGAGCATCTGCTGCTCGGCGTGGCGGCGGAGACGGAGGGCCTTGGCGCGCGGGTGCTGCTCTCGCGGGGCCTGGACATGCTCGCGCTCACGCGGCTGGTGGCGGCGGAGGCGGGCAGCGGGGAGCCGGGCGCGCCGGAGCAGGGCCTGACGCCCAACGCGCGCCTGGCGATAGAGCGCGCCGCGGAGGACGCCCGCAGGCTGGGCCACGGCTGCATAGGCACCGAGCATCTGCTGCTGGGGCTGGTGCGCACGCCGGACTGCGCCGCCGCGCGGACCCTGGCTGCCGCTGGCAGCGGCCCCAACGAGCTGTACACGGACATAATGGCCCTCTTCGGCTCTCCCGAGAGCCGCCCGGGCCGCCAGGAACAGGGCCGGAGTCAGGCCCCCCTGCGTCCTCCCTACCGCCGCGCCGAGACCCGCGTCCTGGACCAGTACAGCCGCGACCTCACGCTCATAGCAGGCGGCGGAGGCACCGACCCCGTCGTGGGCCGGGAGCGTGAGATAAGCCGCGTCATACAGATCCTCTCCCGCCGCACCAAAAACAACCCCGTCCTCGTGGGCGAGCCCGGCGTGGGCAAGACCGCCGTTGCGGAGGCGCTGGCCCGCCGCGTCGCCCGCGGCGAGGTGCCGGACACGCTCAAAAACCGCCGCATAGTCACCCTCGACCTCGCCTCCATGCTCGCCGGCACGAAGTACCGCGGCGACTTCGAGGACAGGGTCAAGTGCATCATAAAGGAGGTGCAGCGTGCCGGGGACGTCATCGTCTTTATCGACGAGCTGCACACCATCGTCGGCGCCGGCTCCGCCGAGGGCGCCATCGACGCCGCGAACATCCTCAAACCCGCCCTGGGCCGGGGCGAGATACAGGTCATCGGCGCGACGACGCCGGAGGAGTACCGCAAGCACATCGAAAAGGACGCCGCGCTTGAGCGCCGTTTCCAGCCGGTGAACGTCCCGGAACCGGACGGCGAGTGCTGCGAGCGCATGCTCCTCGCCCTGCGCGGCTCGCTGGAGGCGCACCACGGGCTGCGCATCACGGACGAGGCCGTCTCCGCCGCCATTCGGCTCTCCACGCGCTACATCTGCGACAGGTACCTGCCCGACAAGGCCATCGACCTGCTGGACGAGGCGGCCTCGCGCGTGCGGGTGGAGGGCAGCCCGGCGCGCACGCAGGTGGAGGCCTCGGACGTGGCGGAGGTCGTCTCGGCCTGGACGGGAGTGCCGGCCTCGGCCATAACGGAGCCGGAGAGCGAGCGGCTGCTGAGGCTGGAGGAGGCGCTGCACAGGCGCGTCGTCGGCCAGGACGAGGCCGTCTCCGCCGTGGCGCGGGCCATCAGGCGCGGGCGCGTGGGCCTGGCCGACCCGCGCAGGCCGCTGGGCAGCTTCCTGTTCCTCGGCCCCACGGGCGTGGGCAAGACGGAGCTCTGCCGCGCCCTGGCCGAAGCCGTCTACGGCGACGAGGAGGCGCTAATCCGGCTGGACATGTCCGAGTACATGGAAAAGCACGCCGTCTCAAAGCTCATCGGCTCCCCGCCCGGCTATGTGGGCTACGGCGAGGGCGGCCAGCTCACCGAGCGCGTGCGCCGCAGGCCCTGGTCGGTGGTGCTCTTCGACGAGATCGAGAAGGCGCACGAGGACGTGTACAACCTGCTGTTGCAGATAATGGAGGACGGGCGCCTGACGGACTCGGAGGGCCGGCGCGCGGACTTCCGCAGCACCATCGTGGTCATGACCTCGAACGTGGGTGCAAAGGCGATAACGGAGAACCGCCCGGCGCTGGGCTTTTCCGGCGCGGCGCGGGACGGCGACGGGGCCGTGCGCGAGGCGGTCATGGCTGAGCTGCGCCAGACCTTCCGGCCGGAGTTTCTGAACCGTGTGGACGACGCCATAGTCTTCCGCCGCCTGACGCCCGCGGACGTGCGGCGCATCGCGCGCGGCCTGACGGACGCGGTGCGGGAGCGCATGCGCGCGCTGGGCGTGCAGCTGGAGGTGACGGACGCGGCGCTGGATCTGCTGGCGGAGCGCGGCTTCGACCCCACCTACGGCGCGCGCCCCCTGCGCCGCTGCATCTGCACGCAGCTGGAGGACCCCGCCGCCGAAGCGCTGCTCTCCGGCCGCACCGGCCCCGGAGACCGCCTCATCGCCGACGCGAAGGACGGCAAGCTGGTGCTGGAGACGCGGTGAGCGACGAAATAAGTCAGCAAAACTGGCGCCTTAGCGGCCGAGTGGCTGCTGACGTCAAGTGTGAGAGGTCGGTAGGGCAATAAACCTCACTGGGGAACAGCCGCCCCAAGGGCTTCTTTGGGTTCCACCCCGTTTCTTTGGGCAAGGCCAAAGAAACGGGGTGGATTTGCAGTATATGGCGCAACACATCAGCCGACTTTTGGGCGGGGTGCGTAAACGCAGCCCTTGCGTGGGCAGTCCCTCTGCCCCTACTGGAGGCTGGGCGTTTCGAGGAGGAAAGGCAGCGCGAAGTGTACGCGCTCAGGAAAGCGCAAGGAGGTTCCTGCCCCTGCCAAAGCCGTTCACTGCGAGGCTATGCGGCTGGAGATGTAGGGCTGGACCTCCTCGAAGGGGATGCCCAGGGCTACGGAGAGCTCGCCGTAGAGCAGGGTCTCGGCGCGCTTCATGAAGCGCGCGGCCAGCTGGGTGAAGTTCCGCTCGTGACAGGCTTCGGCGTGCATGCCAGGGATGGCGTCTATAAGCGCCTCCGCCTCCTGCCGGCTGATGACAGGGCGCATGAATACCTTCGAGTCCACGGGTATGCGTATTGTGCCGTCCTGATACAGGGGCTTCAGCAGGTAATACTGCCGCCCCGCCTCCGGACCGCGCTGCTGCGGCGTCTCCACCGCCTCCACGCGGCACACGCCCGTGCCGCCGTATACTATGAGTTCACCCACCTGGTACATTTTGGACTCACCCGTCACTTTCCCGGCCTGTTAGCCGCCTAATATATATATTTTAGCACATTTTTCAAACGAATGTAAGTAAAAAACCTCTCGACGCAAAAAACTTGTACATTTTGCCGGGCCGTGTTATTATCAGGAAAGCAAAGGAGGCGAGCACATGATACTCTGCTTTTCCGGCACGGGCAACAGCCTGTACGCCGCAAGGCTCATTTCCGCCGCCGCGGGGGACGAGGTCGTCTCCCTGAACGCCCTGCTCAGGGGCGGGGGGCCGGCGCGCTTTTCCTCGGAGCGGCCTTACGTCGTAGTCTCGCCCACGCACGGCTGGCGTCTGCCTGCCGCGGTGGAGGCCCTGCTGCGCCGCGCCGCCTGGGAGGGCAGCCGGAGGATGTATTTCTTCCTCACCTGCGGCTCTGAGCCCGGCGACGCCGCCAAATACTGCCGCCGCCTCTGCACGGACCTGGGCATGGAATACATGGGCCTGGCCGCCGCGGTCATGCCCGAGAACTACCTGGCCCTCTTCCCCACCCCGGACGAGGCCGAGGCTCAGGAGATAGTTGCGCGCGCGAGGCCGGGCATAGAGGCCGCCGCGCGGGAGATCGCCGCCGGGCGGCCCCTCCGCGACCCCGACGCCGGGGCGCTCGACCGCTTCAAGAGCGGGCCGGTGAACCGCGTTTTTCGGGCGCTTTTCATAAAGGACCGCGCCTTCCGCGTCACGGGGGCCTGCATAGGCTGCGGCAAGTGCGCAAGGCTCTGCCCCGTGAGCGACATCGCCATCCAGGACGGGCGGCCGCGCTGGCTCGGACACTGCATGCACTGTATGGCCTGCATAAACGCCTGCCCGGCGCGCGCCATAGAATACGGCCGCGCCTCCCTCGGGCGGCCCCGCTATTACCTTGAGGACACAGAAAGGATGACTGAGCCGTCTTGAAACGATATTCCCGGCCGCTTGGCCTTGTTCCGACCGTCCTGCTCGGCCTCGCCTGCTCCGTGGCGGTGACGCTTTTTGCGCTCTGGGCGCACCCCGTCTCCGTGCTTGCGATGCTGGGCAAGATGCTGCACCAGCCGCTCATTCTGCTGCTGAACTGGCTGCCCGTCGCCCTGCTGACGGGGGCTTTCGCCTTTGCCTTCCGCAACGCCTTCTGGGGCGCGGCCGCCTCCGGGCTCATTGTGGGCGTCATGTCCCTCATAAACCGAGTGAAGCTCACCGTCCGCGGAGAACCCTTCGTCCCGCGCGACATCTCCCTCATCAAGGAGGCTGCGGACGCCGCAGGCAGCTACGACATGAGCCTGCCCTGGTTCCAGGTCTGCTGCCTCGTCGTCATGGCGGCGGCCTTTGTAGTCCTCGGCCTGCTGCTGCCGCTCAAAAAGGCCGAGGGGGCGCCGAAAAGACGCGGCGTGCTCCTGCGCGTCACGGGCGTCCTGCTCTGCGCCGCCCTGCTCGTGGGCGCGGTGGCCTTCGTCTACAGCTCCGATGACCTCTACAACTCCTTCGAGACGACGGAGCCCTACGACCTGGCCTCGGTGAACAACGAGCTCGGCTTCGTTTACTACTTCTGCTACCATTTCTCTACATATAAGATAGAAAAGCCCGAGGGCTTTGACCGTGACGAGGCCGCGGCCTGGGAGACGGGCTACGCCGAGGCGGAAGAGCCCGCGCGGGTGAACGTGGTCTTCGTCATGAACGAGGCCTTCTCCGACGTGCTGAACGAGGACGTCTTCGTCTTCCCCGAGGGCGAGCACCCGATGGAGGTCTACAACAGCCTCGCCGCGGGGGAGAACGCCTACGCGGGCCACCTCGTCGTTCCCTACTTCGCGGGCGGAACGGCGGATACGGAGTTCGACGTTGCGACCGGCATGCAGACGAACCTCTTGAACCCCGCGGCCCCCTCGCTGACGGCTTTCCGCACCGTGAACCGCGGGCTCGACAGCATCTTCCGCGTCTTTGCCGCGGGCGGCTACAGCAGCTGCTTCATGCACCCGGGGCAGAGCTGGTTCTACAACCGCGAGAACGTCTACTCCTGGCTTGGCGCAGACGAGAGCCTTTTTGCCGAGGACTTCCCGGAGCTTGAGTACAAGGGCAGCTGGGTGACGGACGAAAGCGTCCTGCGCGAGCTGGAGAACCGCTGCGAGCAGAAGAGCGCGGACGGCGGCCTGGACTTCACCTACGCCGTCACCATCCAGAACCACATGTCCTACACCGAGGAAAAATACGGCGACTACGCCTGCCCCGAGGTGGAGACTACCGCCGAGCTCTCGCCGGAGATCCAGACCGCGGTGAACGTCTACGCCGAGGGCATAAGGGACGCGAACGCCATGCTCGCGGAGCTGACGGAGTTCTACTCCGCGCAGGAGGAGCCGGTGCTGCTGCTCTTTTTCGGGGACCACCTGCCCTACCTGGGCGACAACCGGCAGGGCTATATAGAGCTCGGCCTGTCCGCGGCTGAAATCTACGGCGGGGAGGACCCCTACGCGGCCTACACCGCGCCCTTCCTGCTCTGGTGCAACGAGGCCGCGGCGCAGGAGCTGGACTTCGAGGCCGCCATCGAGGCCCTGGAACTGCCCGGGGACGGGCGGATAAGCGCCTGCTACCTCGGCGCGGCGGTGCTGGAGCTCTGCGGCAGGGGCGAGGTCTCGCCCTGGTTCGGATACCTCAATGAAATGCGCCGCGAGCTGCCCATCATGCACGGCGGCGTCTTTGAGACCGCGGACGGGGCGCTCACGACGGAGCTCTCCGGCGAGCAGGCGCAGCTGCTGTCAAAAATGCGCTGCTGGGCCTATTACAAGCTCCGCTACGGTACGGTGGGATGAAAAAAAGGGGGCCGCCCGCGGGCGGTCCCCTTTCCTGTCGTGAAAAAAATTTGTGCAGCCGCGGGCGCTGTGCTATAATGTAAATGGGGAAAGCCCCAACGCCCCTGAGGGGCAATGAGAATGGAGGTGCGAAAATGGGCATAAGGGTCATAACCGTGAGCCGGCAGTTCGGCAGCGGCGGCAGGACGATAGCCAGGGAGACGGCCGAGCGGCTCGGCTGGGCCTACTACGACAAGGAGCTCGTTAAGAAAATAGCCGCGGAGAGCGGGCTTGCAGAGAGCTACATACTGGAGAGCGGCGAGTACGCCTGCTCCACCAGCAGCTTCCTCTTCAACTGGGTCATGAACGCGGAGGGCGCGCGCAGCGGCAGCCTGCCCATCTCGGACCAGCTCTACATCATCCAGCACAACATCATCAAGGATCTCGCGGAGAAGGAGCGCTGCGTCATCGTGGGCCGCTGCGCGGACTATGTCCTGCGCGACAGGCCGGACTGCCTGCACACCTTCTTCCACGCCGACACGGCCTTCCGGGCCGACCGCATCGTCCGCCTTTACGGCGAGCGGCCCGAAAAGCCCGAGAAGCGCCTCAAAGAGAAGGACGACAAGCGCCGCGCCTATTACCGCCACTACACCGGCCACCAGTGGGGCCTAGCCGAGAACTACGATATCTGCCTCGACTCCGGCAGGCTCGGCATAGACCAGTGCGTGGACATCCTCGTGAACGCGGCGAAGGCATGAAGGCGCGGGCGATACCACGCCCCCTGCGCGGCGGGCATGAGACCGGCTGCGTCGTCTGCGGCCGGCCCCTTGTCTATTCGGGCCGCACGCAGGAGCGCGAATGCTGCGTCTGCCACAGGGTCCTGCCCTCGGACGCGGTCTGCGAGGCGGGGCACTTCGTCTGCGAGGACTGCCACTCCGGCGGCGGCGCTGCGCTGCTGGCCTTTTTGCAGGACAGCCGGGAACGTGACCCCGTGAAGCTCTTCCTAAATGCCTGCGCGCTTCCCGGCGTACACATGCACGGGCCGGAGCACCACGGCATAGTCCCCTGCGTACTGCTGACGGCCTGCGCAAACTGCGGCCCTGGCCGAGGCCTGGGCGCGCGGCAAGCGCCTGCCCGGCGGCTCCTGCGGGGCGCTGGGCGTCTGCGGTGCGGCGGCGGGCGCGGGGATCTTTGCCAGCATTGCCTGCGGGGCGTCCCCGCTGGCGGCGGAGCGCTGGGCTGCGGCCCAGCGCCTGGTCTCCGACTGTCTGGCGCGCATAGCCGCCGTCGGCGGGCCGCGCTGCTGCAAGCGTACGGGCCGCCTCTCCATAGAGGCCGCAGCAGACTTTGCACGGAGGGAGCTGGGCGTGGACATGCCCGCCTCCAGACCGCGCTGTGAATACCCGGCCAAGAACAGGGAATGTATAGGCCGCCGTTGCCCATTTTTCTCCCCAAACGGGGACTGAGAGCACAGGGAGGTGCAAGATGATAAGCATCCTGAACCGCCGCGAACTCTACACCGGTACGGACGCCGAGGACGCCGAGCGCGTCTGGTCCACGCTTAAGGCGGAGGGCATAGCCTACAAAATGCAGACTAAGGGCGTGCGCAGCAGCCTCGCCCAGGGCGGCGCGCCGGCATGGGCATGGGCGTGACGGGCGGCGCGCTACTCTGACTATGCCGACGCCGCGAACTACGTCTACACCATCTACGTAAAAAACTCCGACCTCGCCCGCGCGAAGGAGCTCCTGGGGCTTTGAGCACCCTGACGGGGTTTGAAGCAGCACGCCGATTTGTGCCGCGGGGCTTCAGCTTGGCGCTGTGTGTTCCGCTGTGGGACAGATCTTATACTCGTCGCCACGGCGAGTGGTTGGGAAAAGGAAAATGCCGCCCATCGGGCGGCATTTTTGATTAAATGTGCGGGACCGCGTCCCCGATGGCCCTCAATGCCGCCCCCGTAGGGGCGTGGGATAATATCGCAGTAAATCCCGCGGCACACGGCCCGTTTCCCGCCCGCCGTAGGGGTCGGCGTCCTCGACGACCCTTTCCTTCGTCCACCGCCAGCCCCACGGCGTTCCTCCAACCCCCCTCGTAGGGGCGGGGGTCCACCCCCGCCCGTCGTCGGATGACTGCCAGCCCCACGTCGCCGCACCCGCCCCGTAGGGGACGGCGTCCTCGACGTCCCGCAGTCACGGTTTTTGCCAGCCTCACCGTGTTCCGCCCGCCCCGGCCCGGGCGTGGGATGATCTCGCAGTAAATCCGGCGGCACGCGGTCCGTTTCCCACCCGCCGTAGGGGTCGGCGTCCTCGACGACCCTTTCCTTCATCCACTGCCGGCCCCGCGGCGTTCCTCCAACCCCCCTCGTAGGGGCGGGGGTCCACCCCCGCCCGTCGTCG
>UQUO01000069.1 GCA_900544295.1 uncultured Eubacteriales bacterium | reverse complement strand
AGTTTTTTGCCCCGCTTTTTTACAAAAAAGCGGGCGGGGTCCAGGGGCGGAGCCCTTGGCCGCGCGCCGCAGCGCGCGGAACGCTCTTATGCTAATGAAGCGCAGGAGGGGGTCAAAGGGGGAACCCCCGCCGGGGGTTCCCCCTTTGCGGGCGGCCCCCGCCGCCCGCAGCCCGCGCGACACCGCGGGGCCGGAGGCGAACTAAGGAAAGGGTCGTCGGGGACGCCGACCCCTACGGCGGGTGGGAAACGGGCCGTGTGCCACGTGATATACTGCGAGACCATCCGACGCTTGGCGGGGGTGGAACCCTGCCCCTACAGGGGCGCGGGAAGCTGCGACACGAACCATCGTCCGAGGCAATAAAACAGTGCCGCCCGGAGGGCGGCACTGTTCATCTCAGGCTAAAATCACTCGTCAAAGTAATACCCCGGGTCGTAGGGGGTCTCCGTGGGATAGGCAGGATCAGTGGGGTAGCCCGGGTCCGTCGGGTAGCCGGGGTCATAGGGGTCGGTCGGGGTCGGCGTCGGCTCCGGGGTGGGAGTCGGGGTCGGCGTCGGATAGACGATGTCCTCCTCGTGGTAGTGGTATTCGCTGTAGGCCTCTATCTCCTTGGACAGGAGATTGCCGTCCTTGTCATAGATGCAGCGGTAGGTCGCGGCCTTGTAGCCGGTGGCGGTCTCGGGGTACTCGCTGTTGTTGTAGACCAGCCATGTGGCGTAGGTCATCTGCACATAGCTGCCGTCCTCGTCGGTGCCGACGATGTGGACGCTGACGGTGTTGTTGGAGGTGTCAACGGAGGCCTCGATGCGGATGGGCCAGTCGCGGTTGTTCGTGAACTTGAACTCCGGGCCGCCCCAGCTGACCGTGGCGTCCAGGCCCGCAGGCAGGTAGCCGACGGGGAAGTAGTGGCAGGTGCGGGTGTCTATCTGGAGATTGGCCAGCAGCGCGGCGTAGTAGAGCGTGGAGCTCACCTGGCAGATGCCGCCGCCGACCTCCTGCACGACCTGGCCGCCGGAATAGGCGCCTGCGGCCTTGTAGCCGCGCTCAGTTGTGCGCTCGCCCAGCGCGTCGTTATAGGAGAACTGTTCGCCTGGGGCGAGGACGATGCCGTTTATGGCCTCCGCAGCGAGCTTGACGTTAGTGATGCGGTTCTGCGTGCTGCCGGAGAGGGAGGTCGTGACCGTCTCGCCCAAATCGTCCGCGAAGAGGCGGGACTCGACGTACTCCGTAGTTTTCTCAGGCTCAGTGAGGGTGAGGGGGATGTCCACCGTCTCGCCGAGCTCGGCGGCGTTCCAGAGCTCCGTCGCCTGGGCTTTGTCGAAGTCCACGCCGGTGACGGACTCGACGACCTCGCCCGTTTCCTTGTCATAGTAGGCGTCGGAGGCCTCGCAGCAGACGCTGTCGTAGAGCTTGTCGATGTCGAGCTCGACGGAGGCGTTGACCTCGACCTCATAGTCGAGCGGGCCGTATTTCATGTCCTCGAAGGCGGTCTTTACGAGGCCCAGCAGCTCAGACTCGTCGATCTCAACGGCGCTGGCCCCCTTGACGACCTCAAGGGTGTCGCCATTTATCTCGACGCCGGAAGTCATGAGCCCGGACTTCACCTTCGTGACCTCGTCGCGCACGAGCTCTTCGAGCGCGGCCTCGTCCACGGTGGCCTTGACCTCGATGTCCTCGCCGGAGATTATGCAGCGGACATAGGCCATGACGTTTTCGATGATGGAGCCGCCGTGGCAGTAGTCGAAGGCCTTCTGTGCGGCTTCCGCGGCGGAGACTTCGGCCCCGACCTGTTCGGCGGTGACGCTCAGCGTGTGCTCAAGCGGAAGCTCGACGGTGATGGTCTTGTCGCCCTCGCCCCAGCCGGCGGCGGTGAGCGCGTCGGCCGCTTCCGAGACCGTCATGCCGCCGAGGTCCGTGCCGTTGAGGCTGACCTTGGGGTAGATGGTGTCGGAGCCGGAGACGTATATGCCGAAACCGGCGGCGCCGGCCATGAGCAGCGCGACGACAACGACACATATTATAGTGACTTTTTTTGCGGTGTTCCCGGCGCGCTTTTTCTTGGGCGCCAGGTGCTTGTGTTCAGCTTCTTTTTTCATTTTATCCTCGGCTTTGTCATCATATTTTTTGTCCCACGCGCTTAAGACGGCGGCCTGTTGCTATTGTTCCCGCCTGTTGCCTTTCATGTACATGTCTCGGAAAAGCTCTTCGTCGTCGGGCGGCAGCTCGGTCTTTTCCTCGGCGTCGAAGGCCTCCTTCATCCAGGGGTTCACGGCCACGCGGCTGCCGGACTGCGCCTCAAGCAGCGCGCCTATGAGCAGGTTCGAGAGCAGGAAGCCCGAGCTGGTGAAGCGCCAGCGCCCGTCGTCCTTCTTGTAGGCCCAGCCTTTTTTTGCAAATTCCTCAAGCGTCTGCCCGAGCGGGCGGAAATCGGAGCGGTAGAGCCGCGTGTACTCCTCTCCGTCGATGCCGTGAGCCGTCCTCATGCCAAGCATGATGTATTCCGAGGCGCGCTCCACGGGGGTGATGCGCTCGTACTCGTCAACTATGTTGAGGTCGCGCAGGACGCCGATGATGTATCTGTCTGCGTCCTTGACGTAGGAGAAGCGCGCCCCGCCCATGCAGGAGTGCGCCCCCGCGCCGAAGCCGAGGTATTCCTCCAGTTTCCAGTAGCGCATGTTGTGGCGGCTCTCGAAGCCCTTTATGGCAAAGTTGGATATCTCATATTGCGAGTAGCCGTAGTGCTCAAGCATGTCCGAGGCGTAGAGGTACATGTCGGCCTGCTCGTCGTCGGAGGGGAGGAAGGGGGAACCCTTGTACTTGTACATGGGCGTGCCTTCCTCCAGCGTGAGCCCATAGCATGAGACGTGCTCGGGCCGCAGGTCGATGGCGCGCATGAGGGTGTCGGCCCAGTCGGACTTGGTCTGGCTGGGCAGGCCGTAGATGAGGTCGATGCTCAGGTTGTCGAAGCCAGCGTCGCGCACGGCCTCGACGGCCATTTCGACCTGCTTCCAGTTGTGCCGGCGGCCTATGAGCTTCAGTATGTCGTTGTTGGCGGACTGCACGCCGAGGGACACGCGGTTGAAGCCCGCCTTGCGGAGTTTTTCGAGCTCCTTGAAGTTGGCGCTGTCCGGGTTTGCCTCCACAGTGACCTCGCTGCTTTTGAGCACGCGCCCGGAGCCGCGCAGCTCGTCCCAGAGCTCGATGAGCCTGTCGGCGCCGTAATAGCTGGGCGTTCCGCCGCCGAAGTAGACGGTGTCGATGTAATAGCTCTTCATGGCGCCGTAGCTCTCGCGGATGTGCTCGACCAGGGCGTCCTGGTACTTGGGCATCAGCCTGTCGCAGCCTGCCAGCGAGTAGAAGTCGCAGTAGCCGCACTTGGAGGCGCAGAACGGTATGTGGATGTAAATGCCGAGCGTTTTGTCCATGTGTGTGCCTCCTGTGGGTAAAGCAGAATAAGCCTCGCAGAGTTTCATGCCCGCAGGCATGAAATAAATGAAATACTTCTCACGGAGCGGAGTGTCGCAGCCTGCCCTGGCGGGCAAGGCATGCAGCGCAGTGCGATCAGAACAGCGAGCAGACGTCCTCGGCGTAGGCGGAGGGGTCCTCAAGCTCCTCGCCTGCGATGAGCAGGGCCTGGGCGTGCAGGATGCCGACGAGCTTCCTGGCGCGCTCGGCATCGGATTTGACGGCGGCCTCAAGGGCCTTGAAGGCGGGGTGCTCGGCGTTGAGTTCGAGCACGCGGGTGGCCTTCGGCGGCTCCATGCCGGTGTCGGGCATGCGCCTGAAATAGCGCTCCATTTCGAGGGTGATGCTGCCCTCGGTGGTGAGGCAGACGGGCGCGGAGACCAGCTTGCGGCTCAGACGCACGACGGCGACCTTGTCGCCCAGGGTGTCCTTCACGAAGTCGAGGACATCCTTGACGTCGGCCTCGCGCTTTTCCATGTCGGCCTTCTCCTCCTCGGTCTCCAGGCCGAGGTCGCCGGTGACGATGTTGCAGAACTTCTTGTCCGCATGCTGGCCGAGCTGCTCGACGATGTACTCGTCAACTTCCTCGGTCATGCAGAGTATCTCGAAGCCCTTGGAGCGCACCAGCTCGGCCTGCGGCAGGCGCAGGATCTTGCGCACGTTCTCGCCCAGGGCGTAGTAGATGAACTTCTGCTCCGCGGGCATGCGGTCGGTGTACTCCTTGAGCGTTGCGGTCTTGTCCTCGGAGACGTTGTAGATGAGGAGGTCGCGCAAAGACTCGATGTTCTGCCCGTAGTTTGCCACAGCGCCATAGCGGAGCTGGCGGCCGTAGTTCTTGTAGAACTGCTCATACTTCGGCCTGTCGTTCTCAAGCATCTTGATGAGCTCGTTTTTGATGCGCTTGTTGAGGTTCTGGGCAATGATGCGCAGCTGCCTGTCGTGCTGGAGCATCTCGCGGGAGATGTTCAGCGAGAGGTCGGGGGAATCCACGATGCCGCGCACGAAATAGAAGCTCTCGGCCAGCAGGTCGGGGCACTTTTCCATTATCATGACGCCGGAGCTGTAGAGCTGGAGGCCCGGCTCGTAGTCGGAGCTCATGAAGTCGAGCAGCTGGCGGCCCGGGATGAAGAGCAGGGCCTTGTAGCTGACCTGGCCCTCGGCGTTGACGCGGATGACGGCGGCTGGGTCGGTCGTGTCGTGGAATTTCTCCTTGTAGAAGGCCACGCAGTCCTCGTCCGAGACCTCGGACTTGGAGCGCTGCCAGATGGGTACCATACTATTGACGGTCTCGCGCTCGATTTTGTCTAAAGTTTCGTATTTCGGCGTGCCGTCCTCGTTCTTTTCGCCGGTCTCCTTGAACTCGGGGCGCTTCACGTCCATCTGGATGGGCCAGCGGATGTAGTCGGAGTATTTCTTTATGAGCCGCATGAGCTTCCAGAGCTGCAGGAACTCGGAATACTTCTCGTTCTCGTCGTCGGGCTTGATGTGCATGATGACGTCGGTGCCGACGGAATCCTTCTCGCACTCGGTGACGGTGTAGCCGTCCGCGCCCTCGGACTCCCACTTGTAGGCGGTGTCTGAGCCGTAGGCCCGGGTGAGGACGGTGACCTTGTCGGAGACCATGAAGGCGGAGTAGAAGCCGACGCCGAACTGGCCGATGATGTCCACGTCCGCGCCCTCCTTGGTGGTGTCGTCGATGCCGCCCTTGAAGGCCATGGAGCCGCTCTTGGCGATGACGCCGAGGTTCTGCTCCAGCTCGTCCTTCGTCATGCCGATGCCGTTGTCGGAGACGGTGATGGTGCGCGCGTCCTCATCCATGGAGACGAGTATGCGGAAATCCTCCCGGCTCATGCCCACCTTGTCGTCCGTCAGGGAGAGGTAGCAGAGCTTGTCGATAGCGTCCGAGGCGTTGGAGATGATCTCGCGCAGGAAGATCTCCTTGTGGGTGTAGATGGAGTTGATCATGAGGTCAAGCAGGCGCTTGCTCTCGGCTTTAAACTGTTTCTTGGACATGTATTTGTATTCCTCCCGAAAGATATAATATATAAAGTTATTTGGCAGTCTTATTATTATAACACGCTTTCGCGTTTTTTCAATACGCCCGCCGCGGAAGTAGGAAAATCTTGACGCGGGAGGGAGAATGAGTTACTATAATCTAATGGAAAACGGGTGTTTTTCAGAAAAGAAGAGAGGAACGGAGGAATCTCCAATGAGCGAGAAAGGCACATTCTACATCACCACCCCCATCTACTATCCGTCCGACAAGCTGCACATCGGCCATACCTACTGCACCGTCGCGACGGATACCATTGCGCGCTACAAGCGAATGTGCGGCTACGACGTCATGTTCCTCACCGGCACGGATGAGCATGGCCAGAAGATAGAGGAAAAGGCCAAGGCCGCGGGCATGACGCCCCAGCAGTTCGTGGACAACATCGTGGAGGGCAAGGGCGGCATCCTGGACCTCTGGAAGCTCATGAACATCTCCAACGACCGCTTCATCCGCACGACGGACGACTACCATGTCGAGGCCGTCCAGCGCATCTTCAAGAAGATGTACGACAACGGCGACATATATAAGGGCAAGTACTCCGGCATGTACTGCACCCCCTGCGAGAGCTTCTGGACCGAGAGCCAGCTCGTGGACGGCAAGTGCCCCGACTGCGGGCGCGAGGTGAAGTATGCGGAGGAGGAGGCCTATTTCTTCCGCCTTTCCAAGTACGCGGATAAGGTCCGCGAGCTGCTGCTGACCGGCACCTTCCTGGAGCCCGCCAGCCGCGTGAACGAGATGATAAAGAACTTCATCGACCCCGGCTTGGAGGACCTCTGCGTCTCCCGCACGAGCTTCACCTGGGGCATCCCCGTGGACTTTGACCCGGGCCACGTCGTATACGTCTGGGTGGACGCCCTCTTCAACTACCTGACCGCCCTCGGCTACCTCAACGACAAGCGGGACGGCAAGGAAAAATACTGGCCCGCCGACGTCCACATGGTCGGCAAGGAGATAGTCCGCTTCCACTCCATCATCTGGCCCGCCATGCTCATGAGCGTGGGCGAGCCGCTGCCCAAGAAGGTCTTCGGCCACGGCTGGCTGCTGCTCGGCGGCGGCAAGATGAGTAAGTCCAAGGGCAACGTCGTGGACCCCTACATCCTAGCCGGCCGCTTCGGCGTGGACGCGCTCAGGTACTTCCTCATGCGCGAGTTCCCGCTCGGCTCGGACGGCAACTTTTCCAACGAGCTGCTCATAAGCCGCATTAACTCCGACCTTGCGAATGACTACGGCAACCTGCTCTCCCGCACCGTCGCCATGGTGCTCAAGTACTTTGACGGCAAGCTCCCCGCGGAGCGCGAGGACGCGCCGGAGGACGCGGAGCTCGTCGGCATGGCCTCGGCCCTGCGCGGGAAGTATCAGCAGCTCATGGACAGCTTCCAGACCCAGGCCGCGCTGGAGGAGATATTCAAGGTCATCTCCCGGGCGAACAAGTATATAGACGAGAACGCCCCCTGGACCCTCGCCAAGGACGAGTCGAAGTGCGCGCGCCTGGCCAGCGTGATGTACAACCTCCTGGAGAGCCTGCGTATCTGCACCTGCCTGCTCGTGCCGTTCATGCCTGAGAGCTGCAAGAAGGCTTTCGCGCAGATAGGCGCCGACGAGTCCGTCCAGAGCTGGGACAGCGCCGCCGTCTGGGGCAGCCTGCCTGCCGATGTCGCCGTCACTAAGGGCGACACGCTCTTCCCGCGCATCGACATGAATAAGGAGCTGGCAGAGCTGGAGAAGATAGAGGAGGAGGCCCGCCTCGCCGCCCTGCCGCCCATAGAGCTCGAACCCCAGGCGGAAGAGAACGTGGATTTCGACACCTTCTGCAAGTCCGACTTCCGCGTCGTGAAGGTCAAGAGCTGCGAGGCCGTGAAGAAGTCAGACCGCCTGCTGAAGTTCATCCTCGACGACGGCACGGGAGTTGACCGCCAGATCCTCTCGGGCATCCACAAGTGGTATAAGCCCGAAGACCTCGTGGGCAAGACCCTCGTGGCCATCGTGAACCTGCCCCCGCGCAAGATGATGGGCCTCGAAAGCAACGGCATGCTCATCTCCGCCGTCCACAAGGAAAAGGGCGAGGAGGTCGTGAGCCTGCTCATGCTCGACGACAAGATCCCCGCCGGAGCGAAGCTCTGCTGAATAAGCGCTACAAAATGCACCAGCCCTCAGGCTGGTGCATTTTCAATTGCCATGTCCTTAAAGCTATGCTATCATGGGCGTATAATTGAAAAGGAGGCAACACATATGGACAAGAGGAAAAGGGTCATCGCCCTGTGCGTCCTGCTAGTCGTCATGGTGGCGGCGCTCGTCTGGTATCACCTCCCGATAAAACTAGCGGAGAGCATGGAGCTATATTGCTCCGACCCGGCCGGCGGCTCGCTTGACGCCGAATTTGACCTCAGCATATCCCGCTCGCTCTTTGCCCAGGACAAAATTGACGGGACGATCCGCGCCGGGGACAGGGAATATGTCGTGTGGACTTGGCCGAAATACGGTTTTTTTGAAAGCATGCAGCGCAAATTTCTGGGGCAGATGAACATACCGGCCTTCGTCAACCCGGACAATTTCGGCCATAGCGTGGAGCTGCTGATGAGCGACGTGCTCTGGGTGCCCTTCATCGATTTCGGCTCCGGCTATGATATCGAGAATGTGAGCCTGCTGTTCACCTCAGATGATTACGTCGATGGCCTCTGGAGCAACTACACAGTGACTTAACAAGAAGAAGGAGACTTTTTCATGGAATACAGACGCTTTGGAAACAAGATAGTCGCGCGCATAGACAGGGGAGAGGAGGTCTGCGCCAAGCTGCTCGAGCTTGCCGAGGCCGAGGACATCCGCCTCGCGTCCGTCAGCGGTATCGGCGCGTCGAACGACGTGACGCTCGGCGTGTTCGACACGGGCACGAAGGAGTATTTCAAAAAGCACTATAACGGCATAGACTACGAGCTCGGCTCTGTCACCGGCAGCCTCTCCCGCCAGGACGGAGCGCCCTATCTCCACCTCCACGCGGTCATCGGCAGCCCCTCCCATGAACAGTGCCACGCCGGACACCTCAACGCCGCAGTGGTGAGCGCCACCTGCGAGCTGGTCATCGACGTCATCGACGGCGAGGTCGGCCGCGAGTTCTCCGACGAGATTGGGCTGAACCTCTTCAAGTTCTGATTATATAACGCCGCCAGGCCGTGCGCCTGCGTCCTGCACATCCCTCACTGTGGGGGCGGGGCTCCACCCCCGCCCGGCGAGGGATGACTGCGGGTGTCCGTAAATCGCAGGGGCTGCGGGCGGCGGAGCCGCCCGCAAAGGGGGAACCCCCGGCGAGGGTTCCCCCTTTACCCCCTCCTGCGCTTCTTTGGCATAGAGAAACGCCCAGGGGCTCCGCCCCTGGACCCCGCCCGCTTTTTTGTAAAAAAGCGGGGCAAAAAACTTTTAAACGCCAGTCCACATCCAACCCAAGCCCCTCGCCCTTGGGGCGAGTGATACAATCCGTCCGCGAAGCGGACACCTTAGCGGCCGAGTGGCAGCTCCCACGCGAGT
>UQUO01000068.1 GCA_900544295.1 uncultured Eubacteriales bacterium | reverse complement strand
GCGCCACCACCCCAAGCGCCTTTCTTTGGGGCTCCACCCCGTTTCTTTGGGCAAGACCAAAGAAATGGGGTGGAACAGGCAGCACAATTTAAAAACATTCAAAAAACGTATAGGCGAGTTCCTGAAACCCACCCCCGGGTGGACCTGGACCCCGCCCCTACAGAAGTTCCGGGCCGCCCGCCATCACCCCAAGCTCTCGGCAGCGCGGCGGAAAGCGGCGGAGCGGGGGAGGAGTTTCAGGAGCGGCAGGCCGATGACGTACATTACCACGGCTTCCTCGGCGGCTATCTGCGCCGCGCTCAGAGCCAGGGCGGACCAGAAGGCGCCGGTGCTGTAGGCTATCACCGCGCCCACTATCGGCCCGTTCCAGACGACCGGCATCAGGCACACCGCCAGCGCACGGCCCAGGCCCAGCGGCTGGGACCGGCCCTTCGCTATCGCCGCCATGCTCAGCGACGCCCCCAGCGTCGCCAGAGAGCCGAACACTATGTCAGGCAGGCCATAGCCGCCCGCCAGATTCGCTATAGCGCAGCCCGCCCACAGGCCCCAGGCCGTGCATGGCAGAAAGGCCGGCAGAATACAAAGCGCCTCCGATACGCGCAGCTGTACGAGGCCGAAGGAAATCGGCGCGAGCAGCAGGGTCAGGGCGGCGTAGGCCGCGCCCACCACGGCGGCGGAGGCAAGTTTTCGGGTACTGATCTTCATTTTTCGGTCATCCTTCCCATTTTGATTTAGGTCTTTATAACCCGGCGGGGTGTGGAAACCCACCCAGTCACCGATTCAGTTTCCCGCCTTGGAATACAGGCAGCCGCAGTAGTCCTGCCGGTAAAGCCCAAATTCGCGGGAGAGCTCTATGCTCCTCTTATAGCCCTCGCGCTTCTTAAAATCCGAGGGCAGCCATTTGACGCTGTATTTCTCCCCCATCTCCCGCCCTATGCGGTTTATCCGCTCCGCGTCCTTGTGCGGGGAGACGGACAGCGTCGTGCAGAAGTACTCATAGCCCAGCTGCGCGGCCAGGCGCGCCGTCTCTTCCAGCCGCAGCCGGAAGCAGACCGTGCAGCGCGCGCCGCCCTCCGGCTCCGCCTCCAGTCCGCGCACGGCGGCATCGTACTCCTCCCCGCGCCAGCCGTATTCGTGCAGGCTGACCTCCGGGAACTTGGCCAGGACGCGGCGCTGATTCTCCAGCCTCAGCTCATATTCCGCCTCCGGCTGGATGTTGGGGTCATAATACAAAAGCCCCAGGGAAAAATACCTGGACAAATACTCAAGCACATAGGTCGAGCAAGGGCCGCAGCAGCTGTGCAGCAAAAGGCCGGGCTTCCTTCCACCCAGCGCTTCAAGCTCCCTGTCCAGTTTTTTCTGATAGTTTTCCATGCGCCCAGTATAGCACATTTGGGCTTGACTTAAAAGATGCCAGACGCTAAACTTAAAGAAACTGAGAACGCGAGGTATGTGCAATGGACACAAGAAGGGGCAAGGAAGACTACTATCTCGACATCGCCGACGCGGTGCTGAACCGCTCCACCTGCCTGCGCAGGAAATACGGGGCCATCATCGTGCGCAATGACGAGATACTCTCCACAGGCTACAACGGCGCGCCCCGCGGGCGCCGCAACTGCACGGACGTAGGCGGCTGCATGCGCGAGACGCTGGGCATCCCCTCCGGGGAGCGCTACGAGCTCTGCCGCAGCGTGCATGCCGAGGCCAACGCCATCATTTCAGCCGCGCGCCGGGACATGCTCGGCGGCACGCTCTATCTCGTCGGGCGCGACGCCAAGACCCACGAGCTGCTGGAGGACACCATGCCCTGCTCCATGTGCAAGCGCCTCATAATAAACGCCGGCATCACGCAGGTCGTCGTGCGCACCGGTACAGAGAGCAACAGGGTCATCCATGTCCGTGACTGGGTGTTCAACGACGACTCCCTGCCCGCGAACATCTGACAAAACACGACCGCGTCCGCACAGGGCGCGGCCTTTTTTACAGGAGGTATGCTGTTATGAAGACACTCATAGCCTATTTCTCTCACCGCGGCATGAACTATGCCCCGGGCGGGATGGTGGAGCTCAAGGTCGGCTACACGGAGCGCGCCGCGAAAGCGGCGGCGGAGCTCACAGGCGCCCCTCTCTTCGAGATACGCGCGGAGCGGGACTACCCCTTCGACTACCACGAGTGCGTCGAGGTCTCCAAGCGCGAGCTCAAAGAGAACGCGCGCCCGGCGCTGGCAGAGCTGCCCGAGGGCCTCGGGGAGCTGGAGACGCTCGTGCTCTGCTACCCCTGCTGGTGCGGGACGATGCCGATGCCGGTCTGGAGCTTCCTTGAGGCCCTGGGGCCGGGCGCGCCGCGCATCCTGCCGCTGTGCACCAACGAGGGCAGCGGCATGGGCCGGAGCGAGGCCGACATCCGCCGCCTCTGCCCCGGCGCGGAGCTGGCAAAGGGCCTCTCGGTAAGGGGCAGCGCCGTCGGCGAGGCCGGGCCGGAGATCCGGGCCTGGCTCGAAAAAAACAGGCTCCTTTAAACGCGAAAAGGCCCCCCGGATATTCCGGGGGGCCTTTCTTTTACCCTGTTCGTCAGTCGGTGACGTAGGGGAGCAGGGCGATCTGACGGGCGCGCTTTATGGCCTCGGTCAGCTCGCGCTGGTGCATGGCGCAGGTGCCGGTAGTGCGGCGCGGAAGGATCTTGCTGCGCTCGGAGATGAACTTCCTGAGCTTCGCGGCGTCCTTATAGTCTATATAAGTGCACTTATCCACGCAGAACTGGCATACCTTCTTGCGCTTGCGATTCTTGGGTCCTTTGTTATCGAAAGCCAAGGTTATACCTCCTTAAAATGTGGTGCCTCAGAACGGGAGCTCGCCGTCCCCGTCGTCCAGCTCGGCGAAGGCCGAGGGGGCCGGGGTACGCGGGGCCGCGTCCTGGCGGCTGTCCCGGGAGCCGTAGCTGTCCCGGGGGGCGTAATTCTCGCGCTGGCCGTAGCTGCCGCGGGAACCGTAACTGTCGCGCTGACCATAGCTGTCACGCGGGCCGTAGCCCTCGCGCTGCTCGCCGTCGCGGCGCTTGGATTCGCCGAAATACACGTTGTCGGCAACTATCTCGGCGCTCGTGCGCTTGTTGCCTTCCTTGTCCGTCCAGTCCCTCATCTGGAGCCGGCCGCTCACAATGGCCATGCTGCCCTTCTGAAAGTACTTCGATACGAACTCTCCGGTGGAGCGCCAGGCGACGCAGTCGATGAAATCGGTCTGCTTCTCTTCGCCGCGGCCAAAGTCGCGGTCCACTGCGACGCGGAAGGTCGCAACGGGCAGCTGGCTCTGGGTGTATCTCAGCTCCGGGTCGCGGGTCAGGCGGCCCATGATGACGATGTGATTGAGCATGCCGCTCCCCCTTACTCGGGCCTCTTGGTGATGAGGCTGCGGATGACGCCGTCCGTTATGCCGAGGATACGGTCGAGCTCAGCCGGGAACTCGGGGCCGCTCGTGAACTTGACGAGCACGTAGTAACCCTCGGTGAGATAGTTGATTTCATAGGCCAGCTTGCGCTTGCCCATCTCCTCCATCTCATCAAGAGTGCCGTTCTGCTCGACAAGCGTCTTGAACTTCTCCACGAGAGCGGCGGTCTCCTCCTCCGAGAGGTTCGGATTGAGGACGTACATCACTTCGTACTTCTCGCTTGTTTTCGCCAATTTGTGCACCTCCTTCTGGACTTATGGCCTGCTTTTGCAGGCAAGGATATAGGCCTGTCCTTTTTGGCAGGCCTATAAATTATACATTATTTTATCGGTTTGTCAAGGATTTTTCCTGTTCAGACCTTGAAATTCACGCTGGTGTCGCCCTGGAGGTCGCTGCCGAACTCGTAGTCCTTGCCGGGCAGGATGGCGTTGAGCGCGATACCCACGATGGCGGCGGTGGCCAGGCCCGAGAAGCTGACGGTGCCTATCTTCACAGCGCCCGTGCCGGAGTAGGTGACGCCGATGGCCAGCACCAGGATGAGGGCGGCGATGATGACATTGCGGCTCTTCGTGAAATCGACCTTGTTCTCGACAACGTTGCGCACGCCGACGGCGCTTATCATGCCGTAGAGCACGAGGCTGACGCCGCCGATGGCGGCGGTGGGCATGGCGTGGACTACCTCGGCGAATTTCGGGCAGAAGGAGAAGATGATGGCCAGCACCGCGGCGATGCGGATGACGCGCGGGTCATAGACCTTGGAGAGCGCCAGGACGCCGGTGTTCTCGCCGTAGGTGGTGTTCGCGGGCGCGCCGAAGAGGGCCGCAAGGCTGGTGGCCAGGCCGTCGCCCAGCAGGGTGCGGTGCAGGCCGGGCTCCTGGATGTAGTTCCTGCCGCAGGTGGAGCTGATAGCGCACATGTCGCCTATGTGCTCGACCATCGTGGCAAGGGAGATGGGAATGATGGTGATGGCCGCGGTCGCGAGCATGGCCGTGTCCACGTTCCCGCTGCCGAAGAGGCCGAAGACCGTCTCGCTCCAGGTCACGGGCAGGCCTATCCATGCCGCCTCGCGCACGGCGGTGAAGTCCACCTGGCCGCTCACCGCGCCGACGAGGTAGGAGGCGATGACGCCGAGGAGGATGGGGATTATCTTTATCATGCCCTTGCCCCAGATGTTGCAGACGATGACGACGAGGATGGCGACGAGGGCTACCGGCCAGCTGGTGGCGCAGTTGTTGACGGCGCTGGAGCTCAGGCTCAGGCCGATGGCGATGATGATGGGTCCCGTGACGATGGGCGGGAAGAAGCGCATGACCTTCCGCACTCCGAAGACCTTGAACAGCAGGCTCAGCACCAGATACACGAGGCCCGCACAGGCAACGCCGAAGCAGGCGTAGGGCAGCAGCTCCGTGTTAGGCACGTTGAAAACGCCCGGGCTGTTCGGATTCTCCAGCATCGGCGCTATGGCCGCATAGCCGCCCAGGAAGGCGAAGCTGGAGCCCAGGAAGGCAGGGACCTTGCCCTTGGCCAGCAGATGGAACAGCAGCGTGCCGAGGCCGGCAAACAGCAGCGTCGTCGAGACGGACAGGCCCGTCAGCGTGGGGACGAGCACCGTCGCGCCGAACATGGCGAACATGTGCTGGAAGCCGAGCACGAGCATCCTCGGCGCGCCCAGCGTCCGGGCGTCGTAGATCGGCTCGTTTCCGATGGTTTTCTTGTTCATTCCCGATTTACCTCTCTCCGTAGTGTATTTTAATTGGGATTGACGCACAAAGTTATTATTCGGAGCCGCCCAGCTCCATGAGGTATACCCCCGTCTCCCCGTCGTACTCGGGTAGCCTCGCCTCTATGAGCTCTGCGTGCGAGGTGGGGACATTTTTGCCCACGTAGTCAGCCCTGATGGGCAGCTCCCTGTGGCCCCTGTCCACCAGTACGGCCAGCTGGATGGCCCGCGGCCTGCCGCATTTGAGCACGGCCTCCATGGCCGCGCGCGCCGTCCGGCCCGTATACAGCACGTCGTCCACCAGGACGACGGTCCTGTCAGCCACGGTAAACTCCAGCTGCGCCCGCGTGACGATGGGGTCCTCCGCCAGGCGCTCCAGGTCGTCCCGGTAGTAGCGCACGTCCACGCTGCCGCAGGGGACGCGCAGGCCCTCTATTTTTTCAATGTTGTCCCTAATCTGCAGCGCAAGCGGCTCCCCGCGCCTGCGTATGCCCACGAGACAGACGTTCTCAACGCCGCGGTTGCGCTCGGCTATCTCGTGCGAAAGGCGCATCAGCGCGCGCTTCACCGCCGCCTCGTCCATGAGCCTGGCCTTTTCTCTCACTCCGCGCACCGCCCTTAGCAACAAAAAAGTGCCCTGCCGGCACTCCGGCAAGACACACCAAAACCCCGCGCTTCACAGCGCGGCTCTCTGAGCGGTTTTGCCGGCGTCTCTGCACCGGTCCTTAAAATCCACTGGGCGAAGTATAGCAAATTCCGACGCCGTTTGCAAGGACAATAAAATTTTGCTGTTCAAAAAAAGTTTACGCTTTTAATGAAATTCTAATGCTGCTCTAACAGCCTGTTAAATTGTCTCTGTTATCCTGTGAGCGTGACAGGGAGAGAAAACAGAGTTTGTGATTAAAATAACTTTTTCTTTTAACGTTACTTTAATATTCACGCTCTATAATGAGCCCATAAAACAAAAACGAAAAGGAGCTAAACACCATGAAAAAGAACATTCTCTATATAAGCCCGATGCAGGCCCGCGCCCTCGCTCTCGAAGCGGCGAACGTCCGGAGCGCGAGGTTCGATTCCCAGAAGCTGCTCGAAGGCGGCAGCCTCTACGAGCTGGAGTTCACGACCGAAGAGATGCACTACTGCTGCTACATCGACGCCGCGAGCGGCGAGGCCCTCGGCCTCGACTACTTCCCCGTTCCCGTCGAGAGCTACCCGTCCTACTTTGAGGAGCGGCGCTGCGAAAGGCAGAGCGTCAGCGCCTGAAGGGTACGGGAAGAGCCCTGCCGGTGAGTATCCCCCTCACTCACCGGCAGGGCTCTTTTTTGTCAGTCCAGTCTGGCCTTGCGCAGGACGCCCATACCCAGGGGGTAAGGGCCGGTGTGCACTGCGATGACGGAGCTTATGAGGCGGATGGGTATCTCCCCGTGCGGGATGCCCAGCTCGTCGAGGAGCGCGGCCACGCGGCCCTGGAACTCAGCGGCCTCGTTGTAGTCGTAGCCGTAGCCGACGGCGATGGAGAGAGGCTCTCCTGAGCTGAAATTCTCCTTCAGGTACTCGCGGGCGACGTTCAGGGTCTTGTCAAGGCTCTTGCCCCGGCCGCGGCAGACGCCGGAGGGGAAGATCTCGCCCTCTTTGAGCGTGATGATGGGCCGGATGCCTAGCACGGTGCTGACCTTGCCGGCCAGCTTGCCTATCCGCCCGCCTATGCTGAGGTAGGACATGCTGCCTATGGTGAAGAAAATGCGCCCAGTGGGCCTTATCTCCTCCAGGCGCCGGACCGCCTCGTCCAGCTCAAAGCCGGCGTCGCGCAGATCGCAGGCCTCCAGGACGTATAGGCCCTGGAGCACGGTGTTCACCATGGAGTTGTACACGGCTATCTTCGCGTCCGGATAGTCCTCGCGCAGCAGCTGCAGCGCTATGCGCGCGGTCTGATAGGAGTTCGAGAACTTTTCGGTGATGCAGATGCATATGGCCTGCTCGCCCGCCTCCGCGACCTCGCGGAAGACCTTGAGGTAGTCCTGGGTCGAAGGCGTGGAGCTTTTCGGATACACGCCCGGGTGCGAGACCATCCACTCATAGAATTCCGGCGTACCTATGTCGGCGTCCTGCTTCAGGTAGTCCCCGCTGCCCAGCATGACGTAAAACGGAACGACAGTTATATCTCTCTCTTTTATGAGCTCCGGCGACAGATCCCCGGAGCCGTCCGTTATCACCCTGAACTTTGACATGCTCATCCCCCATTATAATAAGAATGTTCCCTCCGCCGAGCCAACGCCTGCGGCGAAGGGACAATCGCGACGCCGGACACGGCTCACAGCCGTGCCCGGCCATTTTGGCGGAGAGGATGGGATTCGAACCCATGGCCCGTTGCCGGGTCACCGGTTTTCAAGACCGGCTCCTTAAACCGCTCGGACACCTCTCCGTATATAACGAAAAGATTATAACATCAAATCCGGATTTTACAAGCGACAATCATGGCTCAAGCTGTGAATTTTCCGTTAATCCTTGACGCTGAGTTCAGTAAAGGTTAGAATTTCCCTGAAAGGACCGGGATATTATGAGCTTTACGATACGCAGGGCGGAGGCGGCCGACGGGCCGGCCCTGGCCGCCGTCTACGCGCCCTACACCGAGACGGGACTGACCTTTGAGTCCCCCGCGCCCACTCCGGAGGAGTTCACCGCCCGCATAACAGACACCCTGAAAGGCTATCCCTTCCTCGTGTGCGAGCGCGACGGCCGGCCCGTGGGCTACGCCTACGCCCACCGCTACCGGCCGCGCGCCGCCTATGACTGGGACGCGGAGCTGTCCGTGTATCTCGAACAGGGCTGCACCGGACGCGGCCTGGGCCGCGCGCTCTACGGCGCCCTGCTGGATCTGCTCAAAGCGCAGGGCTACGTGAACATCTACGGCACCGTCTCCGTGCCGAACCCGCCGAGCGAGCGCCTGCACGAGAGCATGGGCTTCCGCCTGGTATATACGGACCTCAAGACCGGCTGGAAGCTGGGCCGCTGGCGCGACCTTGCCTTTTACCGGCTCCAGCTGCGGCCCTATGAAGACGCGCCCGCGCCCGTCCTGCCCTTCCCGGAGCTGGACGAGGCCCTGGTCCGCAGCGTCTGCGAGCGCCGCGCGGCGCAGATAGGGGGAGGCAAATGACAAAGACCAACGCCATGCGCCTGCTGGACGCAGCGGGCATAGCCTACCGCACGGCGGAGTACGAATACGACGAATCTGACCTCTCCGGCAAGCACGCCGCGCAGCAGGTCGGCCTGCCGGAGGAGCAGGTATTCAAGACCCTCGTCACCCGCGGCGACAAGACTGGGCTGCTCGTCTTCTGTATCCCCGTCTCGGACGAGCTGGACCTGCGACGGGCAGCCTCAGTCTCCGGCAACAAAAAGCTGGAGATGATACACGTGAAGGAGCTGCTGCCTCTCACGGGCTACATCCGCGGCGGCTGCTCGCCCATCGGCATGAAGAAAAAGTATCCGACCTATATAGACGAGACGAGCATCCTTTTCGACGAGATCGCCGTCAGCGCCGGCCAGCGCGGGCTCCAGATCATCCTGTCGCCCGACGATCTCGCCCGGTTCGTAGATGCGAGAGTCTATTGAAGCCGCACGCACTCGCCGTTTTGTCGCTGATCGGCTTTACCTTGCGCTGCAAATCCGCCCCGTTTCTTTGGCCTTGCTCAAAGGAATGGGGCGGATTACCATATAAAAGCGTCATTTGGCGGTGCGGGCAGGGGCTGCGGGCGGCGGAGCCGCCCGCAAAGGGGGAACCCCCGGCGAGGGTTCCCCCTTTACCCCCTCCTGCGCTTCTTTGGCATAGAGAAACGCCCAGGGGCTCCGCCCCTGGACCCCGCCCGCTTTTTTGTAAAAAAGCGGGGCAAAAAACTTTTAAACGCCAATTCTCCACCAGCCCAAACCCCTCGCCCTAGGGGCGAGTGATTCAATCCGTCCGCGAAGCGGACACCTTAGCGGCCGAGTGGCAG
>UQUO01000067.1 GCA_900544295.1 uncultured Eubacteriales bacterium | reverse complement strand
CCCGAAACCTCACGGGGGCGCCACCACCCCATAAGCGCTTTTCTTTGGGGCTCCACCCCGTTTCTTTGGGCAAGACCAAAGAAATGGGGTGGAACTGGCAGCATAAGGTAAAGACAACCAACAGCAATTCGGCGAGTTCCTCCCAGCCAAAACCCACCCCCCGGGCGGGGATGGAACCCCGCCCCTACGGGCGCGGCAGCGTAAGAGGGTCCCGCGCAGGATATATCAGCCCCAGCACGGCGCGCCGGGCGCTTCAACGCCGAATTGCGCAAGTATCCGAGCCGCTATCTGACGCTCTGCCTCCTCAAGGCTCTGCGGCTTCGCATACCAAGCCGGTACCGGCGGGAATACCACCGCACCAAACCGAGCCAGCTCGTACATGTTCCGCAGATGAACCGCGGAAAGCGGCGCCTCACGCACCGCCAGCACCAGCTTGCGGCCCTCCTTCAGCGTCACGTCCGCCGCGCGCAGCAGGAGGTTCTCGCTGTAGCCGCTCGCTATGCCCGCCAGAGTCTTCATGCTGCACGGCACCACCGCCATGCCCAGCGTCGGATGACTGCCCGAGGACGGCGGCGCGGCGAGGTCCGCACAGTCATATACCGCCTCGGCGTACTGCGTAAGGTCCTCCGGGCCTAGGCCGCACTCCTCCCTCAGCGTCCGCGCCCCTCCAGGCGTCACGATCAGCTCCACGCCCAGGCCGCACTCCTGCGCCAAAAGCAAAAGCCGAAGCGCCAGCGGCGCGCCCGAGGCCCCGCTCACGCCCACTACAAGCCTCGCGTCCATCTTCAGCCCTCCCAGTCAGGCAGCCAGTGCCGCGGGTCGCAGTCCAGGAAGGCCGCGCGCTCGAAACGCGCCTTCTGCTCAAAAGGTACCGTGCAGTCAAAGATGGTCTTGCAGGAGATGCCCCGGTCGCGGATGCGCGCGTCGTACTCAGGCCCCGCGCTCGGGTCCAGCGGGTGGCAGCGCACGCCGGGGATGAACACGGTGTCGAGGTCGCCCTGATAGCGCGTGTTCAGCGCCCAGAGCACGTCGTCCGTGTCGAAGATGTCCACATCCTCGTCCACCAGCACCACGTGCTTCAGCTCCGGGAAGGCCGAGAAGGCCAGCAGCGCCGCCTGCCTCTGCCGTCCCTCGTCGGTGGGGGCCTTTTTGCACATCTGGAGGATGGCCATGTACTTGCCGCCGCCGGAGCGGTGGGCGCAGACGTTCTTCACCCGCCCCGGCATCGCGCGCTCCAGCATGCCGAGGATACTGGCCTCGGTGGGTATGCCCGCCATGTTGACGTGCTCCTCGCTCGGACCGATGCAGGTCTGGAGGATGGGGGCCCTCCTGTGGGTCAGGGCCTTGACCTTCAGCAGCCAGCACTCGGAGCTCGCCACGCCGTTGTAGCCGGGAAACTCCGGCATGGCAAAGCCCGTGCCGGAGTGCTGGTCCTCCTGTATGCGGACGCCGGGGACTATCTCGCCCTCGATGACGAACTCGGCGTGGGCTATGGCCCGCTCCGCCACGGAGACGCAGCGGCAGAGCCTCACAGGCTCGCCCCTTATGGCCCCGGCGATGGACAGCTCGTCATAGCCCAGGGGCGTCGTGGGCGGCTCGAAGCAGGCGCCGATCTCAATGGCGGGGTCCACGCCTATGGACACGGAGATGGGCAGGGGCCGCCCCAGCTCCTCCGCGCGCTCGGCCATGGCCCCGATGTGGCGGCTGCCGGGCTGCAGGAAGATGGACAGCTCGTCCCTCCCCTGGATGCACAGCCTGTGGATGGTGACGTCGGAGCAGCCCGTGTCCGGGTGCGTGGCGTAGCACATGCCGAGGGTGATGTAGGGTCCCGCGTCCACGGGCGTATTCGTCGGCGCGGGCAGGAGCCTAAAGAGGTCAAAGTCCGGCTCCGAGGCCAGGTGTACGACCTCCTGGCAGGGCGCGGGCGACTCGTCCAGCACCGGGGCAATGGGCGACGCGACGCTCTCGCACAGCAGCCGGCCGAGGTCCTCCTTCGCGCAGCCCAGCAGGCGCGCCACGCGCTCCCGGCTGGCCAGGACGCCTATGGCCGCCGAGGCGCCGGGGTGGCCCTTGAGGTTTTTGAAGAGCATCGCCGGACCGTTCGTGCGCGTGGGCCGCTTGACAGTACCCCCCGCGCCGACGAGCGGTAGACGCCCGAGAGCTCCGCCGCGGGGTCCACCTCCACCTCCGTCTCTACCAGCTGCCCCTGCATCCCGCGCAGAAACTCCAGCGCGGAGCGCAGGTCGCGCACGGGCGCGTCTTTGCGTTTGACTGCCATATCCCTGCTCCTTTCCGGCCCGGAGGCCGCGTTTCTTCACCCCCACAGTATAAATGATTTTTAACGCCGATGCAAATTCATTTGTCCCCGCGCCTGCCCATCCGCCGGAGCACGACGGCGAGGACGACGCCCGCCGCGCACAGGACGAGGCCGAAAATTAGCAGCACGCCGCCGAAGAGATAGACGGGGTTGTTCCGCGAGAACTGCGCGAGCTGGCCTGAGGCGTCCATGAGCAGGCCCATGCCCGACTGGGCGAGGCCGCCCAGCCCGCCGCCGGTGAGGATATCCGCGTCCCCGACGAAGGAAGCCGCGCTCTCGAACATGCTGCGGGACACAGCCCGGGCCAGCGCGCCCATGCCGGCGAAAAGCGCGCCCACGACGGCGAGGTACACGCCCGCGAGCCAGCCCCAGCGCCTGGCCGCGCCGCGCAGCAGCCGCGGCAGCTTGTCGGTCCAGTCCCCGGCGCGCTCCGGCTCCACGCGCGGCTCCTCCGGCTCCGCGTCAGAGAGCAGCCAGTCCACGGAAACGCCCAGCTCCGCCGCGAGGGGCGCGAGCTTGGAGAGCTCCGGCTGGGCCTCGCCGGTTTCCCCAACTTAAAGAGATAAATGGTTAATTTGCGTTTTTACTCCACTTTGCCGATAAAACGGTAGTAGATTTCGATCTCCTGGGTGCGGGTGTTGCTTTCGTCTTTCACAGCTTCATGGACGACGATCTTCTCGATCAAGGCATTCAGCAGTTCGGCAGTCAGTTCCGTGGGATTTACGTACTGCTTGATCAGGTTCACCCATTTTTCGGCATCCACGGCGCTCTGCTGTTCTGCGGCAAGGTCAGCGTTCAGCCTTTCAATCTTTTCCGCCAGCTCCTGCTGCTCGGTCTGATACCGCTGGGACAGCATATTGAAGTTGTACTCGGTGATGCGCCCAGCGGCCCAATCTTCGTACATCTTGGCAAACAGGCGGTCCAGTTCGGCTTTGCGCTTCTCGGCCCTGTTCAGCTCCGCCGCCTGCTTTTTCTGGCTGGCCGTGCGTTCCCGGTCACCGGCTTTCAGCAGCTTTTGCAGCAGGCGTCCCTCATCCATCTGTGCCTGGTAAGACCAATATTGAATCCGTGCCAGAACGTAGGTGTAAAGGACATCGTAGCGGATATAGTGCATGGTGCAGTGACCGGTGCCCTGGCCGTAGTTGCTGCAATGGTAGTGTCCATAGGGCTTTTTGTTCTGCTTGTTCATGCCAAACGCCAGCGACCAGCCGCAGTCTGCACACTTCACCAGCCCGGAAAAGATTTGTGTCGTACCGTCTTTCTGCTTGCGGCGGCGCGTCTCAATCAGCTCCTGTACCCGGTCAAAGACATCCTTACTGACAAGGGCTTCATGGGTATTTTCCACACGAACCCATTCCTCTTTCGGCTTGCGGACCTTTTTCTTGTTCTTATAGGAGATATTGGTCTGCTTGTTGTGGATGCTGTTGCCAATATAGGTTTCATCTTTCAGGATGCTTTTGACCTGCGCAATCGTCCAGGCATAGGCCTTTTCCTCCGGCGCACCCGCGTAAATGTTGGCGAAGGTGCCGTACCTCTTGTAGTTCAGCCAACCGGCGGTGGGCACTTTTTCCGCGATCAAAATGCGGGTGATCTTGGCTGCGCCAGCGCCATGAACGGCCAAATCGAAGATTTTCTCTACGATCCAGCGGGTTTCTTCGTCCGGTGTCAGCGTGTTCTTGATCTCCGGGTGGCGCTTGTAACCCAGCGGCGCATAGGCAAAAATGCGTTCTCCCTTTTCAAATTTCGCATGGAGTGCGCTCTTTACCTTGCGGCTGGTGTCCTTGGCAAACCACTCATTGAACAGATTCTTGAACGGCACGAACTCAGACAGGCCCTTTTCGGTGTCCTCATTCTCGGCAATGGCGATATAGCGGACCTGTTTCTCCGGGAACACAAACTCCAGATAATAATCCATCATCACGTGTTCACGTCCAAACCGACTGAGGTCTTTGGTTACGATGCAGTTGACTTTTCCCGCTTCCACATCGCTCATCATTCGCTGGAAGCTGGGGCGGTCAAAATTGGTGCCGCTCCATCCGTCGTCCACGTACTCGCCATAGACGCGCAAGCCGTTCTCGGCGGCAAACTTTTGCAGGATGGTGCGTTGGGTCTCAATGCTGACGCTGTCGCCGAAATTTTCATCATCGCGGCTCAGGCGCATATACAAAGCGGTGCTGTAGATTTTGGTTTTCGTATTGTTCGGTTGTTTCACTGTAATATCCTCCTTTGCGTTGAAACAACCCACGCTTACAATACTTCTACGTCTATTATACTGTAAGCGCGGGCGTGATTCAACGATCAATCATTGCTCTTTGTCTGCTTAAACAGCATTCAAAAAGGCCGGGGCGCTGCTGTCCCGGCCCGCATGGTGGCGAACGGCGTCTTCCACCAGCTCGTCCATCTGCTTGCCTCCATCCGCAAAATGCTCAGAGATTTTGATGCAGAGATTCCCGCAGTAGAAATATTCCGTGCCATCCGGCCCCACGACATAAAACGATGTGTTTTCCAAGGTCGGTTCCGGCCCCTCATACTGCTTGCTCCATTCTTCCAGGAGTTCTGCCGGCGGCTCGAAAACTGGGTCAAAGCAGGATTCAATGTCGATATAGCCATAGTCGGGTTCATTCATAAAATCTTCGTGTTTTCTCATGCGGTTTCCTCCATCAATTAAAGTTCCATATCCTGCCCGCGGCGGCGGGAAGGCTGCTCATGCTGTCTTGTTTGCGGGGTGTGGGTCAAAATGGCCACAAGAAAAGCCCGCACCCTCTCCGGCGCGAGCTTCACGGCGTCCAGATAGGGCTGGACGCTCTTTTTTAGTTCCTGATATTTTTCGCTCAGCGATTCATACCGCTTTTTCCAAATTGCGGCGCTTTTTTGGGCGGAAGCCAGCCGCTCCTGCAACCTGCCGTTGTCCGCCTTGACGGTAATGCTATTGACAGCGTAGGATTTTAATGTGTCGCACTCCTGAGGCGTCAGCGAAATGTTTCCGGTAATGGGATTTTTCTTGCCCATTGTCTGAATTTCCTCTGTGGTCAGGGCGACCGTGCGCTGCTCTTTGGTCTGGCTTTGAAGGGATTTCAGCTCCTTCGCCTTTTTCTGCGCGGCCACCTCAGTGGCGCTCAGCGTCTGCTCCGCCTGGGCCACCTGGGCGGTCACAGCCTCCAACCGCTGCTGCTCCGCCTGTACCTTGAACTGGGTCACGGTCAGATGCTCTTCGGTGCTGCCACGCTCGCCGCGCTCCACATCAGTATACCCGGCGGCGCGCATGCAATGGAAGAAATCGTCTTGCAGCACACTGTAGGACTTTTTCAAGACGGGCTTTCCGTTTTTCTGCAAGACCGGGTTTCCATCGGCGTCGAGGGCGGGCTTGGACATCCATTTCTTGCTCCGGCTGACCTGCATGACGGTCTCCTTCACCGTGCCGACCAGAGACTTGTCCTTGCAGCGTTTGCTCCAGAGGATCTGTTTCTCCACCACCGGCACATAGACCACATGGAGGTGGTAGTGGTACACCTCCTGGCCCAGCGCCTCCGACATGGCCCGGTTGATCTCGTCGGCGTGCATCACAGCGGAGAGAATATACTGCTCCCCGCCCACGATCTTTACGGCGGCCTTGTAGGCATCGGCGTAAAACTGCCTGGCAAATTCATAGCCGCCGTGGTTGTGGAAGTAGGCGGAGTTCACATCAAAAATCAGCTCGCCAAAGTGGATGGCGTCTGGTTTCAGACCGCGGGTGGAGATGATTTTGTCCTGTTCCATCTGCCGGAACATCTCCGTGTAGCTGGCGGTGGGGGCTTTGAAGTGGATATTGAGCGGGGTGCGTTCCGGGAGAATATCGGGGTTGCGGTAGCTGTCTTTTTCCCGTTCGTTGTGTTTTTGGGTGTTGCCGATGTCCTTGTCCGGGACATCCACATTTCTGGCGCTGGTACGGTCGATTCCGTCGTTTCTTGCCATAAAATCAACTCCTTTCGTTGGGGCGTGGACGGTCGCGGGACGGGGGATGCACTTCCTGCGGGAAGTGTAATAACCCACTATAACACTTTCATCCCGGAGGGCTGCAAAGTGCCGTGGGCTCTCCGAGGGGGAGTTGCGTCCACTGCGGTGGCCGCCGCTGGATATGAAAAATCCACCCCCGCTGCTTTTACATATTCAGCACAAAGGGCTGCTCTCCTGTGCCGGAGCGCAGCCCTTTGGTGTCAGCGATCACGCGGAGGCCTTCGCTGACGGCCCATCACAAGCAGCGCGCTGCTTGCGATGGGGACGAGAGTCACGGTTTGGCGCGGCGCTGCCATACAATGTCGTACCCCAGGGCATCGGCCAGCTGCACAGTTCGGTGTAATTGGATACTGCAAGAGAATGGGGCGAACCGCTGCGTACGTACGTACAGCGGCTCAGCCCTGCAATCCTTCCGGCTTGTCCTTCGGTACGTACGTACGCAGCGAATCACCGGAAAACACCGACATATTCGGATGCACCAGCGCCTCGATCCCGAAAAATCCCCGCACCCGGCGACCGGCGGCGTTGGTCACATTGTTGCAGTATTCGAGATTGTACTTGCCTTGGCTGGCGATCACGGCATCGCTGAAGCTGCGGGGCTTTAGCGCAGTTAAGCCGTTTTCAGCGCAGAAAATTTGGTACACTTCATACAGCTCCTTGGAGCTGATGGTTGCATCCGCTTTCAGCCGGATATAGCCCTCGGATTCCAGAAAATCGAACACATTGTTGTTGTCCCGCTTGACGGATTCCCGGTTTTCTCTGGTGCGCTGGCTCTCGGTGAACTTGAAGTTGTTTGCCACCAGCCGCTGCAATCCGGCAAAGGCCCAGAGAAAGATGCCCTCGATCTCTGTTTTCATCTTCTCGGCAATGTCGGGGTCGTCCACACGATTTACCGGCTTCTCCTTCGTGGTTAGAACGAGCTGCCGCCGGTAAAAGCCGTCGCTGTGGTCAAAGAGGGCCTGCAAGTCGCCGTTGCTGAACGCCAGCAAGCGGGAAGACATCCACCCCTGGTAGCTCTGTTTGCCTTTGCGCTCCAAATCCATCTTGCCCTGTGCGGTGACGATGGATTTGACATAGTTTGTCTGGCGCAGCGCCTCCATTCGCATATCGTCATCGACACACAGCAGAATGTGTTCCAGGTCAGCGCGGGCGAAACGGTTTTCGGAGATTTTGCCGATGCTGCCGTCCTTCATGTTGCTGCCGAACAGGGCCGACAGCACCGCGCCGATCTGGCTCTTTCCTTCGCCGCCGCTGCCTTTGATGGCCATCATCCGCTGACCTTTGTTGCTGGGGATCAGGCAGTAGCCGATATATTCCTGCAAAGTGGGAATGTCCTCCGGGTAAAGAAGTCCATCCAAAAAAGCCAGCCAGCGGGTCGGTGTGGTGGCTTCGGGATTGTAGGCTACTGGCAGGCGGTTGCGAACGATCTCCGGCTTGCCCTCTATGAAGTTGCCGTCAAGGAACAGTGTCCCGTTCGCCAGATGGATGCGGTCTGTCTCCGGCGGAAAATCCTCCACCAGCGCCGCCAGCTTCATCAGCTCCACAATGTTGCTGATCTTACGCGGAATATTGCTCACCGCGCAGCAACGCAGTTCGTCAAAGATTTCGCTGCGCAGCGGCAAGTCGTTGGTCACTCGACCGTCAGGTGTGAAAAAAGCCCCGTTTGTGTAGATGATTTTGTGTCTGCTGAGGAAATCATCACAAAACAGGGCTTCGTTGATATGCTTGCCGTCAAACCAGATGGGCTGGTTGACCTCACGCGATTGCTCGTTCTTCATCACGGTGGCATACCTCCTTTTCCAGACATTTGAGCCGCTGTTCCAGCACGGTGATGTCGCCATCCTCCAGCAGCGTGTCCACCGCCTTCACACGTTGTTCTAATTCTGCATACATGAGAACGTCCAACAAGTGATTTACATACTCGATCATCTGACACGCCTCCACAAAGCGGTTGTCCAGGTCGTCCTCCGGTGATTGCGGGGCGTACTCGACCTTCCAGCGTTCCAGCAGGCGCAGATAATCACACAGCACCCGCTGGCAGTACATCTCGTCATCCCGGAAGGCCCGCGCCGGCGGATAGGGCTTTTTCAGCGCCATCGCTGCCGGGGGCTTGTCCGGGTCGATGCCGAAGTCATAGGCCAACTTCTTTGCGGCCTCGTAGCTGCTCAGGCCAAACAGCCGCGCCACAAAGTCTATCACATCGCCGGTGGCCCCGCAGCCGAAGCAATAGAAGTAATCTCTGTTCAGCTTCATGCTGGGATGTCGGTCATCGTGGAAGGGGCAGCAGATCATATCGCCCCGGTTGACCTTGCAGCCGTAGTGTTTGGCGGCTTGCTTTATTGTAACGGATGCTTTTACAAGTTCAAACAGATCCATCTTGTTCTCCTCCTTATCAATTGTCCGGCCAATATGCCGCGTCAAAAAGATGCCCTTCGTTTCTGCCATTGAACCTCTCTTTCTTGCGCCTTCGGCACAGACGTTGTATAATGTGAACAGTTCCGTTTTGTGTAACTGCTAGAGCGCACAGCTACTTGCGGTGAATTATCATGGCGCGGTTCCTCCTTTCTCTTGCCTGTCAGCAATTTTGTAACCCGTTTATTTATTGCTTGGGTTACTTCCTCTACTAATAGGAGAAAAAGTGGGTGCAAAGCGGAACCGTTTTCGCAGAAGAACAAAATTGTTTTTTGAGGGAGGCGAGGTCATGGCGCTGATACTGGACGATGACAGCCTGCTGGATGCGGCGGATGGCTTCGCCGGGTGGGACGATGCGCTGGCAGACGATACACTGGCGCAGGAGCTGGAACAGGAACGCGCCGTAGAGCTGGAAAGCGAACTGGAGCAAGACGAACACCCCATCGACTACGACGCTGAACTGGAAAACGCGGAGGAAGAAGCCGCGCCCACCAGCGCAAAGCGGCTGAAACGGGAGCTGCGGGCCGAGGCGCTGCGCCGTTTGGAGGATGCCGCCCGGACAGCAGAAGACTTCGCCGTTGTGGTGGAGGAATGGAACAAGCTCGACCGCAACCGGGAGCGCC
>UQUO01000066.1 GCA_900544295.1 uncultured Eubacteriales bacterium | reverse complement strand
TTTACAAAAAAGCGGGCGGGGTCCAGGGGCGGAGCCCCTGGGCGTTTCTCTATGCTCACAAAGCGCAGGAGGGGGTCAAAGGGGGAACCCTCGCCGGGGGTTCCCCCTTTGCGGGCGGCCCCCGCCGCCCGCAGCCCCTGCGATTTGCGGACGTCCGCAGTCATCCGACGCCGGGCGGGGATGGAACCCCGCCCCTGCAGGGGGTTGGCGGAACGTGGCAAGGTGGGCGGTGGACGAACGTTCGGGTCGTCGAGGACGCCGACCCCTACGGGCCGCAGCGAGGCCGGACTGCGTGCCGCGGAGTTTAACGGGTGAGGGTCGCGGCGTGGGAAATGGTGAAAACACCGCCACCGGCGGCGTTTTTGATTTCATTTTCGGGACGTCGAGGACGCCGTCCCCTACAGGGCGCCTGCGGCGACGTGGGGCCGGCGGTCATTTTGCGCCGGGCGGGGGTGGAACCCCGCCCCTACGAGGGGGTGGCGGAACGGGGCGAGGCTGGTGGCGAGTGTAGGGAAGGTCGGCCTCATCGCTGCGCGATCAAAACAAAAATGCCGCCCGGAGGGCGGCATTTTTCTGGGGTCAGGCGGTCTCGGAATCCTCTTCGCGCTCGCGGAAGAGCAGCGTCACGCACCAGAGGGCGGCAAGCCCTACGAGCGCGTACACCACGCGGCTCACCGTCGCGGTCTGGCCGCCGAACAGCCACGCCACTATGTCGAAGCGGAACAGTCCGATGCTGCCCCAGTTCAGACCGCCGATTATGGCCAGTATGAGCGCGATGCGGTCCATTATCATGCCTCGCAGCCTCCTTTTTTATCTGACTTCGAGCTTTAGCTTGCCCGAGGCTGTACGCAAATATTCACTCGACAAAACTAGTGCGCCTTCGACGGCCTTCGCTCTTGCAATGCCGGCCGTTTTGCGATATTCTTTCATCACAGCTTATCCAATTGCTGACCCGCCTTCCGCGGCGGGCCATCATGCGGGGACCCGGCTCATATCTTTATCCCACAACCCTGTTTTGGCGGACTGTTCCCACAGTCCGCCGCCTTTTTTTATAAAATCGCAAGCTTGCTCTCGCCCATTTTCGCGGGACTTCCGCGGGACGGCGGGGTATGCTTTCATTATAAAATAAAACGTCGCATGCAAAGGAGAAAGCTCATGCCCGCTCTGTTATCGAGGACCCGCGTCGGGCGCGGGGGCATCGTGCAGGTGCCTGTGAACGAGATAGACCCCAACCCCAACCAGCCGAGACGCGCCTTTGACGGGGAACGCCTCGCCGCGCTCGCGGAGAGCATCGCACAATACGGCGTGCTCTCGCCCATCACCGTGCGCCTGAGATACGGGCGCTACGAGCTCATCGCCGGAGAGCGCCGCCTGCGCGCGGCACGCCTCGCGGGCCTGGCGCGCGTGCCGTGCCTCGTGCTCGACGTGGATCTGGAGGAGTCCGGCCTGCTGGCCATGGTCGAAAACCTCCAGCGCGAGGACCTCGACTTCGTCGAGGAGGCGAGGGGCATTGAAAACCTCATCCGGCTGTTCGATTTGAGCCAGGAGGAGGCTGCGCGCAGGCTCGGCCTCAGCCAGAGCGCCGTGGCCAACAAGCTCCGCCTGCTCAGGCTGCCGCCGGACATACTGGCCGCCCTGCGTGACAAGGGCCTGACGGAGAGGCATGGCAGGGCGCTTCTCCGTCTCGGCTCCGCCGAGGAGCAGCGCGCCGCGCTCGCCGCCGTCTGCGAGCAGGGCCTGAACGTCGCCCAGACCGACGCCTACATAGACGCCCTCCTCGCCGCCCGGGAGGCGCCCGAAAAGCCGGCGCGCCGCCGCGCATTCATACTCAAGGATGTGCGCGTCTTCCTCAACACCCTCAACCACAGCCTGGAGCTCATGAAGCAGGGCGGCATCGCCGCCGGAATGAAGCGCGAGGAGACCGAGGAGGAGCTCATCGTCACCATCTCTATCCCGAAAAAGTGAGCCGACACGGCAAAAAACCGCCCCCGTACGGGGGCGGTTTGCGCGCTTAGCCCTGGCGTGGCTCAGGAGACGGTGCCGGAGGCGCTTATCGTCTCCAGCTCAGTGCCGCCGTAGCTGCCCTGGAAGTGCCAGTTCACCGTGACGGCAGCGGGAATGTCCGAGCTGGAGAGCTGGATGGTGCCGGTGGAAAGCTCGTTGGTCTCCAGGCCCGGGCCGTCGCAGCTTATGGCCTCGGTGTCGAACTCATAGGTGCTGCCGCCGACCTGCACGCTCAGGGCGTGCCAGGCGCCGTTGTTGTAGAGGCTGTAGGACTCCGTCGAGACGGTGAAGGCGAGAGTGGCGCCGCTGGCGCCGGGCGTCAGGGTCCAGTCCACGACTATGTTCAGGCCCGTGCCGGTGTCGGAGCGGAAGCTGCCGCTCGAAGCGCTCACAGCAGGCGTGGGCGTGGGGGTGGGAGTCGGCGTCGGGGTGGGAGTCGGGGTCGGAGTGGGGGCTGCGCTCTCCTGAACGGGAGATTCCGCGGGAGGAGTGGGGACATTCACGTCGTCCTCATCCTCGCCCTCGCTCGGCTGCGAGGGGGCGTCGGAGACCTCGCCGGCCTCGGCGGGGGGAGTGTTCAAATCCTCGTTCTCGTCGTCCCCGCCGCCGCGGAGGATGAAAATGAGCGCGACGACGATTATGACAAGTATCAGCAGCGCGAGTATCGCGCCCGCCGGGCTCTTGTTGCTTTTGCCAGACATTAGTATCACCTCTCGTCCATTATCGGCTCTTAGACGAGGAAAGTCAAACAAAGTTTCGGTTACAAAGCTCTTACTTTAAGGGTACGCAGGGAGTTGAGGACGGCGAGGACCATGACGCCGACGTCGGCAAAAACGGCCAGGGTCATGCCCACGAGGCCCAGCGCGCCCAGGGCGAGGAAGGCCAGCTTCACAATGAGCGCGAAGGCGATGTTCTGCCGGACTATGCCCAGGCAGCGGCGGGACAGGCGTATGGCGAGGGGGAGTTTTCCCGGGTCGTCGTCCATGATGACGACGTCGGCGGCCTCTATGGCCGCATCGGAGCCCAGCGCGCCCATGGCTACGCCCACGTCGGCCCGCGCGAGCACGGGCGCGTCGTTCACGCCGTCGCCCACGAAGGCCACGCTGCCGCCGGCTTCGGACATGAGCTCCTCCAGGGCCTCGACCTTGCCGCCGGGCAGCAGGCCCGCGCGGTAGTCCGTAAGGCCCAGCTCCCCCGCCGTGAGGGCGGCGGCGCGCTCGGAGTCGCCCGTCAGCATGACGGGGCGGGCGCCCAGGGCGCGGACGGCGGCTATGGCCTCGGCTGCGCGGGGCTTCGGGGCGTCCGCGAGCAGGATGCAGCCCAGATAGCGGCCGTCCGCCGCGACGTGGACGACGGTGCCGGCCCCCTCGGGGTCGGAGCAGTCTATGCCCAGCTTCGACATGTAGCGCCGGCTGCCGGCGGAGACGCTCAGGCCGTCCACCAGGGCGCTGACGCCGCCGCCCTGCTCCTCGCGGGCGTCGGTCACGCGGCTGCTGGCGTCCGGGGAGCCCGCGGCCTCCTTCAGGCTGCGGCTGATGGGGTGGTTGGACCAGCTCTCGGCCAGGGCGGCGAGCTCCAGCAGCCGCTCCGGCGCGACGTCGGGCTCGGGGCGCGAGCCCGTGACCTCAAATTCGCCGCGCGTCAGCGTGCCGGTCTTGTCAAAGGCGACGCAGCGCACGGCGGCCATGGCCTCTATGCCCGTTGAGCCCTTGAAGAGCACGCCCCGGGTCGAGGCCCCGCCTATGCCGCCGAAAAAGCCCAGCGGCACGGAGATGACGAGGGCGCAGGGGCAGCTGATGACGAGGAAGGTCAGCGCGTTCTCGACCCAGCCCGCCCAGCCGGGCTCCAGGCCCAGCGCCAGCCTTATTGCGGGCGGCAGCAGGGCCAGCAGCAGCGCCGCCGCGCAGACGGCGGGGGTGTAGGCCCGCGCAAAGCGGGTTATGAAGCGCTCGGAGCGCGACTTGCGCGCCGAGGACTGCTCCGCCAGCTCCAGGATGCGGGATACGGCGCTCTCGCCGAAGGGCCGCGTCGTGCGCACGCGCAGCAGGCCGGTCAGGCTGACGCAGCCACTGGAGATCTCGTCCCCGGGCGCGCAGGGCCTCGGCAGGCTCTCGCCCGTGAGGGCCGAGGTGTCGAGCGCGCTCTCGCCCTCGATGACCACGCCGTCTATCGGCACGCGCTCGCCCGGGCGCACCACGATGACGCTGCCCGGCGCGACTTCCTCCGGTTCCACGGAGACGACCTCGCCGTCCCGTTCGAGCTCGGCCTTGTCGGGGCGCAGGTCCATGAGCGCCGCGATGCTCCCGCGGCTGCGGCCCACGGCGTACTCCTCAAAGAGCGCGCCGAGCTGGTAGAAGACCATAACGGCCACGGCCTCGCCCATGTCGCCCAGGGCGACGGCGCCGACGGTGGCGACGGACATGAGAAAGTTCTCGTCGAAGACCCGCCCGCGCATGATGCCGCGCAGCGCGCCCCAGAGGACGTCGTAGCCAGCCGTGAGGTAGGGAAGCAGCAGGAAGAGCCGCCGCGGCAGCCCTTCGGGGACGAGGTACGAGGCAGCAAAGAGCAGCGCCGCCGCTATGAGGCGGATGACCGCGGTCTTGAGCCCCGCCGCGCCGTGGTGGTGATGCTCATGCCCGCAGCCGCAGGCGTCCCCGCAGCAGTGCTCATGCTCATGGTGCTCGTGATGATGCTCGTGCTCGTGATGATGCTCGTGCTCGTGGATATGCTCGTGCTCGTGGATATGCTCGTGCTCGTGGATATGCTCGTGCTCATGCTCGTGGCTATGTTCGTGCTCGTGGCAGCAGCAGGCGCAGCCGTGTTCAGCCGTGGACATGCTCAAGGCCCCCTTCCAGCATCTTGTAGACGTGGTCGTCGTCTATGGAATAGAACACGCTCTTGCCCTCGCGGCGGCACTTTACAAGCCGCGCCGCGCGCAGGGTGCCCAGCTGGTGGCTCACCGCGCTCTTCGTCATGCCCAGCACCGCCGCCAGATCGCAGACGCACAGCTCCCGAACCGCCAGCGCCGAGATCATGCGCATCCGCGTCCCGTCCCCCAGGACCTTGAAAAAGCCCGCGACCGTGTCCAGCGCCTCGCCGGAGTGCATCTTCTCGCGCACCTCGGCCACGGCGCCCTCGTGTATCACGTTCTCGGAGCAGCAGAATTCGCCCTTTGCCATGTCCATGCCTCCCGGTCTGTTGAACAATTGCTCAACTGTTTCTTGCATACGCATTATAGTTGAGCAACCGTTCAATTGTCAAGAGGAAATTTTGTCGGAGGAAATAAAAAATAATTTGATATCAAAAATATTTTTGTTGACATTTTCTTTATACGGATATATACTGTAAATGCAACAGATTTCAAGCCGGGACAAAAGAATTTTTGTGCGACTTGTATAACACGGAACGGTTGCGGTCAGTGCACGGGCCGCGCGGCGAGAGCCGCAAAGACCTCAGAATGGGGAGCCTTTGCCGTTTCCGCCCTCCCGCCGGGCTCACCGGCGGGCCGGGAAGGAATCAGGAGGTATTTTTCATTTAATTGAGGGAGGTCCCAAAAGTGAAGGAAAGCAAAGAGACCAAGACCCCGCAGCAGGACAGCGAATTCTCGCTCACCGCAGTTCCGGAGAGCGAGCGCAAAAGCTACATAAGTCTTACCATTATCTGGACAGGATTTGTTTTCGTCATCGTCTCCATGATGGCCGGCGGCACCCTGGCCGTGGGCCTGAGCTTCAAGGAAGTCATCTATGCCACGCTCATCGGCAACGTCTTCCTCTGCCTCATCGCCGTTGCCGTCAGCGTCATCGCCAGCAAGACGGGCCTGACCTTTGCCCTCTTGACGCGCTACAGCTTCGGCGTCATGGGCTCGAAGCTGGCCTCCATCTTTGTCCCCATCGTCAACATCGGCTGGTACACCATCCAGGCCGCCACCTACGGCCACTTCGTCGCCACGGCCCTGGGCCTCGGCGAGGTGGGCGAGGCCATCTGCATGGTCCTGAGCGCCATCGCCATGGGCGTCTTCGCCTTCTACGGCGTCAAGGCCATCACCATACTCGGCTATGTGGCCATCCCGGCCATAGTTTTCCTTTCCATCGCAACGACCATCCGCTCCATGGGCGTGCTGGGCAGCTGGGAGGCCCTCATGGCCTACCGCCCCTCGGCGCCCATCACCCTCGCCGCCGGCGTCACCACCGTCATCGGCGCCTGGATACTCTCGACTGCCACCTGTATAGCGGACATCATGCGCTACGCCCGCAGCACTAAGGAGGCCGTGGCCTCCGCCCTGACGGGCCTGCTCTTCGGCAACATCCTCATGATAGTCTGCGGCGCCATCGCCACCATAGCGATGAACGACTACGACCTGACGAACGTGCTGCTGGGCTTCGGCCTCGTCATCCCGGCCCTCATCCTCATGACGACCAACATCTTCACGACGAACGTCGCGAACCTCTACTCCACCAGCCTGAACCTCGCGAACAGCTTCAAGGCCGGCCGGAACAAGACCCTCATCGTCGTCATTGCCATCTCGGCCGCGGCGACGCTCCTCAAGCCCTATCAGGTGGACTTTTTCTACAGCTTCCTGAACGTCCTGGGCAACATAGTGCCTCCCCTTGCGGGCATCATCCTGGCGGACTACTTCATCATCCACCGCGGCAGCTACGGCAGCCTTGAGAGCGCGGCCTTTGCCAGGTGGAACGCCATACCCTGGATAAGCTGGATCGTCAGCGCGGTCCTGGTCTACGTCATCCCGTGGGGCCTGCCCTCGCTCAACAGCCTGGTGCTCGGCGCGATCTTCTACGTCGTGCTGATGCTGGCTTTCGGCAAGAAAACTCTCAAGGAGGCGAACTGACATGACGGACAACAAGAACAAGAAGCCCGGGCTGCTGCGCTACAAGCTGGCTGCGCTCATCGGCACCATAATCATGGCCATAGGCGCCTTTATGGCCTGCCTTTGCGTAACGCCCGCCTATATAACCGTCGGCAACGTGCTGCTCATCGTCAGCATCGTCGTCATGGTCTACGGCTACTCCGTCTGGCAGCCATAACGCGAAAAACGCCTCGGGGGCCTTTCGGCTCCCGAGGCGTCCGTGCGACCGGCGTCACTCGCTGCGGCTCGCGTCCATGTAGTTGTAGAGGGTGTACTTGCTTATCCCGAACTGCTTGCTGACCTTGTCGCCGCTCTTCGTTATGAGGAAGGCTCCGGCGCTGTTCAGGAACTGGATGGCCTTTATCTTGTCGTCCTTGTTCATCATGGCGACGGGCTTGCCCACGAGCTTTATGGACTGGCTGATGAGCTCGTCGAGCAGGTCGTTCACGTTGAGCGGTATGCTCTCGGGCTCCGAGGCTCCGGCCTCGGGCGAGCCCGTGGAGATGAGCGGGCGCAGGCTGCCCTCTATGGCCAGCAGGCCCGTGATGTCGTAGTTGATGGCAAAGATGGCCGCGACGCCGCCGTCCTCGTCCCGGATGTAGATGGTGCTGCTCTTGAGGATGCGCCCGTCGTGGGTGCGGGTGAGGTAGCAGAGCTTGTCCTCCAGCGTGGCGGGGTCCGCCCTGAGCGCCTCCAGGACTATATGGCTGGGCCCGTCTCCGACCTTGCGGCTGCTGACGTGGCCGTTTTCGATGATGACGATGCTGCTGTCCGGCTGATGCAGGCTCAGGTCGTGCACGACGACCTCGCAGTTGCTGCCGAACTGGCTGCACAGGCCGTGGGCGATCTGGCGGAGCATCTGCAGCGTGGTTTTGTTCAACAAGGCGTGACCATCCCCTTTTGGAAGCTATATTTTCTTCATCCTATCACAAAATTGCTCTGTACACAAGCGCAATATTACAAATAAAAAGATTTCCAAAAATATTTTTTAGCTTTTGGGTCGCATACGGCAGCCGCGCGCGGCCCAGAAGGAGGAAGCGCAAATTATGATAATGTTCGGCAACGGCGTCGTCGTGACGCGGGATGCGCAGCGCCCGCTCATAAACGGCGGCGCGGTGGCCGTCGGCGACGACGGGCTCATCTCCGCGCTCGGCCCTACGCAGAAGCTGCGCCGCGAGTATCCGGGCGCGCATTTTGTGGACGCTCGCGGGGGGCTCATAATGCCCGGCCTTATAAATCTGCATCACCACGCCTATTACACCCTGGCCCGGGGGCTGACGCCCCGCCCCGGCGCCGGAAAGGGCCTGCCGGCCCTGCTGGAGGGCCGCTGGTGGCGGCTCGACAGGGCGATGAATCTTGAGGACGTCTACCACGGCGCGGCGGCGGCCTTTCTCGAATGTGTCCGCAGCGGCGTCACCACGGTGTTCGACCACCACGCAAGCTACGGCGCCGTCACGGGCAGCCTCTCCGAGATAAGCCGCGCGGCGGACGAGCTGGGCCTGCGCGCCTGCCTCTGCTACGAGGTCTCGGACCGCGAGGGCGAGAGCAAGTGCCGCGCCGCCATCCAGGAGAACGTGGATTTCATCCGCGAGGCCTCGCGCCGGGGCGACGGCATGCGCTGCGGCATGATGGGCATGCACGCGGGCTTCACGCTCTCGGACCGCACGCTTGAGGCCTGCATGGAGGCCCTGCCTGCGACCTCCGGCTGCCACATCCACGTGGCCGAATGTCTGGAGGACACGACGCACAGCCTCCAGACCTACGGCAAGAGCGTGGTCCGCCGCCTGCGGGAGCGCGGTGTCCTGGGCCGCAAGACCCTGGCCGCGCACTGCATACATCTGAACTGGGAGGACGTGCAGATACTCCGGGAGACGGACACCGCCGTCATCCACTGCCCGCGCAGCAACATGTGCAACGCCGCCGGCGCGGCGGATGTGACGGAATACTCCCGCGCCCGCGTGGGCCTGGGCCTCGGCACGGACGGAGAGGCGGCGGACATGCTGGGCGAACTCGCGGCGGCCTCCGCGCTCTGCCGCCACAGCTCCCAGAACCCGGACGCGGGCTTTGAGGAGCTGCCCCGGGCGCTCTTCACGTCGAACGCGGCCTTTGCGAACCGCTTTTTTGAGACGCCGCTGGGCGTCCTGAAGCCGGGCGCGGCGGGGGACGTCATCGTCCTGGACTACCGGCCGCCCACGCCGCTGACGGCGGAAAACCTGGATCTGCATCTGCTGGCGGCGGCCGGGACAGCCCGCGTTTCGACAACGGCGGCCGCCGGGAAGTTGCTCATGGAGTACGGCGTCCTGCTCTGCGCGGACGAGGAAAAGCTCCTGGACGGGGCCAGAAAGCAGGCCGCGGATCTCTGGCGCCGCGTCAACGCCTGAGCCGGGGCAAGGCAAATGAAAACAAACTAAAAATATTTTAGAAACCCTCTTGCAATCTGCTTATAATGTGTTATTATTGTGTCAGTACCTAAAAGTTTTTTAGCAGCTTCAAATTTGTTTTAGGGGGACAGATTGAAGATGGACAAGATAAAATGGGTAGCGAACGGAATGCCGAAGACGGCGGAT
>UQUO01000065.1 GCA_900544295.1 uncultured Eubacteriales bacterium | reverse complement strand
GGCGGGGTCCAGGGGCGGAGCCCTGGCCGCGCGCCGCAGCGCGCGGAACTCTCTTATGCTCACAAAGCGCAGGAGGGGGTTAAAGGGGGAACCCTCGCCGGGGGTTCCCCCTTTGCGGGCGGCCTAAGCCGCCCGCAGCCTATGCGCGCCGCCGTGGGGCTGGCTGTGGACGAAGGAAAGGGTCGTCGAGGACGCCGACCCCTACGGCGGGTGGGAAACGGGCCATGTGCCGCATAATATACCGCGAGACCATCCCACGCCCGGTCGGGGGCCGGTGGAACGCGGTGGGGTCGGCGGAGACCGCAGCGGCGGGACGTCGGGGACGCCGTCCCTTACAGGGCGGCTGCTTGTCGTACACATAAGCGGAACCGTAAATAAACGCCGTGCAAGACAAACCATATGTCCCGCCAGCAAGGCACAGAGCGCTCAAATTGCGATCCGTCCTCCCCGCACTGCCCACCGGTGGAAAAACTCAGCAGACAGCCCGCCCACCCTGTGGTATAATACGACAAAACCGAAAGGGGGCCTCAGGGATGTCATCCAGCACTGGTTATGTAAACTACATTCTCGAACAGCTCTCCTGCGCCGGGCTGGCTCGGGCGCGGCGGATGTTCGGGGAGTACGGCCTGTACCTGGACGGGATGTTTTTCGCAGTCATCTGTGACGACGAGCTTTTCATAAAGCCCACCCAGGCGGCGCTCGCGGCCTTCCCGGAGCTGCCCCTGGCCCCGCCCTATGCGGGCGCGAAGGACTACATACGCGTGGAGGACACGGACGATGCCGCGGCGCTCTGCGCCCTGGCGCGCCTGACCTGCGAGGCGCTTGCGGAGCTGCCGCAGCCCAAAAGGAGGAAGCGAAATGCTCCTTGAATAAAAAAAAGGACTCCCCGTGTTTTGCTTTCAGCCCCGAAAGCCCGGGCTGGTAGAGCCGCCAGGACCGGTGTTCCGCGGGGAAGGGCCCTGTGGTTTTAGGGAGGTGTAGGCATGAAGGGCTTTACGCGGCGTGAGCCGCTGTTTTCACTCTGCGGGCTGAAATGCGGCCTTTGCCGGATGCACCTGGGCGGCTACTGCCCCGGCTGCGGCGGCGGGGAGGGCAACCAGAGCTGCGCCATCGCGCGCTGCTCCCTGGAACATGGCGGCCCGGAATTCTGCTGGGACTGCCCCGAGTACCCCTGCGCCCGCTACGAGGGCTTTGACGAGTGCGATTCCTTCGTCCCGCACAGCGCCCGCGCGCGGGACGCGGCTGAGGCGCGGAGCCTCGGGATTGAGGCGTATATGGCCCGGATGCGGGAGAGCGCGGCGCTGCTGGAGGAGCTGCTCGGCGGTTATAACGACGGGCGGCGCAAGACCCTCTTCAGCACCGCGGCCTACCTCCTGCCTCCCGAGGACCTGCGCGCCGTCCTGGAGCGGCTGCGTGCTCAGGCGGAGGGCCTGGAATTGAAGGAGCGCGCCGCGCTGGCCGCCCGGTTGCTCACGGAGGCGGCGCAGGCGCGGGGACTCAGCCTGAAGCTGGTAAAAAAACCATAGAGAACGAAAGGAGGGATAGCCATGTTCCGCCCGAGATTCAAAAAGCCTCCAGCGGCGGAGGGCAAATTGGAGCTCCGCTCGCCGGGCGGGGGCAAGAAGGTGAGGTTCGGCGGCAGCATGCGCGGGGCCGAGCGTCTGCTGTGGGTAAGTCCGGAGCAGGACGCAGAGGGACGCCCGATTGAAACGCGCGAGCCGCACGAGCACGCCAGGACCTACGCATACCCCGGCGGCTTTGAGGCCGCGGGCCGCCGCTACAAGAGCCTGACGGAGCTCACAGCGACGAAGCTGGACGGTGACTATTTTCTCGACAGCTACGGCCGCCGGGTGCTCTGCATCATCGAGCGCTTCCCCTGCTTCGACAGCTTTGACGCCATGTACGAGCACCGCTTCTACCGCTGGTACTTCCTGCGCGAGGGCGACAGCCTCACCCGCGTCTACTACGAGGACGAGGACGACGAGGTCTGCGTCACCGAGGACGTGGAAAACCTCGAATACAACTGTTGGAGGGACTTTTGCAGGCTGGGCTACGCCGGCGCGAAATAAAAAGGGACCGCCGCCCTCTACGGGGCGGCGGTTTGCTTTTGTGCTCAGAGCTCGGCGTCGGTGTCCATATAATTCGCTATGGCGCGGGCGGTGAAGTCCCGGGACAGGCAGTGGCAGCGCGTGTCGGGGACAACGAAGCGTATGCCCTCCACGCGGATGTCGCGGCACTTCTTCCCGCACTGAGCCGGGATGACGAAGGCCTTGAAAGAGCGGAAGCCGCCCTCCTCGCCGTCCTCGAGCAGGACGCCCAGCGCCACGCGCCTGCTCGGGCAGACAGAGCGGAGCGTCAGGCCCAGCTCCACGAGCCTGCCCTGCGCGTTGAGCGAGAGCTCGCCCATATCGTAGCAGACCTGCTCCTCACAGGGGCCGGAACTGAACTGCACAGGCTCAGGCTCCGGCTCGGGGTGCACGACCTCGCCGCAGTCCACATAGACCTTCGGGTCTGGGAACTTGACCTCGTTCTGCTCGTCGTCGGAATACTCTATCTCCTCGTTCACACTCACTTCGCCCGTCTGCGAGCCCACGTGCCGCACGGTAAAATGGAGCGCGGCGCTCTCGCTTTTCGTGACGCCCAGGGAGTCGATGCTCCAGCGCAGGCTGCGCAGACCGGTTATGATGGCCATGCCGATCTCGGGCGGGTCGATGTCCACAAGCTCAAAATCCGAAGTGAGTTTTTCCTTTATGAGCACATTGGTCGCGCCGGGCTTTGAAATATTGGCGGCCAGCTCGGCGAAGAGTTCCTCGAGGTCCGCGGCGTCGGGCGTCACGGCAACGTGCGAGGCGTCCGGGTCCGTGGCCCAGTTATTGAGCGCCGCGACGTCCAGGCCGTCGGAGCCTATGAGGCCTATGCAGTAGATGACCGTACCCTGGGCGCGTGCGGCGGCGGCGATCGGCCCCGGCGCGGGGCCGGAGGTGGTCACGCCGTCCGTGAACATTACGATGACCCGGGCGTTTGAGGACGAGGGCTCGAAGAGCCCCTGCGCCTTGAGAAAGGCGTCCCCGTGATTGGTGCCGCCGCCGGCGGAGATGCCGTCCACAGCGGCCTTGAGGTCGGCCACCGAGGTGACGAGCTGGGCGTCCACCGAGGCGTTGGCGGCAAAGCTCACGACGCCCATGCGGCTGCCGGAGCCTATCTCGCCCGAGCCCGCGCCGCCCGTGGACTCGGAGATGATATCTATAAAGGTCTTGGCCCCTACCTTCATATCCGCCAAGGGCGCGCCGCTCATGCTGCCGGAGCGGTCGAGCACGAGGACGATATCCGTGGGGTTCTCCACGATATCGGGCGCGGCGGTGAGGGCGAGGGTCATTTTAAAAGTATCGCCGCAGCATATCGCCGAGGCGTCAGCGACCTTGTTGGAATTGGTCACACCCATCTGGTGCTGCCTCCTTCCGGGGGATATCCCCCGGTCATATATTATGGGGCAGGCCCGGGGCTTGACACAGGGCGCAGAAAACCGGGGCGCCAATGGGCGCCCCGGTGCTGGGTTTTCTTCACTTGAGCTTTGCCAGGCTCTCTTCGAGGTTGGCTATGAGCGCCTTGGCCTTCTCGGCCCGCTCGCGCTCGGCGTTCACGACGGCCTCGGGAGCGCGGGAGACGAAGGATTCGTTCGCGAGCTTCTTGTTCTGGGCCTCAAGCTGGGCCCTGGCCTTCTCGAGCTCCTTTTCGAGCCTCGCGCGCTCGGCCTCGAGGTCCACGAGCTCCGCCATTGGCATGAGCACGCGGGCGGAGGACGTCGTCACGGTGACCATGCCCTTGGCGTTCTCCTCGGCGTCGCTGCCGGCGCCGGAGATGCCGCGCACCTCGACCTCGCTCGCGGAGGCGAGGCGGCTGAGGTACTTCGCGCCGGAGCGGTAGGTCTCCTGGTCCTGGGCGCAGATGATGACCTTGGCCTTGCGGGAGGGCGGCACGTTCATCTCGGCCCTGCGGCTGCGCACGGCGCGGATGACCTCCATGACGCGCTCAAAGCCCTCTTCGTCCTTGGGGAAGCTGAGCGCCTCGTCGTACTTAGGGAAGGGCGCGATGATGAGCGCCTCGCCCTCGTGGGGTATGGCCTGGAAGATCTCTTCGGTGATGAAGGGCATGAAGGGGTGCAGCAGCTTCAGTATGCCGGTGAGGACATGGAGCAGCACGCGCTCCGCGCCCTCCTTCGTCTCCGCGTCGCCGGAGTTCAGGCGCTCTTTCGTCAGCTCGATATACCAGTCGCAGTAGCTGTCCCAGATGAAGTCGTATATCTTCTGCGCCGCGATGCCGAGCTCGTAGCGCTCCATGTTCTCGCGCACCTCGCCGACGAGGCTGTTGAGCTTCGAGAGTATCCACCTGTCGGGCAGCTCCAGCTTCTCCGGCAGGGCGCAGTCGCCTATCGTGAGGTTCATCATCACGAAGCGGGAGGCGTTCCAGAGCTTGTTGGCGAAGTTCCGCATGGCCTCGCAGCGCTCGACGTAGAAGCGCATGTCGTTGCCGGGGCTGTTGCCGGTGATGATGTTGAAGCGCAGCGCGTCCGCGCCGAAGCGGTCTATCATCTCGATGGGGTCCACGCCGTTGCCTGCGGACTTCGACATCTTCTTGCCCTGCGGGTCGCGGATCAGGCCGTGGATGAGCACGGTGTGGAAGGGTATCTCGTGCATCTGCTCGCAGGCGGAGAAGATCATGCGGGCCACCCAGAAGAAGATGATGTCGTAGCCCGTGACAAGCACGTCCGTGGGATAGAAGTACTTGAGGTCCTCGGTCTCCTCAGGCCAGCCGAGCGTGGAGAAGGGCCAGAGCGCCGAAGAGAACCAGGTGTCCAGCACGTCGGGGTCCTGCTCGATATTTTTCGAGTGGCAGGCCTCGCACTCCGTGGCGTCTTCCTTGGAGACGGTAACGTGGCCGCAGTCGGCGCAGTACCAGGCGGGGATGCGGTGGCCCCACCAGAGCTGACGGGAGATGCACCAGTCGCGGACGTTGTACATCCAGTTGAGGTAGGTCTTGGAGAAGCGCTCAGGCACGAATTTGACCTCGCCGTCCTCGACGACGCGGATGGCCTCCTTCGCGAGCGGGGCCATCTTCACGAACCACTGTTCGGAGGAGATGGGCTCCACGTCGCTGTGGCAGCGGTAGCAGGTGCCGACGCTGTGGGAGTAGTCCTCGACCTTGACGAGGTAGCCCTCGGCCTCAAGGTCCGCGACTATGGCCTTGCGGGCCTCGTAGCGGTCCATGCCGTTATACTTGCCGCCGTTTATTATCTTCGCGTCGTCGTCGAGGATGAGGATGTAGTCGAGGTCGTGCCTCTGGGCGACCTCGAAGTCGTTCGGGTCGTGGCAGGGCGTCATCTTGACGCAGCCGGTGCCGAAGTCCATCTCGACGTAGTCGTCAGCGACGATGGGTATCTCGCGGCCCACGAGGGGCAGGATGCAGGTCTTGCCGACGATGTCGGTGTAGCGCTCGTCGTTGGGGTTCACGGCGACGCCGGTGTCGCCCAGCATGGTCTCGGGACGCGTCGTGGCGATGATGAGGTCGCCGGAGCCGTCGGAGAGCGGGTAGCGCACGTGCCAGAGGTGGCCCGGCTTGTCAACGTACTCGACCTCGGCGTCGGAGAGCGCGGTGGTGCACTTGGGGCACCAGTTTATGATGCGTTTGCCCTTGTAGATGAGCTTTTTCTGGTAGAGGTCCACGAAGGTCTCGCGCACGGCGCGGGCGCAGGTGTCGTCCATCGTGAAGCGCTGGCGCTCCCAGTCGCAGGAGGAGCCGAGGGTCTTGAGCTGCTCGACTATCCTGTCGCCGTACTTGTTCTTCCAGGCCCAGACCTCGTCGAGGAACTTATCGCGCCCGAGGTCGAAGCGGGTCTTGCCCTCGCCCCGGAGCTTTTCCTCGACCTTTATCTGCGTGGCGATGCCTGCGTGGTCGTAGCCCGGCAGCCAGAGGGTGGAGTAGCCGTCCATGCGCTTGTACCTTATGAGCACGTCCTGGATGGTCTCGTCGAAGGCATGGCCGAGGTGGAGCTGGCCCGTGACATTCGGGGGCGGGATAACGATGGTGAAGGGCTTCTTTTCCGGGTCGCGCTCGGCGTGGAAGTAGTTGCCCCCCAGCCACATGTCGTAGATCTTCTTTTCGACCTGTTTGGGGTCGTACACCTTGGGAAGTTCTCTCATTAGCCTTTCCTCCTTTTCGGGGCATGAAAAAGCGCCCCGAAGCAAATTTGCCTCAGGGCGCGGAAATATACCGCGTGGTACCACCTGAGTTCCACGCCGAAGCGTGACACTCTCGGCTCTGTAACGGGAGCGCCCGTCCGGCCTACTTGAAAAGCTTTCAGCCCGGCGGCTCGGGGCCGACCTTCGGCGCCGCGTCACGGGGAACTTGCACCTTCCGTCCCCTCTCTGCGCATCGGCAAACGCCTACTCCTGCCCGTCTCAGCCTGTTTAAACGCGATTATAGCCCAACTTCAGCGCAAAGTCAACAGCTTTTGCGGCTTTCAAACGCCCAGCGCGGCGGCTATCTGCTCCTTCATCTGGACGCCGACGGCCTTGCCGGTCATGTTTCCGTCCTCGAAGTAGATGAGGGTGGGGATGCTCATAACACCGAAGCGCGCGGCCAGGGCCGGCTCCGCGTCCACGTCCACCTTGCAGGTCTTGACCTCGGGATGTTCCGCGGCAAATTCGTCCAGGATGGGGCCCTGCATGCGGCAGGGGCCGCACCAGCTGGCCCAGAAATCCACGACACAGCGGCCGGAAGCGGTCACGCTGTCGAAATCCGCGCTCGTAAGATGCTGTACCATATTATTATTCCTCCTCGTGTGTATTTTCCACATATTTGGCCGCGGATATACCCGCAATGTTGCCCTCGCCCACGGCCTTGCCTACCTGATAGGGCGCGCCGACGCAGTCTCCCGCGGCGAAGACGCCGGGGACGCTCGTGGCCATGTCCGCATTTACCTTTATATGCGGCCCTTCCAGCTCAAGCCCCGGCACCAACGAGCCGGGCGCAACGCCCGCGCGCAGGATGAAGACGCACTCGACGGCGTATTCCGTGCCGTCGGCTATGAGCGCTTCCACCCGCTGCGAGCCGCGTATCTCGTATTTCTTCGCCCGGGCGGCGTCAAAATACTCCACCTCGCAGCCTATGGAGCGCAGGAACTCGGCCTCCTCCGGCGCGTCGGCCGAAAGGCCGATGACGGCGACTTTTTTGCCGCGGTAGAGCATGCCGTCGCAGGTGGCGCAGTAGCTCACGCCCGCGCCGAGAAATTCCGCCTCGCCGGGATAGGGTTTCGCCCGCGAGAGGCCCGAGGCGATGACCACCGCCCTGCCCTGCACGAAGTCCGAACCCACCGAGACGCCGAAAGCTCCGCCCATGGGCAGCACGCTGAGCACCCGCCCGCGCATTATTTTCGCGCCGGAGCCTTCCGCGTGCAGCAGCAGCTTCTGCAGCAGCTCGCGCCCCGTCACGCCCGGGAGCCCGGGGTAGTTGTCTATGTGCTCCGCCTTCCAGAGCGGGGAATCCTCCGGCGGCGAGGAGACGATGAGCGCCGTCTTGCCCCGGTGCATCGCCGTGAGCGCCGCGGAGACCCCTGCGGGGCCGCCACCTATTATGATAACGTCTGTCATGTACGCCTCCGTTTGCTTATTATAGCAAGATTATAGCGCCCAAAAACACCGTTGTAAACAGGAATCATTCCGTGTATAATGGGAGAACATCAAGTCAGGATGAGCTGTGAGGGGATAACATGGAAGAAGTATCCAAAAACTTTATAGAGACATTCATAGATGAGGATCTGGCTCCCGGCGGGCGCTGCGAGGGCATGAAGGTGCACACCCGTTTCCCGCCCGAGCCGAACGGCTATCTGCACATCGGCCACTGCAAGGCGCTGGTCATCGACTTCGGCACTGCGGAGAAATACGGCGGCCTGTGCAACCTGCGCATGGACGACACGAATCCGACGAAGGAGGACGTGGAGTACGTCGAGGCCATACAGGAGGATATACACTGGCTGGGCTTCGACTGGGGCGACAGGTTTTATTACGCCTCGGATTACTTTGAGAAGATGTACGAGTGCGCGGAGGACCTCATTAAGCGCGGTCTTGCCTACGTCTGCGAGCTGAGCCCCGCCGAGTTCCGGGACTACCGCGGCGACACGAACACGCCCGCGCGCTCCCCCTGGCGGGACAGGCCCGCGGAGGAGAGCCTCGACCTCTTCCGCCGCATGAGGGCGGGCGAGTTCCCCGAGGGCAAGTACACCCTGCGCGCGAAGATAGACCTCGCCAGCGGCAACTTCAACATGCGCGACCCGGTCATATACCGCATAAACCACGCGCATCACCACCGCCAGGGCGACAAGTGGTGCATCTACCCGATGTACGACTTCGCGCACCCCATTGAGGACGCGATGGAGCACATCACGCACTCGCTCTGCTCGCTCGAATTTGAGGACCACCGCCCGCTCTACGACTGGGTGATAAACAACTGCGACCTGCCGTCCAAGCCGCGCCAGATAGAATTCGCGCGCCTCGGCATCAACTACACCGTTATGAGCAAGCGGAAGCTGCGCCGTCTGGTGGAGGATGGCCGCGTGTCTGGCTGGGACGACCCGAGGATGCCGACGCTTTGCGGCCTGCGCCGCCGCGGCTACACGGCGGCCTCCATACGCAATTTCTGCGAGCGCATAGGCGTCGCAAAGGTTCCGAACACGGTGGACTACGCTCTGCTGGAACACTGCCTGCGCGAGGACCTCAACGAGCACGCGCAGAGGGCCATGGCCGTGCTGCGCCCGCTGAAGCTCACCATCGTGAACTACCCCGAGGGCCAGAGCGAGGAGCTTGAGATAGAGAATAACCCCAACGACCCCGAGGCCGGCACGAGGAAGGTCACGTTCTCGCGCGACCTCTATATAGAGCGCGAGGATTTCATGGAGCACCGCGCGCCGAAGTACAAGCGCCTGTGCCCGGACGAGGGCGAAAGCTGCGGCCTGGAGTGCCGCCTGAAGGGCGCGTATCTCATCAAGTGCGCCGGTTTTGTGAAGGATGATAACGGCGAAGTGGTCGAGGTCCTGGCGACCTACGACCCCGAGAGCCGCGGCGGCGACCCGGCGGACGGCCGCAAGGTGAAGGGCGCCACGATGCACTGGGTGGACGCTTCGAACTGCGCGGACGCGGAGGTCCGCCTCTACGGCAGCCTGTTCTCCGACCCTGAGCCGGATGCGGCGGACAAGAACTTCATCGACTGCCTGAACCCGGACAGCCTGGAGGTCCTGACCGGCTGCAAGGTCGAGCGCATGCTTGAGAGCGCCAAGCCGAGCGATCACTTCCAGTTCCTGCGCATGGGCTATTTCTGCGCCGACAGCCGCGATTCGAAGCCCGGTCACCTGGTCTTCAACCGCTCCGTCATGCTCAAGGGCAGCTACAAGCCCGAATAAGTGCTCGGCACGCCGCAGTGCCGCGGAAAACTCGTGAAGATGCCGCCATTTTGGCGGCATCTTCACTCTTTTCAGGGGCGGGGGTGGGGGTTGGCGTTGGTGGAACTCGCCGTTTTGCCCTGCTGAACTTTACCTTGTGCTGCCAATTCCACCCCATTTCTTTGGTCTTGCCCAAAGAAACGGGGTGGAGCCCCAAAGAAAGGCGCTTGGGGTGGTGGCGCCCCCGTGAGGTTTCGGGACCCACCCGCCTCTCCCACT
>UQUO01000064.1 GCA_900544295.1 uncultured Eubacteriales bacterium | reverse complement strand
AAGCGCCTTTCTTTGGGGCTCCACCCCGTTTCTTTGGGCAAGACCAAAGAAATGGGGTGGAATCGCAGCATAACGTAAAGAATCGCAGCAGCAAACCGGCGAGTTCCGCCAACGCCAAAAACCAAAAGCCAAAAAATGATCGCCCCGGCGACACGCGCCGGGGCGGGGGGTGGGGAGTTTCCTGAGAGCGTGACCAATCAGGAGGGAAAAAGTATGTATGTTAAAGAGACGGCTCAGACGGAGACGACGGTGCGCGGCATGCGTGATACGGTGCTGTTCACCGCGCTGCCCTGCCCAGCCTCGGGCTGAGTCCCGCAGGCCGAAAGCATGGTAAGCGCCAGCGCCGCGGCGGCCAGGATCGCACTGAACCTTTTCATCGTCGTCTCCCCCTGTCCTTTGTCTGTGCTCCGATGATAGCTCGGGATTGCATCAATTTTGCATCATTTCTTTGTCCAAACCGTGAACTTTTCTTTAAAAACCAATTAAAATTCGCGGCCCCATCCCTTAAGACGGGGCCGCGCGGCAAAAAGTCACATTATTTTTCGCCCAAAGCCGCCAAATAGGCCGCCGGGCCTTCGACATAGAGGTCCCCGCCCGCGGAATCGAGCGCGACGACGAGGGGCAGTTCCCGCACCACGAGCCGCCGCAGGGCCTCCGGCCCCAGCTCCGGGTAGGCGACGAGCTCGGCGCTCTCGACGCAGCGGGCCAGCAGTGCGCCCGCCCCGCCCGTCGCGGCGAAGTACACGCCCCCGCGCGCCATGAGCGCGGCGCGCACCGCCTCCGAGCGCGGGCCCTTGCCTATCATGCCGAGCATCCCGGCCTCCAGCAGGCGCGGGACATATGGGTCCATCCGGTAGCTTGAGGTCGGCCCGGCGGAGCCTATGGGCCGCCCCGGCGGCGCGGGCGCCGGCCCGCAGTAGTAGATGACCGCGCCCGCGAGCGGCACAGGCGGCTCCCCGCCCTCGTCCAGCAGCTCGCAGAGCCGCCGGTGCGCCGCGTCCCGCGCCGTGTACACCACGCCCGAGAGCAGCACCCTCTGCCCCGCGCGGAGCGCTCTCGCCGTCTCCGGCGTCAGCGGGGCCTCGATGCGTAAAAGCTCCATCATATCACCTCCGTCGCGTGGCGCAGCGCGTGGCAGCTCAGGCAGACCGCCGCGGGCAGCATGGCGATGTGCGTCGGCGCGGGCTTTATGTGGACGGCCAGGGCCGTCGTCCTCCCGCCCAGGCCCTGCGGGCCGATGCCGAGGGAATTTATCTCCTCCAGCAGCTCCCGCTCCAGGCGGGCGTAGAACTCATCCCCGTTCGGCTGGCCGAGGGGCCGGAGCAGGGCCTCCTTGGCCAGGCGCGGCACGCTGTCAAAGCTCCCGCCGAGGCCCAGGCCCACGACCACCGGCGGGCAGGGCTTGCCCCCCGCCCGGCGCAGCGTCTCAAGCACAAAAGCCCGCACGCCCTCCTCGCCCTCGGCGGGCGTGAGCATCCTGACGGCGCACATGTTCTCGCTGCCCGCGCCCTTGGGGGCCACCGTCAAGCGCAGGCTCTCCCCCGGCACGAGGCGCAGGCAGATGCCCGCGGGCGTGTTGTCGCCCGTGTTCCCGCGGCGGAGCGGGTCGCGCACTACGCTCTTGCGGAGGTACCCCTCCGCGTAGCCCCGGCGCACGCCCTCCTGCACGGCCTCTTCAAAGTCCTCGACCCTCGCGCCCTCGCCCAGCTCGGCGAAGACGGTGACGAGGCCCGTGTCCTGGCAGATGGGCAGGCCGGTCTCGCGCGCGGCGTCGAGGTTGCGGCAGAGCTCGTCCAGGGTCCCGGCGGCGGCCGGCCAGGGCTCCTCGCGCGCGGCGCGGCGCAGGGCGGCCTCGGCCTCGGGCGGCAGGCGGCGGTTGGCCGCGAGGCAAAGGCGGCGCACGCAGTCCGTCACCGCCGCGGCGGGTATGAGCCTCATATGCGCGCCACCCCGCTCTCGACGGCGGCCCGCGCCACGGCGGCGGCTATGGCCTCGGCCACGCGCGGGTCGAAGGCGTCGGGGATGATGCGCTCCGGCGCGGGCTCGGCTATGAGCCCCGCGAGGGCCTCGACGGCGGCGGCCTTCATGGCGGTGTTGATGTCCCGCGCCCGGACGGAGAGCGCGCCCTTGAAGACGCCCGGGAAGGCGAGGACGTTGTTTATCTGGTTCGGGCAGTCGCTCCTGCCCGTGCCGGCGACGGCCGCGCCCGCGGCGAGGGCCTCGACGTAGCTTATCTCTGGCGTGGGGTTCGCCATGGCGAACACGACCGGCCCCGGGGCCATGGAGCGGACCATCTCCTGCGTCACGAGCCCGCCGGAGGAGACGCCGATGAAGACCTCGGCCCCGCGCAGGGCGTCCGCGAGCGTGCCGGAGACGCGGCGCGGGTTCGTGTCCCGCGCGAGGGCGAGCTTGTGGCCGTAGAGGCCCTCGCGCCCGGCGTACAGCGCGCCGCGCCTGTCGCAGACGACGATGTCCCGCGCGCCGAGGGCGAGCAGCATCCGGGTTATGGCCGTGCCCGCCGCGCCGGGGCCGTTCAGGACTATGCGGCAGTCCGCGAGGCGGCGGCCCGTGAGGCGCAGCGCGTTTTTGAGCGCGGCGGAGACTACGATGGCCGTGCCGTGCTGGTCGTCGTGAAAGACGGGTATGTCGAGCTCCCGCTCCAGCGCGGCCTCGATCTCGAAGCACTTGGGGGCGGAGATATCCTCAAGGTTGATGCCGCCGAAGGCGGGCGCGAGCGCGCGGACGGCGGAGATGATCTCGCCCGGCCCGTGGGCGTCGAGGCAGATGGGCACGGCGTCCACGCCGCCGAACTCCTTGAAGAGCAGGGCCTTGCCCTCCATGACGGGCAGGGCCGCGAGAGGGCCTATGTCCCCGAGCCCGAGCACGGCGGAGCCGTCCGTGACGACGGCCACGAAGTTCCCGCGGGCGGTGAGCTCCCAGGCGGCCTCCGGGCGGCGGGCGATCTCCCGGCAGGGCTCGGCCACGCCGGGCGTGTAGGCGGTGGAGAGCGCGTCGCGGTCCCGCACCGGCACCTTGGCCGCGAGCTCTATCTTGCCCCTGTGCTCCCTGTGCAGCCGCATAGCGGCCTCGTTGTAGTCCATGCTGCCAGCTCCTTAAAAACAGATGCGCCCCCGCAGGGGCGAGCCCATTATATAACACTCCCGCCCGGATGAAAACATTTTTCTCTCCGCGCGGACTTTTTCCCCGCCCCGCTTGCCGATGCAGTGCGGGCAATGATATAATATGGTATTCGGGAGGTGTTCAAATGTCTGAGCCCTACGTCCTCGGCATCGGCGCGGCGAATATCGACGTCCACGGCAAAAGCCGCGCGCCCATCGTCATGCGCGATTCCAACCCCGGCCGCCTGCGCACCTCCGCCGGCGGCGTCACGCGCAATGTGCTGGAAAACCTCGCCCGCCTCGGCGTCCGCACCCGCCTGGTCTCCGCCGTCGGCGCGGACCTCTACGGCGAGATGGTCCTGCGCCAGTCCGCCGCCGCGGGCATCGATATCTCCGAGGTCCTGACCGTCCCGGGCGAGGCTTCGAGCTGCTACATCTCCGTCCTCGACCAGAAGGGCGACATGCTCGTCGCCATGTCGGACATGGGCATCCTCTCCCACGTGACGCCCGAGCTCGTGCGCTCCCTGGGCGAGCGGCTGCGCGGCGCGGCGGCCGTGGTCTGCGACCCCTGCCTGCCCTCGGAGACCGTCGCCGCCGTCATCCGCGAGGCCGGAGACACGCCCGTCTTCCTCGACCCCGTGAGCACCAGCTATGCGCGCAAGGTGCGCCCCCTCGCGGGCGGCCTCTTCTGCCTGAAGCCCAACCGCATCGAGCTCGGCGTCCTCGCGGACATGGAGACGGACAGCCCCGAGGGCATCGAGCGCGCCTGCGAGGCCCTGCTCTCGCGCGGGACGCGGCGCGTCGCCGTGAGCCTGGGCGAAAAGGGCTGCTACTACGCCGACGCCGAGGGCCGCCGCCTGCTGCGCGCCCTGCACCCCGTCGAGCTCATGGCCAACGCCAACGGCGCGGGCGACGCCTTCATGGCCGGACTCGTCTACGGCTGCGTGCGCGGCCTCAGCCCCGAGGAGGGCCTCAACTTCGCTCTCGGCGCCGGCTCTCTCGCCGTCGCGAGCGAGCTCACCATAAACCCCGCCATGTCCGAGGCCGCCGTCCGGGAGCTGCTCGGGGAAAATGGAATTTTATGCAAAGACTAGAGCCGCGCGTCCCGACGTCCCCCGCATCCATGTGATGGAGCAGGTGCTTTTAACAGCCAAATAATATTCAGGAGGATAGAATATGAACGAATATCTCGACATAAAGCCCGAAGTACGCGAGGCGCTGGAGGCGGGCGCGCCGGTGGTGGCGCTGGAGAGCACCATCCTGAGCCACGGTATGCCCTGGCCGGAGAACCTGGACTTTGCCGCGAAGGTGGAGGCCGTGGTGCGCGCCGAGGGCGCGGTGCCGGCGACCATGGCCATCATGGGCGGCAAGCTGAAGGTCGGCCTGTCCGAGGCGGACCTGGAGGTCATGTGCCGGGCCGAGGGCGTCGGCAAGGTGAGCCGCCGGGACGTGCCCGTGTACCTGGCGACGGGCAGAAACGGCGCGACTACGGTGGCGACGACTATGCTGATAGCCGAGCGCGCGGGCGTGCGCGTGTTTGCGACGGGCGGCATCGGCGGCGTGCACAGGCACGGCGAGGTGACGATGGACATCTCGGCGGACCTGCAGGAGCTGGCGCACACGTCGGTGGCGGTCGTCTGCGCGGGTGCAAAGCAGATCCTGGACATCGGCCGCACGCTGGAGTATCTTGAGACGATGGGCGTGCCGGTCATCGGCGTGGGGACGGAGGAGTTCCCGGCCTTCTACTGCCGCCGGAGCGGCCACCGGCTGGATTACGCGGCGAAGGACGCGGCGGAGATCGCGGCCATCCTGAAGGCTAAGTGGGCGCTCGGCCTCGAGGGCGGCGTGCTGATAGCAAACCCGATCTCCGAGGAGGACGGCCTGGACTTTGGGTACATGGAGGGCGTCATCGGCACGGCCCTGGCGGCCGCGGACGCCGCGGGGGTACACGGCAAGGACATCACGCCCTTCCTGCTGGCGAAGGTCAAGGAGCTGACGGGCGGCGAGAGCTTCAAGTCGAACGTCTCCCTGGCTCTGAACAACGCCCGCGTCGCGGCCCAGATCGCCGTTGAGTACGCGAAATGAGCTTCCCCCGCCCTGCGGCGGCTTAAGTTTAAAAGTTTTTGCCCCGCTCTGTAAAAAAGCGGGGCAAAATCTTTCATCTCTTGACCATAGAAAAGCGACCCCCGCGCAGCTTGTGCGCGGGGGTCGCTTTATTAGCCTTACTCCATGGCGTTGAGCTTGACGGACATCGCGCTCTTCTTGTGGGCCGCATTGTTCTTGTGGATGAGACCCCGCGCCGCGGCACGATCGACAGACTTCACAGCAACTTTATAGGTACCGGCAGCCGCCTCCATGTTGCCCTCGGCAACCGCCGCGTCGAATTTCTTAATGACAGTCTTCAGCGCCGTCTTCTGCGCCTTGTTGCGCGCGTTCTCCAGCTTGGACTTCGCGTCGCGCTTCATTGCGGACTTGATATTGGGCATTCCGTTTGCCACCTCCTCCTATAAATCTGCGCAGGCTGCTCGCCCGCGGATTGTTATTTTACCATTCGGCGCGGCAAAAATCAAGGCTTTTTTATAATTTTGGGCCAAAACTTTGCATAGCCGACCCCGCTTTGCGGAGACTATACAGCATCTTGTATTAGCGAGGTGCCAAATACCCATGTACAAGCGTTTTCGTACCGACCTGGCCGCAGAACAGCGCGAGCTTACCGAGGGCGCCGGCAGCCTCAAAGGCGTCCGCGCCTCCTCCGAGACCCGCCGCGGCTTTGAGGTCACTACCGTCGAGATCCTTGACCGCGAAGGCGAAAAGGCGTTATGTAAACCCGTCGGGCGCTATATCACCCTCGACCTGGAACCTCTTATGAGCCGCGACAGCGAGTGCTTCGAGGACGCCGCAGAACTCCTGGCCGAACTGCTGCGCGGCCTTCTCCCGCCCGATAATGGCTCCGGCACCCTCGTCGCCGGCCTCGGGAACGACGAAATGACCCCCGACGCTGTCGGCCCCCTCGCCGTCAACTCCGTCATAGCCACCCGCCACCTCAAACGCGGTATGCCCGAGGACTTTGCCGCATTTACAACCGTCAGCGCCGTCAAACCCGGCGTGCTTGGCGCAACAGGCATCGAATCCGCAGAACTGCTCCGCTCTGCCTGCCGCGCCGCCAGCCCGTCCCGGCTCATCGCCGTGGACGCCCTCGCCTCAGCCTCTCTCGGCCGCCTCTGCCGCACTGTCCAGCTCACGGACGCCGGTATCGTCCCCGGCTCCGGCGTTGGCAATGACCGCGCCGCCGTCAACCGCGAGAGCCTGGGCCTGCCCGTCGTGGCCATGGGCGTGCCTACCGTGGTGGACGCCTCCGCCTTTTCCGATTCCCCCGATGCCGCCGGTATGTTCGTCACACCGCGAGATATAGACGCCTCCGTGCGCGACGTGGCAAAGCTCATAGGTTACGGCATAAATCTCGCCCTGCACGACGGTTTGAGCGTCGCTGATGTGGATATGCTGAAATCCTGAGGCGCATGTTTCACGTGAAACAGGACGAAGCGCGCCGTTTCACGTGAAACATATTGAATTGCCCGCGTGAAACTGCTATAATCTCAGACAGGAAAAGAGGGATGGACATGGGCAAGATAATAGCTGTTGCGAACCAAAAGGGCGGCGTCGGAAAAACCACGAGCTGCGTGAACCTCTGCGCGGCCCTGGCGAAGCGGAACCGAAAGGTACTGCTTGCAGACTGCGACCCTCAGGGCAACAGCACATCCGGCATGGGCGTCTCCAAGGAGCAGGCGCCGAACGTCTATGACCTGCTGGTACGCGGGGCAGACGCGGAGGACTGCGTAGTAAAAACGCCATTTGGGGACGTTCTGCCCTCGAACAAGGAGCTCTCAGGCGCGAGCGTTGAGCTTGTGGACATGGCCAACCGCGAGTACGTACTGAAGACGCGGCTGCTTGGGCTGAGGGACAACTACGACTACATATTCATCGACTGCCCGCCCTCACTGGAGCTGCTGACCGTAAACGCCCTTGCGGCGGCGGACAGCGTGCTGATACCCGTCCAGTGCGAGTATTACGCTCTTGAGGGCATAGCAGACCTCATGACGACGATCAAACTGACAAAGAAGCGCCTGAACCCAGAGCTGGAGATACAGGGCATCGTGCTGACGATGTACGACGGGCGGACGAACTTTTCAGAGCAGGTCGCGGCGGAGGTCGAGAAATTCTTTGGAAGCAGCGTCTACAAGACGCGCATACCGCGCAATGTGCGCATAGCAGAGGCGCCGAGCCACGGCGAGCCGGTCATCAAATATGACCGCATCTCCAAGGGCAGCCGGGCCTATCTGCACCTTGCGGACGAGTTCATCAGGAGGGAGGAGTGAGCGTGGCAGCCAAAAAGGGCCTGGGAACGGGCCTGGACGTGCTCTTTGGGGAGAGCATAAAGGAGGAAAAGCCGCCTGAGGGCGTGAGCAAGCTGCCCATCGCAAAGGTCGAACCGCGGGACAACCAGCCCCGGTCAGTCTTTGACGAGGAGGCGCTGGCAGAGCTGGCGGAATCCATAAGGGAATACGGGGTCATACAGCCCGTGACGGTGCGGCAGCTGCCCTCCGGCTACTATCAGCTCATCGCCGGCGAGAGGCGCTGGCGCGCCGCGCGCCTGGCGGGGCTCACGGAGATACCGGCCCAAATAATAGAGGCGGACGACCGGCTGACTACGGAGCTGGCCCTGGTCGAGAACCTGCAGCGTGAGGATTTGAACCCGGTTGAGGAGGCGCAGGGCTATCGGACACTGATGGAGGAATACGGCCTCACGCAGGACGAGGCGGCGCAGAGGGTGGGCAAGTCCCGCCCGGCGGTGGCAAACGCGCTGCGGCTGCTCTCTCTGGCGCCGGAGGTGCTGCAATTTGTGGAGCAGGGGCTGCTCTCGGCGGGCCACGCACGCGCGCTGGTGCCTATAAAGCCGGAGGAGCTGCAAATCGACGCGGCGCGGCAGGTCATAAAGAACGGCCTCTCCGTCCGCCGCACAGAGGAGCTGGCGAAGCGCCTCTCACGTCCGCCGAAGCCCGCGCCCGAGGGGGGCATCCGCGTGGACTACGCCGCCGAGGTGACGCGCAGGCTGGAGCGCGCGCTCGGCCGCCGCGTACTGCTGACCGAGACGGGCAAAAAGGGCCGCATCGTGCTCGAATACTACGGTGCGGACGACCGTGAGAGACTAATCGAGGCCCTGGAGGGCCTGAATAAAGAAATAGAGGGGTAAAAAGACATGCTGGACATCAAATTTGTGCGCGAGAACCCGGAGGCCGTGCGCGAGAACATACGCAAGAAGTTTCAGGACGCCAAGCTGCCGCTGGTTGACGAGGCGATCGACTACGACGCGCGCCTGCGTGCGGCCATCACCGAGGCCAACGAGCTGCGCGCAGCCCGCAACGCCCTCTCCAAGCAGGTGGGCATGCTCATGGGCCAGGCGAAGAAGGACCCCTCCAAGCTGGCAGAGGCCGAGGCAGTCAAGGCGCAGGTCAAGGCCGACGCCGAGCGCCTTGCCGCGCTTGAAGCCCAGGAGGGCGAGCTTGAGGAGAAGCTGCGCTCCGTCATGCTCCGCATCCCGCAGATGATAGACGACAGCGTGCCCATTGGGCCGGATGATTCCCATAATGTGGAAGTGCAGCGCTTTGGAGAGGCCAAAGCTCCTGAGTTTGACATTCCCTACCACACCGATATAATGGAGAGTTTCGGGGGCATAGACCTGGATGCGGCGCGGCGGGTCTCGGGCAACGGCTTCTATTATTTGGTAGGCGACATTGCGCGCCTGCACGAGGCTGTGCTGGCCTACGCGAGGGACTTCATGATAGACCGGGGCTTCACCTATGTGATCCCGCCCTTCATGATACACGGCAACGTGGTGGAGGGGGTCATGTCCTTCCCCGAGATGGACGCGATGATGTACAAGATAGAGGGCGAGGACCTCTATCTCATCGGCACCTCGGAGCACTCGATGATAGGGCGCTACATCGACCAGATCATCCCGGAGGGCGAGCTGCCGCTGACGCTGACGAGCTATTCGCCCTGTTTCCGCAAGGAGAAGGGCGCGCACGGCCTGGAGGAGCGCGGCATATACCGCATCCACCAGTTTGAGAAGCAGGAGATGATAGTCCTCTGCCGTCCGGAGGAGAGCATGGAGTGGTACGAGAAGCTCTGGCGCAACTCTGTGGACCTGTTCCGGAGCCTGGACATCCCGGTGCGTCAGCTGGAGTGCTGCTCCGGGGACCTGGCGGACCTCAAGGTAAAGAGCTGCGACATTGAGGCCTGGAGCCCGAGGCAGGGGAAGTATTTCGAGGTATGCAGCTGCTCGAATCTCGGCGACGCTCAGGCGCGGCGGCTGAAGATCCGCGTCCGCGGCGAGGACGGGAAGCTGTATCTGGCGCACACGCTGAACAACACCTGCGTCGCCCCGCCGAGGATGCTCATTGCGTTCCTTGAGAACAATCTGAACGCCGACGGCACTGTGGACATTCCCGAGGTGCTGAGGCCGTATATGGGCGGGAAGGAAAAGCTGGTGCCGAAGAAGTAAGGCGCGGCGGAGGTCACGAGGAAACGCGCGTTTGCCGCTGCCCTCCTGTGGGGGCGGGGGGGGTGGGGTTGGAGGAACTCGCCGTTTTGCCCTGCGTATCTTTACGTTGGTGCTGCCTGTTCCACCCCATTTCTTTGGTCTTGCCCAAAGAAACGGGGTGGAGCCCCAAAGAAAAACGCTT
>UQUO01000063.1 GCA_900544295.1 uncultured Eubacteriales bacterium | reverse complement strand
CCAGCTGGTAAAGTATTTAGGGGGGAGAGTGTGAGAGGGGGGAAGCGCAAAAAACTCCCCGGCCTGCCAGCCGGGGAGTTCCTGAAAAAGGGCGCACTACCCCCTTGTATCTTGAGGGCTTGAGTTGAGCCGTTTTGGGCTTTTGTCAAAGCTGTCTATTTGACAGGCGTAAACTTCTACACATTTGACAACGGGGAAAAGGGCCGCAGAACGCAAAAAAGCGGGGCCTCCGGCCTGAAAAATCAGGCGGAAGCCCCGCTTCATCTCGTACAAAGCCTTATTTTTTTCCATCTAATGGAAAAGGCATCTATGGAAAATCACTTTGGATTTTGGGCTCTAAAAAGCCCGCAAACCCGCATGAATACTGACAAAAATGGGGTGGACATCTAAAGTGTCCACCCCAGATGGTTGCGGGGAGGGGATTTGAACCCACTGACCTTCGGGTTATGAGCCCGACGAGCTACCGGACTGCTCCACCCCGCGATATTGAGAGCCTTATTATAATAGCACGCTCCCGGCTCTCTGTCAATACCTTTTTTATCGCGGGCTCAGCAGGCGGCCCTCCTTGTCCCGGAACTTGCCGCAGGCGATGGTGATGAGGTCCACCAGCCAGCCTATGCCGAAGCAGCCGCCCGTCAAAAGCCACAGGATGCCCGTGCCTATCTTGCCCACGTAGAAGCGGTGTACCCCCAAAACGCCCACAAAGGCCGAGAGGATGAGCGCTATGAGCCACTCGCGCTCCGAGCGCGCGCCCCGGCGCGCCGCGTCGTAGCCCCGGTCGTAGCCCATGTCATAGCCGCGGTCGTAGCCCCTGTCGTAACCGCGCCGCTCCTCATAGCGGCGGCGCTCGTCGTAGTTGTAGCTGCCGCGGCGCTCGTCATAGTCGTAGCTTGCGCCGCGCTCGCGCGGGCGCTCACGGCGCTCCCTGCGCTCCGGCTCCGGTTCGGGTTCGGGCTCCGGCTCCGGGCGCGCCGCGCCCCTTCGGCAGCCGCTCGCCGCAGCGCCAGCAGCAGTTGTCCCCCTCGCCCACGGCCGCGCCGCAGTGCGGGCAGAACACCTCCGCCGCCTCCTGCGCGGCATATGCTCCGCTCATATCCTCGTCCCCCTCCGCTCTATTTCTGTTGCAGCTCGCCCGTCCGATAGGCCGCGAGCAGCGCGCCCAGCGCGTCTATCCTGCGGCGCAGCCGCTCGCCCTCGTCCGTGTCCGCTATATAACGCCGCGTCGGGAAATACTCCACCGGCACGGAATCAGACTCCATGTCCGCGTTCTCGCTGAGCACCTTGGCCACGCCCTCGAAGGGCCGGTGGCTCTTGAGCCGCACGCCGTGGGAGCTGTAGATGAGCGTGTAGCCCGCGATGCCCGTGGTCTTCTGATAGGCCTTGCAGAAGCCGCCGTCGATGATGAAGAGCCTCCCGCCGGCCTTCACGGGGCTCTCGCCCTTCGTGGCCTTCACCGGCGTGTGGCCGTTTATGATGTGGCCCGACTCGGGGTCGAGGCCGAACTCGGAGAGGATCATCCGCACGGCGTCCTCGTCCTCCCAGTGGTCGAAATAGGGGTTCTTGGGCTCTGTCCAGGTGCTCTTGTCGTCCACGCAGGCGCGCTCGAAGGTGTGGAACACCCTGCCCGAGAAGGGGCTGTTGTTGCCGCACCAGAGGTACCACATCATGTCGAGCGCGGACTCGTCCCCGCGGGCCCAGGCGCTCTTCACGACGGCGTCGGCGTAGTCCATGAGCGCCCGGCCGGAGTACCAGCGTCCGCCGTGGCGCACGCTGGCGAAGCGGCCCTCCGGCGTCATGGGGATGCAGCCGTGGTAGAGCAGGTTGCCGTTGCAGCACAGGTAGGTGCTGCCCTTCTGGTAGATGAAGTCGAGGTGCCGGCGCAGGGGCTGGCTCTCCTTGAAGGCGGAGACGTACTCGTCCACGAGCTCCTGCTCCTCGTCCGTGAGCCTGTAGGGGTCCGCCGGATCCACGGTGGGGAAGTCGTGGGTGTTGAGGGGATAGACGCCGGAGTCGAGCTCGACGGTCCAGTCCTCGTAGTTTATGCGGTAGAGCATCAGCCGGTCGTTCATCTCATAGCCCGGGTGGCGCATGATGATGCGGCCCTCAAGCTTGAAGCCGAGGACAGAGAGCGCCTGGTGCATGGCCTTCTTGTCCGAGGCGCCGTAGACGCGCTCGCAGAACTGGGCCAGGGGCCGCAGCGAGACGCCGTAGCGCCGCTCCAGCGTCATGGTGTTGCCGTAGTCGGAGCTGATGCGCAGGACGGTGAAGATGCAGGCCGCGCTGCCCGCGGCCGCGCCGAGCCAGAGGATGTCGTGGTTGCCCCACTGGATGTCGATGTTGGGGTGCTGCATGAGCATGTCCACGATGCGCGCCGGCTCCGGCCCGCGGTCGAAGATGTCGCCCACGACGTGGAGCCTGTCCACGGCCAGGCGCTTTATGAGCTCGGCCAGGGCGGAGACGACGCTGTCGGCCGCGCCCGTGGCGATGACGCTGTCGAGGATGGCGTCGTGGTAGCGGTGCTGGTTGGCGTCCTCGTCGCGCTGGATGTGGAGCAGCTCGTCGAGGACGAACTCCCAGTCGGCGGGCATCTGGCGGCGCACATAGCCGCGGGTGTACTTGCCCGAGAGCGTCTCGGCCAGCAGGCAGAGCTGTTCGAGTATCTCACGCAGGCGGGCGTTGTCGAGCTCGCCCCGCTCCCGCAGGCAGGCCAGCTCCGCCCGGGGGTAGTATATGACGGAGCAGAGCGCGCGGCACTTGGCCTCCCCCTGCTCGGCCTCGAAGAGCCGGCGGACCTTCTCCAGGATAACGCCGGAGCAGTTGTTCAGGATGTGGCGCACCGCGCCGTATTCCCCGTGCAAATCGCTTATGAAGTGCTCCGTGCCCTTCGGCAGGGTGAGTATGGCGCTGAGGTTTATGATCTCGGAGCAGACGGCCGCCTCGTTGGGGTATTTTTCGGCCAGAAGCTCCAGGTATTCGCGTGAAAAGTCACCCATTGCGATTACCTCCTTAACATATAAGTCCATGTTAGCACCGGCCGGGGGAAGATACAACAAACTTTGTGTAAATAAAAAGAAATTCTTTTTCCTCAATAGCCCGCGCCGCTGAGGACATAGACGCTCAGGGCGTTCATGACGGCGTGCAGGGCTATGGAGGACCAGATGCCTCCGCCGCGCTCATAGGCCCAGGCGAGGGCGAAGGAGGCGGGCAGGTAGCTCAGGCAGTAGACGAGCAGGGAGAAGTCGCCGCTGACATAGATGTACTGCCAGACGTGATAGAGCGCGAAGGCGAGGGCGGAGACGGCGTAGGCCAGCACGCGGCTGCGCGGGCGTATGCAGCCGAAGAGCAGCCCGCGGAAGAGCGGCTCCTCCACCATGGGGGCCATGACGACGGTGACGACGGCGATGCGCCCCATCTGCGTGGCGGACTCGGCCATGACGGCCTCGTTGTTGGGCGAGGAGCCGAGCTCGATGCCCAGCAGCAGGATGAGCGCGCCGATGACAAAGCTGAGCGCGATGTTGACGGCGTAGCCGCCGACGATGCCGAGCAGGAAGCGGCCCTTGGCGTCGAGCGCGGCGTCAAAGCTCCGGCGCAGCCAGCCGCGCAGCCCGATGAGCACGAAGGCCAGGCCCAGGCCGTAGCAGATGACGTTCAGCTGGGTATTGGACAGCGTGTACAGCCAGGGCAGGGCCCCGGCCAGCCAGCTTATGCCGAAAGGTATGCCCACGACGTGGACAGGCAGGTATATGGCGGCGGCGATGAGCTCGCCGCGGGTCATGCGGTCGGTGAATCCAGGTGTGTTCAGGGGTCGGTTTTCCATCAGCCCTCCAGCTTTCTCTTGAGCTCATACAAAAGGTTCATAGCCTCGATGGGTGACATGGTGTCGAGGCTTGCGGCGCGCAGGCGGTCGAGCGCCTCCTGCCCGGCGGCGTCGCCCAGGCTGAGCTGGGCCTCCTCCCGGGCCGGGGCCGGGGCCGGGGCGGCGAGGCTCGCGCCCCCCGCCAGCAGCTGGGCGAGGCATTTTTTCGCCCGCTCGATGACGCTGTCCGGCACGCCGGCGAGCTTGGCGACCTCGATGCCGTAGCTGTCGTCCGCCGCGCCGCGCACGACCTTGCGCAGGAAGATGAGGCTGCCGCCCTGCTTGCGCGCGGTGATGTAGTAGTTGCGCACGCCGGGGACGCTGCCCTCCAGGTCGGTCAGCTCGTGGTAGTGGGTGGAGAAGAGGGTCTTGGCGCCCAGGCGGCGCTTGTCCGCGCAGTATTCGAGGACGGCGCGGGCTATGGCCATGCCGTCGTAGGTGGAGGTGCCGCGGCCTATCTCGTCCAGGAGGATGAGGCTGCGGCTCGTGGCGTGGCGCAGGATGCCGGCGACCTCGCTCATCTCGACCATGAAGGTGCTCTGCCCGGCCGAGAGGTCGTCCGAGGCGCCGATGCGGGTGAAGACCCTGTCCACGATGCCTATCGTCGCGCTGCGCGCCGGGACGAAGGAGCCCATCTGCGCCATGAGCACGATGAGGGCGGTCTGGCGCATGTAGGTGCTCTTGCCGGCCATGTTGGGGCCGGTGATGATGAGGACGCGCTCGTCCGCGCGGTCGAGCCTGGCGTCGTTCGGGACGAAGAGGGTGTCCTTCTGCGTCTGCTCGACGACGGGGTGCCGCCCGTCGCGGATGTCGATGGCCCCGGAGAGGTCCATCTCGGGGCGGCAGTAATTGCGGCGCACGGCAGCCTCCGCGAGGGAGCAGAGCGTGTCCACGAGGGCGAGCTTCTCGGCCGTGTCCTGGATGCGGGCCGCCCTCTCGCCCACGGACTGGCGCAGGTCGCAGAAGTAGGCGTATTCGAGGCGGCATATCTGCTCGCTGGCGGTGGTTATCTCGGTTTCGAGCTCCTTGAGCTGGGTGGTGACGAAGCGCTCGCTGGAGACGAGGGTCTGCTTGCGGATGAAGTCCTCGGGCAGGGAGGCCGCGGCGGCGCGCGGCACGTCGAAGTAGTAGCCGAAGACGCGGTTGTAGCCTATTTTGAGGCGCTTTATGCCCGTGCGCTCACGCTCGGCGGCCTCCAGCTTGGCGAGGTATTCGGAGCCCCTGTCGCGTATCTCGCGCAGGTGGTCCACCTTCGGCGCGTAGCCCTCGCGCAGGAGGTTGCCCTCGGTGAGGGAGATGTTGGGCTTGTCGAGCAGGGCGTTTTTTATGTCGCTGCACACGTCCGCGAGGCTGTCCATGCCGGCGGCGCGGCGCAGCAGGGCGGAGCTGAAGCCGTCGAGCAGCCCGAGGATATCCGGCACGCGCTCGCAGGCGCGCATGAGTACGTTGAGGTCCCTGGCCCCGGCGGTGGAGTTCGAGACGCGGGCGAGGATGCGCTGCATGTCGCCCATGCCGCTCATGGCGCGGATGAGCTCCGCGCGGCGGAGGTTGTCGGAGAAGAGCTCCTGCACGGCGGCGTGGCGGCGGACGATCTCGGGCAGGGAGAGCAGGGGCCGCTCCACCCAGGAGCGGAGCATCCGCCCGCCCATGGGGGTCTTGGTGAAGTCCAGCATGCCCAGCAGGCTGCCGTTCTTGTCGCCGTAGCGCATGGTCTCGGTGAGCTCAAGGCTCCGGCGGGTGACGTAGTCGAGCTCCATGCAGCTGCTGCCCTCGATGACGTCGAGGCGGCTGATGTGCTTCATGTCGCAGCGCTGGGCATCGGAGATGTAGGCGAGCAGCGCGCCCGCGGCGCGCACGGCGCCCTCGCAGCCGTCGAGGCCGAGCTCCCGCACGTCGGCGCAGCCGAAGCGGCGCAGCAGCAGCGCCTCGGCCGCGCCGGGCTCGAAAAGCCCGTCCTCGCGCTGGCTCATGCAGGAGAGCTTGGAGGCGAGGAAGTCCGTCACCCGCCGGCTCTCCTGCGCGCCGGCGGAGAGTATGGCCTCGTTGGGCGCAAAGCTGCCCAGCTCGTTTATGATGTGCTCCTCGGCGGCCTCGGGGAAGTCCGCGGCGCAGAATTCGCCCGTCGAGACCTCGCAGAAGGCCGCGCCCCCGCGCCCGCCCTCCAGCCAGAGGGCGCAGATGTAGTTGGGCCGCTCGAAGTCGAGCATGCCCTCGTCCGTCAGCGTGCCGGGGGTGATGACGCGGATGACGTCCCGCTTCACGAGGCCCTTCGTGAGCGCGGGGTCCTCCAGCTGGTCGCAGACGGCAACCTTGTGGCCCCGGTCGATGAGCCTTTTTATATAGCTGTTGGCGGCGTGGTAAGGCACGCCGCACATGGGCACCTGTTCCTCGGGGGGCTTGTTCCTGTCCCGGGTGGTGAGGGTGAGCTCCAGCTCGTCGGAGGCGGTCTGCGCGTCCTCGTCGAACATCTCGTAGAAGTCGCCCAGGCGGAAGAGGAGCATGCAGTCGGGGTAGCGGCTCTTTATCTCCTCATACTGCCGGCGCATCGGGGTCTTTTCTTTTTCCTTCCCGGCCATGCCGCGCCCCCTCTCAGAGCGCCGGGACGCCGTAGAGCGCCCAGGTGTTCCAGTCCGTTATCTCGGCCTCGATGAAACGGCCGACGAGCTCCGGCTCCCCCTTCAGGTGGACGAGCCTGCCGCCGTTCGTGCGGGCGGAGAGGTTATATTCGCCCCGGCCCGTCTCGCCGTCCACGAGGACGCGGAGCCTGCGGCCCGCGTACTCCGCGTGCTTCTCTGCGGAGATGCGGTTCGCGGTCTCGACGAGCGTGTCGAACCAGCGCTGCTTTTCCTCGCGCGGCACGGGGTCGGGCATCGCCGCCGCGGGCGTGCCCTCGCGCGGGGAGAAGATGAAGGTGAACATCGCGTCGTAGCGCACGCGCTCCACCAGCGAGAGCGTCTCGGCAAAGTCCTCCGCCGTCTCGCCGGGGAAGCCGACGATGATGTCCGTCGTCAGGACGAGCTCGGGCATGTAAGAGCGCGCCTTGTCCACGAGCGCGAGGTATTTCTCCCTGTCGTAGTGGCGGTTCATGGCTCGGAGCACCCGGCTGCTGCCGGACTGGACGGGCAGGTGGATGTGCTTTGCGCACTTTTCGCACTCGGCCATCGTGCGGAAGAGCTTTTCCGTCGCGTCGCGCGGGTGGCTGGTCATGAAGCGGATGAGGAAGTCGCCGGGGATGGCGTTTATCTCTCGTATGAGATCCGCGAAGTCGCGGCCCTCGTCGAGGTCCTTGCCGTAGCTGTTGACGTTCTGGCCGAGGAGGGTGATGTCCTTATACCCGGCCTCGACGAGGCTGCGCGCCTCTGCCACGACGTCGTCAAAGCGCCGGGAGCGCTCCCGGCCCCGGACGTAGGGGACGATGCAGTAGGTGCAGAAGTTGTTGCAGCCGTACATGACGGAGAGCCAGGCCTTGACGCTGCCCTGCCTGTGCACGGGCAGGCCCTCCGCGACGACGCCCTCGCAGGGCGAGACCTCAAAGACCCGGCCGCGCCGCCTCGCCGCGCGCTCGTAGAGCTCGGGGAAGCGCCAGAGCTCGTGCGGGCCGAAGCAGAGGTCCACTACGCGGAAGGAGTTTTTTATCTTCTCGGCCATGTGCGGCTGCTGGACCATGCAGCCGCAGACCGCGACGATGAGCCGCGGGTTGCGCGCCTTGGCGTGGACGAGCGCGCCGACGTTGCCCAGGACGCGCATCTCCGCGTGCCCGCGCACGGCGCAGGTGTTCACGACGATGAGCTCGGCCTCGTTCTCGTCCTCGGTGAAGCCGAAGCCCATGAGCTCTATATAGCCGCGCAGGGCCTCGCTGTCGGCCTCGTTCTGCTGGCAGCCGTAGGTGTCCACAAAGGCCAGGGGCCGCGCGCCGCCCAGGCCCTCGCGTATTTTTGCGCATATCTCCCTCTGCCGCTCCAGCTCTGCGGCGGGGACCTCAACTCTCTTGTAAGCCATATTTCCTCCGAGACGGTTTCAATAGTAAGAATATATTTTATCATTTGACAGTGGAAAGTTCAACGCCTTTACTATATAATGATGCCAAAAAGGAACCTGCGGAAGGAAGGTGCCGGGCTTGCCGAAGATAAACATACTCTCCCCCTTCGTGGCGGACCTCATCGCCGCTGGCGAGGTCGTGGAGCGGCCCGCCTCGGTGGTGAAGGAGCTTTTGGAGAACGCCGTGGACGCGGGCGCGCGGAACGTGACGCTGGAGCTGCGCGGCGGCGGGCGTGAATACATCCGCGTGACGGACGACGGCTGCGGCATGTCGCCGGAAGACGCGGGCATCGCCTTCCTGCGCCACGCGACGAGCAAGCTCTCGGACGCGCGCGGGCTGGAGGCCATAGGCACGCTGGGTTTCCGCGGCGAGGCGCTGGCGGCCATCAGCAGCGTCTCGCACATAGAGCTCTCAAGCTGCGAGCGCGGCGCGGGGCTCGGCGTGCGCATGAAGCTGGACGCGGGCGAAATTTCGGACATGTACGAGACGGGCTGCCCGGAGGGCACGACGATGATAGTCCGGGGCCTCTTCTACAACACGCCCGCGCGGCTGAAGTTCATGAAGACGGACAGGGCCGAGGGCGCGGCCTGCGTGCAGGCGGCCCTGCGCTGCGCCCTGGGCCGTCCAGACGTCAGCTTCCGCTGCATTAGGGACGGGCGCGAGGAGTTCTTCACCCCCGGCGACGGGCGGCGCGACAGCGCGGTCTACGCCCTGCTGGGCCGGGAGCTCGCCGCCGCGATGCTGGAGGTGGAGCTGGAGGACGGGCCTTTCCGGGTGCGCGGCTTCGTGTCGGAGCCCGCGCTCGCGCGGGGAAACCGCTCGGCGCAGTATTTCTTCTGCAACGGCCGGCCCATACGCTCCCAGCTGCTGCAGGCGGCGCTGGAGCAGGCCTACCGCGGCACCATGCTCACGGGCCGCTTCCCGGCCTGCGTGCTGTATATAGAGCTCGCCCCCGCGGCGGTGGACGTGAACGTCCACCCCGCCAAGACCGAGGTGCGCTTCTCGGACGAGCGGCGGGCCTATGACGCCGTGTACTACGCCGTGCGCGGCGCGCTGGAGGCCCCGCAGCCTCCCGCGGCCCAGGCCTGGGAGGAGCCGGAGCCCGTCCGGACGCCGGAGCGCCCGGCCCCCCGGGGCGAGGTAAGCCCCATGCCCGCCCGGCCCGAGCCGAGCGTGGAGCGTCCCGTCGGCGACAGGGGCGTGGACTACCGGCGCATAAAGCCGCCCGAGCCGCCCATCCTGACCTTCCGCGCCGAGCCCGCGCCGGGGGAGCCCTCCGCGCGCCCCGACCCCGGGAGCTTTTCCGAACCCGCCCCCGTCAGCCCCGCCCCGCAGGCTCGCGGCTCCTCCGAGCCGCCCGCCGCCCGGGCGGCCGCGGAGCCCTCAGAGCAGGCCCAGACAAGCCTGCCCGTCCCGGCGGAGCCGATTTTCGGGGCGGAGCCGGAGCCGCCGCGCGTCATAGGCGAGGCGCTGGAGCTCTACGTCCTGGTGCAGCAGGGGGACGCGCTGATAATCATAGACAAGCACGCCGCGCACGAGCGGATGATATACGACCGGCTGCGCCTGCGCGAGGCGGAGGTGATGAGCCAGGTGCTGCTGGAGCCCGCGCCCTACCGCCCGGACCGCGCCGCCGCAGGGGCGCTGGAGGAGGAGCTGGAGCTCATAAACGAGCTGGGCTTCGGCCTGGAGCCCTTCGGCGAGGGGACCTTCATGCTGCGCGCCGTGCCGGAGGGCCTGGACGCGCCCGAGGCGCTGGCGGCTCTGGACGAGCTTGCGTCCTCGCTGCTTTCGAGCCGCCGCCCGGACAAGGCCGCGGCGCGGGACGAGCTGCTGAAGACCGTGGCCTGCAAGGCGGCGATAAAGGCGGGCCGCAGCAGCGCGCGCGAGGAGCTCCAGCGCCTGGCGGAGGCCGTCTGCTCCGGCCGCGTCCGCTACTGCCCCCACGGCCGCCCCGTCTCCTGGCCCCTGACCCGCCGCGAGCTGGACAAGCAGTTCCGCCGCATCCTGTAAGACGCCGCGCGCACGCCAAACGCCCCCTGACGGCACGGGGTTCCACCCCCGCCCGGACGCCGGTAGACCGCCGGCCCCACGTCGCCGCAGCCGCCCTGTAGGGGACGGCGTCCCCGACGTCCCGCTGTCATGGCCACCGCCGGCCTTACCGAGTTCCGCCAGCCCCGACCGGGCGCAGGATGATCTCGCGGCATATTATGCGGCGCACGGCCCGTTTCCCACCCGCCGTAGGGGTCGGCGTCCTCGACGACCCTTTCCTTAGTTCACCTCCAGCCCCGCGGCGGCGCAGGGGCTGCGGGCGGCGGGGGCCGCCCGCAAAGGGGGAACCCCCGGCGAGGGTTCCCCCTTTGACCCCCTCCTGC
>UQUO01000062.1 GCA_900544295.1 uncultured Eubacteriales bacterium | reverse complement strand
TTCTTTGGGGCTCCACCCCGTTTCTTTGGGCAAGACCAAAGAAATGGGGTGGAACAGGCAGCGTAAACGCAAAGCCAACCAACAGCAAAACGGCGAGTTCCACCAACCCCAAAAACCAAAAAACCAGGAGGTCAACGACCATGCCCGTACACAGGATATACGTCGAAAAACGCGCCCCCTATAACGTCGAGGCCCAGAGCCTGCTTTCCGAGCTCAAAACCCTCCTCGGCATTTCGGCCCTCACCGGCCTGCGCCTGCTCTGCCGCTACGACATCGAGGGCATCGACGAGACGCTCATGCGCCGCTGCCTGCCCGTAGTCTTCTCCGAGCCCCAGGTGGACGCCGTCCTCGACAGCCTGCCGGAGGCCGACGCTGTCTTCGCCGTCGAATACCTGCCCGGGCAGTTCGACCAGCGCGCCGACTCCTGCGCCGAGTGCATCCAGCTCGTCTCCATGGCTGAGCGCCCCGCCGTGCGCACGGCCAAGGTCTACCTGCTCTCCGGTCCCGTCTCCGCTGGCGAGCTTGACCGCATCAAGCGCTACCTCATAAACCCCGTCGAAAGCCGCGAGGCCGCCCTCGAAGAGCGCGCCACCCTCGCGGAAAACTACCCCGAGCCCCCCGACGTCGCCGTCCTCCGCGGCTTCACCAGCCTCGACCGCGCCGGCCTTGAGGCCCTCGTCGCCGAAATGGGCCTCGCCATGGACGCCGACGACGCCGAGTGCTGCCGCGAATACTTCCGCGCCGAGGGCCGCGACCCCAGCCTCACCGAGCTGCGCGTCCTCGACACTTATTGGTCAGATCACTGCCGCCACACCACCTTCGGCACCGTCATCGACTCCGCCGACATCGCCGACCCGCGCGTGCGCGCCGCATATGAGCGCTGCCTGGAACTGCGCCGCGAGCTGGGGCGGGAAGACAGGCCCCTCACGCTCATGGAGCTGGCCACCCTTGGCGCCCGATACCTCAAAAAGACGGGCAAGCTCCAAAACCTCGACGAGTCCGAGGAGATAAACGCCTGCTCCGTGCGCGTAACGGCGGACGTGGACGGGCGCGAGGAGCCATGGCTGCTCATGTTCAAGAACGAGACGCACAACCACCCGACGGAAATAGAGCCCTTCGGCGGCGCGGCGACCTGCATAGGCGGGGCCATCCGTGACCCGCTCTCGGGCCGGGCCTACGTCTACCAGGCCATGCGCGTCACCGGCGCGGGCGACCCGCTGGTCCCGGTGAGCGAGACGCTGCCGGGCAAGCTGCCCCAGCGCAAGCTCGTCACCACCGCCGCCGCGGGCTACAGCTCCTACGGCAACCAGATAGGCCTCGCCACCGGCCTCGTGGACGAGCTCTATCACCCCGGCTATGTCGCCAAGCGCATGGAGATAGGCGCCGTCGTCGCCGCCGCGCCGGAGCGGAACGTGCTGCGCGCGCGCCCGGAGCCGGGCGACCTCGTCATCCTGCTGGGCGGGCGCACGGGCCGCGACGGCTGCGGCGGGGCCACGGGCTCCTCCAAGGCCCACGGCCTGCACAGCCTTGAGACCTGCGGCGCCGAGGTGCAGAAGGGCAACGCCCCCGTGGAGCGCAAGCTCCAGCGCCTCTTCCGCAACGGCGAGGCCACGCGGCTCATCCGCCGCTGCAACGACTTCGGCGCTGGCGGCGTCTCCGTCGCCATAGGCGAGCTGGCCGACGGCCTCGACATAGACCTCGACCGCGTCCCGCGCAAGTACGAGGGCCTCGACGGCACGGAGCTGGCCATCTCCGAGAGCCAGGAGCGCATGGCCGTCGTCGTCGCGCCCGCGGACGCGGAGCGCTTTCTCGCCCTCGCCGCGGCGGAGAACCTGGAGGCCACCGTCGTCGCCGAGGTGACGGAGGAGCCGAGGCTCCGCATGCGATGGCGCGGGCGCGTCATCGCGGACCTCTCGCGCGAGTTCCTGGCCTCGAACGGCGCGGAAAAACACGCGCGCGTCCGCGTGCCCGAGTCCACGCTTGAGGACCGCAGCCCCCGCGTCTCCGGCACGCTGGCGGAAAAGCTCGCCGCGCTCATGGGCGACCTCGCGGTCTGCTCCCGCAAGGGACTCGCGGCGCGCTTCGACAGCACGATAGGCGCAGGCACCGTGGTCATGCCCTACGGCGGCGTGCGGCAGCTGACGCCCGCGCAGAGCATGATCGCAAAGCTCCCCGTCCCCGGCGAGACGCACAGCTGCTCGGCCATGGCCTACGGCTTCGAGCCGCGCGTCTCGGAGCAGAGCCCATATCTGGGCGCTTACCTCGCCGTTGTCGAGAGCGCGGCGCGGCTCGTGGCCTCGGGCATGGGGCATGAGCGCATCTATCTGAGCTTCCAGGAATACTTCGAGCGCCTGCGCACGGAGCCTGAGCGCTGGGGCAAGCCCTTCGCGGCGCTGCTCGGCGCTCTGGACGCCCAGCTCGGCCTCGGCCTTGCAGCCATAGGCGGCAAGGACAGCATGTCCGGCAGCTTTGAGGACATGGATGTGCCGCCGACGCTCGTGAGCTTTGCGGTGACCCCCGGGCGCGTCGAGGACGTGGTGACCCCGGAACTCAAGGCCGCCGGAGACCGCCTTGCCCTGCTGCACGCCGACCCCTTCGACGCGGAGGCGACGCTCGCCATGTTCACCGAGGCCGAGGGCCTCATGCGCGCGGGCAAGGTGCGCGCGGCCTGGGCCGTGGGCGCGGGCGGCATAGCTGAGGGCCTGTGCAAAATGGCCTTCGGAAACGCCTTGGGCGTGGAGCTCGACGCGGCCTTCGAGCAGGCGCGGCTCTTCGGCTGGAGCTTCGGCACGCTGCTGCTCGAGACCGCGCCGGACTGCGCGGCCGGCGAGACGATAGGCCGCGTCACGGCGGACTATGCGCTCACCTGCGGCGGCGAGAGCGCGCCGCTCGACTCGGTGCAGGACGCCTGGGAGGCGACGCTCGAACCCGTCATGCCTGAGCTCTCAGCCCACGGCCAGGGCAGCGGCAGGGTGAAAAAGCTCGCCTGCACGGCGGTCTCCCGCCCGGCCCCGGCGGTGAAGTCGGCGCGGCCCCGGGCGCTCATCCCCGTCTTCCCCGGCACGAACTGCGAATACGACACGGCGCGCGCCCTGCTCCGTGCCGGCGCGGAGCCGGAGATACTCGTCATCCGCAACCTCAGCCCCGCGGACGTGGCAGAGAGCGTGGAGCGCGTGGCGGCGGCGATAGCGCGCAGTCAGATGATAGTCCTGCCCGGCGGCTTTTCGGGCGGCGACGAGCCGGACGGCAGCGCCAAGCTCATAGCGAGCTTTTTCCGCAGCCCGCGCCTGGCCGACGCGGTCCAGGAGCTGCTGGACGCCCGGGACGGGCTGATGCTGGGCATCTGCAACGGCTTCCAGGCGCTCATCAAGCTGGGGCTCGTGCCTTTCGGGCGCATAGTGGAGACGGACGCGAATTGCCCGACCCTGACCTACAACGCCATAGGCCGCCATCAGAGCAGGCTGGTGCGTACCCGCGTAGCCTCGGACCTCAGCCCCTGGCTCTCCCGCTGCCGGGTGGGGGACATACACACGGTGGCGGTCTCGCACGGCGAGGGCCGCTTCGTCTGCCCGGAGCCGCTGCTGACGCAGCTCGCCCAGCGCGGCCAGCTCGCGACGCAGTACGTGGATCTGGAGGGCGAGCCGACGATGGAGCTGCGTTACAATCCCAACGGCTCCGTCCTCGCTGTGGAGGCCGTCTGCTCTCCGGACGGCCGGGTCCTGGGCAAGATGGGCCACACGGAGCGCAGCGGCGCGGGGCTCTACCAAAACGTCCCCGGCGCGGGGCTCCAGCCCGTCTTCGAGAGCGGCGTGGATTACTTCCGCTGATAAAAAACTTAAGCCCCGCCGCCCATCGGGCGGCGGGGCTTTTCATTTCAGTTGGCTCTTCAGGTGAAGAGGGCGACTATCTTGGACCAGAGCCGGGCGAAGAAGCCCTGCTCGGCGGGGGCGGGCTCGTCGGAGCCGCCTGTTTCGGGCAGCTCTATGCCCTCCGTGGAGATGACGAACTGGACGGAGTCCGGCTCGCCGTTGCGCTCGTCGAGGAAGGACTCGGGCGTGTACTCGCTGTCCTCATCGCCGGTGCCGAGCAGGCCGTCGAGCTGGTCGGGGATGGCCTGCGTCTCCTCATCGAGGGCGGCGGTGCCGTCGGAGAGGCTGGAGGCCCCGCTCGTCAGGCTGTTGATGCCGTTCTGAATGCTGGGCCAATTTTCGGCCAGGGCGTCCACGCCGCCGGTGTAGGCCTTGAGGGCTTCGTTGAACTCGGCATAGCTGGAGGCGAGCTGCTCCATGCCGCCCATGAGCTGGGCGAGGCTGCCGAGGTCTATGCTGCCGCCGGTGGGCTCCAGCGCCGCCTCCAGCTGGGAGGCCATCGTCTCAAGCGAAGCCGAGACCTTGGCGATGGAGGCCGAGAAGGTGGGCAGGTTCTGCTGTACGGCGGCAAAGGCCGCCTTCGTCTGCTCCCAGGTGCCTTTCACGGTCTGCGCGGCCTGGTAGTTGGCGATGAGGGAGGCCAGGGCGGCGCTGTCCGGGTTCGCGGCCATGAGCGCGGCTATGTCCTCCTCCGTGACGCCCGCGGCCGGGATGGAGCCTATGGCGTCAGAGAGCGCGGTGTAGGCCGCGGAGTAGCCCTCGCTCAGCTCGTCTATGCCTGAGCTTATCTGGTCCAGGCCCGCCTTCAGCTGGCGGAGCGCCCCGGGCAGCTGGGTGAGGGAGGAGAGGCTGACCGTCCCGCCAGAGGGGAGCTGGCCGCCCATTGAGCCCACCTGCGCGAGGCTTTCGGCTATCTTGTCCGAGGCCTCCGTCAGCTGGGCCGAGCCCGCGGCGAGCTCGGTGAGCCCGCTGCCGTACTGGCTGGCCCCGCTTCGCAGCTGGCTCGCGCCGCTGGAGAGCTGGCTGGCCCCGTCGGAGAGCTGGCTGATGGCGTCCACCAGCTGGCCCAGGCCGTCCGTGACCTCGCTCATGTCCCCGAGGCTGTCCGCCACGTCGTACGGCACCGCGGCGATGGTCATGCCGTCCATGCGAAAGTCGTGCACATCCGCCGTCAGGCCCACGTCCCCGTCGGAGCCGGGCAGGACCATTAGGGACACGGTCTTGGAGCCGCCGGCGTTGGCCGCCGTGCCGCCCGTGACCGCCACGTTTTCGCACAGGTCGGCGTCCAGGGTTATCGTGAACTGCAGCAGGTAGTTGTCGTAAAAGCCGCCGGAGACGGCCTCGTTTTTAGAGGTCTTTATCGCTATTTCGAGCTGTCCGGAGGCGCCGCCCAGCTCCTCGGGGGCGACGGCCTTGCCGTCCAGCTTGTAGCTTATCTCGATGTTCCAGGGCAGCTCCACTTCGGAAAGGGTGCCCTCATAGTAGCTGCGGCCCGCGGCCGCGTCCAGCGTCACCTCGCCCTCGGAGTAGCTGATGGGCGTCGAGTCGCTGAGGTTCACGACGGAGCTGTAGTCCCCATAATGCGTGACCGTACCGGCCTGCGAGACGTTCAGGGCCACAACGGCGTAGCCCTCCTTCGGCGCGCCGGTCGCGTCGAGCCGGGCGTAGATGACCTCCTCGGCCGTGAAAGCCGCCTCGGAGGCCGCCGCCGCTGGGACGGCGCCGAGGCAGAGGCAGACGGCGAGCGCCAGGGCGAGTACGGCATTGAATTTGCGTTTCATTTGGTTTCGACCTCCTTGTCGGTCTTTTTCAGGAACCCGGCCTTGAGCGTCAGCCGGGCGGTGAGCGGATCGAATATCATGAGCAGCGCCGGCAGGGCCAGCAGCACCATGGCCATGGACAGCAGCGTGCCGCGGCACAGCAGGATGCCGAGCTCGGCCACGACCTCCAGCGAGGACTCGAAGCCCAGGCAGAAGCCGGCCGCCGAGAGTATGAGCCCGCTCGTCAGGACGGAGATGAAGTTTTTCGTCAGCGTGCCCTCCACGGCCTCGCGCCTGCCCATGGTGCGCCGGTTCACGACGTAGCCCTCCGTCATCAGGATGGCGTAGTCTATGGTCGCGCCCAGCTGGACGGTGTTTATGACGAGGTAGCCCAGGTAGACGAGCGGCGTGTCCGTGAAATACGGCACGGAGAGGTTTATCCATATGGCCGACTCGATGACGAAGAGCAGGATGAAGGGCAGCGTCAGCGAGCGGAAGGTGACGAGCAGGGTCAGGAAGATGAAGGCGATGGCGATGAAGTTCACGGTGACGGAGTCGTCCGTGACGACGTCGCGCATGTCCATGAGGTTCGCGCTCTGGCCGCAGGTCCAGGACTCGTCGTACCTGGCCGCGGCGGCCTCGCGCACCGCCGTCACCACCGCGAAGGCGTCCTCGCCCTCCTCGCCGGTGTCGGTGTAGATTATTATTCTCGCGTAGTTGTCGGAATAAAACTGCGAGACGATGTCCTCAGATAGAAAGCCGGAAGGTATCTTGCCCACGGTGCCGGCGTAGCTCATGACGCTGGTGACGTGGTCTAACTCCGCCAGCTCCTCCGCGAGCTCGGCCTCGGCGCCGGGGTCCCCGCGCGGGACGAGCAGGACTATGGCCTGGCTCTCGCCGAACTCGGAGTTTATAAGCTCGGTGTCCGCGCCGTACTGCACGCCGGGGTCGGGGTTGCCCATGCCGTAGAGGAAGTCAGCGCGGCTCTGCCCCAGGAAGCAGGGTACGACGACGAGAATGACCAGGATGAGCGCCGGGATGCGCACCTTGACGAGCACGCGGCCCACGCGCCCGAGCTCCGGGATGATGCGCTTGTGGTGCGTCTTGTCCATGAGCTTCATGCCGGCCAGCGCCAGGGCGGGCAGGAAGACCATGACGCTTATGTAGCTGAGCGTCACGCCCTTCACGAGGTTGAGGCCCAGATCGCTGCCTATGCCGAAGCGCATGAAGATGAGCGCAAGGAAGCCGAAGACCGTAGTCGCCGCCGAGGCCGCGATGGAGGAGAAGGACTCCTTTATCGCCATGCGCATGGCCTCCTGCGGGTCCGGGACCTCCTTCCGGTGCCGCTCAAAGCTGTTGAGCAGGAAGATGGCGTAGTCCAGGGAGACGGCCAGCTGCATGATGGGGCTGACCGACTGGGTGATGAAGCTGATCTCCCCGAAGATAACGTTCGAGCCCATATTCAGGATGACCGCCACGCCTATGGTCACGAGGAAGAGCAGCGGGGCTATCCAGGAGGTGGTGGTGAGCAGCAGCAGGACGATGATGAGCGGCACCAGCACAAGCGCCGCACCTACGACCTCGCTGACGACCAGTTTCTGTACGCTGGCCGTGCTCGCGGCGTTGCCTGATATGGCCCCGCCCTCGCCTATGAGCTCGTAGATGGCGTCCGTCGCCTCGACCTCGCGCCCGTCCTCAATGGTGACGGAGTAGAGGGCCTTTCCGTCTTTCCAGTACTGGCTGACCGTGTCCTCGTCCATGAGCTCGACGGGGGTGGTGAGGTCCGCCACGTCGTCCAGCCACATGACGTCCTCAACGCCGGGGACGGCGGCTATCTCCGCCTTGAGTTCCTGGGCCTCGGCTATGGTGAGGTCCACGGCCATTACCCGGGTGTTCGGCACGCCGGAGCCAAACTCCGACATCATAATATCCAGCGCGACCGTGCTCTCCGCGTCCTCCGGCAGGTAATCCGTCAAATCGTAATTGACCCCGACGCCCAGGAAGAGGACGGCGCAGACCACGGTGCAGATGAGAAATATGGCGATCACCAAGCGGCGGCGCCGGGTGATACCAAGGGTGAATGCATCCATGGCAGGCCTCCTGTTAAACGCTGTGTTGACATACTTACGTTTTTATAGTATATTTCATTTCGCAAATGAAGCAACAAACAGTTTTATAAAATTTGCAAAATGCTAAACGTTTTCAGCGTAATTGTATGGAAATACACAAAAAATTAAATTTATCGGGGGCAATCATGCCGGAAAAGAAACAGGACGCGCGCGTGCGCTACACCAAGATGATGATACGCAACAGCCTGCTCGAACTGCTGCGCACGAAGCCGATCGCCAAGATAACCGTCACGGAGATATGCGAGATGGCGGGCATAAACCGCGCCACCTTCTACGCGCACTACTCGGACCCCTCGGACCTGCTGCACGCGCTGGAGTCCGAGATAATAGAGGACGTCGCGCACTGGGTGCGCCCGGCGCTGACCGCCGTGGGCAGCGACCTCAAGGATGTGCTGACCCGGCTCGTCGAGTACATCGGGGAGAACGCGGACATCTGCTCCGTGCTGCTCTCGGACAAGGGGGACACGAGCTTCCAGACCCAGGTGGTGAATGTCATCGAGGGCCAGTTCATGAGCTCCTGGGCCGCGGCGCGGCAGATGAGCAAGGATGAGGCGGAGTATCTCTACACCTTCATAGCCCTGGGCAGCGTGGGCATGATCCGCAAGTGGCTGGCCGAGGGCGCGAAGAAGCCCGCCTCGGAGATCGCGGAGCTCATCCTCAAGATCTCCAACGTCGGCTACTGCGGGTTCTAGCCATGGAGTTTTACGGAACGCTCGGCCCAGCCTGCGCCTCGGCGGAGGTGCTGAGCCGGATGCTGGACGCGGGCATGACGGGCGCGCGGCTGAACCTCTCTCACATGGGCCTATCTGAGGCGGAGCCCTGGCTTGAGGCGCTGTTCAATGCGGGCAGGAGCCGGGGCCTGAGGCCGGAGCTGCTCATTGACACGCAGGGCCCGGAGCTGAGGACAGGGCCGCTGGAGCGGCCGCTCTGCCTGGCCGAGGGCGAGACGCTGGAGCTGGGGGCGGGAGGCCTGCCCCTGCCGGAGCGCCTCATCGAACTGCTGGAGCCTGGTATGCGCCTGCTGCTGGACGACGGGGCGATGCTGCTGGAGGCAACGGCTCCGCGCCGGGCCCGGGTGCTGCGCGGAGGGACCCTGGGCTCCCGCAAGGGCCTCACGGTCGAGGGCCTGGAGTACGAGGCCCCGCCCCTCACGCCGCGCGACTGTGAGAACCTGCGCGCGGCGCGGGACTTCGGCGTCACGGCGGTGATGCAGTCCTTCACGCGCTCGGCGCGGGACATCGCCGCCGTGCGCTCCGCCCTGGGCGATGCGGGCATCCGCGTCTTTGCCAAGGTCGAGAGCCGGGAGGGCGTCGAAGCCATGCCGGAGCTGCTGCCTGTTTCGGACATGATAGTCATCGCCCGCGGGGACCTGGGCGCGGCCTTCGGCATTTACGCCCTGCCGCCGCTGCAAAAGCGCCTCGCCGCCGCCTGCCGCGCGGCCGGCGCCCCTTTCATGGTCGTGACCCAGCTGCTGTATTCCATGCAGCAAAACCCCGTCCCCACCCGGGCCGAGGTCTCCGACATCTACAACGCAGTCCTAGACGGCGCGGCCGCACTCATGCTCACGAACGAGACGGCCGCCGGGAAATACCCCGCCGAGGCCATGCGCGCCCTCGTCCTCGCCGCCGGGGCAGATTCATGAACACACGGGAACAGCCCGGGACAAGCGCTCTGCTTGCCCCGGGCGTTTTTTGTTTCACGCCGGCATTGACGAGCGCGGAAGGCTGTGGTACTATCTCGATGGCGTAACGTGAATATTATTCATGTGCGTAATTTATACATTAAAATATTTCATGTAATGGGGATGAGTTAAATGGGCGGCAGGCCGGGCGCCGGCGCGAGGCTTAGGGAACTGGCGATACTTACGGGGGCCATGGCGGTCATTTCGGCGGCGGTGTTTTTCTTCCTGGTGCCGAGCAGGGCGGCGGTGAGCAGCATCGCCGGGGCGGCGATAATCATAAACGGCGTGGTGGATCTGCCCGTGTCGCTCATCACGCTCATTTTGAACGGAGCGCTCATCGCGCTGGGCCTCGCGGTGTTCGGCGGGGGCTTTGCGTTCAACACCATATACACCTGCGCGCTGCTTTCGGCCTTCATGGCGGCGCTGGAACGGCTCTTCCCGGATTTCAGTTCCCTCACGGGCAGCCCGGAGCTGGATGTCATCTGCTATGTGCTGGTTGTGAGCTGGGCGCTGGCCATACTGTTCCGGCACAACGCGGCCTCGGGCGGGCTGGACATCATCGCCCAGGTGATGAACCGCTATCTGCACATAGAGGTGGGCCGGGCGCTGTCCATAGCGGGCATCTGCATCGCGCTGTGTTCGGCCTTCGTCTACGACGGCAGGACCGTGGCCCTCAGCGTGCTGGGGACGTATTTCAACGGCATAGTGCTCGACCGCTTCATCTTCGGTCAGAACCTGAAGCGGCGGGTCAGCGTGATAACAAAGCGCTTCGACGAGCTGCGCGGCTTTATCCTGGACGAGCTGCACTGCGGCGCGACCATATACCGCGCCGAGGGCGCTTACACGCACGAGCGCTTTCCGGAGCTTGTGATGATAGTAGACAAGGGCCAGTATCAGCGCCTGATGACCTACGTCCACCGCCTTGACCCGGAGGCGTTTGTCGCGGTATACACTGTCTCCGAGGTGAGCCGAAAACCCTGGCGCTGAGCGCGTTTGGGGCGACTTGCCCAACGGTCGAGGCCGGGAAACGGCCGGAAACGTCGACTTTTCCCGCACGGGGCAATAAACTCAGACTGTCAAAAGTGCAGCCAAGTAAAAGTTTTTTGCCCCGCTTTTTTACAAAAAAGCGGGCGGGGTCCAGGGGC
>UQUO01000061.1 GCA_900544295.1 uncultured Eubacteriales bacterium | reverse complement strand
ATCCGCCGTCTTCGGCATTCCGTTCGCTACCCATTTTATCTTGTCCATCTTCAATGCCCTCCGTATCAGTCGTACATAAGCCAGGGGAAGCGCGCCGCGACGGCCTCGATGACCTCGGCGACCTCGCCCGGGACCTTGGTCTCAGCCGCGCCGAGCTCGTACTCGTAGCTCTCGCCGGCGAGGCGGACGGCAAACTTCGTCTTTTCTGCGTTCACGGGGGCGAAGCCGCTGTTCTGGCTGCCCTCCATCTCTGCGGCGTTGCAGAAGAGGGTCAGCTTCTCAAGGTAGGGGGCGTGCTTCTCGGGGCAGAAGCTGGCGCAGTTGCCGCACTCGTTGCACATGCCGTCGATGTGGAGCATCTGCGTGCGGCCCTCGACGGGGATGACCACGTTGGCCCTGTTCGGGCAGAGGGTGGCGCAGCTGCCGCAGACGGTCTTGCAGAGGGGGGCGTAGCCGTCAAACTCGGCGCGGGACTTGCGCTTGCGGCCGGTGCGCACGGCCCCGGCGGGGCCGCAGAGGGTCTTCGACAGGCGCTCCAGCGTCTCGGCGTCCGGCTTGGGCGGGGGAGTGATGGCCGCCTTTTCAAGGGCGAGCGCCATGGAGTTGAGCCTGTGGTAGCCGCCCGGCTTGAGGATATCGGTGCAGACCGTGATGGGCATGAGCCCGCCGGCGTAGAGCTCGGCGACGTTCTGCGCGTTCGCGCCGCCGCAGTAGCTGATGGCCAGCTCGCCGTCGAATTCCTTCGTCAGCGCCGTCGCCACGCCGAGGCTGAGGGGCAGGAGGGTGCGGCCGCTCATGTACATGGCCTCGTCGGGCAGCTCGCCGCGCAGGACCTGGACGGGGAAGGTGTTCGTCAGCTTCACGCCGAAGGCGAGGCCCAGGGCCGCGGCCTTCTCGCGCAGCCTGCCGAGCATCGGAACGGCGTCCGCATACTGGAGGTCGGACTCAAACTGCTCGCGCCCGAAGCTGATGTCGGTGAAGCCCAGGTCGTCAAGCGCCTTGCGGGCGTACTCGTAGCCGAGCAGGGTGGGGTTGCACTTGAGGTAGAGGTTCAGGCCCTTGACCTCCATGAGGTAGCTGGCGATGCCCTCGATCTCGCCCGCGGGACAGCCGTGCATGGTGGAAAGGGTGATGCTGTTGCAGACGTTGGCGGAGATGGCGTCCACATCGGCCGCGGTCATGTACTTGCAGCGGGGCAGGGCCTCGATGAGGGCCTCGCGGCAGTCCTTCCAAATCTCAGTGCCGGAAGCGTCCTTCAGGCCCTCGATGAAGCGGTCTATCTTCTCGCTCTTGATGCCGGCGAGGTCGTAGCCGACGCTCATGTTGAAGACGAAGCCGTCCTGCCTGCCTAGGGAGAGCTCCTTGGCCAGCAGATGCAGGAGGAACCAGGCCTTTATGTACTCCTCAAAGGCCTGCTGCACGGTGAGCTCGGTGCTCCACTCGCAGTTGTAGCCCTCGTCCTCCGCGAGGATGCAGGGCTTGGAGACGTGCAGGTCCTCGCCGTCTATTATCTGGACGGTCTTGAGCTCGAACATCCTGCCGCCGCAGACGTAGCTCGCCACGATGTTCTGGGCCAGCTGGGTGTTGGGGCCGGCGGCGGGGCCTATCGGGGTCTCAAGGAAACGGCCCATGAAGGGCGCGGGGCGCAGCTCGCCGTCCCCGGCGCGGTAGAGCTTCTTGCAGCCGAAGATGGAGCCGCTCTCCTCCCACTCGCCGAGAACCCAGTCCAGCAGGGCCCGGAAGGGGATGCAGTGCATACGGTCGCTCATTTTACTTGCCTCCTAATATATTCACAAAATTTATGCTCAGCCGTTGAGGATGCCCCAGAGGCGCTCGGCGCTCTCGCAGACGCGCGCGTTTATAGCGGCCTCGTCCGCGCAGGCAAGCTCGCGGTCCTTCACGAGGACCTTGCCGTTCACGACGGTGTGCGTGCAGCGGCGGCCTTCAAAGCCGAAGAGGATGTGCCCGTCGATGTTTGCGTCGGAGAAGGGGGTGAAGGGGCGATAGTCGAACACCGCGACGTCCGCCGCCGCGCCGGGCTTCAGCACGCCGAACTCGCGGCCGAAGTACTTGCCGGCTATCTTCGGGTTGTTCTTGAAGAGCATGTCCGTGGCCTCGCACCAGCCGACGTTCGGGTGGCAGGCGTTGTGGCGCTGGATGCCCACGACGGTCTTGCAGGACTCTATCATGTCGTGCGTGTAGGCGTCCGTACCCAGGCCGACGAGGATGCCCTTGGCGTACATCTGGAGCACAGGCGCGCAGCCGACGGCGTTGGACATGTTGCTCTGGGGGTTGTTCACGACCATGGTGTCCGTGGCCTTCACTATGTCCATCTCGGCGGTGTTGAGGTGGATGCAGTGGCCGAGGACTGTCATGGGGCCGAGGATGCCATGGTCCTGGAGACGCTGCACCGGGCGGCGGCCGTAGTTCTGCAGGCTGTCGTAGACGTCGTTCATGCCCTCGGAGACGTGGATGTGGAAGCCCGTCATGCCGTCGTTGGCCTTGACCATGCGCTCGAAGGTCTTGTCCGAGATGGTGAAGAGGGCGTGGCCGCCGAACATGGCCTTTATCATCTCGCTGTCCTCGGCCTTGGCCCACTTTATGAACTCGGCATTCTCCTCGATGGAGTCGAGGCATTTCTGCTCGCCGTCGCGGTCTGAGACCTCGTAGCAGAGGCAGGCGCGGATGCCGAGCTCCTGCGTGACCTCCGCGATGGCCGCGAGGCTGCCGCGGATGGCGCCGAAGCCCGCGTGGTGGTCGAAGATGGTCGTGACACCCATCTTGAGGCTGTCAACTACCGTGCAGTAGGCGCTGGCCTTAGTGGACTCGATGTCGAGGTGCCGGTCTATGTTCCACCAGGTGCCCTCAAGGACCTCAAGGAAGTTCGTCGGCGCGTTGCCCTTGATGGAGAGACCGCGGGCGAGGCCGGAGTAGATGTGCGTGTGAGCGTTTATGAGGCCCGGCATGATAACGCCGCCGCGGCTGTCGAGATATTCCGCGCCGGGATACTGTGCCCGGAGCTCGGCCTCGTCGCCCGCCGCGACTATCGTGCCGCCGTCGCATACCACTGCGCCGCGCTCAAAATAGGGGTGCTCAGGGTCCCTTGTGATGAGCCTTCCGTTTCCAATGATAAGCATGTCAACACCTCTATTTAAAAAATTTTTTAGCCCATATAGCTTGTGAGGCAAAACGAAGGGGGCGCCTGTCAGGCGCCCCCGCACAGGTGCGCAGACAGATGAAAAAAGCTAGAATTCAAGCAGAAAATGACCCGTATGCGCAACACTTCGTAACAGTCATCAAATATTTAACACTTACGCTACTATAATAACAAATCGTTGAAATCTATGCAAGAACTTTTTTATGAAAACAAAAATTTTGTAAGAATTTACGATACAGACATTGTTATTTTTGGCAACCGGGCGTATAATCGGGGCATAACAGTAAATAAAGGGGGCAAATAAGCCATGCTTTGCATTAGAAACGGGACAATCATAGGGCCTGACGGGCGTGAAAAGGCCGATTTGTACGTCGAAAACGGGCGCATAGCCGCCGTGGGCGGGACGCTGCCCTATGACGAGAGCTGGGACGCCGAGGGCTGCCTGCTCTTTCCGGGCTTCATCGACTCGCACACGCACCTGGAGATGGACACGGGCAGCACGGTGACGGCGGACAGCTTCGCCTCCGGCACGGCTGCCGCCCTGGCGGGCGGCACGACGGTCATCCTGGACTTCGCCACCCAGGACCGGGGCCACACGTTGGCCGAGGCGCTGGAGGCCTGGCATAGCCGCGCTGACGGGCATTGCGCCTGCGACTACGGCTTCCACATGGCGGTGACGGAGTGGAACGAGGCCACGCGCGCGGAGCTCGCCGACATGGAGCGCGAGGGCGTGACGAGCTTCAAGGCCTACATGGCCTACGAGAACCTGCGACTGAACGACAAGGAGCTGCTGGAGCTGTTTAAGGCGACGGCGGACATCGGCGTCGTGGGCGTGCACTGCGAGCTGGGTGACGAGGTTAACAGCCGTGTGGCGCGGCTGCTGGCCGAGGGGAAGACCGGCCCGGAGTGGCACCCGCGCAGCCGGCCGAACGAGGTCGAGTCCCTGGCCGTGCGCCGCTGCCTGGCTCTGGCGCGCGAGGCGGGCGGCAATGCCTGGGTAGTCCACCTGAGTACCCGGGAGGGCCTGGCGGAGATCGAGGCCGCGCGCGGCACGGGCCAGCGCGTGCTGGTCGAGACCTGCCCGCAGTACCTTACGCTGACGGACGAGGTCTACGAAAAGCCTGATTTCGAGGGCGCGAAGTTCGTCTGCTCGCCGCCCATCCGCTCCGAGGCGGACAAGGCCGCGCTCTGGGGCGGAATAAAGGCGGGGGAGGTTGACATAATATCGACAGACCACTGCTCCTTCAACTTCAAGCGCCAGAAGGAGCTGGGGCGCGGGAACTTCTCGAAGATCCCGAACGGCCTGCCGGGCATAGAGCATCGGCCGATGCTGCTGTGGACCGAGGGCGTGAATACGGGCAAGCTGAGCGCAGAGGAGTTCTGCCGCCTGCTGTCCACGGAGCCTGCGAAGGCCTTCGGCATGTACCCGCGCAAGGGCGAGCTTAAGCCGGGCGCGGACGCGGACATCGTGGTCTGGGACCCGGAGGCGACGATGCGCCTGACGGCGACGGACATGAACATGCTGGCGGACTACAGCCCCTGGGAGGGCGCGCAGCTGCGCGGCCTGCCTAAAGCGGTGTTCCTGCACGGCGAGCTGGCGGCGGAGAATGGCCGCGTGAAGAAGCCCTGCGGCGGCCGGTACGTGCGCCGGGAAAAGAGCCTGGGCTTCTGAGATACCCCGCGAATGAACAAAAATGCCGCCCCTACGGGCGGCATTTTTGTGCGCCAGTAGGGGCGGGGGGAAAAGGTGAAAACGCCGCCCAAGGGCGGCGTTTTGTATTGGATTTGCGGTACGTCGGGGACGGCGATCACTACGGGTTTCTCGTGACGTGCGTTTGTGCGTTGCCGTATGCGCGCACCGTGTAAGACACGCACCAGCCCTGTAGGGGACGGCGTCCTCGACGTCCCGCCACCTGCGTCTACCACACGGTAAATACAAACGCGACAACCCCAAAATCCGCTGTAGGGGCGTGGTTCGTTCATTGCCGGCGCTATGGCAGTGCGTGAGGCTGCGGGCGGCGGGAGCCGCCCGCAAAGGGGGGACCCCCGGCGAGGGTCCCCCCTTTAACCCCCTCCTGCGCTTTTTGGCATGGGGGCGTTCCGTGCGCTGCGGCGCGCGGCCAGGGGCGCCGCCCCTGGACCCTGCCCGCTTTTTTGTAAAAAAGCGGGGCAAAAAACTTTTGCTGGGCTGGGCTTCTGCCCGGCTTTGGCTCAGTCGAGGATGTGCTGGCCGGTGTAGAGCATGTAGTAGCGGCCCTTCTGCGCGAGCAGGGCCTCGTGGCCGCCCTTTTCCTGGATCTCGCCGTGCTCGATGACGACGATGCAGTTGGAATTGCGCACCGTTGAGAGCCGGTGGGCTATGACGAACACGGTCCGGCCCTCCATGAGGGCGTCCATGCCCTTCTCAATGTGCCGCTCCGTGCGGGTGTCGATGGAGCTCGTCGCCTCATCGAGCACCATCACCGGCGGGTCGGCGACGGCGGCGCGGGCGATGGCCAGCAGCTGGCGCTGGCCCTGCGAGAGGTTCGCGCCGTCGCCCGTCACCATGGTGTTGTAGCCGTCAGGCAAACGGCGGATGAAGCTGTGCGCGTTCGCGCTCTTGGCCGCGGCGATGCACTCCTCGTCCGTCGCGTCCAGCCGGCCGTAGCGGATGTTGTCCATGACCGTGCCGGTGAACAGGTGCGTGTCCTGCAGCACCGCGCCGAGCGAGCGCCGCAGGTCGTCCTTGCGGATGTCGCACACGTCGATGCCGTCGTAGGTTATCATGCCGGAGTCGATCTCGTAGAAACGGTTTATAAGGTTCGTGATGGTCGTCTTGCCCGCGCCGGTGGAGCCGACGAAGGCTATCTTCTGGCCGGGGTTTGCGTAGACGCTCACGTGCTTCAGTATGGGTTTTTCGGGCACATAGGAGAAGCACACGTCGTTCAGGCGCACTGCGCCCTTGAGCTCCGTGAGGCAGTAGTCCTCGCCTGGCACGTTCCTGACGCTGCCCCTTATGATGTGCAGCGTGCTGCTGCCCTGCCTGTCGGGGTATTTCCAGGCCCAGCCGTGGGAGGCGAGGCTTGCGAGGTCCGTGACCTCGGTGAGCGTGCCGTCCCGCTCGGCGCGGACCCAGATGCCCTCGGGCGAGTCCTCGTTCGGCGGGAGCATGCGCAGCGCGCCGCCCTCGCGCACGGCCTGGCCCAGCTCGACGGGCGAGCCGTCCGGCTCCACCATGACCGGCACAAGCACCAGCCGGGAGGAACGCGGCACCTTCCAGGCCCAGGTGTGATAGCTCTCGGAGCCGGTGTTCTCGCTGATGGCGCCGTTTTCGTCCTTCTGTGCGCGTACCAGGGTGACCTTGCCGTCATCTACCTCGGGCTGCATGTCAATTATCTCAAAGATGCGCTCCGCGCCCGCAAGGGCGGAGAGCAGGGCGGTCATCTGCTGGGAGACCTGGCTCATGGGCTGGGAGACCTGCCTGCCGTACTGGAGGTAGACCGCCAGACCGCCCAGGTCTAGGATGCCGCCGAAGGCGAAGAGGCCGCCTACGATGGAAGTTATGGCGTAGCCGATGTTCATGACGTTGCCGACGATGGGCATCATGGCTGTGGCGTAGAAGTTCGCGTCCTTGGCGACGTCGAAGTAGGCGTCGTTGAGCTCGTCGAAGCGGGCGCGGGCGGCGTCCTCGTGGGTGAAGGCTTTGACGACGCGCAGGCCCTCGATCATCTCCTGAATGTTGCCGTTCATCTCGCCCAGGGCCTGCTGCTGCCGCTGGTAGAGCTTGCGGCTGCGCCCGCCGATTATGCGGATGGCAAAGAAGCTGGCCGCCAGCACGAAGAGCGTGACGAGGAAGAGCGGCGCGCAGGTGAAGAGCATGACGGCGACTATGCCCACAAAGAGCAGCGCCGAGGAAAAGACGGAGACGATGCTCTGCTCCAGCATCTGCTGCACATAGTCCGCGTCGTTGGAGAAGCGGCTCATGAGCTCGCCGTGGGTGTGCTTGTCGTAGAAGTTGAGGGGCAGGTCCTGCATCTTGTCGAAGAGCTCGGCGCGCAGCTTGTTGGTGCCCCTATGGGCAAGCTGGGCCATTATGGCCGATTGCGCGTAGGTGCATACGGCGCCGAGCAGGAAGACGCAGGCCATGACGGCGAGCATCTTCGCCAGGTAGACGAGCTTATCCGAGAGCGAGCCGCCGCCCACCAGCTCGTTGAGCACGGGCCGGATGAGGTAGGTACCGGCGATACTTGCCACAGAGCTTATGATGACGCAGAGGAAAACGATGACGAGCAGCCATTTCTTGCCGCTAATATACTTCATGAGTCGGAGCATGGTGCGCTTTGCGTCCTTGGGCTTCTGATAGCCGCCGCGCGCGCCGGGGCCGCCGGGGCCGTGACCGCCCTGCCTGCCTTTGTTTTCAGCCATTGTCTATCGCTCCTTCCTGCTGGGACTGGTAGATCTCGCGGTAAATGTCGCAAGTGGCCATGAGCTCGTCGTGCGTACCTTCGGCGGCGATGTGGTCGTCGTCGAGGACGACTATCTTGTCGGCGTAGCGGACGGAGCTTATGCGCTGGGCGATGATGATGACCGTCGTGTCCTTCAGGTTCTCGCTGAAGGAGCGGCGTATCTCCGCCTCGGTGGCGGAGTCCACGGCGGAGGTGGAGTCGTCCAGTATGAGAATCGCCGGATGCCGGAGCATGGCGCGGGCGATGCAGAGCCGCTGCTTCTGACCGCCTGAGACGTTCACGCCGCCCTGGTCGAGCCAGGTGTCGAAGCCCTGGGGCATGGCCTGGATGAAGTCGTAAGCCTGGGCGTCCTTGGCCGCCTGGACGAGCTCCTCATCCGTGGCGTCGGCCCGGCCCCAGAGCAGGTTTTCTTTCACCGTGCCGGAGAAGAGCACGTTGGTCTGGAGCACCATACCGATGCGGTTGCGCAGCTCCGCGAGGGGGTAATCGCGCACGTCCACGCCGTCCACGAGCACCTGGCCCGCCGTCACGTCGTAGAAGCGGGGGATGAGGTTCACGAGCGTTGATTTGCCGGTGCCGGTGCCGCCGACGATGGCCACGAACTGCCCGGGCTCGACGGTGAGGTCTATGCCGTGGAGCACGTCGTCGCCGGTGCCGGAGGCGCTGTATTTGAAGTTGACGTTCTTGAATTCGACCCTGCCGCGGCTCTCGGGCAGCTCACGGCTGCCGCAGTCGGGGGAGTCGGAAATGTCGGGCTCGGCCTCCAGGACCTCGGAGACGCGGCGCGCGCAGGCCACGGCGCGGGTCAGCATAAGCAGGCACATACCGACCATGAGCACGCTCATGAGCACCTGCACGATGTAGGAGAAGAAGGCGTAGAGCTCGCCGGGCAGCAGCTCGCCGCGGGCGACGAAGCCGCCGCCGAACCACATGACGCCGAGGATGGCGGCATACATCGAGAGCATCATGACGGGGCTGATGAGTATGACGCGCATGACGGCGGCGAGGCCGGCGTCGCGCAGCTCGTCGTTGGATTTCTTGAACTTTTTCCGCTCAAAGTCGCCGCGCACGAAGGCCTTGACCACGCGGATGCCGATGAGGTTTTCCTGCACCGTGTCGTTCAGGGCGTCTATCTTCTGCTGGAAGCGGGTGAAAAGCCTCTCGCAGGCACGCATGATGAGCCATAGCAGCAGGCACATCACCGGTATGACCACAGCGATGACGAGGGTCAGCCGCGCGTTCATGGTAAGGCAGACGACGAGGGCCGAGAGCAGCTGCACAGGCGCGCGCACGAGCATGCGCAGGCACATCATGGTGGTCATCTGGATGGTGTTGACGTCGTTCGTTAGCCTCGTTATGAGGGAGGCGGAGGAGAAGCGGTCAATGTCCGCGAAGGAGAAATCCTGGATCTTGGCGAACATCTCGTGCCTGAGGTTGCGGCCGAGGCCCTGGCTGGCTATGGAGGAGCTCTTCGCCGCGGTCATGCCGCTGTAGAGCGAGAGCACCGAGAGGGCCAGCATCCCGAGACCCGCCTTCCAGATGAAGGGCATGCCGCCGTCGCCGTTTATGCCGACGTCTATGATGTCGGCCATGAGCAGGGGCAGGAACAGCTCGCATATGGCCTCTATGGCTATGAAGAGGGGGGACTTTATCGCGTCCTTCTCATAGCCCTTGATGTGTTTTGTGAATAGTTTCAGCATTGCCCGTCCTCCTGTTCGCAGAGCGCGCGCAGGTTCTGCGTTATGCGCTCGAAGTAGGCCGAAACGGCGCGGAGCTCCTCGTCGGAGAAACCGCGGTACATGGCCTCGTCCACCTCCGTGAACACCTCTTTGTACCTGAGCGCGACCTCGCGGCCCTTGTCAGTTATCCTTATGCGCTTGCGGCGCATGTCGCTCTCCTGGGCCTCGCGCACTATGCAGCCCTGCTTTTCCAGGGCTTTCAGCGCCGCGGTCACCGAGGCGGGGGAGATGCGCAGGCGCTTAGACAGCTCCTTCTGCATCTCGAAGCTGCCGTCCTCCCCGCAGTTTTCCAGCAGGAAGAGGATGAAGGGGTGACCAAAATCCTTGACGCCGTGCTTATCGAGCAGCGTGTCCGTGGCCGTCCGGTGCGCTACGTGCAGCATCCGGTAGCGCCAGGCCGGGCTGGAGAGCACAGCGTCATCGGCTCCCATGCATCTTTTCATCTTGACCTCCAATGATTAGTTGACTAATAGTTAGAACCCTAAATAAACGCGATGTAAATAATACAGCGCCGCCTGTTAGATGTCAACAGGGGCGCTGTTAATAATTTGTGAATTCTGCTTACTTTTCCACGTCAAGCTTGAGGTCGGAGCCGAGGGCGCGCAGGGCTGCGCGCATCTTGGGCAGGTCTGCCTGGGCCATGGCCTGGCGCAGGTCGTCGTCGGGGACGAAGCGGCAGTAGGTGCGGCAGAAGGCCTCAAAGTTGCTTTTCGTGCGTGGGCCGAGCTTTTTGGCGTAGATGACTATGCCCAGCGCTGCGCCGACAAAGAAGCTGATGGTCAGGTAGAGCGCGGCGAAGTGTACCACGAGGAAGCCGAGCCCCACGCAGATGATGAGCCAGATGAAAACGGAGATGGTGTTCATTCTCCTGGCCCCGGTAGGGGCGAAGATGTTCTCCCCGGCCTTGCCGAACTTGGAGATGAGCGGATAACCCACGGTGAAGTCGAAGATGAGCTGCCTGATACAGATGTAGAAGTAAAACCACCCGGCAACAAATATGAGCGCGCCGTACATAATTTTCATTTCCATAGAGCAAACCTCCCAGAACACACTTTCGACATTCTACCACCTTTTTCCCAATCATGCAATAGTACTGAGGAAAAGCCGCTTTTGCCGCCCTCAATGCACGATCGCCTGCGGCCTGAACGGCATTTTGCAAGACGCACTCCCGAAAGGCTGGCGTCCCCTGTAGGGGCGGGGTCCTACTCCCGCCCGCCGTCGGATGACCACGAGCCCCATGGAGCCGCAGCCTCCCCGTCGTGGACGGACCCGCAAATGATGAAAACGCCGCGACCCGCATCCAGTAAACCCTACGGCACGCGGTCAAGTCCCGCCGCAACCCGTAGGGGACGGCGTCCCCGACGTCCCGCTGTCACGGTCAACGCCGACCCCACGGCGTCGCACCAGCCCTGTAGGGGACGGCGTCCCCGACGTCCCGCCCTCACGGCCCACGCCGTCCTCACCACGTTCCGCCAGCCCCTGCCCGGACGTGTGATGATCTCGCAGTAAATCCCGCGGCGCACGGCCCGTTTCCCACCCGCCGTAGGGGACGGCGTCCCCGACGACCCTTTCCTTCGTCCATCGCCAGCCCCACCACGTTCCGCAAGCCCCCGTAGGGGCGGGGTTCCACCCCCGCCCGGCGTGGAATAACTGCGGGCGGCTTAGGCCGCCCGCAAAGGGGGGACCCCCGGCGAGGGTCCCCCCTTTACCCCCTCCTG
>UQUO01000060.1 GCA_900544295.1 uncultured Eubacteriales bacterium | reverse complement strand
TCTGGTGCTTATTTGCATAAGCTTTTGCTTACATTGTTTAATTTACAAGGTACACTCCGCACTCTCAGCCGGCGGCCTTTCGTTCGGCGCTCTCGGTGAGGTGCTTTGCTAATATAGCATTTTGCGACGCCCGTGTCAAGTCTTTTTTTCGATTTTTTTAACTTAGTTTTTCACGGGGTTTTCGAGGACGCCTATGCCGTCGATTTCGCACCTGACAACGTCGCCGCAGGAGAGATATTTGGGCGGCTCGAAGCCCATGCCGACGCCGGCGGGCGTGCCCATGGCTATGATGGTGCCGGCCTTCAGAGTCATGCCCTGCGAGAGCTCGGCTATGACCTCGGCCACGCCAAAGATCATATAGCGCGTATTGCTGTCCTGCCTCTTCTCACCGTTTATGAAGCAGCGGATGTCAAGCTCCGGCGCGCCGGGCAGCTCGTCCCGCGTGACAATCCACGGCCCCATGGTGGTATGCGTATCGAGGCTCTTGCCGAAGTAGAACTGCTTGTGCGCCTTCTGGAGGTTGCGCGCAGAGACGTCGTTCAGGACGCTGTAGCCCAGGACGTAGTCGAAGGCGTCCTCTTTACTCACCCTGTATGCGTCCTTACCCAGCACGACAGCGAGCTCGGCCTCGTAGTCGAGGCCGTCCACGATGTCAAAGTGAGGGTCGATCTCTCCGCCGGGGCCGACGATATACGCGGCGCGCTTGGAGAAGTAGACCGCCTTGCCGGCGTTCTTCACGAAGTCGTCCTTGCCCCACTTGGCGGCCTCGGCGCTGTGGTCCATGTAGTTCATACCCAGGCAGATCACGTCCTGCCGAGGCTCCGGGATGGGCGCAAGCAGACGCAGCTCGCCAAGGTCGATGCCCTCGCCCGCGAGGAGCTCCGGTCCGGGCAGGGCGCCCTCAAGCCTGTCCAGGAGCGCGTACATGTCCGGCGCGGCCTTGTATGCCTTCTTCCCGTCGCTGACGGCGGCGAAAGTCTCGCCCTTGTATTCACAGCTGAGGAGCTTCATTACACATACCTCATTTCAGTATAGTTATCTCGCCTATGAGCGGCAGGGGGCGTCTGACGCCCTTGCTGACGTTCACGAGGCCCTGGATGAGCCAGATGACGGAGGCTATGCTGCCCGCGATGCCTATGAGCCAGCCTATGCCCGCAAAGCCGTCGCAGATCGAGACGAGCGCGGCAAAGATGAGCAGCAGCAGGCCCTGGTTGCAGTGGTAGCGCAGGAAGCGCGACTTGGGCTTCAGCAGCAGGGGTATGACGAGCAGTGGGCCGAGGTAGCAGAGGTAGCCGAGGCCCTGGTTCTCGCGCACGTCGGCGTCGTAGCTCTCGGCGTATTTCTTCCTGCCGCCGTATGTATAGGTACCGCCGTCCCGCGGAGGTTCTTCGTACTTAGGCGTCTCGCGGCGCGGCTCCTCCCGCCTTGCCTGGGAGGCGGACTCGGAGCCCTTTTGCTTTTTCTCGCGCTTTGCCTGGGCCGGGCCTTTCACCGGCGTGTCGCAGGCCGGGCAGTTCTCCGCCCAGTCGGGGACGTAGGCGCCGCAGTTTCTGCAATAGCTCATCTTTCTATCACCTATCCCTTTTCTGTGACTATACATTATATAACGCCCCGCGCGGCTTTTCAAGAGCGTGCTCAGCGCGCTTTTTTGAAGCCAAGTGAAACATTTCGTGCCCCCTGAAGCCTAATAGGAGTGAAAGGCTTTTCACCGAGGGGAGTCAGTCTATGTTCACGAAGCAGCAATTCGAGCGCCTTGCGTCCGCCCACATGGACGGCGTCTTCCGCCTCGCCTACAGCTACCTGAAAAGCGCCGCAGAGGCGGACGACGTCACGCAGAACGCGCTGCTGAAGCTTTATCTCACGGACAAGCGCTTCGAGAGCGAGGCGCACGTCAAGAACTGGCTCTACCGCGTAGCCGCCAACGAGTGCAAAAGGGCCCTGCTCTCGCCCTGGCGGCGCGCGGAGGACATCGCGGACTACGCGGAAGCGCTGGCCTTCACGACGCCGGAGCGCAGCGAGCTCTTCTACGCCGTCATGGAGCTGCCCGCGAAGTACCGCACGGTCATCCACCTGCACTACTACGAGGACTACGCGACGCAGGAGATAGCCGAGATCCTCGGCATCCCCGCCGCGACGGTCCGTACCCGGCTCCGGCGGGGCCGGGAGCTGCTGAAAAAGAAACTCATGGAGGCTGAAGGCTATGCTGGACAAGAAAACGTATAGGGAGACCTTTTCCGCGCTTCACGCCTCCGGCGACACGCTCAAGGAGGTATACGATATGATAGAAAAACGCAGGCGAGGCTCGCTGGGCCGGAGCTTTCTGGCCGTGGCGGCGGTGGTCGCGCTTATGCTGGCGCTCTGCGCCGTGGCCTACGCGGCGGACTGGTTCGGCTTCCGCGCGCTGCTCAGGCCCGGCACGACCGAGTTCGAGGGCCAGACCTACAACAATATCTCGCTCACCCAGCCGCAGGCCGTCCCTCCCGGGCTCGACAGCTCCATCGCTGAGAAGGTGGAAAACTCCAAGGCCGCCTGGGCCGAGTTTTCTGCCTGGCGCGTGGAGCACGACCCGATGAAGGAGCTGCCCGAGGTCTTCCAGGGCGTCCTCGGCATGGGCATCACGGACCTTGAGGACGGCGGAGCGGAGCTTCAGTGCAACACCGAGGACGGTCTCGAGACCCGCTACGCCACGCCCGAGGAATACGCCCAGTTCCGCGCCCTGATGGACGAGCTGAACAGCTATGACGGCGAATACGCGCAGGGCTACGGCGTGAGCTGGGCCGGGGAGGCGCAGGCGCTCCGCGATATCGCGGCAAAATACGGCCTGGACCTGCTCGGCGGCTTCCGCGTGCTCTGGAGCTCGGAGACCACCGGCCTCACGGGCGAGGGCTTTTACACGAACGCGGAGCTCGCGGAGATGACGGCGGAGTTCGGCAACTCGGGCAGCGTCTTCTACGAGCCGCCCGCGGGCTTCGACAAGGTCTATTATTACGACGAGGGCAGCTTCGGCCTGAAGTTCTACCTGGAGGCGCCCTCGGGCGCGGGGCAGCTCAGCTGCTACGGCTATAACTCCGTCTACTCCACGCTCTCCAGCGGCGGGGTCATGAGCTGGGAGGCTGACCTCTCCAGCTTCACGGAGCGGCGGCACACAGCGCCCGACGGCACGGAGCTGACCATCCTCTCGAACGGCTCCGACGCCTACATCTACGTCTATCTGGAGGACTCCTTCTTCGCCATGCACGTCTACGGCGAAGGGAGCCTGAGCGAGGCAGACGTGAACTTCGCCGCAGACGCGATAAACTACTCGAACATCGGCCGGTAGCGGCAGCGCGAAGCCCGGCGGCGTCTTTTGACGCCGCCGGGCTTTTACGCGCTCAGGCGCAGAAGCGGTGCTTGCCTATGGTGATTATCTCCGGCCGGGACCAGATCCAGGCGTTCGTGGCGGTGACGGGGTTGAAGTAGTAGATGGCGCCGCCCGAGGGGTCGGCCCCGGCGAGGGCGTCGCGCGCGGCCTGGTAGGCGCTGTCCGCGACGGGCTCGTCCCACTGGCCGTCCAGCATGCAGCTGAAGGCCCCCGGCTGGAAGATGACCTCGGAGATGGTGTTCGGGAAGGAAGGGTGCTCCACCCGGTTGAGCACCACGGCGCCGACGGCCACCTGACCGGCATAGGGTTCGCCCCTCGCCTCAGCGGAGATGAGCCGCGCCAGCAGTGCGAGCTCGTTGTCCGTCGTACCAGAGGCCTCGCTCTCACCGCCCTCGGCTATGCCCAGGGCCTCCATCGTCGCGGGGCCTACCTTGCCGTCCACGGTAAGGCCGTTTTTACTCTGGAAATACTCCACCGCGTCCTCGGTCTCGCTGCCGAAGATGCCGTCCACTTCGCCGGAGTAGTAGCCCCAGTCGAGCAGCAGCTGCTGTATCTGTCTGACAGTCCCGCCGCTGGAGCCGCGGGCATAGGTCACGGCGTCGGCGCGTTGGGCCAGGGCTATTATCATTATATTGAGCGTGAATACAACTGTAAGCGCAAGTATGAGCTTTCTTCTGTTCTGCATAAAAAAACTCGCCCCCTCGCGTTTAGAATACGAAGGGGCGGGCTGCATTATTCTTGCTAAAATATGTCAGGCCGCAGCGGCCACGACTATGCTGTTCTCGCTGTTTTCGCTGAGGCTGAAGCCCTCGCCGGCACTGACGCCGGCGCTCTCGGCGGCGGGCGCGCCGGTGACGTTCAGGGCGCAGGCGGCAGTTACGCTGCCCTCGACGCTGATGGCCGCGGCCTCGGTGGCGGTGATGCTCAGGCTGCCCTCGCCCTTGAGGCTCAGGCTGCCATCGCCTATTATGGAGCTCACGCCGGCGGAGGTGAAGACGCACTCGCCCGTAACCTCGACCTCAAGGTCGCCGCCGTAGAACTCGATGAGTATGTCCGAAGTGGTGCCGGAATCAAGCACGGCGGAATCCAGCAGCAGGACGCCGTTTTCATACTTCACGCCCTTGAAGGCGAGACCCGTGAGCTGGCCGTTCGTGATTATGGAGATGCCGCAGACTTTGAGGGTATCGATGCTCTCCGGCGTCGGCGTAGGCGTCGGGGAGGCCTCGGGCGTGAGGTCCGAGGGCGTGGCATCCTCGGGCGGCAGGCTGAACTCCGGGTCGGGCAGCTCGCTGGCGGAGGGCTCGCCGCCCCCGCAGGCCGCGAGGCCCAGGACAAGCGCCAGCGCCAGGAGTATGCAGAGAGTTTTCTTCATTCCGTTTACCAGTCCTTTCAGCTTAGTCGAGACTGCGCGCCTTTATCTGCGAGAGCAGCGTTTCCGTGAAGGCGTCGAGGGGCATGGCGCCCTTGTCGCCTCCGGCGCGGGTGCGCACGGCGACCTGGCCCGCCTCGGCCTCCTTGTCGCCGATGACGAGCATGTAGGGTATCTTGAGGCTCTGGGCCTCGCGGATCTTGTAGCCGATCTTCTCATTGCGCAGGTCGGCTTCCACGCGCACGCCGGCGGCCTCAAGGCGGCGCGTGACCTCCTCGGCCCAGGGGCGGCTGCGGTCCGTAATGGTCATGACCTTCACCTGCACGGGGGCCAGCCAGGTCGGGAAAGCGCCGGCGAAGTGCTCCGTGATGACGCCGATGAAGCGCTCTATGGAGCCCAGGACCACGCGGTGTATCATGACCGGGCGGTGCTTCGCGCCGTCCTCTCCCACGTACTCGAGCTCGAAGCGCTCAGGCAGCTGCATGTCGAGCTGGATGGTGCCGCACTGCCAGGTCCTGCCTATGGAGTCGGCGAGGTGGAAGTCCAGCTTCGGGCCGTAGAAGGCGCCGTCGCCCTCGTTCACGGTGTAGCTCTTGCCCATCTCGGTGATGGCTTCCTTCAGCGTATCCTGCGCGAACTCCCAGTCCTTCTCGTCGCCCATGTGGTCCTCGGGCATGGTCGAGAGCTCTATCTCATAGGAGAGACCGAAGACGGAATAGACCTCGTCGAAAAGCCGGACGACGTTCTTTATCTCGTCCTTCATCTGGTCCCAGGTCATAAAGATGTGCGCATCGTCCTGCGTAAAGCAGCGCACGCGGAAAAGGCCGTGCAGGGCGCCGGAGAGCTCATGCCTGTGCACCAGACCCAGCTCGCCCACGCGCAGCGGCAGGTCGCGGTAGGAGTGCGGCTCAGACTTGTACACCAGCATGCCGCCGGGGCAGTTCATCGGCTTTATGGCGAAGTCCTCGCCGTCGATGACCGTCGTGTACATATTCTGCTTGTAGTGGTCCCAGTGTCCGGAGCGCTCCCAGAGCTTGCGGTTGAGAATGACGGGAGTGGATATCTCCACGTAGCCGTATTTCTTGTGGACCTCGCGCCAATAGTCGATGAGGGTGTTCTTCAGCACCATGCCCTTGGGCAGGAAGAAGGGGAAGCCCGGACCCTCGTCAGCCATCATGAACAGACCCAGCTCACGGCCAAGCTTGCGGTGATCGCGCTTCTTCGCCTCTTCAAGACGATTCAAATAGGCTTCAAGTTCCTCCTTTTTGAGAAAACTTGTACCGTAAATTCTCTGGAGCATTTTGCGGTTGGAATCCCCGCGCCAATAGGCGCCGGTGCAGCTCATGAGCTTTATCGCGTTGCCCTTGACACGGCCGGTGCTGTCCAGGTGCGGGCCGGCGCAGAGGTCCGTGAACTCGCCCTGCTTATAGAAGCTGATTGCCGCGTCCTCGGGCAGGTCCTCGATGAGCTCAACCTTGTAGGGCTCGTTCTTCTCGCGCATGAGGGCGAGGGCCTCCTCGCGGGGCAGCTCAAAGCGCTCTATGGGCAGCTTTTCCTTGCATATCTTGCGCATCTCGGCCTCGATCTGCTCGAGGAGCTCCGGAGTAAACACGGTCTCGGAGTCGAGGTCGTAGTAAAATCCGTCGTCTATCGCGGGGCCGATGGCCAGCTTGGTATCCGGGAACAGGCGCTTCACGGCCTGGGCGAGGATGTGGCTCGTCGTGTGGCGGTAGGTATCGCGGTATTCCTTGTTTTCAAAGGTGTATTTCTTCTCGTCCATGTCGTTCCTCCTGAAATGAAAGCGCCCCCGCGCCGTGTAAGCGGCACAGGGGTGCGTTTTTTAACACACGGTTCCACCCTGAGTTTAACTCTGAGCACGCTTTAACGGGCGCTGTCCGCGCGCGCTTACTCACACTTCGGCGCGCGGGCTCCGGAGCGGTCCTGCGCGGTCTGCCGCATGGAACGCCTTCCAGCCTTGGGCGCTCTCTCTGTGCAGCGGCGCTTTGCGCGCGCAGCCTCCATCATTGCCTCTAACCGACGAAATCATAGCACTATTATGTTCCCCTGTCAAGGACGTTATTCCCCAAAATCTCCCGGAAATTGCCTGTTGATGCCGCTTTCCGGACATTTCACCTGCGGCGGGGCGCCGCAGCCGCTTCACCTGCGCAGCAGGCGTCCCGCAAGGGCGAAAGCGCCGAAGGCGAGTATGTTCACGGCCACGACGCTGGCGCCCGAGGGCGTCTCCAGCGCGTAGGAGGCCGTCATGCCCGCGGCAAAGCAGCACACGGCCAGCACCGCAGAGCAGACCGTGACGGAGCGGAAGCTCCTGAACACCCTCATGGCCGAGAGCGCCGGGAAGATCATGAGGCTGGATATGAGCAGCGCGCCCATCATGCGCATGCCGAGCACCACCGTCACCGCCGTGAGTATGGCCAACAGCAAATTGTAGCCCTCCGCCCTCGTGCCTGTGGCCCGGGCGAAGGTCTCGTCAAAGGTGACGGCGAAGATGCGCGGGTAAAAGAGCGTGAAAACGGCGAGCACCGCCGCGCAGAGCGCGACGCTCAGCACGGCGTCGGAGCGAGAGATGGTGAGTATGCTGCCGAACATGTAGTTTGAGACGTTGGTGTTGACCCCGCTGGTTAGCGAGATGACGAGCACGCCCACGGCCAGGGCGCCGCTGGAGATGAGCGCCACGGCGGCATCGCCCCGCACCCGGCCTGACTGCGAGACCCGCAGCAGCAGTACCGCAGCCGCAACGACGACCGGCACCGCCACGGCCAGGGGCGCGACCCCCAACGCCGAGGCCACGGCCAAGGCTCCGAAGCCCACGTGCGAAAGCCCGTCGCCTATCATTGAAAAGCGCTTGAGCACCAGCGAGGTCCCCAAGAGCGCCGCGCACAGCGACACCAGCACGCCCACGACGAAGGCCCGCACCAAAAAGGGGTATGAGAGCATTTCGAGGAAGATCACGCGCGTCCGCCCCCTCTCAGCCGCCGCTCCGCATCGCTGCCCCTGTAACCGGAGACCGGCCCGAAATATAGCTGCGAGTGGCCCAGCTGCAAAATGTGCGTCGCATAGCGCTCGGCAGCCGCCACGTCGTGCGAGACCATGATGACTGTGACGCCGTCGCAGAGGTTTGTGAGCTTCAGGAGGTTGTACATCTCCCCCGTCGCCACGGGGTCGAGACCCGCGACCGGCTCGTCGAGCAGCAGCAGCTTCGTCGTGGCGCACAGCGCCCGAGCCAGCAGCACCCTCTGCTGCTGGCCGCCTGAGAGCTCCTGGTAGCAGCGTTTTTTGAATTCCAGCATGCCCATGCGCTCCAGGTTCCGCTCCGCCTCTTTTTTGTCCTCTTTTGAATAAAAGAAGCGCCTGCCCAGGCTGTTGAGCCGCCCGGAGAGCACGACCTCGAACACTGAGGCCGGAAAGTCCTTCTGCAGCGCCGTCTGCTGAGGCAGGTAGCCTATCTCACTGCGCCTCAGGCCGTCGCCGTATTCTATGCTGCCGGACTCGGGCTCCTTGAGGCCGAGCAGCCCCTTCATGAGCGTGGACTTGCCCGAGCCGTTCTCGCCCACGACGCAGAGGTAGTCCCCCGCGTTCACCCCGAAGCTCACGCCCCGGAGCACCGTCTCTCCCCCGTAGGCAAAGGAGAGCCCCTTGCAGCTTATGAGCGCCATCAGCCAAGCGCCTCCCTCAGCACGTCAACATTCTGCCGCATCAGCTCAAGGTAGGTGACGCCCTCCTCAAACTGCGCGCGCGTGACATTGTGGCAGGCGGAAAAAAGCCGCTTCTCCGCCCCCGTCTCGTCGCAGACTATGTCCGCCATGTCCTCGTTGGAGAGCTCGATGTGGAAGACGACGGGTATGCCCTCCTCCTTCACCTTGTCGATAAGGAAAGTGACCGTTGCCGCCGAGGGCTCCGCCTCGTCCGCGCAGCCGGGCCAGGCCGCGTAGTATTCGAGGCCGTAGGCCCGGGCGAAGTACAAAAGCGGGAAGCGGTCGGCAAAGACTATCGTGTCCCGCGCACCATTTGCGACGACCTCCTTGAAGGCGGCGTCGAGCTCGTCCAGACTAGCCGTGTAATCCCCGAGCGCGGCCTCGTAGTACTCCGCGCCCTCGGGGTCAGCCTCGGCCAGGGCGGCGGCTATCTTTTCGCAGATGAGCGCGGCGTTGCGGGGGCTGGTCCAGACGTGCTCGTCGTACTCGACCTCGCCCTCGTCATGCCCGTGCTCCTCTTCGAGCTCCATGCCCTCGACGTGCTCCTCCTCAAGCAGCTCCACGCAGTCCATGAGCGTCACGGTGCGCACGCCCTCGCCCACGGAGTCAAGCACGTCCGCGACCCAGGCGTCCGAGATCCCCCCGACGTAGATGAATAGGTCGCAGTTCTGGATATCGATGATGTCCTTGGGCGTGGGCTCGTAGGAGTGCGCCTCGCTGCCCGGGGGCAGCAGGAGAGTGACCTCCCCCCGCTCGCCCACGAGCTGCCGCGCGAAGTCATATGGCGCAAAAACCGTCGCCACGACGGAAAGCCCCTCCCCCTCCGGCGCCTCCTGCGCCCCGCAGCCTGCCAGGGGCAGCACCAGAAGAATCAGGGCCATGAAAATTGCTGTAATATTTTTCATGTTTCCTCCAGAAATGGAAAAAGAAAAGGCGGGCATCCCTTTCGGGACGCCCGCTGGCAGCGGGAGAAGGATTCGAACCCTCACATACGGAGTCAGAGTCCGCTGTGCTACCTTTACACAATCCCGCTATGCGCAAAAGATATTATATCCGAATTTTCTTCTTTGTCAAGCAAAATTTGCAGCCGATCAAATATAAATCAGCACAAGGCCCGCCAGCACGCCGAAGACCGTGGCAAAAGCCGGGAGCTTGGAGCGCCACATGAGTATGGCCTCGGGCAGCAGCTCGCCGAAGACGACGTAGAACATGGCCCCGCCGGCGAAGCTCAGGGAGAGCGAGAGCCACATGGGCGAGAGCGTGCCCAGGCAGTAGCCGAGTATTGCACCGATTATCGTCGGCGCGCCGGAGAGCGCCGTGATAACGACGGCGCGCAGCCTGCTTGAACCGCCGGTTATGAGCGGCACGGAGACGGCCATGCCCTCCGGGATGTTGTGAAGGCCGATGATGACCGCCATGATGAGGCCCGCCCCGCCGAGCGGTCCGGCAGCGCGGCTGCCGGCGTAGGAGGCGCCTATGACCATGCCCTCTGGCATGTTGTGCAGCGCAATGGCGCAGGCCATGACGACGCCCGCGATGAAAAGCTGGTACCTTGAGGCCGGGCCGCCGTCCTCGGAGCAGCTCTCGTGCCGGACATAGTGGTCGCTGTGGATGAGCTCGTCCAGGTCGTCGGCGGTCTTGGGGTGGTCGGCGTCGATGTGCTCAAGCTCGTGGTTGGTCTTGCGGTCTATCCAGACGTTCAGCAGCCAGATGACGACGTAGCCGAGCATGACGCCCGCCACAACGAAAAAGACGTTCACCGGCTCCGAGGCGCCCTCCGGCTGGAGCGCTCCGGTTATCATGTCGAAACAGACGACGCCCGTCATGATGCCGCCCGCAAAGGCGAGCAGCAGGCTGACTATGCGGCTGGAGTCCCTGCGCAGCAGCGCGCCAACCACGCCGCCGAGGCCCGTACCGCCTACGCCGGCTATCGCCGTTATGACTATTATCCAGCCGAGGTCGGACATGGATGTCTCCCCTTCAAACAATAGATGTATGGCGCTCAGCCGAGCCGCCCGAGCAGGCCTGCCGCGTCGGAAACTATACATGAGGCCCCATAGCCCAGCAGCTGCTCATGCGTGCGGAAGCCCCAGTCCACGGAGATGCAGTCTATTCCTGCGTTTTGGGCGGTCTGGATATCCACCTCGGAGTCTCCGACGTAGACGCTGCGCTCCGGCACTCCGCCCAGCTCGCGCATGGCGGCCCAGACGGTGTCGGGCGCGGGTTTGCGCTCGACTACTCCGGGCCTGTCGCCTACAGCGGCATCCACGAGGCCGGAGAAGTATTTTTCCGCGAGGTCGAGCGTTGCGGCGTGGGGCTTGTTCGAGACGATAGCGCAGCGCACGCCCCGGCTGCGGAGCTCCGCCAAAAGCTCAGGTATGCCGGGGTAAGGCCGGGTCTTCACCGCGCTGTGGGCGCGGTAATAGGCGAAGTAGGAGTCGAAAACCGCCTGATACACCGGGCAGTCCCTGCCGCCCGGCACGCTCTGAGCGATGAGGTAGCCGGAACCGTAACCCAGGCGCGCGCGTATTTCATCGCGCGAGGCCTCGGGAAAGCCGAACTCACGCAGCGCATGGTTGACACCGTCCGTGAGGTCATCCAGCGTGTCGAGCAGTGTGCCGTCCAAATCAAAAATCACAGTGTCGTATCTCATATTTCAAAATAATAGTCCATTTCTGTATGTATGTCAATCTTGACAAGCTGCGATCCATATGATAATATATGTGAGCTTTGACCTGCGGAAGTACCCAAGAGGCCGAAGGGGCTCCCCTGCTAAGGGAGTAGTCGGTGTTGAGCCGAGCGAGGGTTCAAATCCCTCCTTCCGCGCCAAAAAACGCGCGCCTGTATGGCGCGCGTTTTTTATTTTGCCGTAGTGGAGGGGTCCACCCCTCGCCCGGCGTAGGATTACCGCAAGCGGTATGGCGTCGCAGGGGCTGCGGGCGGCTTAAGCCGCCCGCAAAGGGGGAACCCCCGGCGAGGGTTCCCCCTTTAACCCCCTCCTGCGCTTTGTGGAGCACAAGAGAGTTCCGCGCGCTGCGGCGCGCGGCCATGGGCTCCGCCCCTGGA
>UQUO01000059.1 GCA_900544295.1 uncultured Eubacteriales bacterium | reverse complement strand
CCCAAAAGCGTTTTTCTTTGGGGCTCCACCCCGTTTCTTTGGGCAAGACCAAAGAAATGGGGTGGAACTGGCAGCACCAACGTAAAGTCCAACAAACAGCAAAACGGCGAGTTCCTCCCACCCGAAATCCACACCCCCCAGACGGAGAAAAACCCCGCTCCTGCATGACACGATTAGCAAGAGCGGGGCAATTAACTTTATGCCTGAGATTTACTTCTTTTTGCGGCCAAATATGCCTCCAGACTCGGGGACGCTCTCGCCCATGGCCTTGGCATAAGCGCGCAGGGCCTCCTTCTGCGAGCCGCTCAGGCCCTTCGGGACCGCAATGTTCACCGTGACGTACTGGTCGCCCCTTCCCGAGCCGCGCAGATAGGGGATGCCCTTGCCGCGCAGACGGAACACCGAGCCGGGCTGCGTACCCTCGGGGATGGTTAGCTTCACCTTGCCGTCCAGTGTCGGGACCTCTATGTCCGCGCCCAGCGCCGCCTGGGCGAAGCTGATGTCCGCCGCGGACAGCACCGAGCTGCCGTCGCGCTCAAAGCTCTCGTGCGGGCGCACGGAGACCGTCACGAGCAGGTCGCCGGCCGGACCGCCGTCGCGGCCCGCGTTGCCCTGGCCCTTCATGGATATCGTCTGACCGTCGTCTATGCCGGCGGGTATGTTCACGTTCAGCTTCCGGTTGCGGCGCACGTTCGCCTTGCCCTTGCAGGTCGGGCAGGGCTGATGTATGAGCTTGCCCGTGCCGCCGCACTTGGGGCAGGGCCCCTGCGACTGCACCATGCCGAAGGGCGTGCGCTGCGTCGTCCGCACGCTGCCAGTGCCGCGGCAGTCGGGGCAGATCTCCGGCGTCGTTCCCGGCGCGCAGCCCGTGCCGTGGCAGTCCGGACACTGCTCAACCTTCGAGACGCTTATCTCCTTCTTGCAGCCGAAGGCCGCCTCCTCAAAGCTGATGCTCACCGAGGCGCGCAGGCTCTCGCCCCGCCTCGGCCCGCTCCGCTGAGACGAGCCGCCGCCAAAGCCGAAGATGTCGCCCAGATCTCCGAATATATCTCCAAAGCCGCCGAAGCCCCCGAAACCGCCGAAGCCCGAGGCCCCGTCAAAGCCGCCGAAGCCCTGGCTCGGGTCGAAGGCCGCGTGGCCGAACTGGTCGTACTTCGCGCGCTTCTCCGGGTCGCCCAGCACCTGGGCGGCCTCGTTGACCTCCTTGAACTTCGCCTCGGCTTCCTTGTCGCCGGGGTGGAGGTCAGGGTGGTATTGCTTGGCCAGCTTCCTGTATGCCTTTTTTATCTCTTCCTCAGAGGCGCCCTTCTGCAGACCGAGCACCTCATAATAGTCGCGTTTCTGTTCCGCCATGTGCTTCACCTCGCATTACGCGCCTTTGCGGGCGTACTTTCGCACGCCCGCAAAAACGCAGGGGTATATAAGAGAGGGTGATGGGAAAAATCACTTCTTGTCGTCGTCAACCACTTCGTAGTCGGCGTCGTAGTACTGCTGGCCGTCGCCGCCCGCATTGCCGCCGGGCTGCTGGCCGCCCATGTCCGGGCCGCCCGCCTGGGCGCCGGTCTGCTGGTACAGCTTCTCGCTTATCTTGTAGAAGGCCTGGGTCAGCTCGTCGGTCGCGGCCTTGATGGCGGCGGTGTCGCTGCCCTGGAGAGCCTTCTTCAGGCTGTCGAGCTTCGCCTCGACCTCGGCCTTGTCGGAAGCGTCGAGCTTGTCGCCCATCTCCTGCAGGGTCTTCTCAGTCTGATAGACCATCTGGTCGCCGGCGTTGCGGGTATCGACTTCCTCCTTGCGGCGGGCGTCCTCGGCGGCATACTGCTCGGCCTCGCGCACGGCCTTGTCGATGTCCTCCTTGGAGAGGTTCGTGGAGGCGGTGATGGTGATGTGCTGCTCCTTGCCGGTGCCGAGATCCTTGGCGCTGACGTTCACGATGCCGTTGGCGTCGATGTCGAAGGTGACCTCTATCTGAGGCACGCCGCGCCTTGCCGGGGCGATGCCGTCCAGGTTGAAGCGGCCGAGGCTCTTGTTGTAGGCCGCCATCTCGCGCTCGCCCTGCAGGACGTTGACCTCGACGGAGGTCTGGTTATCCGCGGCGGTGGAGAAGATCTGGCTCTTCTTCGTGGGGATGGTGGTGTTGCGCTCTATGAGCTTCGTGAACACGCCGCCCAGGGTCTCGATGCCCAGGGACAGCGGGGTCACGTCCAGCAGCAGGATGCCCTCGACGTCGCCGCCGAGCACGCCGCCCTGGATGGCCGCGCCGATGGCGACACATTCATCGGGGTTGATGCCCTTGAAGCCGTCCTTGCCGGTCAGGTTCTTGACGGCCTCCTGCACGGCGGGGATACGGGTGGAGCCGCCGACGAGCAGGACCTTGGAAAGCTCGGTCGCCTTCAGGCCGGCATCGCTGAGGGCCTGGCGCACTGGACCCATGGTCTTCTCGACCAGGTGATGCGTCAGCTCGTTGAACTTCGCGCGGGTCAGGGTGACGTCCAGGTGCTTCGGGCCGTTGGCGTCTGCCGTGATGTAGGGCAGGTTGATGTTGGTGCTGGTGACGCCGGAGAGGTCGCACTTGGCCTTCTCAGCGGCCTCGCGCAGGCGCTGCATGGCCACGCGGTCGGTGGAAAGGTCGATGCCCTGGTCCTTTTTGAACTCGTCCACGAGGTACTTCGTGACGCACTCGTCAAAGTCGTCGCCGCCCAGGCGGTTGTTGCCCGCGGTCGCGAGGACCTCGATGACGCCGTCGCCTATTTCGAGGACGGAGACGTCGAAGGTGCCGCCGCCGAGGTCGTAGACCATGATCTTCTGGTCGGTCTCCTTGTCGAGGCCGTAGGCGAGGGCCGCGGCTGTCGGCTCGTTGATGATGCGCTTGACTTCAAGGCCGGCGATCTTGCCTGCGTCCTTCGTGGCCTGGCGCTGGCTGTCGGTGAAGTAGGCGGGGACGGTGATGACCGCCTCGGTGACCTTCTCGCCCAGATAGGCCTCGGCGTCGGTCTTGAGCTTCTGCAGCACCATGGCGCTGATCTCCTGCGGGGTGTAGGCCTTGCCGTCTATGTTGACCTTGTAGTTGGAGCCCATCTCACGCTTTATGGAGCTTATGGTCCTGTCCGGGTTCGTGATGGCCTGGCGCTTTGCGACCTGGCCGACCATGCGCTCGCCGGTCTTGGAGAAGGCGACGACGGACGGGGTGGTCCTGGCGCCCTCAGCGTTCGAGATGACGACTGCCTCGCCGCCCTCCATGACGGCCACGCAGCTGTTGGTGGTGCCCAAATCTATACCGATGATCTTGCTCATGATTTTCTTCCTCCAGTTGTATTTGAAAAGATTTTAGTATACCGGTTCAGTTGGCGACCTTGACCATCGCGAAGCGGATGACCTTGTCGCCCATTTTGAAGCCCCTCTGGAGCTCCTGGACTATCTCGCCCTCGCCCTTTGTCTCGTCCTCCTCATGCATCACGGCATTGTGGAGCGCGGGGTCGAACTTCTGGCCGAGGGATTCTATCTCAGTGACGCCCATGCGGGAGAGGATGTCCCGGAGCTGGGCCATTATCATCTCGACGCCCTTGCGGTAGGCCTCGTCGCAGGTGGCCTGCTCCAGGGCCCTCGCCAGGTTGTCGTAGACGGGCAGGAACTTCGTCACCGTGTCGGCGCGCACGTCCTGATATATGCTCTCGCGCTCCTTGGCGCTGCGCTTGCGGTAGTTGTCGTATTCGGCGAGCAGGCGGAGGTATTTGTCCTTTTCGGCCTTGAGCAGGGCCTCCGCGGGGGGCTCGGCGGGTTTTTCAGGCTCCTTTTCCGGCGCCTTTTCGGGCTCCGGCTGCGGGGCCTCGGGGGCCTTTTCGCTCTCCTGTGCCGGCAGCACCTTCTCTTCCATCGGCTCCGGCGGGTCTTTCTTCTTACTGCTCATTTATATCTCCCTTTATTATGAGTTTGTTGTCCATGCCCGGCGGGGGCGCCTCGCCGCCGCCCAGCCGCTCCGAGAGCGCCCGGGCTATGAGGCTCAGCTTCGCCGCCACGGCGGAGTAGTCCATCCTCGTCGGGCCCACGACGCCGATGAGGCCCTTCGTGTCCCCGCCCATGTCGTAGCTGGCGAGCACGACGCTGGAGTTGCGCAGCTCCTCGGCCACGTTCTCCGGGCCTATGAGCACCTTCACGTCCCCGCCGCAGTCGATGGCGTCCAGCTCCCGCAGGTGCTGCGCGTCGGAGAGATAGCTCATGAGCGCGTGCGCCTTCGCAGGGTCCTGGAACTCCGGCTGGGCCAGCAGGCGGTTCGTCCCCGTGACGCAGGTCTTGGCCTCCTGCGATTCGGAGAGGACCTCGATGGCGAAGGAGGCGATGACCCCCGTGAGGCCCATCGTGTCGTCCACCGCGCGCTCCGCCGAGCGGATCATGAGCGGCGTTATCTTCTCCTCCGTGATGCCCGTGAAGTTCGCGTTGAAAACCGAGGACAGACGCTGTATCATGTCCTGGCCCACGGAGACCGGAAGGTGGACGAGCTTGTTCTTGACTGTATTGTTGCTCATCATCGCGACGATTATGAAAGTGTTCGCGTCAATGTAGATGAGGTCGAAACGCTTTATCGTCGCGCTGGGCGGGGCGGCGATCGCCATCGCCGGGTAGTTCGTCAGGCTCGAAGCCAGGGCGCCGACGTTCGTGACCAGGTGGTCCAGCTCCCGGAGCTTCTCGTTGAGGCTGCGGTTTATCTCCTCCGTCTCCTCCAGCGAGAGCTTCTGCTGCTGCATGAGCTCGTTCACGTACATGCGGTAGCCCTGCGGCGTAGGCACGCGGCCGGCCGAGGTGTGCGGCTGCTCCAGATAGCCCATCGAGGCCAGCTCCGCAAGCTCGTTGCGGATGGTCGCCGACGAGCAGCCCAGCTGCGCCGTCTGCGCCACGGTCTTGGAGCCCACAGGCTCCGCCGTGCGGATGTATTCCTCGACCACGGCGGCAAGTATTTTCTTTTTCCGACCGCTTAGATCCATCTCGCAGGCTCCTTGTCTGGCACTCGTGCTGCGCTTGTGCTGGCACTCTCGTGCTTCGAGTGCTAATATATCACCGGCCCGGGGCGATGTCAAGAGGAGCAAACGAATAATTGACAGATTGTTCATAAATGTTTATATATAATATAAGGCGTGTCGAAAATGCCAAGGTACAGACCGGAAAGCGGAGGACATATATGAAGAGACTCATACCCATACTTCTGACATGCGCCCTTGCGCTGGGCCTGGCGGGCTGCGGGGATTTTGCCCCGGACCCGACCCAGACGCCGGACGCGGCGGCGGATTACAGCTTTGACAGGACGAACTTCCCAGCGCTCGCGGGGGGCTCGGCCCAGGAGCCTCTGGCGGAGGCCATAGCGGCCATCATGCTGGGCGAGACGCGCGAGGGCGTTGCGGACCTGCTCTCCTTCGGGAACACGCAGGAGGCCTGGGACAGGCTGGCCTCGGGCGAAGCCGGGCTGGTGCTGGCCGCGGAGCCGGACAAGCTGCCCGAGGATGTGGAGACGGCGGTCGTCTCCCGGGACGCCCTGGTGTTCTGCGTCGGTGAGGGCAGCGCTGTGGACGGCATGACCTCGGCGCAGCTCAAAAGCGTCATGTCCGGCGGCACGAAGAGCTGGAGCGGCATGGGCGGCTCCGGGGACATCGCCATCCTGGGCAGGCCGGAGGGCTCCGGCTCGCTGGCGGCGCTCAGGCGGCTCATAGGCGGCGGCTCGGCCGCGGTCTCGGACAGCGGCGCGGCCCTCACCAGCGCGGAGGTCCTCGGCTACGGCTTTTACAACGAGGCCGTGCTCATGGGCGCGGCGGACGGCTGCAAGCTGCTGGAGGTGGACGGCGTGGCCCCGACGGCGGAGAACATCGCCTCGGGCGAGTATCCGCTGTGCGTGGACGTGCTGGCGGGCATCAGCGCCTCGGCGGCGGACGATTCGCCCGAGCGGGCGCTCTGGCTCTGGCTCCAGGGCGGCGTCGGCCAGGCGTTCATCTCCTCTCAGGGTTATCTGGAGGCTGAATAATGAAAAGGATCTTTGCTTTGGCGCTCATTCTGGCGCTCGTCCTCTCCGGCTGCGGCTTTACCGAGCAGCTGGAGACAGTGAAGGAAGAATACATCGACCCCGCCATCGAGCGGGCGGACAACGGCGAGCTCTCCGCCGACGCACAGGAGGTCCAGGTCAGCGCCCCCAATGTGAACACAAACAGGGAGCGCCTGACGGACTACGAGCCCTTCGAGGCGGTCTACACCCGTGCGGACAGCGCTCTCATAGAGGCGTTGGAGGCCTCGGACGGCTACGGCAGGCTGCTGCCATTCGGCGGCGGGCTGGTGACGGAGCAGGGCGAGATCGTCCTCGACCCCGTCTGCGGCATGGTGGTCCTTGCAAACTACTCCGCGGGCTACGAGGTGAAGTACCTCGACATCTACATGCTGGAAGGCCCGAACGGCAAGTTCGCCGTCTGCGGCGCAGACGGCTCCTGGACGACGGGCTACGACTATGTCTCCGTCATCCCCATGGAGCTCGGCGTCCTGTGCATAGCGGACGAGAACGCCAACATAGCCGTCTGCTTCGACGAGGACGGCAATGTGGTCTTTGATACGGAGAGCTTCGGAGAGCTCTACAACCTCCAGGCGGGCAGCGTGGCCAGCCTCTCCCAGTGCGAGGGCGGGCTCATGAGCATCGTCTACGTGAACGGGCAGAAGGGCTTCATCTCCGCGGACGGCACGGTCCTCAACCGCGCCTCGGAGCGCGCGAGCTTCTTTGACGACGCCCTGCCCTTCTCGGGCGGGCTCGCCGCCGTAAAGGTGAACGGCGTCTGGGGCTACATCGACACGAACGGCGAGTCTGCCATCGACCCGGCCTTCGAGGAGGCGGGCAGCTTTACCGGGAACCTTGCGGCAGTTAAGAGGAACGGCGTCTGGTGCGTCATAGACAAGAGCGGCTCCGTAAAGCGCGAGTTCCCGGGCGTTGACAGCGTCATGATAGGCAACGGCTACGTCGTGGCGGGGGACTCCTACTACACGACGGCGCTGGAGGAGGCCAGCTTCTACGGCTACGCGGGCATCCCCTGCGACGGCGGCTACTGGGTCGAGGGCGAGAACGGCGTGCGCGTATTCCGCACGGACGGCTCCCAGGTCTATTTCTCCGGCGGAGAGCGGCTCATGGGCCGCTCCGGGGAGCTCTGGCTCGTCATGCTGGCGGACGGGGCCAAGGTCGTCATGGACAACTACAGCCGCGTTGTGGTCTCGGGGGACTGCTCGTTCATCGAGGACCCCGTGACGGGGCAGACCTATATCTACGACGCCGAGAGCGGCCGCCTTTACGACTCGGGCGGGGCCTACCTTGCCTCCGGCTGCGCGGGCGTCGTTATGGACGGCTACGTCTACTGCGAGGACGGCTCCAGCCTCGGCTGGAAGAGCTCCGGCGACGAGTGGGTCTTCCGCGTCACGGCCCCGGAGGCGGACTGAGCCTGCGGAAAGGATAAAAAAGGAGCGGACCTCAGCGCCGCTCCTTTTAAATTAACAGATTCTTAACCCAAGGCGGCCCGGGGCCAGTGTAGAATACAGTCGCCTGAAACGGAGGGAAACGCAATGAATAAAAAGGCGCTTGTAATAGAAGACGACAAAAATATAGCCGAACTGCTCCGGCTCTATCTGGAAAAGGACGGCTTCGAGGTGGCCATAGCCGCGGACGGCGGCAAGGGCCTCCAGCTGGCGACGGACGAGCACCCGGACGTCATACTCCTCGACATCATGCTGCCCGTCATGGACGGCTGGCAGGTCTGCCGGGAGGTGCGCGCAGTCTCGGACGTGCCCATCATCATGCTGACGGCCAAAGGCGAGACCTACGACAAGGTCTCCGGCCTTGAGATGGGCGCGGACGACTACGTGACGAAGCCCTTCGAGGTGAAGGAGCTCATCGCGCGCATACACGCCGTCATGCGCCGGCGCGAGGGCGGGGAAGGCCCCGCCGCAAAGAAGCTGGAGTACGACAAGCTCGTCATAAACCTCGACTCCTACGAGCTCATAGTGGACGGCAAGAAGGTGGACACACCTCCCAAGGAGATGGAGCTGCTCTACCACCTGGCCGCCTCGCCCAACCGGGTCTACACCCGCAACCAGCTGCTGGACGAGGTCTGGGGCTTCGATTATTTCGGGGACTCCCGCACCGTGGACGTGCATATAAAAAGGCTGAGGGAGAAGCTTGAGGGCGTCTCGGACAAGTGGTCGCTCAAGACGGTCTGGGGCGTGGGCTACAAGTTCGAGGTGAGCGGGAGCTGAGGCCCCCGCGACGGCCTATGAAGAGTATTTACTTTAAAAACTTCCTCGCGACGGCCATAATGGTGCTCGTGAGCTTCCTGATGATAGGCGTGGCTTTCGTCTTCATAGGCCAGGGCTACATCATAAAGTCCCACAGGGACAACATGGAGTCCAACGCCCGTGTCATCTCGCGGCTCACCACCAGCCTCGTCTACGAGGAAGGATTGACGGACCTGCGCCTGCGCATACTGCTCAACGGCACCTCCCTCATCTCCGGCAACCACATTTTCATAACGAACGACGAGGGCCTAATCATCTCCTGCTCGGACGAGCTGGGACGCTGCCAGCACCTGGGCCGCAGCGTTGATGCGAGCTACATCAACACCCTTGAGCAGCAGGGCAGCCTCGATATCGTGACGGATCTGGGCGGGCTTTTTTCCTCCCAGCGCTATGTCTTTGCCATGGCGATGACCGTGGCGGACTCGGGCGCGCCTGTGGGCTACATCTTCGTCAGCACGGACCGCTCGACCATCATGGGCGCCTGGAGCGCTTTCATCTGGGTCTTCTTCGCCGTCACGCTGGCCGTGCTCTTCCTGGCGCTGGTGCTCTCGCTGGTGGTCTCCAAGAAGATGGCCGAGCCCCTGGACGAGATGACGGCCGCGGCGCGGCGCTTCGCGCACGGCGACTTCTCCGTCCGCGTCCGCGAGGACAAGGGTACGGACGAGCTGGCCGCGCTGACGAGCTCCTTCAACAACATGGCCGACAGCCTTGAACGCTCGGAGCAGCAGCGCAACGAGTTCATCGCCAACGTCTCCCACGAGCTCAAGACCCCCATGACCACCATCGCCGGCTTTGCCGACGGCATCCTCGACGGCACCATACCCAAGGAGCAGGAGGACAAGTATCTCGCCACAATCGCTGACGAGACGCGCCGCCTCTCCCGCCTCGTGCGGCACATGCTGAGCCTCTCGCGCATGGAGAGCCAGGGCTCAGACCTCACGAAGCGCCGGGATTTCGATCTGAACGAGCTCATAATCCGCACCCTGCTCAGCTTCGACGGGCGCACGGAGGAGAAGGGCCTCGATATGCAGCTGCAGCTGCCCGAGGACCACATGAGCGTCACCGCGGACCCGGATTCCATCACCCAGGTGCTCTATAACCTCCTGGACAACGCCGTAAAGTTTGCCTCCGAGGGCACTGCCGTCACCATATCCCTGTGGAAGCAGGGCGGCAAGGCCTACGTCTCGGTGAAAAACAGGGGCGAGACCATCCCGGCGGACGACCTGCCCCTCATCTTCGACCGCTTCCACAAGTCCGACCGCTCCCGCAGCCTCGACCGCGACGGGGTGGGCCTCGGCCTCTACCTCGTCAAGAGCATCCTCGACGCGCACAATGAGGACATCGCCGTCACGAGCCGGGACGGGGTCACGGACTTCGTCTTCACCCTCACCCTCGCGCGGGAGCCAAAGCAGAAGGCCGAGCCGCGCAAGAAGCCCGAACAGCGCAAGAAGCCCGAGCCGCGCAAAAAGGCCGGGCAGGAGCAGGCCGCCGGTGAGCCGCCGGAGGAGGAGTGAATTCACAGAATGTTTCAAACTTATTCATACCCAGCACAAAATTCGAGCGTATTTTTAAACTGACCTCAGGGGGTAAGCCACATGAACGAAAGACCTCAGAGCTGGCAGTCCGGCTGGTATGACACAGATCCAGGGCCGGCGGCCCCCGAAAGGCCCACAGCACCCCCGCCGGCGGAAGCGGCTCCCCACCCCACACAACTACCTCCCCGCCGCTCCGCCGGCCCCTCTCCAGCCTACTGCGAGCCATATTGGTCCGAGGAGGACCACGCACCCAAACGCCCGCGCACGGGCTTCCGCGTCGCCGGCATCTGCCTGCTGGCCTTCGTCATCATAGCGGCGACGGCGGTGCTCTTCTCCAGGGACGGGCGCACGGCCTTCTCCCCAGGGAGCACAGAGAGCGGAGGCGACCTGCCCGAGATGGGCTACGACGACTTCCGCGATTTCTTCGAGGACTACTACGAGGGCACTACAGGCGGCATCTCCGACAGCAGCATCCCCAAATACCAGGCCGCCGGGGGCTTCAGCCTTGAGCCCGTCCCCGAACCTGAGACGGAGACTTTGAGCCTGAGCGAGATCTACGCCAGGTGCTACCCCTCCGTAGTCAGCATAACCGCCATGGTGAGCGATACCAGCTACTACTGGGGCACGGGCATAGTCATCTCAGAGGACGGCTACATCGCCACGAACGCCCACATAATTGAGGGCGCATATTCCGCCACGGTGACGCTCTGGGACGACAGAGAGTTCGAGGCCAAGCTCGTCGGCATGGACGGGGTCAGCGACCTCGCGGTGCTCAAGATAGAGGCCGGGGGCCTGAGCCCGGCGGAGTTCTGCTCCGACCAGGTCTCCGTGGGAGACGCGGTGGCCGCCATAGGCAATCCCCTGGGCGCGGAGCTGCGCGGCACGCTGACGGACGGCATCATCTCCGCCATAAGCCGTGACATCTCCTACAACAACCACTCCATGACCCTCCTGCAGACCAACGCCGCCATAAACGACGGCAACTCCGGCGGGCCGCTCATCAACATGCACGGCCAGGTGGTCGGCATCACCAACATGAAGATGAAGGCCGCCAACTCCAGCGCCACCGGCATCGAGGGCATAGGCTTCGCCATCCCGGTCTCCACCATCAAGGCCGTCGTGGACGAGCTCATATCCGAGGGCGTGGTCACGGGCCGCCCCGCCGTGGGCATCACGGTGGGCCAGATACCCGACAGCGCGGCCAGCTACTTTGAGATTCCGGAGGGCCTGTACGTCAGCGCCGTCACCCCCGGCTCCGACGCCGAGGCCAAGGGCATCCAGGTGGGCGACATAGTCACCCAGATAAACGGCATAGGCGTGCGCCAGACCTCCGACGTCTCGGCCATCATCTCCGAATACGAGGTCGGGGACATCATGACCTTCACCATCTTCCGCGACGGCGAGACCCTCTACGTGGATGTGGAGCTCGTTGATACGAGCGACATATACTGAATCAGATACTTCTCACTCCTTTTCCATACATTTTCCCCTCTCTTTTTGCAAACGGCCGGCCCCTCGGGGCCGGTTGTTTGTATTTTATCAGCGACAAGCAAAAACGCCGCCCGGAGGGCGGCGTTTTGTATTCAATCAGCGTAAACGGCGGTCCCACGGCGCCGCACCCGCCCTGTAGGGGACGGCGTCCTCGACGTCCCGCTGCTGCGGTTTCCGCCGACCCCACCGCGTTCCACCGGCCCCCGCCCGGGCGTGGGATGGTCTCGCGGTATATTATGCGGCACATGGCCCGTTTCCCCCCCGCCGTAGGGGGCGGCGTCCTCGACGACCCTTCCCTTCGTTCACCACCGGCACCGCGGTGTCGCGCGGGCTGCGGGCGGCTTAGGCCGCCCGCAAAGGGGGGACCCCCGGCGAGGGTCCCCCCTTTGACCCCCTCCTG
>UQUO01000058.1 GCA_900544295.1 uncultured Eubacteriales bacterium | reverse complement strand
CGCCCCTGGACCCCGCCCGCTTTTTTGTAAAAAAGCGGGGCAAAAAACTTTTATTTGGCGGGACTTCAGCAGGCCTGCGGGGCGAGCGCCCCCTCAGCCCATCTCAACACTGAAGCGCGGGTCCACGCCGTTGGTGGTCAGGGTGCAGTACAGGTCCTCCGCAAACAGCAGGGCGCCGGGGGAGACTACGGCCAGCTGAAGGATGCGGTCGCGGGGCTCGGTGGGGTTGGGGTCGTCCACTATCGGCGCGCCGGTGAAACGCAGGCCCCTCACGGTGAGGCAGGCCAGGCGCTCGCCGTCGAAGTCGTAGCTCACGCTGTCCGGCCAGCTGCCGGGTATGAACTCAGTCGCCGGGGCGGAGGACAGGTCGTAGACCGGCCCGGACGCGAACAGGCCCTCAGGGCCGCGCACGAAGCTGCGCACCTCGCTGCCCTGCTCAATGAGGAACCAGTCCGCGTCCGCGTCCTCGGACAGGTAAAAATATACACGTTCGTCCTCATTCAGGCGGGGAAAGCTCAGCTCCGTCAGCAGCTCGCCCGAGGGCGACAGCTGCGTCAGGCGGCAGAACTCCGCGCCCGTCTCAAGCAGCAACGCGCCGCCGCCCGGGGCCTCTACCGCGGAGTCGGGACAGACCTCAACGGACAGGAGCCGGAAGCTCTCCGGCACGGGCTCATACTCGTTCCGGGCCTCGTTCCAGACCGTGTCCATGTGGTAGAGTGGCCCGGGCTGCCAGACCGTTATGCCCTCCTCGTCCTCCTGCCAGAGCCGGACGGAGACGAGGCAGCTGCTGATGAGGTTGTAGCACTGTACTTCCACTCCGCTCCTCCCGCCCTGGAGGGTGCGACATTCGTACTCGCAGACGTTGCCGGCCGCGTCCTTGGTGACGCTGGCGGTCACGCGCAGGTCCTCGGGGACAGGCAGGCGGATGTGCTCGTCAACGGCGGCCTGGAGCTCCTCGTCCAGGTGTATCGCGCCCCAGCTGTCCACGCGCAGGGGGTAGTAGTCGCAGACCTCGGAGAGATACATCGTCTCCTCCAGAGTCTGGCCGGCGGCGGCGCGCGCTGCGACGGCGGCGCAGGGCGCGGGCAGGTCCGAGAGCTCTATGCCGCCGTTGCTGCTGCCGCTGCTGTTGAGCTGGTCGAAGATGCTCAGATCGTAGACGTGCAGGCTCTGCACCGGGCGGCTGCCGCCCTCGAGCGAGAAATCGCAGGAGCCGACGCCGCTGCCGGCGTCGTAGGCGAGGTCGAAGTACATGTATTCGTCGTTCACCGTCGTGTCCACGCCCTCGCCGAGGATGCGGACCCCGCCGGCCGCCTCGCGCGAGCCGGCGCGCAGCTCCGACTCGAAGCGGACGTCCTCCGCCACGGCCCCGACCGCGATATTTGCCGCCGCGATCCACCCGACCGCCAAGACCGCCAGCAAGCAAAAGATGATACCCGCTTTTCTCATAAGTTCCTCCTGACCCAGTGCGTAAAAGTTTTTTGCCCCGCTTTTTTACAAAAAAGCGGGCGAGGTCCAGGGGCCGCGCCCCTGGCCGCCCGCCGCAGCGGGCGGAACCCCCTGCGCTCACCAAAGCGCAGGAAGGGGGGCAAGGGGGAAACCCTCGCCGGGGGTTTCCCCCAGTCAGTCCTCCCCCGACAGCTCGCTTATCGCGCGCTTTATCCTGTCCGCCCGGTAGTTGTAGTTCCGCTTGACGTAGTCCACAAGGCCCTCACCCGTCTCCTCGAGCTCGGACATATGCACGTCGCCCATGAGCTGGCCCTTGTGTATGAGCAGCGCCCGGCCTATGAAGTCCTCGACCTCCTCTATGAGGTGCGTCGAGAGCAAAACTGTCTCCTCCGGCCCCAGGATGCCCAGCAGTACCTTGTAAAAATCCTCCCTGTTGAACACGTCGTTTCCGGAAAACGGCTCGTCCATCAGGATGTAGTCCGCGCCCTGCGAGAGCGCGAGGACGACCTCGAACTGATTTTTCTGCCCCGTCGAAAACTTCGCGGGCTCGCCGCGCAGGGGCAGCTCGAAAAAGTCCATCAGCACGTCGAAGCGCTTGCGGTCAAACTTCGGGAAATGCCGCGCGTAGAAATCCGCGTGGCCCTCTGGCGAGAGGGCGGGGAAAAAGGAGTGCTCGCTCGTCGCAAAGGAGAGGCGGGCGATGTTTTTGCGGCCTATTGGCTCGCCGTCGAGCGTTATCTCGCCCTCGTATCTCAAAAGGCCGAGGACGCACTTCATGAGCGTCGATTTTCCCGCGCCGTTTTCACCGAAGAGGCCGACGAGCTCGCCCGGGCCGAGGGAGAAGCTGACGCCGCGCAGGGCCTCGCGCGTACCGTAGGATTTTTTGACGTTCTTCAGCTCTATCATGCGAAGATACCTCCCAAAACTGTTTCCAAAACGTCCTGCTCGGCGCCCGCCACCAGCATGTTCGCCGGCGTCGCCCAGAGGTAGAGCCCGCCCATCAGGAGCAGCAGCAGGTTCACCGAGACAAAGAGCGCCAGCGCCCCGCCCACCGGCAGCAGCGCGCAGCGCAGCGGGTACTCCCAGCGGTTCGGAAGCCGCTTCATGGTGTAGTAGCTCTTGGAGCTGCGGAAATAGCTGATGTTCCGCACAAGCAGCCAGACAAGGGCGCAGGGCATGGGCAGGAAGCAGAGGCGCGGCAGGACCGTGAGCTCCGAAAAGAGCGGCATAACCCGGCTGTCCGACCAGCGCACAAAGAGCTCCTCGCTCAGCAGGCTGCCCAGGTTGTCGAAGAAGCTGAAGGCGAAAAACAGCAGGAAGCAGGCGCAGGACGTGAGCAGCCAGCCCTTCACCCGCCTTATTTCCGCCGCGGAGTCGAAGCCCGGCGGCGCGGCCATGTCACGCAGTCGCATTCGCCCCGCCCCCTTCCTGTGCCTCCAGCGCCGCGGCCGAGGCGGCCTCGCGCTCGTCGGCTATTGTGTCGCGGAAGGAGCCGGCAAGGCCAGCGGCGACGAGGACCAGCTCCAGGAATACGAATATCATGTGCAGCTCGCCGCCCTCTGTGCGCAGGAAATGCGTCAGTACGAGGACGAAGCCCGCGGCCACGCCTATGCCCGAGACCATCCGCCTGCGCCGCCAGAAGGAGAGCGCCACGCTGCCCACCCCGCACATGAGGCAGCTCGCCGCGGCGTGGACGCCCTCGTAGAGCGAGCCGAGCGGCAGCAGCGTGTGCAGGGGCAGGGACTTGTAGGCCGCGAAAAAGACGCTCATGCCGTCGTTGGCATAGGGCCCGGAGCGCGCGACGAACCAGGCCGAGAAGCCCAGGTAGGCCGCCAGCGCCAGCGCCCGGTAGACGGCGAAGCAGAGCGTGTGGACGAAAACCTGTATATAGGCCGCCTCGCGCTCCGGTATGAGCAGGCGGCGGAAGGTGGCGTCCGGGTTCACGCCGCGCCTGGGTGCGAGGGAGCGGGCCAGCAGGAAGTAGAGCAGCACCATGCCCGCACCGTAGGCCGCGCCCGCGAGGGCGGCGCCCGGCAGGCCGTTCGCGCCCTCGTAGGGGAGCGTCAGGCCGGTGAGCACGTCCGCGAGGTTCTCCACATCGTCCAGGCCCGCCAGCAGCAGCGCGAAGATGGCCGCCGCCGCGGCGAGGCCCACGGCGAGAGTCTTGTACACCGCGCCGCGCGCGGCCAGTTCAAATACGGACAGATGTTTTTTCATTCCTCCGCCTCCTCATAGGCCCTCTTCACCAGTTCAATGGCCTCCTCCAGCGGCACTCCCATGCGCCGGAAGGCCGAGGCCGCTGCCACCGCGTCCGAGCGGATGAGCTCCGCGCGCACCCGCTCCCGCAGCTCCGGCGTCACGCGCACGCAGCTCTTCGCCCCGGCGTGCGAGACCAGCAGGCCCTCCTCCTCCAGCATCCGGCAGGCCTTCTGCACCGTGTTCGGGTTGAGCCCCAGAAGCGCCGAGAGCACCCGGCGCGAGGGCAGTTCATCCCCGTCCGCCGCCGCGCCCGAGACCACGCCCTGCTTCAGATATTTTATTATCTGCAAATAGATGGGCGTCCCATCCTCGGCCCGGAAGGCTCCGAAGTCTATCATGCCCTCACCTCCTCCGGGGAAAGTGTGTCAGTCGAGTAATACAGTTTCCTTGACTGTATTATAGGCATAATACAGTTTGCCTGTCAAGGGGCAAAAAAGGAGCGCCCCTTTTTGGGGGCGCTCAGGCGCATTTGAGGGTGACGGAGGCGATTTCCGGCGTGTTGAGGAAGCGGGGCAGCGGCACGGAGTTGCCGAGGCCGCGGGAGATGAAGAACTTGTAGCGCCCCGTGTCGAAGAGGCCCGCGTCGTACTCCGGGAAGAGGGAGAAGTTCGTCCCCGCGACGCCGCCCAGGAGGGGCAGGCGGACTATGCCGCCGTGGGTGTGGCCGCAGAGGATGAGGTCCACGTCGAGCTCCGGATAGCGCTCCGCCCAGTAGGCCCTGTGGGCCAGCAGCAGGACGAAGGCGGCGGGGGCCGCCTCGCGCAGGCGCGAGACGAGCTCCTCCGGAGTCTCCATGTCCGCCGGGCCGTTCGGGTCCTCCACGCCGGCGAGGATGAGGCTGTCGCCCCCGCGCTCCAGGCTGAGGAAGTCGTTGCGCAGGCAGACGGCGCCCGCGGCCTCCAGGGCCTCGAAGAGCTCCTGCTCCGCGCCGGAGGCCCAGTCGTGGTTGCCGCTGACGAAATAGACGGGCGCGAGCTTCACGAGCTCGCGCACCAGGGCCTCGACCCCGGGCAGCTCCCGCCCGGCCTCGCCCTCGTCGAGGAAGTCGCCGGTGAGGGCGATAAGCTCCGGCTCCTCGGACGCCACGGCCTCTATGAGCCGCGCGTTGTCCTGCCCGAACTCGGAGCCGTGCAGGTCGCTCAGCTGGACTATTTTGAAACCGTCGAAGCCCCGGGGCAGGCCGGAAAACTCCAGCGTGAGCCTTGTGACGGAGAGTCCATGCTTCGACAGCAGCAGCAGCGCGGCGAAAAGGGCGATGAGGACGAGCAGGGCGGCTGTGAACAAGCGCCGCTTAGTCATTGGGCCTCCTGGTCGCGGATGTAGATGGGCTTCACGTTGGGGTCCGAGGTCTCGCGGACCTGGACCTCGAAGCGGGGCAGGTTCTTGAGCATGTTCGAGAGCTTGCCGAAGCCGTAGGTGCGCGGGTCGAAGTCGGGCTGTTTCTTTATAATGAGGTTGCCGAGGTTCGACAGGTCGATGTAGCCGTCGTCGTCCGCGAGGTCGGCGACGGAGTCCGCGATGAGGGTGATGATCTCCTCCGGGACGGGGGGCTTTTTCTCCTCGGCCTTCTTGGCGGCGGCCTTGGAGGCGGGCTTTTCGGCCTTCTCGGCGGCCTTGGCGGCGGAGGATTTGGCCGCGGTCTTCTTGGCTGCGGGCTTTGCGGCGGCCTTGGCGGTCTTCTTATATTTGTCGCGGATGACCTCGACGCGGATGAACTTGTCGCAAGCCTGGACGAAGGCCTTGGGCGTCTTCTCCTCGCCTATGCCGATGACGTACATCCCGCTCTCGCGCAGGCGGATGGCCAGGGGCGTGAAGTCCGAGTCCGAGGAGACGAGGACGTAGCCGTCCGTCTTGCCGGTGTAGAGGATGTCCATGGCGTCTATTATCATGGCCGAGTCCGTGGCGTTTTTGCCGCTGGTGTAGGCGAACTGCTGCTTGGGGGTGACGGCGTTCTCCAGCAGGCTGTTTTTCCAGCTCACGAGGCCCTGGGAGGCCCAGTCGCCGTAGATACGCTTTATCATGGGCGTGCCGTAGATGGCTATCTCCTCCATGATGCCCTTGAGGCAGTCGCGCGGCGCGTTGTCCCCGTCTATGAGGACGGCGAGGCGCATGTTTTCTATGGTCATTTCATCACGTCTTTCAGAAATTTGCCCGCTTGGGCAGGGGTATTTTACCACGTCCGGCGGGATTTCACAAGTCCGGGGCGGGAAGCGTGTAAAATCAGCATAAAATCCGGGCCGGGCGGGAGAAATTCTTGTCGCTTTGGATGAAAATGCGCCGGGGGCCGGAAAAGCCGTTGAGTTTTCGGGGGAAAACCTATATCATTGAGCTATCTTCTCCAGGGGGGTGGCGCGGCCTTGGTTCGGCTTCTGTTTGGAACTGCCGGGGCCCAGTGCGCCCTTCCGCGGCTCCCCGGCGGGGGAGCGCCCCTGGGGGACAAGAGCATAAATGCGTAAACAGCAAGGCCATGACTGTATGCCGTGGCCTTGTTACATTTTTATTTATCACTTTTGGAGGCGAGGGCATGGTAAGTAAGAAGATAGCCGTCGTGATGGGCAGCGACAGCGACTGGCCCGTGGTCGAGAAGGCCGTGCGCCAGCTGGAGGCGCTGGGCATAGAGACGGAGGTCCGCGTCATGTCGGCGCACCGGACGCCGGAGGCGGCGCGGAACTTCGCGCTCACGGCGCGGGAGGCGGGCTTCGGGGCCATCATCGCGGCCGCGGGCAAGGCGGCGCACCTGGCCGGGGCCCTCGCTGCGGCGAGCACCCTGCCCGTCATCGGCATCCCCGTGAAGAGCTCCACCCTGGACGGGCTGGACGCCCTGCTCTCGACCGTGCAGATGCCATCCGGCATCCCCGTCGCCACCGTGGCCATAGACGGAGCGCAGAACGCGGCGCTCCTGGCCGCCCAGATGCTGGCCATATACGACGGCGAGCTCGCCGCGCGGCTCGACGAGCTGCGCCGAGAGATGGAAGCCGCCACGCTGGAAAAGGACCGCGCCCTGCGCGAAAAGCTCGAAAAGGAGAGGAACTGACATGGAAAAGCTCGAACAGCTCTACGAGGGCAAGGCCAAAAAGGTCTACGCCACGGACGACCCCGCCCTGTGCATCGTCTCCTACAAGGACGACGCCACCGCCTTCAACGGCGAAAAGCGCGGCACCATCCTGGGCAAGGGCGTCATAAACAACCGCCTGACCAACAGCTTCATGCGCATGCTGGAGCAAAACGGCGTGCCTACGCACTATGTACAGGAGCTCTCGGACAGGGAGACCCTGGTGAAGAAGGTCTCCATCGTCCCTCTTGAGGTCATCATCCGCAACATCTCCGCGGGCAGCTTTGCCAAACGCTACGGCGTGGCGGAGGGCATCGTCTTCGACGCGCCCACCATCGAGTTTTCCTACAAGGACGACGCGCTGGGCGACCCGCTCATAAACTCCTACCACGCCCTGGCCCTGAAGCTCGCCACGGCCGAGGAGATCGAGACGATAAAGCGCTATGCCTTCCGCGTGAACGAGCTGCTCAAGGCCCTGCTGCTCTCCCACGGCATCGAGCTCGTGGACTTCAAGCTGGAGTTCGGCCGCCTGCCGGACGGGAGCATCGTCCTCGCCGACGAGATAAGCCCCGACACCTGCCGCTTCTGGGACGTGGAGACCCACGAGAAGCTGGACAAGGACCGCTTCCGCCGCGACCTCGGCGGCGTCGAGGACGCCTATCAGGAAGTTATGCGGCGGCTCATTGGGGAATGAGACTTTTTAAATAGCCGGGAGAGAAACATGGGAGCAGACATTTTCGGCAAGCTGCACGAGGAGTGCGGCGTATTCGGCATCTACATGAGGGAAGAGGGCGCGGACGTCCTGGGCATCACGCACCACGCGCTCTACGCCCTGCAGCACCGCGGCCAGGAGAGCTGCGGCATCGCCGTGAACGACGACGGCGTCATCACCGGCCACGCGGACACGGGCCTCGTCAGCGAGGTCTTCACGGAGGACGTGCTCTGCAAGCTGCCCCAGGGGCGCATGGCCGTCGCCCACTGCCGCTACGGCACCACCGGCTGCCAGAGCCGCGAGAACGCCCAGCCCCTCGTCATCCGCCACATCAAGGGCGGCATGGCCCTCGCGCACAACGGCAACCTCACGAACGCCGCCGAGCTGCGCGAGAGCTACGAGCTCGACGGCGCCATCTTCCGCACCACCTCGGACTCCGAGGTCATCGCCTACGCCATCACGCGCGAGCGCATAGGCGCCGGCTCCATCGAGGAGGCGGTCTCCCGCGCGATGGACAGCCTCAAGGGCGCCTATTCCCTCGCGGTCATGAGCCCGCGCAAGCTCATAGCCGTGCGCGACCCCATAGGCTTCCGCCCGCTGTGCATAGGCGAGATAGACGGCGGCTGGGTCGTCGCCAGCGAGAGCTGCGCGCTCGACGCCATAGGCGCAAAGTTCCTGCGCGACGTGGAGCCGGGCGAGATAGTCACCATCTCCGACAGGGGCCTTGAGAGCGACCGCAGCCACTGCGGGAAGGCCACGGGCGAGTGCGTCTTCGAGTTCATCTACTTCGCGCGGCCGGACTCCGTCATAGACGGCAGCTGCGTACACACGGCGCGCCAGCGCGCGGGCGCCTTCCTGGCCCTGGAGCACCCCGTTCAGGCCGACGTCGTCATCGGCGTGCCGGACTCCGGCCTCGACGCGGCCCTGGGCTACGCGCGCCAGAGCGGCATACCCTACGGCGTGGGCTTCGTGAAGAGCAAGTACATCGGCCGCACCTTCATCCAGCCCGGCCAGGCCCGGCGCGAGGACGCCGTGCGCATAAAGCTCAACACCATCGCCTCCACCGTGCGCGGAAAAAGGGTCATCCTCGTGGACGACAGCATAGTGCGCGGCACGACCATCGCGCGCATCGCCGGCCTGCTGCGGGAGGCCGGGGCCACGGAGGTCCACGCCCGGCTCTCCGCGCCGCCCTTCCTCTATCCCTGCTACTTCGGCACGGACATCGACAGCTCCGACTACCTCATCGCCCACAACCACAGCCTGGAGGAGATACGCGAGATAATAGGCGTGGACAGCCTGGGTTACCTGAACGTGGACTACCTCGACAAGCTGGCGGACAACAGCAGCATCGGCTTCTGCAAGGGCTGCTTCACCGGACAGTACCCCTGCGAGCCGCCCTGCCGTGCGCAGAAGTCGAAGTTCGAGCAGAAAATAGGCCGGAGGGAGAGAGACTAATGAGAAGCGAGAGCGCGAGCTACAAGGCCGCGGGAGTGGACATCACCGCGGGCTACCGGGCCGTGGAGCTCATGAAAAAGCACGTGCAGCGCACGGAGCGCCCCGGCGTCCTGGGCGGCCTCGGCGGCTTCGGCGGCCTGTTCCTGCCCAACCTCGCCGGCATGAAGGAGCCCGTCCTCGTCTCCGGCACGGACGGCGTGGGCACGAAGCTCAAAATAGCCTTCCTCCTCGGCAAGCACGACACGGTGGGCATAGACTGCGTGGCCATGTGCGTGAACGACATTGTCTGCTCCGGGGCCGAGCCGCTCTTTTTCCTCGACTACATCGCCTGCGGCAGGAATGTGCCGGAGCGCATAGCTGAAATCGTCGCGGGCGTGGCGGAGGGCTGCGTCCAGGCCGGCGCGGCGCTCATCGGCGGCGAGACCGCCGAGATGCCGGGCTTTTACCCCGAGGACGAGTACGACCTGGCGGGCTTCGCCGTCGGGATTGTGGACAAAGCCCGCATCCTCGACAGCTCCGCCATGCGGGAGGGCGACGCGCTCATAGCCCTGCCCTCCTCGGGCGTACACTCGAACGGCTTCTCGCTCGTGCGCCGGGTCTTCGAGGTCGAAGGAGGAGCGCTGGAGCGCTATGAGCCGGAGCTCGGCCGCACGCTGGGCGAGGCCCTGCTGGAACCCACAAGGATATATGTGAAGCCCGTCCTCGCCCTGCTCCGCTCTGCGCGAGTCTCGGCCATAAGCCACATCACGGGCGGCGGCTTCTACGAGAACGTCCCGCGCGCCCTGGCCCCGGGCTTCACGGCGCGCATAGAAAAGGCGAAGCTCAAGACCCCGCCCCTCTTCTCCCTCATCGCCCGGGCGGGGGAGATCCCGGAGAGGGACATGTACAACACCTTCAACATGGGCGTCGGCATGCTCGCCGCCGTCGCGGCCGAGGACGCGGACGCGGCGGTGCGCTGCCTGCGCGAAAACGGCGTCGAGGCCTATGTCTGCGGCGAGGTCGCGAGAGGGGAAGGCGGCGTCGAGCTATGGTGAGGACGGCGGTGCTGGTCTCGGGCGGGGGCACGAACCTCCAGGCGCTCATAGACGCCGCGGCGCGCGGCGGGCTGCCGGACGCGGAGCTTGCCCTCGTCGTCTCGAACCGCGAGGGAGCCTTCGCCCTCGAACGCGCGCGGCGCGCGGGGCTGGAGGCGGCGTACATAGGCCCCGAGGGCTTCGAGGCGCGGCTCTCGGAGCTGCTCGCCGAGCGGGGCATCGGCCTGGTCGTCCTGGCGGGCTTCCTGCGCATACTCTCGCCGGAGTTCGTCTCGGGCTGGGCCGGGCGCATGCTGAACATCCACCCCAGCCTCATCCCCGCCTTCTGCGGCGAGGGCTATTACGGCCTGCGCGTACACGAGGCGGCGCTCCGGCGCGGCGTCAAGCTCACGGGCGCGACCGTGCATTTTGTGAACGAGATACCCGACGGGGGCGAGATCATCCTCCAACAAGCCGTCCCCGTCCTGCCCGGCGACACGCCGGAGAGCCTCCAGCGCCGCGTCATGGAACAGGCTGAATGGAAGCTGCTGCCCGAGGCCGTAGAGCGCGTGGCGAGGGACATTGAAAGGAGCGAAAAGGCATGACGGACATCTTTGACTACCTGCGCGCGCGCCCCTATCCCGGCCGGGGCATCCTCCTCGGCGCAGCCCCGGACGGCGCGCCGGTCTGCGCCTATTTCATCATGGGCCGCAGCGAGAACAGCCGCAACCGCGTCTTTGAGCGCACGCCCGACGGCATCCGCACCCGCGCCTTCGACGAGGCGAAGATGACGGACCCGAGCCTCATCATCTACCACCCCGTCCGCCGCACGGAGCGCGGCCTCATCGTCACGAACGGCGACCAGACGGACACCATCCGCGACGGCCACGGCTTCGTCTCCGCGCTGAGGACGCGCCGCTTCGAGCCGGACGCGCCGAACTGGACGCCGCGCATCTCCGGCCTCCTGGCCCCGGACGGGAGCTACAAGCTCTCCATCCTGCGCGCGGCGGACGAGGCGGGCGCGCGCTGCACCCGCTGCTTCTACGAGTACGAGCCCGCGCCGGGCCTCGGGCACTTCATCAGCACCTACGAGGGCTTCGGCTCGCCCCTGCCGAGCTTTTCCGGCGAGCCGGTGGAGGTCTCGGTCCCGGCCCTCCCGGCGCAGGAGCTGGCGGCGGCGCTCTGGGCGGCGCTGGATGAGGATAACCGCGTCTCGCTCTACGTCGCGGCGGCGGGCGAGGAAGTGATCATCAACAAGCACGGGGAGGAAGCCTAATATGCGTGAAATAGAGCTCAAATACGGCTGCAACCCTAACCAGAAGCCCGCGCGCATCTACATGGAGGACGGCTCCGAGCTGCCCGTCGAGGTGCTGAACGGCCGCCCGGGCTATATCAACTTCATGGACGCCCTGAACTCCTGGCAGCTGGTGCGCGCCCTGCGCCGCGCCACGGGGAGGCCCGCGGCGGCGAGCTTCAAGCACGTCTCGCCCGCCGGCGCGGCCATCGCCTCGCCGCTCACGGACGAGGACCGGCGCGCCTTCTTCGCCGAGGGCGAGCTCTCGCCCGTGGCGACGGCCTACGCCCGCGCGCGCGGCGCGGACAGGCTCTGCTCCTACGGCGACTGGGCGGCGCTCTCGGACACCTGCGACGAGACGGCGGCGCGCCTGCTCCTGCCCGAGGTCTCCGACGGCGTCATCGCCCCGGGCTACACGCCCGCCGCGCTGGAGCTGCTCCGCCAGAAGCGCAAGGGCGGCTACAACGTCGTGCGCATAGACCCGGACTACGAGCCCGCGCCCCAGGAGCGGCGGGACATCTTCGGCATCCGCTTCGAGCAGGGCTACAACGCCCTGCCCCTCACGCGGGACTGCCTCAAAAACGTCGTCACGGCAAATAAAACCCTCACGCCCGCGCAGGAGGACGACCTGCTGCTGGCGCTCATCACGCTCAAGTACACGCAGTCGAACTCGGTCTGCTATGTGAAGGACGGCCAGACCGTGGGCGTCGGCGCGGGCCAGCAGAGCCGCATCCACTGCACGCGCCTGGCGGGCGACAAGGCCGACACCTGGCGGCTGCGCAGGCACCCGAAGGTGCTGGAGCTGAGCTTCCCGGAGGGCATGAAGCGAGCGGAGCGGGACAATGAGATAGACCGCTTCATCCGCGAGGAGCTCTCCGAGGCGGAAAAGCGCGACTGGCTCTCGCGTTCTGCGGGCCTCGCGCTGGGCTCGGATGCGTTTTTCCCCTTTGGGGACAACATCGAGCGCGCGGCGCGCAGCGGAGTCGTCTGCGTCGCGCAGCCGGGCGGCTCCATCAGGGACGACAATGTGATAGAGACGGCGGATAAGTACGGCATGGTCATGTGCTTTACGGGGATAAGGCTGTTCCATCACTGAAATTACCGGGGGAAACCCCGGCGAGGGTTTCCCCCGGACCCCCTTCCTGCGCTTCTTTGAGCATTAGGGGGTCCCGCCCGCTGCGGCGGGCGCCAGGGGCGCGGCCCCTGGACCTCGCCCGCTT
>UQUO01000057.1 GCA_900544295.1 uncultured Eubacteriales bacterium | reverse complement strand
TTTTGCCCCGCTTTTTTACAAAAAAGCGGGCGGGGTCCAGGGGCGGAGCCCTTGGCCGCGCGCCGCAGCGCGCGGAACTCTCCTTGTGCTCACAAAGCGCAGGAGGGGGTTAAAGGGGGGACCCTCGCCGGGGGTCCCCCCTTTGCGGGCGGCCCCCGCCGCCCGCAGCTCGCGCTCGGACGTCACTACAGTGGTGAACATACTCCCCCCGCCCCGCAGGAACTGCGGCGGCAAGTGAATTGTCAAACTAAGTGCAACAGGAATTGAGCTCGAAGTCCCATAATTCCTGAGCAGAATGGAAGTTCAGAACTTTGCGAGGCCTGGCGTTCAACAACGCCAGGTTTCGTTTTAATGTGGCGGGAGCAACGCGGGAAAGGTTCCTGCCTTTGGGATAAAACTCCCGGAGCAGGCCGTTCAGATTCTCGTTTGTGCCTTTCTGCCAGGCACAATACGGGTCGGTAAAATAGACCTCGCAATGCAATCGTTCTTCAATACGGCGCCAGTTGGCGAACTCTGTGCCCCGGTCGCAGGTAATGGTCTTGACCAGCTGCGGAGGGAAAGCGGACAGCGCAGCGACAATAGCGTTCTCCATGGTCTCCGCCCGTCGGTCCGGCATCTTCACGGCAATGTAAAACCGGGTCTTGCGCTCCGCCAGGGTGGCAAAGCAGGCTTTGCTTTTGCCCTGGCCGCTCACCACCGTATCCGCCTCCCAATGCCCGGCTTCCTGGCGGCTGTATACCGACTTGTCCCTCTTGCGGATCGACTTTCCCTTACTGTATTTCCCTCGCGTTTCTTTCACTCCGTGGCTCTTTCCTTTGCGGCGCAGTACCTTCAGATTGCCGTTTACCAGGTATTTCTCGTAGATCCACCGGTAGATGGTACGCCAGCTTGGCATCTTCAGCTCACAAGGATTACAGGCAATCTGCTCCGGCGACCAGGTCGCCCGCAGCTTTTCCTCTATGTAGTCAATCACCTCTTGTGAATGAAACATCCCCCGGTGACAGTACGAGCGACGCAGCAGGTACTTCTTCTGCGCCGTGTGCGGGTAGTAGGTCGGGATGTCATACATGTGGGTGCAGTTCCGCCGTATCTCCCGCGACACCGTACTCACGTTCCTCCCGATCAGCCGGGCAATCTCCCGGTAGCTCAGACCATCCACATAATATTTCCGTATACAACTGCGCTCTTCTATGGTAAGATGATGGTAGTTCATACAGTTCCCTCCGGTGGTTTGGTGGTGTGGTAACTTCATTCTACCAGGGTTCTGTATGAACTCCTTTTTTATTTCCCTAAAGTGTTGCACTTGATAGTATAATTCACCCGGCACGCAAAAAAGGGCCCCCTCTCCGGGGGCCCTTTGCTTTTCCGCGGTTTTTGAGCAAGCCGCGGCAGAGCTTTACTTCGTGCCGAAGATACGGTCGCCGGCGTCGCCGAGACCGGGGACGATGTAGCCGTGGTCGTTCAGGCACTCGTCCATGCCCGCGACGTAGATATCCACGTCAGGGTGCTCGGCCTGCATGCGCTCCACGCCCTCGGGAGCGCCTATGATGCTCATGAGCTTTATGTGCTTCACGCCGACTTCCTTCAGGAACATCGCGGCCGCCGCCGCGCTGCCGCCGGTGGCGAGCATGGGGTCAACGATTATGGCGTCCCGCTCCTGGATGTCGGGCGGCATCTTGAAGTAGTACTTCACGGGCTCCAGCGTGTTGGGGTCGCGGTAGAGGCCGATGTGGCCGACCTTGACGTTCGGCATCAGGGCCACCATGCCGTCCACCATGCCGAGGCCGGCGCGGAGGATAGGCACTATCGCCAGTTTCTTGCCCGCGATGTGGCGGCACTTCGCCACGGCCAGCGGCGTCTCGACCTCGACCTCCTCCAGGGGCAGGTCGCGGGTCGCCTCGTAGCACATCAGCATGGCTATCTCGCTCACCAGCTCGCGGAAGGCCTTGGCGCCGGTGTTCTTGTCGCGCAGGATGCTCAGCTTGTGCTGGATGAGGGGGTGGTCGAATACGTGCACATTGCTCATGGGGGTTCGTCTCCTTTTATATTCTCTATTATGAGTTGGCCAATCTCGCCTGCCGTTCCCTCTCCGCCTGGGAGAGGCGCAGGTACACGGGCAGCAGCTCCGAGGCCGGGGCCGCCTTTTCCGTCTCCGCCGCACGGCAGACGCCGTAGGCGCTCTGCTGCACGAGAGGCTCCGGGGCAAGGGTGCTCTCTACGCCCAGCCCGCCCAGAAGATTATAGCACAGCCGCGCCCCGTCTCCAACAAGAAAAACGCGCTTTTCGTATTTTTCCAGCTCCGGGGCCAGCTCCTCGACCGAAAGCGCCCTGTCGGGAACAAGCCGGACCGGTCTGCCGTCTCTTATCTCAAAGAGGGCGTTGTATACCTGCTGACGCCTCGCGTCCATGCAGCAGCAGATGATCGAGCCCTCCCCGGCGGCAACGCCGTTCCAGGCCATGGCCGCGAGGGTGGAGACGCCTATCGCCGGCTTCTGCGCGCCCCAGCACAGGCCCTTCACAGCGGCGACGCCTATGCGTATGCCGGTAAACGAGCCCGGTCCGCGCGCCACGGCCACAGCGTCCACGTCCGCAAGCTTCGTCTCCGTGTTCTTCAAAAGGTCCTCGACCATGGGCAGCAGCGTCCGGCTGTGTGTCAGCCCGGAGCACTGGGTATACTGCCCAAGGAGCTCCCCATCCCGGCAGAGCGCGGCGGAGGCCGCCTTCGCCGAGGATTCCAGTCCGAGTATAAGCATGGGCTTCAGTCCCCCTCTATCCTGATGAGGCGCGAATTCTCGCCCGTTTTCTCGAAGACGACGCGGATCTCGTCCCCGTAGAACGCGCCCTCGACGTTTTCGCTCCACTCCACGGCGCAGACGGCGCCGCGGGCAAGGTAGTCCTCCCAGCCGATGTCCCAGAGCTCGTCCGCCGAGGCGAGCCTGTACATGTCGAAGTGTATGAGCTCCCGCGCGCCCAGGTATTCGTTAACTATTGTGAAGGTGGGGCTGGAGACGCGGCAGTCTATGCCCATGCCGCGGGCCATGCCGCGCACAAAGGCCGTCTTGCCCGAGCCGAGCTCCCCGTACATGGCCACGACGGCCCCGTCCGGCACCGAGGCGCCGAAGCGCTCCCCCGCAAGTTCCGTGTCCCTCTCGCTGTTTGAAACAATCTCCCGCATATTCCGCCTCCTTTTTTCTGCGGCTACTTATTATACACCGGCTTCGGCGTTGCGTAAAGCCAAAGAATATGCTATAATCCCATATTACCACATTTCCCTGTACCGAGGTGAGCGCCTTGAAAAAAATCCTGCCCCAGCTGCGCGACTTCGTGCGCCGGGCGGACATGTTTCTCTTCACTGTCAGCGTCATCTGCGCTATATACGGCATCATAGTCATCGCGAGCGCTACGAAGTCCTACGACAACGGAAGCGCGCAGTACGTCATCGTCCAGGGCCTGGCGCTGGTGCTGGGCATCCTGCTTTTCATCGCCATCACAGTCATAGACGTGGACATCTTCGCGCAGCACTGGATATGGCTCTACGGCCTGAGCGCCGCCCTGCTCATCTCGCTCATCTTCTTCGGCGCCCAGAGCGACACGGGCAACAACGGCTGGCTGCGCTTCTTCGGCATAGGCATCCAGCCCACGGAGATAGTCAAGCTCGCCTACATCATCGTCCTGGCCAAGCAGCTGGCCTACCTCAAGGAATACAAAAACCTCAGTTCCGTCGTCTCCATCGCCCAGATCGTCGGCCACTTCATCCTAATGTTCGGCCTCATCCTCGTGACGGCGCAGGACCTCGGCAGCGCGCTCGTGTACTTCTTCATCTTCGCCGTCATGCTCTTCGTCGCGGGTGTCAAGCTCTACTGGTTCATCATGGGCGCCGCGGCCATCGCGGGCATGATCCCCATCCTCTGGACCTACTTCCTGGAGGACTACCAGCGCAGCCGCATCCTCGCGCCCTACGACCCCAGCATAGACCCCACCAACCAGGGCATCAACTGGCAGCCGCACCAGGCCAAAATCGCCATCGCCTCCGGCGGACTCACCGGCACCGGCCTCGGCGAGGGCACCCAGAGCCAGTCCAACGCCATCCCCGGCAAGCACACGGACTTCATCTTCGCCGTCGTCGGCGAGGAGCTGGGCCTCATCGGCGCCTGCCTCGTCATCCTGCTGCTCATGATAATCGTCATCCGCTGCGTTCAAATCGGCCTGCGCTCCGGCAACACGATGTCCATGCTCGTCTGCTTCGGCGTCGCCTCCACGGTTGTCTTCCAGACCTTTGAGAACATCGGCATGTGCATAGGCATCGCCCCCGTCGTCGGCATCACGCTGCCCTTCTTCAGCTACGGCGGCTCCTCCCTCTTTTCCATGTTCGCAGCCATGGGCCTCGTTTCCGGTATAAAATACCGACCAAAACCCACCAGGGCCGCCATCTACGGCAGATAGCTTAAACTAAACAAAAAACCTCAAAATCACAAAGGCTTCCGCCTTTGTGATTTTTTGAAATTATCTGGAGTAAAACGGCAGTAAAAACCGTGCGAGTTCACAAAAATTTCACAAATTCTGCTGTATTTCGATTTAACGCATTGCACTCGCGAACAAAAAGTAGTATCATCTAGCCCGTGATTCCCAAAACAGAGGGGGTCTTCACAAGTCTGGGGGGATTTGTGAAAATCAAACGGAGGTGCTATCTATGCAAGGACCAATGCTGTCCATCCTCGCAGTATTCATCATCCTGCTCATCTTCGGTCTTGGCGACATGGTCGCCACGAAGACCAGGGCTATCGTCTCCATGCTCTTTTTCTCCTCGGTGCTCTTCCTGGCCGGTTTCTGGACCAAGGTGCTGCCGAACACGATGTTTGACGACTCCACCCTGCTGCTCGTCTCCGGCGTGCTGGTCTCCATGCTGCTCGTCCACATGGGCACCACCATCAAGCTGCGCGACTTTGCCGACCAGTGGAAAACCGTGATCATCGCGTGCATAGCCTGCATCGCGATAAGCCTCGGCATCTACTTCATCGGCGGCCTCATCGTCGCGGACAAGAACTACGTTGTCGTCGGCGCGCCCATCCTCTCCGGCGGCGTCGTCGCCACCATCACCATGCAGACGGCCGTCGAAGGCCACAGCGTCGAGCTGGGCGTGTTTGCGGCCCTCGTCATGGTCGTGCAGGGTTTCGTGGGCTACCCCGTCTGCTCCCTCTGCCTGAAGTCTGAGGCCAAGCGCGTGCGCAGCCTCGTCGAGTCCGGGCAGGAGCTCAAGGGCGTCACGGCGAAGATCGTCACCGACGCCGCGCCCAAGAAGCGCCTCATCCCCTACATCCCCGACAAGTACAACGGCCCCAACATCATGATGGCCAAGGTCGCCTTCTTCGCCTTCCTCGCCACCATCACCGCCAACGCGATAAACGGCTGGATCGCCTCCACCTTTGAGACCGCCTTCTCGATAAGCGCCCTCATCTTCGCCCTCATCTACGGCATCATCGCCAAGGAGCTGGGCTTCATTGAGGAGAACCCGATGAAGCGCGCGGGGGCGGACGGCTTCATGCTCGTCGTCGTGACCCTGTCCATCTTCACGAACCTGGCCCAGTCCACGCCCGATATGGTCGCCGGCATGCTCTGGCCCCTGCTCGTCGTCGTCGTCACCGGCAGCGTGACCTTCCTCATCATCTCCACGCTGGTCGGCAAGATCTTCGGCGTGAGCTGGCAGATGAGCTGCGCCATAGGCAGCACCTGCCTGTTCGGCTTCCCCGGCACCTACATCGTCACGAACGAGGTCGTGAACGCCACCGCCACCAACGACGAGGAGAAGCAGCTGATGCTCGACCACATGATGCCCAAGATGCTCATCGCGGGCATGGTCTCCGTCTCCATCACCAGCGTCCTCATCGCCGGCTACATGGTGAACCTGCTCGTCTTCTGAAATACGCAAACCGCATAAAGGGGAGACGCTTTTCGTCTCCCCTGAAGCCGTTTTATTAGTTAGAAAGGACTAAACGATATGGACATAAGAGCCAAAGCGCATGAGCTATCCGAGGAGATGCTCGCCTGGCGGCGCGACTTCCACGCCCACCCGGAGCTGAGCAACAACGAGTTCAGGACCACTGAAAAGATAGTGGAGCTCCTTGAGAGCTTCGGCTGCGACAGCGTGGAGCGCCCCCTGCCCACCGGCGCGGTCGCTCTCATAAAGGGCGGAAAGCCCGGCAAATGCGTCGCCCTGCGCGCGGACATAGACGCCCTGCCCGTCACCGAGGCCACCGGCCTGCCCTTTGCCAGCGAAAACGCGGGCGTCATGCACGCCTGCGGCCATGACACGCACATCTCCATGCTGCTCGCGACGGCGAAGCTGCTGTGCGGCATGCGGGAGGAGCTGCCCGGTACGGTGAAGCTCATCTTCCAGCCCGCCGAGGAGAAGGCCCCCCGCGGCGGCGCGCGCCCCATGGTCGAGGCCGGCGTAATGGAAAACCCCCACGTGGACGCCATACTCTCCACCCACATCTCGCCGGGCGGCCCGAAGGTGGGCTCCGTCAGCTTCTACAGAGGCATCGTGACCACGGCCTTCGACCTCTACAATGTCTCCGTCACCGGCCAGAACGCCCACGGCTCCCAGCCGCAGAACGGCCACGACGCCATCCTGGCCCTGGCGCAGTTCATCGTGAACGCCCAGCAGATAGTCGCCCGCAGGGTCGATCCGCTCAAGACGGCCATCGTCTCCATCGGCGTCATCAAGGGCGGCGAGGCCGTAAACATCATCCCCAGCACGGCGAGCCTGGAGATGGTCTGCCGCACCTACGGCGAGGAGACCCGCAAGGTCATCTACGACGAGGTCATGCGCCTTGCCCGCGGCATCGGCGAGCTGAGCGCCTGCCGTTTCGACGTTGAGCACATAGAGGGCTACGGCTCCGTGAAGAACGACCCCGAGCTGCTCAAGCTCTCTGACGCGGCCATAACGGAGGCCCTCGGAGCCGACTACGTACACTACCTGGAGGAGCCGCTGTCCTTCAGCGAGGACTTCAGCTACTACGGCAACGCCACCGGCACGCCCAGCCTCTTCCTGCTGCTTAACGCTGGCTATCTGGGCGACGCGCCCCATTCCCTGCACGACGCGCGCTGCACCTTCCAGGAGGAGGCGCTTGAGTGCGGCGTCGCCGCCATGTGCGCCACGGCGCTGAAGATACTGGAGGCTTGAGCATGGACATAAAGACACTTGCTCACGAGGTCTTCCCCTACGTCGTGGAGATGCGCCGCGACTTCCACATGCACCCGGAGCCGAGCTTCGAGGAGTTCCGCACGACGCAGCGCATAGCCGAGGAGCTGGGCAAAATGGGCATAGCCTGCCGCCTGTTTGAGCCCACGGGCCTCATAGGCGAGATAAAGGGCGGAAAGAGCGGCAAATGCATAGCCCTGCGCGCGGACATTGATGCGCTCACGACGCAGGAGAAGACCGGCCTGCCCTACGCCTCGCAGCGGGACGGCTACATGCACGCCTGCGGGCACGACACGCACACGGCCATGCTCCTGGGCGCTGCGAAGGTACTCGCCTCCGTGAAGGAGGAGCTTTGCGGCACGGTGAAACTCATTTTCCAGCCGGCGGAGGAGCTGGCCAGCGGCGCGAAGCACATCGTGGCTCAGGGCGCCATCGAGGGCGTGGACGCGGCCTTCGGCCAGCACATCTTCTCCGGCATCCCCGCCGGGACGCTGTCCATCTCTGAGGGCGCGCTGCTGCCCGCGGCGGACTACTTCAAACTGACGGTGAAGGGCCGCGCCAGCCACGGCGCCCTGCCCGACGAGGGCTGCGACGCCACCGTCGCGGCCTCGGCCATAGTCATGGCGCTGCAGACCATCTCCAGCCGGGAGTTCAGCCCCCTGGACCCCGTCGTCGTCACCGTCGGCACCCTGCACTCAGGCGCGAGATTCAACATCGTCTCCGGCGAGGCGGTGCTGGAGGGTACGGTGCGCATTTTCAACACGGACATCCACCCGCGGATGCCGGAGATAATCGGCCGCATCGCTCAGGACACAGCGGCCGCCTTCCGCTGCACGGCGGAGCTGGACTACCAGTTCAAGGCCGAGTCCCTGGTGAACGAGCCGCACATGACCGCCCTGGCCCGCGCCGCGGCGGAGAAGCTGGTGCCCGGGGATAAGATACAGCCCTTCAAGCGCAACATGGGCGGCGAGGACTTTGCCGAATACACGGCTCACATCCCCTGCGCCTTCGTCTTCCTCGGCGGCGGCGGCGAGGCCCCGCAGCACAGCGATATGTTCTGCATCGACGAGAGCGCCATGGAGGTCGGTACCGCCCTCTATGCGCAGGTGGCCGTGGATTACCTGAACAGCTGAGAACAGCAGACAGCAAAAACGCCCCCGATGGGGGCGTTTTTTGTTTACACTATTTACTTAAAGCAGGGTGGGGAATCCCCGGCGAGGGTTCCCCCTTAGACCCACTCCTGCGCTTTATTTTTTGCTGAGCTTGCGTTTATTGCCCTTTTCGTCCACGATATAGGTGTTTTCAAGCACGTTTATCGTGCTTTTGCGCCAGTCCTGGATATATTCCGCGCGCAGGGCGGCGCGCTCCGTCAGCTCGTCGGGGGTCAGCTCGCGCTCGCGCGAGAGGCGCGTCAGCTCCGAGATGCGCTCCATCTTTTCCTTTTCCATGCTCTCGCCTCAGTTCTTCAGGGAGTGGATGGGCGCGGGGATGCGCCCGCCGCGGCGCACGAAGTCCGCGCTCGAGAAGGGATGCACCGCCATGACCGGAGCGGAGCCCAGAAGGCCTCCGAACTCCACCGTGTCCCCGACCTCCAGGCCCGGGGCCGGGATGAGGCGCACCGCCGTCGTCTTCTGGTTTATCATACCTATGGCCGCCTCGTCCGCGATGATGGCCGCTATCGTCTCCGCGCTCGTCGAGCCGGGGACCGCTATCATGTCCAAGCCCACCGAGCACACGCAGGTCATGGCCTCCAGCTTGTCGAGGCAGAGCGCGCCCGAGCTCGCCGCAGCTATCATGCCCTCGTCCTCCGACACCGGGATGAAGGCGCCGGAGAGCCCGCCCACGGAAGAGCTGGCCATGACGCCGCCCTTCTTCACAGCGTCGTTGAGGAGCGCCAGCGCCGCCGTCGTGCCGTGCGTGCCGCAGACTTCAAGGCCCATCTCCTCCAGTATGCGCGCCACGGAGTCGCCCACAGCCGGCGTAGGCGCCAGCGAGAGGTCCACGATGCCGAAGGGCACGCCCAGCCGCCGCGAGGCCTCCTGCGCCACCAGCTGGCCCATGCGCGTCACCTGGAAGGCGGTCTTCTTGATGGTCTCGGCCACGACGTCAAAGCTCTGGCCCTTCACGGCCTTGAGCGCGTGGTGCACGACGCCCGGGCCCGAGACGCCGACGTTTATCACCCTGTCCGGCTCCGACACGCCGTGGAAGGCGCCGGCCATGAAGGGGTTGTCCTCCACCGCGTTGCAGAACACGACGAGCTTCGCGCAGCCGAAGCCGCCCCTGTCCGCCGTGAGCCGCGCAGTCTCCTTCACCGTCTCACCCATGAGCGCCACGGCGTCCATGTTTATGCCCGCCTTCGTCGAGCCTATGTTCACCGAGGCGCAGACGAGCTCCGTCTCCGCCAGGGCCTGGGGTATGGCCCGGATGAGCCGCAGGTCCGCGGGCGTCATGCCCTTCTGCACCAGGGCCGAAAAGCCGCCGACGAAGTTCACCCCCGTCTCCGCCCGCGCCGCGTCCAGCGCCCGCGCGAACGGCACGTAGTCCTCCGTCTCCGACGCGCCCGCCACGAGGGATATGGGCGTCACGGAAATGCGCTTGTTCACGATGGGGATGCCGAACTCGGCCTCGATATCCTCGCCGGTCTTCACTAGGTCCTTGGCAGAGCGGGTTATCTTGTCGTATATCTTCCGGCAGGCCGCCTTGGGGTCGGCGCCGCAGCAGTCGAGCAGGGAGATGCCCATCGTCACCGTCCGCACGTCGAGATGCTGCTGGTCTATCATCTCGATGGTCTGTAAGATCTCGCCTCTGTTTATCATGTCGAGTATTCCTCCGTACGATCATCGCGGCGGGGCCGCGTATCCAAGGTGGACTAGTCCCCCTTGGATTTTATATCTTGTGCATGGCGTTGAAGATGTCCTCGCGCTGAGCCCTGATCTCAAGCCCAAGCTTCTCGCCCTCGCTCCGCAGCAGCGCCGTGAGCTCGGCAAAGGGCACGGTGCAGGCCGAGGCGTCCACGAGCATTATCATGGTAAAGTACTCCTGCAAAACGGTCTGGCTGATGTCCAGGACGTTCACTCCCCGCTCAGCGAGGATGCGGCTGACGTCGGCTATTATGCCGACCCGGTCCTTGCCTATGACTGTGACTATCGCTTTCATTTTTAGTCCTCCTCAGGTCATCGTACCCAGCTCGTCGAGATTCTTCCCGAAAGCCGGCATGAAGTGCTCCAGAAAATAATCCGCCTCCGGCAGATGCATATCCTCAATGCGCCGCCTGGTCTGCTCCTCGGCGGAGAGGAATTCAAGGTTGCCCGCTTTTCGCTCCTCCACGCATTTGACGTAGGCCGAGAGCCGGTCCGCGGCTTTGAGGAGCTTTTTCTCGTCTTCCCCCACTTCTCCGCTGATAAGCGGCGCATAAACTTCTTGCAGCTCCACCGGCAGCATTTCAATGAGCTTTTCAGCTGCCGCTCGCTCCACCTCGTGGTAAGCCGAGCTAATGCGCCCGCTGTGGTACTTGATGGGGGTAGGCATGTCGCCCGTGAGTATTTCCGGCGCGTCGTGGTAGAGCGCGGCGGCGGCGAGCAGGCCGGGGTCGCAGGGCGCTTTGAATATGTCGCGCCTGATGACGCCCAGGGCGTGGGCCAGGACGGCGACCATGTGGCTGTGCTCCTGCACATTTTCGGGTATGCTGGAGCGCATGAGGCCCCAGCGGCTGATATAGCGCATCCGGGAGATGAGGGCAAAAAAGTCGCTCACAGCAAAAGCTCCTCCTCTTCTTCCCCCGCTTCGACGACGCGGACGGGATCGCGCACGACACGCTTTGACATCCATTTTTTGCCGAAATAGCGGGGATAGGTGATCGCAATGCCCAGCGCCCAGCCCACGGGCAGCGAGAGCCAGCAGGAGGCGTAGCCGACGCTGAAGGCATAGGCCAGCAGGTAGGAGACGGCGACGCGGGCCGAGAGCGTGGCGAGGCTGGTGACCGAGGCCCAGATGGCGTCGCCCGCGCCCTGGAGCAGGCCCGAGGTGGGCATGTAGGCCGCGAAGAGCACTACGCAGTAGCTCATGTAGCGCTGGTATTCGACGGCCTTGTTCATGGATACGCCGCCGAGGTTGAAAAGTCTGGCAAACTGCACGGCCAGGAGGTTTATCGTCAGCGCGATGGCCACGCTGGAGACGCAGGACATGATGGTGGACACCCGCCAGCCCCGGTGGACCCTGTCGTACTTCTGCGCGCCGACGTTCTGGCCGGTGAAGGTGGCGACGCCGGAGTTAAAGCCGAAGATGGGCACGAGGGCGTAGGCCTCCATGCGGTTGCCGACGGTGAAGGCGCTCATGGTCGTGGAGTCGAAGCTGTTGACCAGTCGCTGTATAAAGACGTTGCCGAGGGAGATGACGGCCTGCTGGATGATCGCCGGGACGCCCAGCTTGAGGGAGATGGCAAATTTCTCACGGTCAAAGACAAATTCGCCCTTTTTGAAGCGGAAAATGGGGTATTTGATAAACATATACGCCACACTGACCGCGGCGGAGGCGGCCTGGGCGATGACGGTGGCGACCGCAACGCCGACGACCCCCCAGCCGAAGCTGACGACGAACCAGACGTCGAGGATGGTGTTCAGCACGGCGCTGACGATGAGGAAGTACATCGTGGCGCGGCTGTCGCCGATGGCGCGGAGGATACCGGCGACGGCGTTGTAGACATACTGGAAGATGAGGCCGAGGGAATAGATGGCGAAATATTCTATGGCCATGTCCACGATATCGGGGTCGCGCACGCGCATGAGGCCGACAACGAGGGGCTTTGCGAACACGCTGCCGGCGACGGTGAGGAAGGTGCCGAGGCCGACGAGGGTTATGAGCAGCGTCGAGGCCGCGCGGCGGAGCTCATGCGTCCTGCGTGCGCCGTAGAGCTGGGCGACGAGCACGGCGCCGCCGTTGCCCAGGCCGATGGATATAGCCAGGAAGAGAAAGATGAGCGAGACGCAGCTGCCGACTGCGGCTATCATATTCTCGCAAATTGCCTGGGTAGCCCCGCCGTAGCGTCCGACGACGACGCCGTCCACGGTGTTGTACAGCTGCTGCAAAAACTGCCCGGCCATGATGGGGAGGGAGAAAAGCAGTATCTCCTTCCACTCCGGCCCGGTGGTCATATCTCTCCTGCTCAAGCTCTCACTCCCACGTATGTTTTTTCTCGTAAATTTTATCTTAACACAGTATGTTGGCGTTGTAAATACAGCGCCAGGCCGGAAAAGCTGGGGGGGAGGAACTCGCCGTTTTGCCCTGCTGGGCTTTAGGTTGTGCTGCCAGTTCCACCCCATTTCTTTGGTCTTGCCCAAAGAAACGGGGTGGAGCCCCAAAGAAAAACGCTT
>UQUO01000056.1 GCA_900544295.1 uncultured Eubacteriales bacterium | reverse complement strand
GTCCAGGGGCGGAGCCCTGGCCGCGCGCCGCAGCGCGCGGAACTCTCTTGTGCTCACAAAGCGCAGGAGGGGGTTAAAGGGGGAACCCTCGCCGGGGGTTCCCCCTTTGCGGGCGAGGATGCAGGGAGAGCGGTGGACGTATGTCCGGACAGGGTTCCGCTGCCGTCAGGAGGCCGGTTTACCGCACGCCCACGGCGTTAGGCGTGCTGGCTGCGAAAAAAACTTTCAGCTTAATACTTCTGTAACATCTTTAAGGTTTTTTGTGTAACAACTCTTTGTTACCATAATACTCGCAAGAGACAGTTTCATCTTTTTCATTTTGTCCTCATTCCATAAAGAAACCGCCCCGGATGTCGCACCGGGGCGGTTTTCTTGCGTTTATTGGGCCTCGAGTACGTCCGCAAGCTCTGCGACGTCCGCCATGACCCAGCCTGGCTTGGTTTCGCTCTCCGCCAGTATCTCCGGCGTAGTCTCGCCGCTCATCACCAGCACCGACTGCGCGCCCGCGTTCACCGCAACCGCAATGTCCGTGTACAGCCGGTCGCCCACACAGCAGATCTCCGCGTTGGGCACGCCTGTAAATCCCGAAATTATGTCAACCATACTCCGGTTCGGTTTGCCTATGTAGAAGGGCTTTGCCCCCGAGGCGGCGGTGAGCAGGGCGCAGATGCTGCCGCAGTCGGGCAGGACCTCGCCGGCGGGCATGGGGCAGACCCAGTCCGGATTCGCGGCGACGAAGGCAGCGCCGCGCCTCAGAAAGTGGACGGCCCTGTCCAGCTTCTCATAGGTCAGCGTCGTGTCGAAGCCGACGCAGACGACGCCCGCGTCATCGCCTTCGGCGAAAGGTACGCCATAGCTGCGCAGCTCGTCCAAAAAGGCTGGGGTCCCGACGGGATAGACCGGGACGCCGGGGTATTTCTCCATGAGGTACATTCCCGTGGCCATGCCGGAGGTGAAGACGTTCTCCATCTCGCAGGGGAAGCCGAGGCCGCGGAGCCGGTTTACATAATCTATGCCCGCGCGGGAGGAATTGTTGGTCAGATAGATGTAGCGCCGTCCGGTGTTTTCAAGGGTGCGGATGAAGTCCACGGCGCCGGGGAATACCTCGTCCCCGAGGTAGAGTGTACCGTCCATGTCAAGCAGGAATAGGCGGCAGGCTTTGAGTGCGTTGTAATTCAAGTGATGTTGTCCTCCTCGTTATTGTCGCGCAGGTCTTCGGGCAGGAGGGCCATGAGCTCCTCGCGCCCGGGGCTTTCAAGGGCGGCTATGCGGTCGGCCTGACGGGACACGGCGTCCTCAAAGAGGTTGCGCACGGTGCGTCCGTTGCCGAAGTTTTCATCCCGCTCTTCGTAGAGCCTCTCAAAGAGCTCCCCGGCAGCCTTTTCGGTCTCAGGCGGGAGGGAGTAGCCGTTTTTCTCGCACTGGAGGCGGAACATGGCCATGAGCTCCGGCCCGTTGTAGTCGGGGAAGCGGATGTATTTGTTGAACCGCGACTCCAGGCCGGGGTTCGAGTGGATAAAGTTCTCCATCGGCCCGTCGTATCCCGCGACGATGACGACTAGCTCGTCCCGATGGTCCTCCATGGCCTTGAGCAGCGTCTCGATGGCCTCGCGGCCGAAGTCGTTCTCACCGCCGGAGGCGAGGGAGTAGGCCTCGTCTATGAACAGGACGCCGCCGATGGCTTTTTTAATGACCTCGCTGGTTCTGAGTGCGGTCTGGCCGACGTAGCCTGCAACGAGGCCGGAGCGGTCCACCTCCACGAGCTGTCCCTGCCTGAGCGCGCCGACGGCGGCGTAGAGCCCGGCGAGAAGCCGCGCGACGGTGGTTTTGCCTGTGCCGGGGTTGCCGGTGAAGACCATGTGCAGGCTCATGGGCGCGGAGGGCAGGCCGGCGGCCTCGCGCAGCTTGCGGACTTTGATGAGGTTCACGAGACTTCGCACCTCGCGCTTGACGCTCTCAAGGCCGATGAGCGAATCGAGCTCGGCCATGAGCTTGTCAAAGTCGGGCTTTTCTGCGGCCTTTTCTTCAGTCTCTGCCTTGGGCGCGGCCTTGGCGGCCTCGCCGGAGGGCTGCCCGCCCTCTGAGACGGGGTGCTTTTCGATGAAGGAGGGCTCGCCGCTCGTGACGAAGTCGCGGGCGTTGAGGGCAGGCTTCGAGGGCTTCACGCCCGCGGAGTCGCAGACGGCGCTGAGCCTGTCGGCGCAGTCTGTGATGAATTCGGCCTCAGCGTAGCTCACGTCGTCGTCCACGGCGGCCAGGTGGAGCAGGATATTCGTCACCATGCGGACGAAGACGCGGGAGCAGTCCCGCCCCTCGCGCGCGTCCCGCTCTGCCAGGCTCCAGAAGAACATTGGCGGCAGGACTTCGCCTGAGCGGCAGACTTCGCCCGTGAGCTCCCAAAGCAGGCGCGTGCCCTTGGAGCGGCCCTTGGAGTAGAGCTGGTTTATTGCGTCCACCTGTGCCTGGGTGACGGAGCCGGCCCTGGCCCAGAGGGCGAGGGCGCAGCTTTGCATGAACCCGTCGAGCTCCCTGGCGGCGGCCCGGCCCGCGACGCGGTAAAAGGCCTCGGTGTTTTCAATGTATACCCTGTGCAGCTCCTCTGGAGAGCGTTTCCACGACGTGGGCATTTTTGCACCTCCTGCAAGATATCTCCGTTATTATATACCCAAAATACCACTCAGGCAAGCGGCGCGGCAACTTTTCCGCCCGCCTCGCGGCAAAACACACCATCGACAAAAGTAAGCTGCTGTGTTAAACTGGCAGGGAACAAAGCAGCCCCGCGCACGTCAGAAAACTGGGGGTGTCTGCCATGCGCTTGCCGCTCAATTCCATCGCGCACCTGCTGACGGACGCTGTCTGTGCCGCAGCCGTTTTCGGGCCAATAGCGGCCTCGGGAGGGGACCTCTCCCTCTGCATAGTCATCTATAATTCCGCAGCCTTTCTGACCCAGTGTCTTGCAGGCCTGCTGACGGATCTGCTGACCAGGCACGAGCGGCTGGCGGCCATAGGGCTGGCCGTCTGCGTACTGGGCGCATATGCGCCCCTGCCCGGCTGGGCGGCGGCCCTCATCATCGGCCTGGGCAACTGCCTCTTCCATGTGGCGGCGGGTACGGTGACGCTCAAGGAGAGCCGGAGCGCCGGACCGCTGGGCGTTTTCGTCGCGCCAGGGGCCTTGGGCCTTGCGGCGGGCACGCTCTGGCCCTGGTTACTGCCCTGGTTCTGCGCCGCGGCGCTCATTGCCGTCGCGGCCATGCTCGTCTCGGGCAGGGGGGAGGCGGCCTTCGTGCGGCCCGCGCCCGCGCGCGTGCCCTGGGGCGCCGTTGCGGCCCTGACCCTTGCCGTTGCCGTGCGGGCCATAGGCGGCTGCGCCGCGGACTTCCCCTGGAAGACCGGCGCGGGCCTTTCGTTCCTAACCGCCATATTCGTCTTCGCGGGCAAGAGCCTCGGCGGATACGCCTGCGACAGGCTCGGCCCCACGCGCACGGCGCTGGCCTCTGTTCCCGCCGCCGCGCTGCTGACGGCCTTCTGCGCAGCCTGGGCCGCGCCCGCGCTGGCGGGCCAGCTGCTGCTGAACCTCAGCATGCCGGTGACGCTCTGGCTCATCTACAGGGCCATGCCGGACAGCCCGGGCTTTGCCTTCGGCCTGGCGGCCTCGGCCCTCTGGCCGGGCACCGTGGCCGGGATGCTCATAAACCTGAGCGGCGCCTGGAACAGCGCGCTCATCCTCGTCTCCTTTGCCGCGGGCCTTGCGGCGATAATATACGCTGAGAAGTCACTGAAGGAGGTCAGAACATGAAAAAGCTGAAAGCCGCCCTTGCGGCGCTTGCCGCAGCCATATGCCTTGCCGTCCCCGCCTTTGCGGACATAGTCGTCGAGCCGGAGCCGACGGCGGGGGAGAACCTGCTGCTCGTTCTCGGCCTGGCCGTGGTCGCCGTCGTGGCCGCCGTACTCATCGCGGCCTTCGTGAGGAGGCAGCGGCAGAAATGAGAAAACTTGCCCGCACCCTGCCCCTCGTCCTCGTCTTTGCCCTGTGCCTCATGAGCTATGCCCTGGCGGACATAGCCACGGGCGCGACCTTCGGCGTGTTCATCGGTATACCGCTGCTCATAATTGCCGTGGCGGTCATAGTCGTCTCCGTCGCGGTGAAGGCCCTGCGCCGCAGGCGGGAAAAGGATGACGACAAATGAACCTTGAGCTGCTCCTGGCGGCGCTTTTGACCCTCGCGGTCGAGACGGCCTTCCTCGCTCTGACCTACCGGCGGGACGCGGCCTTCCTCGCCCTCTGCGCCGCCGCGAACGCCGCCACGAACCTCACGCTGAACCTCATCCTAGTCCTTCTGCCCGGCGGCGCGGCCGCCTGGGCTGTCTACCCGCTGGAGGCCGCCGTCGTCGCCGCCGAATACGCCGTCTACGCCTACGCCTGTGGCCGCTCGAAGAAGCTCTTCTGGCTCACGCTCGCCGCTAACGTCCTCAGCTATTGCCTCGGCCTCATCCTCTTCGGCCACGTCTGAGAAAGGAAGTACCCATGAAGAAACTGCTCTGCCTCATCCTCGCCGCGCTCATGCTCACAACCTGCGCCCTCGCCTACGGCGCCGGCACCGGCGAGGCCGTCTACACCAACCGCTGGAACCTGGCGTCCGGCTTCGTCTACGAGAACGCCTTCTCCTACGGCTCCACAGGCAGCCGGAACGAGACCTTCGTAGTCGAAAACGCGCCCGGCAGCTCCGTCTACCCCATAGTCCTCGCCTGCGATACCATCTACGGCGGCATGACCATCACGCAGATGATAGACTACGCCGAGGGCCTGGGCTACAACGTCGTTGGGGCGATAAACGCCGACTTCGGCTACTGGGAGACTCGCATCCCCTGCGGCATGGTCGTTGAGGACGGCGTCTACAAGTCCTCGCCCGAGGGCAACAGCGCCATAGGATTCACGAACGGCAGAGCCTACGCCAGCTACAAGCCCGAGGTTTACATAACTCTCGAAAACCAGACCTCCGGCGGCTCCGTCACGACGACGCACCTGAACAAGACCCGCTCCGACAGCGGCGTGTACCTGTACAGCGAGTATTTCTCCACGGTTTCGACCCGCACCTCCAGCTCCGGCTGGTACGTGCGTTTCAAGGTACTCTCGGGTGAGATAACGCTCGACGGCACGGTGGAGCTGGAGGTCGCCGACATCATAACGGGCGAGACCAGCGTGCCGATAGGGGAGGGCTACCTCATCCTCACGGCCTCGGACAAGGCGGGGCAGGAAGCCGCGCTGGCGAAGTTCTCGAAAGGCGACCGCGTGACGCTCTCGACGGAGTGCTCCGACAGCCAGCTGGCTCTCCAGGAATGGGTCTCCGGCAGCGGCAACATCATCGCAAAGGACGGACAGGTCTTCGACGAGGACCGGTGGGACAGCTCCATCACCGCTACTAACCCCCGCACCGCCATCGGCATCAAGAGCGACGGGACGGTGGTCTACCTCGTCATGGACGGGCGCACCACGGCCTCGAAGGGCAGCACCCTGCGCGAGCTGGCGGAGGATATGCTCTCCATGGGCTGCACCACCGTCGTGAACATGGACGGCGGCGGTTCCTCGACCCTTGCCCTGCGCATGCCGGGCAAGGAGGGCTTCACTATTTTGAACAAGCCCTCGGACGGCTCCCTGCGCTCCGTCTGCTCCTACATCCTCTTCGTGACCGACACGGCCCCCTCGGGCAGCGCGCGGAACCTCTACCTCACGCAGGACGGGGCCTATGTCCTCGCTGGCAGCAGCCTCACGCTGGGTTACGCCGCGACGGACAGCGCCATGCGCAGCGTGGAAACGCCCTCGTCGGTCACGGCCTCGGCCTCCCGCGGCAGCGTGAGCGGCGGAGTCTACACCGCCCCTGCCTCGGCGGGGACGGATAAGCTGACCCTCAGCTCCGGCACGGCCTCCGGCAGCGGCACCCTGCACGTCGTGACGAAGGCCGACAGCCTGAGCGTCACGGACGCCGAGAGCGGCACGGCCATCACGAGCGCCGTCCTTGAGCAGGGCGAGACCCTGAGTGTCGAGGTCGCCGCCAAGTACCTCCTGCGCGACGTGTACATGGATGACGGCTCCGTCACCTACTCTGTCGAGGGCAGTATAGGCACCGTGACGAAGGACGGCCTCTTCACCGCCACCGGCACGCCGGGGACGAAGGGCAAACTTCTCGTGAACGCCGCCGGCATAACGTCGGAGATCGAAATTGAGATCGAGAAGGAGTTCACGGACATCATCGGCCACTGGGCCGAGAGCTACGTCAAGGCGCTCTACAAGGATGGCATCGTCTCCGGCATCACGGAGACGCAGTTCGGGCCGGACCTGTCGATGAAGCGCTGCGACTTTGTGCTGATGCTCTACCGTGCGGCGGGCAGCCCCTCCGTGAGCGAGGGCGCGGGCTTCGCGGACGTGCCGGACAGCGCCTACTACGCCTCGGCCGTGGCCTGGGCCTACGCCAACGGCATCACCGAGGGCAAGGGCGAGGGCCTCTTCGCCCCGCAGGACACCCTGACGCGGCAGGAGGGTTTCACCTTCCTCTACCGCGCGCTCAAGACCCTGGGCGTGAGCTACACCGACGCGGACGCCTCGCTGCTCTCGCGCTTCCCGGACGCGGCCTCCGTGGCCTCCTGGGCGCAGACGCCGACGGCGACTCTCATTTCCCTCGGCATAGTGGACGGCTCCGACTCGGGCCTTGCCCCCGCCGGCAGCCTGACCAGGGCCCAGATGGCAAAGATGCTGCAAATGGCCCGTGAGATGTGAATAAAAAACGCGCCCGCCGCCCCCATCGGGGCGGCGGGCATTTCTCATCTCTTGCCCTGCGCAAGTTTTGGTTTGTTCAGGAAGCTCAGTTTCGTCTCTGAAATGAGGACGGCGACGAAGATGAGCAGGAAACCGCAAATCGTCTTGAAATTGAGGCGCTCGTGATAAAAAATCACGGAGAGCAGCGTGCCGAAGACGGATTCAAGCGTCAGGATGATGGAAGCCGTCTGCGGCGAGGTGTACTTTTGGCCGATGGTCTGGAGGAGGAAACAGATGCCGGTGCAGATGAAGCACAGATAGGCGATGGACCACCAGGCCGAGGCGGGTACGCCCTGGGGAAAGGCCGAGACAAAGGGCGCCGTTATCCAGCACAGCAGCCCCGCCACGGCGAATTGCAGCATGGAGAGCAGCACAGGGCTGCGCCCCTCGACGGCCCGGGCCGTCAGGATAATGTGCAGCGCGTAGAAAAAGCCGCAGCAGATGGTCAGCCCGTCGCCCAGCCCCAGCGTCAGGCTCCCGTCCAGCGAGACAAGGGCCATGCCGCAGATGCAGATGAGCGCGGCGGCGAGGTTGTAGGCGTCCGGCCGCTTCCTGGAGAAGAGCCACCACATGAAGGGGACGATAACGCAGTAGGTAGCGGTGAGGAAGGCGTTTTTCCCCGGCGTTGTGTGCTCAAGGCCGAAGGTCTGGAGCGTGTAGGCGGCGAAGAGCGCCGCGCCGAGGCCCAGGCCGCGCACGAGGTAGGCAGAGTCGAGCTTTTTGAGCTCCTTCGCACCAATGAGGGCCATGAGCAGCGCCGCGCCGGAAAAGCGGAAGGCCAGCACCCAGAGCGTAGGCACGGAGTCGAGCGTGGACTTGAGAATGATAAAGGACGAGCCCCAGATGAGCGTCGCACCGAGCAGGGAGAGCCTGCCTATGTGTCTGGAATTGGACTCAGGCATGGCTCACTGCTCCTTTTTCATGTGCTGGGAGGCGGCGCGGAGCATGAGCTTCTTGACCCCGGCAGTGTCGAAGGTGATCTCGATGAGCGCATCGCCGCCCATGGGCGTTACTTTGCTTATCTCGCCCGCGCCGAAGGCGGTGTGGACGATGCGGTCGCCGAGGCCGAAGGCCGGGGCCGCCTTGGGCGCCGCGGCGGGGGGCGGGGGCGCGAAGCGGCTGCGCGGGGCCGGGATGTGGCCGCGCTGGCCGGGCCTGCGGGCTGCGCGCTCCTGCCGCTCCTCGAAGCCGCCCTTTTTCTCGATGTCCTCCTCGGGAATTTCCTCGGTGAAGCGGGAGGGCAGGTTCATGGACGTGTGGCCGAAGATCATGCGCTGCCGCGCGCAGGTGAGGCAAAGCCGCTCCTTCGCCCGGGTGAGGGCGACGTAGCAGAGCCGGCGTTCCTCCTCCATCTCCTCAGGCTCGCCTATGCAGCGCGCGCCGGGGAAGAGCCCCTCCTCCATACCGACGATGAAGACCTCCGGGAACTCCAGGCCCTTGGCGCTGTGCATCGTCATCATGGTGGCGCAGTCCGTCTCGGCGTCGTAGCTGTCGAGGTCGGTGTAGAGGGCCACCTCGTCGAGGAAGCCGGCGAGCGAGGCGTCGCCCGTCTCCTTGATGTAGCCGAGGATGTTGGTTTTGAGCTCGTTGACGTTCTCAATGCGCGCGAGGGATTCGTCCCCGCCCTTCTCCTGGAGGGCGCGTATGTAGCCCGTCTGTTCGAGCACGGCGTCATAGAGCTCATCCACGGGCCGCGTCTCGGAAAGCTCCCGCAGGTAGGAGAGCATGTCGGTGAACTGTATGAGTTTTGCCGCCGCGCGCTTTAGCTCCTCGTATTCGTTGGCGTGCTTTATGACCTCGTAGAGGCTGCGCCCCTCGCGGGCGGCCAGCTCCTGGGCCTGCTCTATGGTGCGCGCGCCGATGCCGCGGGCCGGGGTGTTTATGATACGTGACAGCCGCAGGTCGTCAGAAGGGGAGAGCAGCACGCAGAGGTAGGCCAGCATGTCCTTGATCTCCGCCCTGTCGAAGAAGCGCATGCCGCCCACGATGCGGTAGGGTATGCCGTTGCGCTTCATGGCAAACTCCAGCCGGTTCGACTGCGCGTTCATGCGGTAGAGCACGGCGCAGTCGCGGAAGTTGCCGCCCGCGCCGCGGTGGGCGAGGATCTTGGAGGCCACGAACTGGGCCTCGTCGTCCTCGTTGCGCGCTGTGTAGAGCAGCAGCTTGTCGCCGTCGCCGGCATTGGTCCAGAGGGTCTTGCCCTTGCGCTCGGTGTTGTGGGAGATGACGGCGTTGGCAGCGGAGAGGATGTGGCCGGTGGAGCGGTAGTTCTGCTCCAGCCTTATCGTGCGGCAGCCGCGGTATTGCTTTTCGAAGTTCAGGATGTTCTCGATAGTCGCGCCGCGGAACTTGTAGATGCTCTGGTCGTCGTCGCCCACGACGCAGATGTTGCCCCAGCCGTCGGCCAGCATGGAGGCCAGCATGTACTGGAGGTTGTTCGTGTCCTGGTACTCGTCGATGAGGACGTATTTGAACTGCCTCTGGTAGTGCTCCAGCACGTCCTGGTGCTCCTGGAAGAGGCGGACGGTGTTGTAGAGCAGGTCGTCAAAGTCCATGGCGCCGGCGGAGAAGAGCCGCGCGGCGTAGACCTTGTATATCTCCGCTATCTTCCGCTGCCTCGGGTCGGAGGAGGAGCCGTATTTCGCCGCGAAGCCCTCGGGGGAGAGCAGCTCGTCCCGCGCGGCGTCGAGCCGGGCGAGGATGGCCTTGGGCGGGTAGACCTTGTCGTCCAGGTCCATCTCCTTTATGATGCTCTTCATGATGGAGAGGCGGTCCGCGGTGTCATAGATGGTGAAGTCGCGCGGATAGCCGAGCTTGTCGGCGTCGCGCCGGAGGATACGCACGCAGGCGGAGTGGAAAGTGCGGGCCCAGATGTCGTTCGCACGCTCGCCCAACATCTTCTCCAGCCGGGCCTTGAGCTCGTCGGCTGCCTTGTTGGTGAAGGTGATGGCGATGATGCGCCAGGGCTCCACGGGCTCGTAGGCGGCAAGGCGCAGGGCCTCCTCGGAGGGGCCCGCCTCAAGTACCGCGAGGTCGGCCTCCGTAGCGCTCTCCGGGACCTCGTCCGTATCCGAAGCCCGGCCGAATTTGAGCAGGTTGGCGACCCGGTTTATGAGGACGGTGGTCTTCCCGCTCCCGGCCCCGGCAAGAACCAGCAGAGGGCCTTCCGTGGCGAGCACGGCCTCCCTCTGCATGGGGTTGAGCTTTGCGAATTCGGTCTCGATGAGCCGCTTCCGCGCCGCAATGTATCGTTTTTCAAAATCCCTGTTATTCATAGCCACGATATTTTATCACAACAAAATCCCCCGCACAACCCCCCGGCGCGACGAAAAAGCGCACTTGCCGCGCCTGTGCGCGTCCTGAGCACGCCGGAACCGGGGATTTTCTCCTGCGGGCATAAAAATCATATGTTTTTGTGAAAAATGTGCAAATTTAGAGGATGACGTAAATATTATTATTAAAAACGCACATTGACAATTTAAAGCGGAGCGGTATAATGTACACAATTGAAAGACAGCAAAAGGCTGTGACTGCGCAGAGTACCCGGATTTTGAGCCTGCAGAGAAGTGCCGGTCGGTGCAAGGCACGAGGCGAGAGCCGGGGAATACACGCAAGAGCCGCCCCTCGAAAGCGATTTTTCGCCGGTAGGCCGGGCCGGGTTTCTCCCGTTACAGAGATAGGGTATACATCCCGCGCTGCGGGCGTACCCGAAGAGGCCGGAGACCGTGAGGCTCCGGTGAATTGAGGTGGTAACACGGGATTTGGCGCTCGTCCTCTGTCAGGGAGGAAGGGCGTGTATTTTTTTACTCTTCTTCCGGCGTCCGCCGCCGCCAAAGGGCGGGCGCAATAAAAGAAAAGGAGAGCAAAAAAATGGCCAACATCAAATTCTTCACCGGTATGGACATCCCCCTCGAGCTGCACAAGGTGCGCATGGTCCAGAAACTGAACCTCCAGCCCGTTGAACGCCGCGCCCAGGCCATAGCAGAGGCGGGCAACAACACCTTCCTGCTCAAGAACGAGGATATTTTCCTTGACATGTTGACGGATTCCGGCGTCAACGCGATGAGCGACCGCCAGACTGCCGCCATGCTCATATGTGACGACAGTTACGCGGGCAGCGCGTCCTTCACGCGGCTGGAGAACAAGGTACACGAGATATTCGGCACGAAGTTTTTCCTCCCCGCGCACCAGGGCCGCGCCTGCGAGAACATCCTGGCCATGGCCTTCGTGAAACCCGGCGACGTCGTGCCGATGAACTTCCACTTCACGACTACGAAGGCGCACATCACGCGCCTCGGCGGCCGGGTAGAGGAGCTCGTCATAGACGAGGGCCTCGCCACGACGAGCGATTGCCCCTTCAAGGGCAACTTCGACCTTGACAAGCTCCGCAAGCTCATCGCCGAGGTCGGCGCAGAGCACATCCCCTTCCTGCGCGTGGAGGCGGGCACGAACCTCATCGGCGGCCAGCCGCTGAGCCTGCAAAACATGCGCGAGACCTGCGCCATCTGCCGTGAGCACGGCATCATGACCGTCCTGGACGCGAGCCTGCTGCAGGATAATCTCCACTTCATCAAAACGCGCGAGGCCGCCTGCAAGGACATGAGCATCCGCGAGATAACCCGCGCCGTGGCGGAGGAGTTCGACATCATCTACTTCTCGGCGCGCAAATTCGGCTTCGCGCGCGGCGGCGGCATCGCGATGCGGGAGCAGAAGCTATGCGAGCAGATGCGTGAACTGGTGCCGATGTTCGAGGGCTTCCTGACCTACGGCGGCATGAGCGTGCGCGAGATGGAGGCCATCACAGTGGGCCTGGAGGAGACGATGGACGAGGACGTCATCAGCCAGGGGCCGATTTTCATAGATTTCATGTGCCGGGAGCTGCAGAAGCGGGGCGTGCCTGTGGTGACGCCTGCGGGCGGCCTGGGCTGCCACCTGAACGCGCGGGAGTTCCTGCCGCACATCGACGACCACGAGTACCCGGCGGGCTCGCTGGCCGCGGCGGTGTACCTGGCGGGCGGCATCCGCGGCATGGAGCGCGGCACGCTCTCCGAGCAGCGCGAGCCCGACGGCACGGAGCCCATTGCGGACGTGGAGCTGCTGCGCCTGGCGGTTCCGAGGCGCGTGTTCACTATGAGCCAGCTGCTCTACGCGGTGGACAGGATAACATGGCTGTTCGGGAACCGCGAACTGGTGGGCGGCCTGCGCTGGGTAGAGGAACCGAGCTCTCTTCGTTTCTTCTTCGGCCGCCTCGCCCCGACCAGCGACTGGCAGGAGAAGCTCGTCGCCAAATTCCGCGCCGACTTCGGCGACAGCCTTTAATATATCCCGGAGTCAACTCCCTCCAAAAGAAACCGGCCCTCAAAGGCCGGTTTCTTTTGCGCTATTCGGATGTACCCACAGATTCTTTGCGGGCTTGATCTCCATCCCGCGCGTCCATGCAGTTTATGAACATCTCCTCACACTCGCGCTGTGCCCTGATAAGTGTGTTGATAGCTTCCTCGCTGGCCCGCACCAAATTCAGGTACATTTCTTTATAGTCAGGCATAGGCTCACCTCAAAGCAAGTCTAACCTGAAACAGGTTGAATATCAATAATCTGTTTCAGGTTATGGAATACTGAGCCCGAGGTGAGGCGAATGTATCCCAGACTGCGAGACCTGCGCGAAGACGCGGATATGACCCAGGCGCAGGTGGCAAAGTACCTGCAAATGTCGCAGACAGGCTATTCAAAGTATGAGACCGGCGAGAACGACATCCCGACCCAGGTGCTCATTAAACTTGCCGCGCTGTATCATACGAGCACGGACTATATCCTCGGCATCAGCGGCAAACGCTGAGCTTTGCGCGAACAAGTTTTTGTAGGGGCGGGGTTCCATCCCCGCCCGGCGTGGGATTATGGCCGGCGTTACGGCGGCGCATGAGGCTGCGGGCGGCGGAGCCGCCCGCAAAGGGGGAACCCCCGGCGAGGGTTCCCCCTTT
>UQUO01000055.1 GCA_900544295.1 uncultured Eubacteriales bacterium | reverse complement strand
GGGTCCAGGGGCCGCGCCCCTGGCCGCGCGCCGCAGCGCGCGGAATACTTGCCCCCAAATAAGCGCCTTTCTTTGGGCTTAAGGCACATTCCGTGCCTGCTTTTTACAAAAGCGGGACAAGGATCTTCCATTTGCCTTATTAAAATCCCACAAATATGCCTGCACAGTTTTGAATGAAACTCTGAATCCTCCGATCCGGCGCCCCGGAAATCTTAATTGCCATTGACAACTCATCCGCCAAAGTTGTATAAAATAATCAGTGAGGAAACGATTTCTCATAGGCAACGGGGGCTTATCAGTCATGAAACCAAACATTTCCCTCCGAGAGATCGCGGAGAAGGCAAATGTTTCTCCCGCAACAGTCTCGCGAGTAATGAACAAAAACGGAAGGTATTCCAAAGATACGGAGGAGCGCGTCCTCAGGATAATAGAGGAATACGGCTACTCTCCCAACCAGCTCGCGCGCGGCCTGCGGCTCAACCGCGGCCAAATCGTCGGCATAATCGTGCCAGACATTACGAATGAGTTTTTTTCAAAGCTCATCCAGCGTATTCAGAACCGGCTCTTTGAGCACGATTACCCCGTAGTCATCTACAACACCAACGAATCCATGGCCACGGAGAAAAAGTGCCTTAAATACCTGCGGGCTCAGAGCGTCAGCGGCGTCGTGTACATCAACGGCAGCCGTTCCGTGGAGGGCGACATGCTCAAGGACATCCCCACGGTTTATATCGACCGCAGGCCCGAAGATTCTCCCCGTCCAAAAACCCGCTTTGTCTCCTCCGACAATGAACAGGGCGGCTATCTCGCCACGAGGGAAATGCTGGAGCAGGGCAGCCGCCGCGTCGCCGTGATAACCGAGCGCTACGGCACCTACGTCATGAACGAACGCCTGCGCGGCTACGAGCGCGCCCTGCGAGAGTTCGGCACCGAGCCCGACCCCAGGCTGATCATCAAGCCAAGATCCATCAGCTATGAGGCCGCCTATGCCGCCACAGAGCGGCTTATACGGGAGGGCACAGACTTCGACGCCCTCTGCTGCCAGACGGATTGGCTGGCCTCCGGCGCCATAGACGCGCTGAGGAAAAACGGGCTGGCTGTCCCGGGCCACGTGCGCGTGACCGGTTTTGACGACATCTCCGTCTCCTACCTCTGCTATCAGCCCTTCACCACCGTGCGGCAGGACTTCGGCGCCATTGGCGACTACACGGCGGACGCCATCGTGGACATGATATCCGGCCTTGGCGACAGCGAATATATCAAGGTCTTCCCCGTGGAGCTCATACGCCGCCAGACCACCTGAGATTCTCTCCGCCCGCAGCGCCGGGCGGAGGAATGATTGGATGAGAAAACGATTACTCATACCCGGCCGCCCGGTTTTGTTTTCTTTTTGTGGGAAAACGATTACTCTGTGATAACTTCGGCCAAGCCGAAGAAAAATATGAAAATGAAAAGGAAGGTAGAAAAAATGAAAAAGTACATCGCGCTGCTGCTGAGCGCACTCATGGTCCTCTGCCTCTTCGCGGGCTGCGGCACGCAGGAGAGCGAGACCAGCGAACCCCCCGCCGCCGAGAGCGCGGACCCCGTCGAGACCGCCGGCGCCGGCGAGACCGAGGGCGGCTACAAGTTCGGCCTGACCACCATGGGCGAGGCCTCCTTCTGGGACGCCGTTGAAGAGGGCGTGCTCAACGTGATGAACGAGGGCGACGAGCTCATCTTCGTCGAGGGCGAGCACGGCAACGCCGCCGGCCAGGTGGACATCATAGAGGACTTCATAGCCCAGGGCTGCGACCTGGTCTTCTTCAACCCCGTTGACGCCGACACCGCCACCTCCTGCCTCAATCTGCTGGAGGAGGCCGGCATCCCCGTCATCAACTTCGACTCCGCCTGCACCGACATGAGCACCGTCGAGACCTTCTGCGCCACCGACAACTACGCCGCCGGCGCCCTGGGCGCCTACAGCGCCATAACCGGCGCCGGCGCCGACGTGGACCTCTGCAGCGTCAACGGAGGCCCCGAGGCCAAGGCCAAGATGCTGGCCGACGGCGAGGAGGGCGTCTGGCGCGCCACCTCCGCCCAGCAGCCCATCAAGATGGGCGAGACCATCTGCGAGCTGGCATATCAGTATCTCGCCGGCGAGGAGCTTGAGAGCGAATACCTCATCGACGCCTTCATAATCTCTCCCGCCAACATCGAGGAATACGCCGGCAGCGACTGGCAGTAAGTCCAGATATCTAAAAACAGTGTCCGCGGAGACGGTCCGCCGTCTCTGCAGACGCCAGGACAGCAAGATTCACAGCGATGGGAGGCGCAGAGTTTGGAGCCACTTTTGGACATGAAGAACACCTCCAAGAGCTTTGCCAAAAAACAAGGTGCTGCACGACGTCAACTTCAGCGTTCGTGCTGGCGAGGTACACGCCCTGTTGGGCGAAAACGGCGCGGGCAAATCCACGCTGGTCAAGATACTCGGCGGCATCTACCAGCCCGACGGCGGTGAGATCTGCATTTCCGGAGAGAAACAGAGCTTCACCGGCGCGCTTGATGCGCAGAAGCACGGGGTCAGCATCATACACCAGGAGCTGATGCTCATGCCCCACCTCTCGATAGCCGAGAACCTTTTTATGGGCCGGGAACTGGGCAAGACCTTCTGGACGGTGGACAAAAAGGCCCAGAACCGGCGCGCGCGGGAGCTGCTGGCCGACTTCGGCCTGGACTTCGAGCCGGACACCCGTCTGGAACGCCTCACGATAGCGCAGCAGCAGATGGTAGAGATCATAAGGGCCATCTCCTTCAACGCCAAGGTCATAGCCATGGACGAGCCGACCTCTTCCCTGTCCGAGCACGAGGCCGAACGGCTCTTTGAGCTCATACGCAGCCTAAAGAAGCAAAATGTCGGCATCATCCTCATCTCGCACCGGCTGAACGATATCTTCGCGCTTTCAGACAGGATAACCGTCCTGCGCGACGGCGTCTGCGCAGGCACCCAGGAGACCGCCGAGGCGACGGAGGACGGGCTCATCGCCATGATGGTCGGGCGCGACGTGGAGCATTTCTATGCCCGCTCGGACAGGGACATAAAGGACGAAGAGGTCCTGCGCGTGGAACACCTCTCGGACGGCGGGCTGGCGAAGGACGTCTCCTTCAGCCTGCGCCGCGGAGAGATACTCGGCGTCTCGGGTCTCGTGGGCGCGGGGCGCAGCGAAGCCTTGCAGTGTGTATTCGGCCTTTCCCGCCGTGTCTCCGGCGAGGTCTTCGTACACGGCGAGAGCGTACACTTCCGCGCTCCCTGGGAAGCCATAAAGGGCGGCCTCGGCTACGTCTGCGAGGACCGGAAGCGCGACGGGCTCTTTCTCAAGCAGAACATCAAGTTTAATACCACGATCAATGTCCTTGACCGTTTCATCCGCGCCCTGCGCTGCGACAAACGCAGGGAGGAGCAGATCTCAGCCGAGTACGCCCAGGCCCTCAAAACGCGCATAACCAGTCTGGACCAGATAGTCGGCTACCTGAGCGGCGGAAACCAGCAAAAGGTGCTGATAAGCCGCTGGCTGGCCAGCACCACGGACATTCTCCTGCTGGACGAGCCGACGAGGGGCGTGGACGTGAACACCAAACAGGACATCTATCAGCTCATGGGCGAGCTCACCGCGGGGGGCATGTCCGTCGTATTCGTATCCTCGGAGCTGGCCGAGCTTTTGAACGTATGCGACAGGATCATGGTCATGTCGGACGGCAAGACCGCCGGCACGCTTGAAAGAACAGAATTCGACCAGGAAACCATAATGCAGCTTGCCACGCAGGAATTCAGGCAGCGCGGCTGAAGGGAGAGGCGACATGGAAAAGACAAAAAAGGCCCGGCTCGGCGGGAAGTTGAGAGGGATAAGGGAACTTCTGGGCGTTTTCGGCGCTTTTGCGCTGATATTCGTGCTGCTCTCGGTCATCCCCGGGGTCTCCGAAAAGTTCCTCGCCCCCAGCAACCTGTTCAACATAGCAAGGCAGATAACCGTGAACATCGTCCTCGCCTGCGGCCTGACAATGGCGATACTCATTGGCGGCATCGACCTCTCGGTCGGCTCGGTCATAGCCATTTCGGGCTGCCTCGTGGGCGGCCTCATGACAAATAACGGGCTGCCCGTCTATGCGGCGATAGCCATAGGCCTGGCCTCGGGCGCGGTCTTCGGTGCGGTGAACGGGCTTGTGATATCCCGGACCAACATCCCGCCCTTTATCGTGACCCTGGCCACCATGTATGTGGGGCGCGGCATAGTCCGGCTCTACACCGACAGCAGCACCATACTCATAACGGACGACGTCTTCTCGTATATTGGCAGCGGCAAGCTGTTCGGCGTCGTCCCCATACAAATAATATATATCGTCGTCCTCTGCCTCGTCACCTGGTTCATACTGAACCGCACAAAGTTCGGCCGCCATATCTATGCCGTGGGCGACAACGAGCAGGCCGCGCTTTTCACCGGCATAAACGTCCGCCGGGTGAAGCTTACGGTCTACGTGCTGGTCGGGCTCTTTGCTGCCATCGCCGGCATCCTCAACGCCGCGCGCACCAGCGCCGGGCTCTACACCTCCGGCGAGGGCTACGAGATGGACGCCATTGCGGCCGTCGTCCTCGGCGGCACCAGCATGACGGGCGGCGTGGGCCGTCTGGCCGGCTCCGTAATAGGCGCCATGATAATCGGCGTCCTGAGCAACGGCATGAACCTCATGGGCTTCAACTCCGCCTGGCAGTACGTCGTCAAGGGCGCCGTGCTGCTCATCGCGGTGCTCATAGATTACTTCAAGAAAAAGCGCGACCGCTGATTCGCGCACAGGAGGCCTCAAAGTGAAAAAAGTACTTCTAGACTTCGACATCGGCACGGAAATAGACGACGCCATAGCCCTGGCCTATCTGCTGGCCAACCCAGAGTGCGAGCTCGTGGGCATAACCACTTCCTGCGGCGAGAGCATAAAGCGCGCGGAGATGGCGAGCGTCCTGTGCCGCGCGGCGGGCAAAAAAGTCCCCATCCACGCCGGCTGCGAGAGGCCGCTGCTCATACCCCAGATGGAGACGACGGCGCCTCAGGCGGCCATACTCCCCCACTATGAGCACGACACGGGCTTCGCCCCGAACACCGCCATACCCTTTATGCAGAAGGTCATCCGCGAGAACCCGGGCGAGGTCACGCTGCTGGCCGTGGCGCCCATGACGAATCTGGGCCTGCTCTTCGCCATGGACCCGGAGCTGCCGGAGCTGCTGGACGGGCTCTATCTGCTCTGCGGCTCACCCACACACCAAAGGCACGACGTGGTCACCGAAAGCCTGAGCGCCATGGAACGGGACGATTTCATCCGCGTGCTGGACAGCCGCCTGCTCGGCGGCATGACCATCTTCCGCGAAGACCCCGCAGGCCCGCACCAGGTCGCCTGGGATGTGGACGGGGATAAATTCTTCGAGCATCTCTTTGAGGTGTTCGCCTGATACGCAAGGGTAAAGTTTTGAGGTGAAAGCATGAAATACGGAATACACTATGCCTATTGGCAGCACGAATGGAAGGCGGACCTTGCCGCCGCATGCCGCAGGGCTTCGGCGCTGGGCTTCGACCTGCTTGAGATATCCGGCGGCAGCCTGCTGGACTCCGGCGAGGAGGAGCTGCGCGAGCTGAGGCGCACGGCGGACGGCCTCGGCATGGGCGTGAACGCCTGCCACGGCATGTCAAAGGACTGCGACACAGGCTCCGCCGACCCCGCCGTGCGGGCCAGGGGCATAGACACGGCCAAGCGGCTTTTTGACCGCATGGCTCTCATAGGCAGCAGCCGCCTGGGCGGCATACTCTACTCCTACTGGCCCGCCCTGGACTACACCAACGCGGGCGCGGAACCGGCCAGGACGCGCGAATACAGCCTTGAGAGCATGGCCGTCATAGCCGACGAGGCCGCCTCCCGGGGCATACAGCTGAACCTGGAGGTGGTGAACCGCTACGAGAACTTCGTCTTCAACGACGTGGACGGCGCGCTGGCCTACATAACCGAGCTGGGGCGCGGGAATGTAAAGCTCCTGCTGGACGTCTTCCACATGAACATAGAGGAGGACGACATAGGCGCCGCCATCCGCCGCGCGGGCGCCGCCGTGGGCCACTTTCACATCGGCGAGTGCAACCGCCGCGTACCCGGCAAGGGCCACATGCCCTGGGCTGACATCGGCGCCGCCCTGCGTGACATAGGCTACGACGGTCCCGTCGTCATGGAGCCCTTCGTCCGCTCCGGCGGCGAGGTGGCGGACGCCATAAGAGTCTGGCATGATCTCACCCGCCCTGATTCCGACGCCCGTTTGGACGAGGACCTCAAACAGGCGCTGAGCTTCACCAGGTCCATGCTCTATTCCGAGAACTGAGCGGGAGGTGAGCGGTTTGCTCGCAGCCGGCATAGACATAGGCACGACCACGATCTCCGGGGCCGTACTGGATACCGAGAGCGGACGCCTGCTCTGCTCCCTGACCTCGCCCGGCGGGGAAAAGCTGGAGGGAGCCCCCTGGGCCGGGGAGCAGAGCGCGGACGACATTCTTAAAAAGGCCTCCCGCATGCTTGAGCGGCTGCGGGAGGCTGTGCCGGGCACGGCGGCCCTGGGCCTCACCGGGCAGATGCACGGCGTTGTGTATCTCGACCGCGAGGGCCGGGCCCTGGGGCCTCTGTATACCTGGGAAGACGGGCGCGGGGATCTGCCCGCCCCCGGCGGCCTGAGCTGGGCCGGGGAGCTGGCCGCCCTGAGCGGATACGAAGCCGCCACAGGCTACGGCCTGGTCACGCACTACTATAACATGAAGAACGGCCTCGTACCCCCCGGCGCCGTCTCGCTCTGCACAGCGCCAGACTATGTGGCCATGAGGCTCTGCGGTCTTGAAAAGCCGAGAACCCACGCGAGCCTGGCCGCCAGCCTGGGCCTCTTCGACCTGGACGCCGGCAGCTTCGACCATGCGGCCCTGGCCCGTGCGGGACTACCGGCGGACATGCTTCCCGAAGCGGTCCGCGGCGAGGCCCTGCTGGGCGAGACGGCGGGCGGGCTGCCCGTGGCCCTGCCCATAGGCGACAACCAGGCGGGCTTTCTCGGCGCCGCCGGCAGGCCGGATGACGTGCTGCTGAATCTCGGCACCTCCAGCCAGCTGAGCGCGCTCTGCCCACCCTCCGGCTGTCCCGAGGGGCTTGAGCCCAGGCCGTACATAGGCGGGGCCCGGCTCATGACCGGCGCCGGCCTCTGCGGCGGCAGCGCTCTGAGGCTGCTCAACGGATTTTTGCGGGCGGTATGCTCGCTCGCGGGCGAAGTGGGCGAGGCGGAGATGTACGGACACATGCAGCGTCTGGCCGAGGCCGCGCCGCGGGACTCGGGCCTGAGCGCGCGCACGACCTTCCGCGGCACGCGGGAGCATCCCGGCCTGCGCGGGGCCATCGAGGGTCTGAGTATGGATAATTTCACCCCCGAGGCCCTCTGTGCCGCCTTCTACCGCGGGGTCTGCGAGGAGCTTCTTCCGAGCTACAGGCTCATGCCTGAGAGCACGCGCGGCTCGGGGAGGTTGGTGCTCTGCGGCAACGCTGCGCGCCTGAACCGTTGTATACTCGGCTGCGCCGGAGAGCTTTTTGCCCGCCCCGCCGTCCTCTCCCCTTACCCCGAGGACGCCGCCGCAGGCGCCGCCAAACTGGCGGGGGCGCTGGTTTGAAGTCCCGCCCCGCCGTATGAGGCGTCGTCCTCGACGTCCCGCGAATAAACTCCAAAACGCCGCCTTCGGGCGGCGTTTTTGTGGTATACTGGGGGCGGTGATGAAGATGAGGCTCTTTATTGCGATAAATTTCGGAGAAAACGAGCTGGACTCCTTTGAGGCGGCGCGGGACAGGCTCAGGGAAAGGGCCGGGCGCGCCAATTATTCGCGGCGCGAAAACCTCCACCTCACCCTCGCCTTCCTCGGCGAACAGCCGCAGGCGCGGCTCCCCGACGCCCGCGCCGCCATGCTCGCCGCCGCGGCAGGGTCGCAGCCCTTCACGCTCCGCTTTGAGCGCTCGGGGCGCTTCAGGCGCGAGGGCGGCGACATCTGGTGGCTCGCCCCGGCGGACTGCCCGGAGCTCACGCGCCTGCAGGCCCGGCTCGCGGACGAGCTCCGGGCGCGGGGCTTTTCGCTCGAAGAGCGGCGCTTCTCGCCGCACCTCACCCTCGCGCGCCGGGTTCTGTCCCGCGCGGAGCCGGGGGCGCTGCTGGGCTCGGCCGTCGCCTGTCCCGTGCGCGACATCCGCCTCATGCTCTCCGAACGCCCCGGAGGCCGGCTCACCTATACGGAGCTCTTTCGCGCGCCCTTTCCGCGTTGACGCCGCGCTCGGGGGCATGATATCATGTAGGGGCAAATACTGCGGAAAGGAGGCGCAGCACATGCGCGTATACGACCTCACCCACACCATCTCCGAAGACATCCTCGTCTGGCCGGGTACGGAGCAGCCGCGCCTCTCCGAGGGCAGCGCCTTTGAGCGCGACGGCTTCCGCGAGACGCGGCTGGAGCTCTTCTCCCACGTCGGCACGCACATGGACGCCCCGGCGCACATGCTTGCGGGCGCGCCCTGGCTGGATGAGCTGCCGGCCTCCGCCTTCTGCGGCGAGGCCTGGGTACTGGACGCGCGCGGCTGCGCGCCCGGCGGAGAAATACCAGCCGGGGCCGTGGAGCCCGCCGCGGGCGCGGACTTCCTGCTCGTCTGCACCGGCTGGGACAGGTTCTGGAACACGCCCGAATATTTCGGGGCCTATCCCGTCCTCTCCCCCGCCGCCGTGAAACGCGCCGTGGAGCTCGGCGTCAGGGGCATAGGGCTCGACACCATGGGCATTGACCCCATGGACGCCGCGGATTTCCCCCGGCACCACCTCATGTTTGAGCGCGGCCTCGTCATAGTCGAAAACCTGCGCGGGCTCTCGCAGCTCGCCGGGCGGCGCTTCTTCTTCGCGGCGCTGCCGCTCAAATACAAAAACGCCGACGGAGCGCCTGTGCGCGCCGTCGGCATTGAGAACTAGCGCCCGCTCAGCCGAGCGCGACGTCGAGTATCATCATCAGCACAAAGCCCAGGGCCGCGCCGATGGTGCCTATGTTCGAGTGTTCCCCGGCCTGGGCCTCGGGGATGAGCTCCTCTACGACGACGTAGATCATCGCCCCCGCGGCGAAGGAGAGGATGTAGGGCAGCGCCGGCGTGATAAGGCCAGTGAGCAGGATGGTGAGCAGCGCGCCCACCGGTTCGACCACGCCTGAGAGCAGGCCCGCGAGGAAGGCCCGGCCCCTGCCCATGCCCTGACCGACCAGCGGCATGGAGATGACCGCGCCCTCTGGAACGTTCTGCAGGGCGATGCCCGCAGCAAGGGCGAAGGCCGCCGCGGCGGAGACCGCCGCCTCGCCCGAGAGCGCGCCCGCGAACACGACGCCGACGGCCATGCCCTCGGGCAGGTTGTGCAGCGTCACGGCGAGGACGAGCATCGTGCTCTTGCCCAGGCCGCAGCTGCGGCCCTCCGGGCAGTCGGAGCCCAGGTGCAGGTGCGGGATGAGGCTGTCGAGCAGCAGCAGGAAGCCCACGCCGGCGAGGAAGCCCAGCGCGGCAGGCAGCCAGGGCGTCGTCCCCTGGCCCTCGGCCATCTCTATGGCCGGGATGATGAGCGACCAGACCGAGGCGGCTATCATGACGCCGGAGGCGAAGCCGAGCAGCAGCTTCTGCACCCAGGGCCTCACCTCGCCCCGGAGGAAAAACACAAAACAGGCCCCCAGCGCGGTGCCGAGGAAGGGTATGAGTATGCCTATGGCGGCGTCTCTTGTTTCGAGCATGCTTCCGCCCCCTTTCAGCCGGATTATATCATGGGGCCCTGCAGGAGTACACAAGGAAAAATTTATTTTTCCTAATCAACTTTTCCGGCGTCCTCCGCGTCATAATATACGCAGAGACAGATAGAACAGGGGATGAGCCAAGCGTGACGAGAACAGACAGAGTGCGCAGAAACAGGCAGCAGCGCTTCAGGCGCGGGCTGAAGACGGCCCTTGTGATCTTTGCCGTGCTGGCGCTCATGCTCATAACGAGTTCCGGCTTTTTCACGGGCCGGCACGGGGCGACGGAGCCCGCAGAGGACCTCGGCCCCGCCGAGAGCGCGGCCCCGCCGAGCGAGGCCCCGGGCGGGGACGAAAACGCCCCCGGGAGCGCGCCGCCCGAAGAGAGCGCCGCCCCCGAGGACGGCGCGGACGGCGAAGGCGGCGATGACGCGCAGGAGAGCGGGCACCCCAAGCCCACCCCAACGCCCAACGACTGCGGCATGCTGGTGCCGGAGAGCGAGGCCGTGGACGACAGCTATTTTGACGACGCCGTGTTCATCGGCAACTCCCGCACCGAAGGCCTCAAGATGTATTCCGGCCTCACGAACGCCACCTTCATAACCGAGGTCGGCCTCACCGTGGACAGCATCTTCACGGACTACTGCGACATCTCCGGCGGCGGCAAGGCCCGGGCCTTCGACCAGCTGGCAGGCATGGAGTTCAGCAAGGTCTACATCATGCTCGGCATGAACGAGCTCGGCTGGGTCTATGAGAGCGTGTTCAAGGAGGACTACGGCAAGATAATCGACAAGATCCGCGAGATAAACCCGGACGCCGTCATATATATCCAGTCCATCATCCCAGTCAGCAAATGGAAGGACTCCAACGACGAGGTCTACACCATCGCCAACGTGAACCGCCTGAACACCCAGCTGCGCGCCCTGGCGGACGAGAAGGAGGTCCACTACGTGGACGTGGCCGAGGGCGTCATGGACGACGAGGGCTATCTGCCCTTCGAGGCCACGGGCGACGGCGTGCACCTCACGCCGGAGTACTGCGTCGTCTGGATGGACTACCTGAGAACGCACACAGCACAATAGACAGAAAGAGGAAGATACGATGAAAAAGAGGATAACCGCCGCTCTGCTGGCGCTCTGCCTCGTCCTGCCGCTCGCGGCCTGCGGGCAGGCGGCCGAGCCGGAGCTGGATATCGACGCCTTCGGCGAGGAGCTCTACGCTGCCGGCAAGTTCGGTGAGACGCTCTACGCCCTGGACGAGGCCGTGGCCCAGGGGCTCTACGGCACGGGGGATGACACGCGCTGCTGGGTGCGCGCCGGCACCGGCGCCACCGCCGAGGAGCTCGCCGTTTTTGAGACGGCGGACGCCGAGGCCGCTGCCGCGCTGGTCACGAAGCTTGAGGCCCGCAACGCGGACAGGATAGAGAATTACTCCAGCTATATCCCCTCCGAGGTGCCGAAGCTGGAGGACGCCGTCATAATCTCCGGCGGGCGCTACGTGGTGCTCTGCGTGGCGGAGGATGCCTCCGGCGTGCGCGAGGCCGCGCAGAAGGCCCTCGGATAACATGAGCGGCGAGGAATTCGCCAACTTTGTCAGGCAGAACGAGGCGGGCTTTTACCGCATAGCCTACAGCTACGTGCGCAGCCGGGAGGACGCGCTGGACATCGTGCAGGACGCCGTGGAAAAGGGCCTGCGAAAGCTGCCTGCGCTCCGGGACCCGGCGCGTATAAAGCCCTGGTTCTGCCGCATACTGGTGAACGAGAGCATAGACCGCATACGCCGCCGCCGGGAAACGGAGCCCGCGGACGAGAGCCTGCCCGCCCCGGACGACGCCGGGGGGCGGGCCGAGGCCCTTGCACTCTACGACGCGGTCGCGGCTCTGCCGCCCAAGCTGAGGACGGTCATAATCCTGCGGTTTTTTGAAGACATGAAGCTCGCGGAGGTCGCCCAGGCCGCCGGGTGTACGTTAAGCACGGCCAAATCCAGGCTCTACAAGGCCCTGGCGCTGCTGAGGCTGGAGCTGGACGACGGGGAGGTGTGAGCCTTGAAGGAAGAGCTCAGGGACATATACATGCAGACCGAGATACCCCGGGAGCTGCCCGGGCTTGTGGATGGCGCCATCAGGCGCGGCGCGAGGCGCGCCGCGCGGCGGCGGCATGCGATCCGGATCGCATCGCCGATAATCGCGGCCTGCGCAGTGTTCGTACTCATTTTGAACACCGTGCCGACCTTCGCCGCCGCGCTCTATGAGGTCCCGCTCCTGGGCGAGGTCTGCCGGGTGCTCACCGTCCGCAGCTACCACTACGGGGACGACAAGAAGAACGTGGACATAGAGGTCCCGGCCATAGACGTCGAGCTCGGCGGCGCGGACTGGGCCGGGAGCGTGAACCGGCTCATAGAGGCCACGGTCGAGGCCGAGGTCGCGCAGTCCGAGGCCCGCGCGGAGGAGTATTACGAGGCCTTCATCGCCACAGGCGGCGACCCGGAGGACTACCACCCCATAGGCATAGAGGTGGACTACGAGGTATATTACGCCTCGGATGAGATACTCTCCTTCGCCGTCATAAAGACCGAGACGCTGGCGACGGCCTATGAGACCTTCCACTATTATAATTATGACCTCGAAACCGGCGAGGAGCTGAGCGTCGAGGCCCTGGCCGGGGAAAACTGGCGTGAGAAGGCCCGCGCGGGCCTGGCGCAGCTGCTGGAGGACCCGGGCGAGAACGACATGTGGTGGGAGCTGGGCGAGGCCGAGCGAGAGGCAGCCATAGACGAGGCCCAGCTGCGCCTGAACTCCGCCGGGGAGCCGGTGCTGGTCTTCCAGCGCTACACCCTCGGTCCCGGCGCCATGGGCAGGCCGGAAATAGTTTTAGTGAATTGTCAAACTAAGTGCAACAGGAGTTGAGTTCGAAGTCCCATAATTCCTGAGCAGAATGAAAGTTAAGAACTTTACGAGGCCTGGCGT
>UQUO01000054.1 GCA_900544295.1 uncultured Eubacteriales bacterium | reverse complement strand
CCGCCCCTGGACCCCGCCCGCTTTTTTGTAAAAAAGCGGGGCAAAAAACTTTTACGCTTGGTGCGGCGGGCGCAAAAAAGGCCCGGCGGAAGTTCCGCCGGGCCTTGGTGCTATTTACTGCTCGTATACCTTCTGAGGGTGGATGATGTGCCTGGGGCAGACCTCTGCGCAGTGGCCGCAGCCGGTACACTTGTCGTAGTCGATGACGGCGACATTGTTCACGACCTTTATGGCCTCGTGCGGGCACTCGCGCTGGCACTTCATGCAGCCGATGCAGCCCGCGTCGCACATCTTGCGAGTCTGCGCGCCCTTGTCCTCCGAGCGGCAGCCGACGAGCACGCGCTGCTCGTAGGGGACCTTGCGGATGATCTTCTTCGGGCAGGCGTCGTAGCAGGCCATGCAGGCCACGCACTTCTCGCGGTCCACGACCGCCACGCCGTTCTCGATGTGCATCGCGCCGAACTGGCAGGCGCGCACGCAGTTGCCGAGGCCGATGCAGGAAAATTGACACTGTTTCGGGCCCTTGTTGCCGAAGCGCATGGCCGCGACGCAGTCCTTGGGGCCGTCGTACTCGAAGAAGAGCTTGGCCGTCTCCGCGCTGCCGGAGCAGGGGACGAAGGCCACGTACTTGACCTCGGGCGCGGCGTCAAGGCCCATTATGTCCGCCACCTTCGCGGCCGTGGCCGCGCCGCCCGGGGAGCACTTGTTGGGGGGAGCCTCGCCAGCGACCACCGCCGCGGCGTAGGCGTCGCAGCCCGCGTAGCCGCAGCCGCCGCAGTTGGCGCCCGCGAGGGCTGAGCGGACCTCGTCTATCCTCGGGTCCTGCTCGACGTGGAAGATCTTCGCCGCAAAGGCCAGCAGGCCGCCGAAGATCGCGCCCATGACGCCGAGGACGAGTACGGCGTAGAGTATGTTCATCATAACGCCTTACCCCCTTAACCTATCTTCATGCCCGAGAAGCCCATGAAGGCCAGGGCCAGGAGTCCCGCCGTCACGAGGGCTATCGGGAAGCCGTCGAAGCTCTCGGGGTAGTCGGCAAACTGCAGCCTGTCGCGCACGCTCGCAAACAGCACGATGGCGACGAGGAAGCCGAGGCCGCCGGTGATGCCGTAGACGACGCTCTCGATGAAGTTGTAGTTGTTCTGCACGTTCAGCAGCACGACGCCGAGGACGGCGCAGTTGGTGGTGATGAGCGGCAGGAAAATGCCGAGCGCGGTGTAGAGCGAGGGAACGGACTTCTTGAGGAACATCTCGACGAACTGCACCAGCACGGCGATGACCAGGATGAAGGCCAGGGTGCTCATGTACTCCAGGTCGAGCGCTATGAGCAGCGTGTTCACCGCGTAGCAGATGGCGGAAGCCAGGCCCATGACGAAGGTGACGGCCAGGCCCATGCCGAGGGCGGTGTCTATCTTCGTGGAGCAGCCCAGGAAGGGGCAGCAGCCGAGGAACTGCGAGAAGATGAAGTTGTTTATGAGTATCGCGCCGAGCGCGATGGTAAGTACCGAATCAAACATTACTCAGCCGCCTCCTTTACAACCTCGACCTTCGCCGCACGGGCGGCCTTTTCCTTCTTCTCAGCGGACTTGCGCAGGGCGTACTGCATGGCCGCCAGCAGGCAGGCAAGGGTCAGGAAGCCGCCGAAGGGCATTATCATGATGGTGGCGCCGAACTCCTCGGGGAAGATGCGGATGCCCGCCGCAGAGCCGTCTGCCACGGCGCGGAAGGCGCCGTCCACTATCTCAAAGACGCCCGCACCGAAGGTGCCGGAGCCCAGCAGCTCGCGGATGACGCACATGCAGATGAGCACCAGCGTGTAGCCTATGCCCTGGAAAATGCCGTCAAAGAAGCTGGGGCCCACGGGCTCGTGCTGGCAGAAAGCCTCGGCACGGCCGATGATGATGCAGTTGACGACGATGAGCGGGATGAACACACCGAGGCTCGCGGAGAGCGCCGGCACATAGGCCTGCAGCAGCAGGTCCACGATGGTGACGAAGCCCGCGATGACGACGACGAACATCGCCAGGCGGATGTCGTTCGGGATGACCTTGCGCATCGCCGAGATGACGACGTTGCAGCAGGTCAGGATGATGAGCACCGACAGGCCCATGCCTATGCCGTTGAAGAACATGGTCGTGATGGCCATTGTCGAGCACAGGCCGATGCGCTGCACGAGCACGGGGTTATTGGTTATGAGGCCCTCGGTGAACTGCTTTTTCAGATTCATGTCTCAGAGCCCCCCTTAACCCAGCGATTTCACGACCGCTATGGCCGTGTTGGCGGCGTTGGCCATCGCCCTGGCGGAGATGGTCGCGGCCGTTATGGAATCCACCGTGCCGCCGTCCTTGGTGACGGCCATGCCCTCGGTCTGGCCGACGAAGCTGGCCAGGAAGTCCTCCTCGACTATCTTCGCGCCGAGGCCGGAAGTCTCCGCGTGGGAGATGACGCTCGCGCCGGTGATGCTGTAGTCGGGGGCGACGCCGAAGGCGGCGGAGATGGAGCTCTGCGCGCCGGAGAAGGTCAGCTCCACGACCCAGCCCTCGTCGCCAGCCTGGGCGACCGCGTCCACGGTCTGGAAGGCCTCCTTGTCGTAGGCGACGTCGGTATACTCGCCGTCCCAGGGGAGCACCGCGTTGTAGGCCTCGGCCCTCGCCTGCTCCTCCAGCTCCTTTATCCTGTCCTTCGTGAGCATGTTCACGAAACCCAGCACGCCGGAGACAATGGCGGAGACGAGGAAGAGCACGAGCGCCAGCCGGACTATCTGGTTGGGCGCTTTCTTAGTTTCAGCCATTTGCAGCACCCTCCTTCGCCTGTTTCTTCGCGGCCTTTTTGGCGGCCTTGGCGGCCTTCACGTCCTCGGCGGAAACGCCGAACTGCCTCGGCCTCGTCAGCTTGTCAACGCCCCAGGTGCAGCAGTTCATGATGAGGATGGCGTAGCTGACGCCCTCGGGGTAGGAGCCGAAGTAGCGGATGAGCACGGTCAGCACGCCGCAGCCCAGACCGAACACCAGCTGGCCCTTGAGCGTCACGGGGCTCGTGGAGTAGTCGGTGGCCATGAAGAAGGCGCCGAGCACGAGGCCGCCGGAGCAGACGTTCAGGAGCATCCAGTCGAACCTGCCGTAGCCCTCGTGGCCGAAGATGAGGCAGAGCACGGCTACAGAGCCGATAAAGGAGACGGGGATGCGCCAGCTGATGACCTTGCGGGCCAGCAGCCACAGGCCGCCGATGAGCACCGCGAGGGTGCTTATCTCGCCCACAGAGCCGGGTATGCCGCCCAGGAAGATGGAGCCGAGGCCCATGTACTCGGGCAGGGGCTGGCCACTATAAAGGTAGGAGAGCGGGGTGGCCATCGTGGCGGCGTCCACCGCGCCGGAGAGCACGCTGGGCACGGCCCAGACGGTCATGTAGCCCGCATAGGCCGCCGTCAGGAAGGCGCGGCCCGCGAGGGCGGGGTTCAGGAAGTTCTTGCCTATGCCGCCGTAGAGCTGCTTGACGACGACCACCGAGAAGAAGGAGCCGATGACGACCATCCACCACTTCGCCTCGGAGGGCAGCACGCAGACGAGCAGTATAGCCGTGACGACGGCCGAGAGGTCGCCCACCGTGCTGTTCTTTTTCATGAGCTTGCGGTAGCCCCACTCGAAAAAGACGCAGGAGACTATGGAGACCGCCAGCAGCAGGACGACGTTCGCGCCGAACATGTACACCGCGACGGCCAGCGCCGGGACGAGGCCGATTATTACGTCCAGCATTATCTGCCGGGTGCCGCGGGGGGTCCTGAGGATGGGGTTCGACGTGACTTTGAAAATCTTCTTCTCCTCCATCAGGCCTTCGCCTCCTTTCCGGCTTCGGCCGCGGCGTTGATCCTCGCGGCCTCGGCGCGGGCCTTCTCCTCCGCGCGCTTGGCGTTTATCATGGCCTTGCCGAGCTTGAAGGTGTGAGTCAGCGGCAGGCGTCCCGGACATCCGTAGGAGCAGGAGCCGCACTCAAAGCAGTCCATGACGTGGTATTCCTCCATCTTCTTTATATCGCCCTTGTGGACGTACATGTACATGTACATCGGCTCAAGCTTCATCGGGCAGTGGGCGATGCAGTTGCCGCAGCGGATGCAGGCGGGCGTCTCGCTCTCCCGGTTCATGTCCGCGCTGAAAAGGAGGAGGCCGCTTGCGCCCTTGACGCTGCCCGCCGTGGGATCTGCCACGCAGATGCCCATCATGGGTCCGCCCATGCAGATGCGCTCGACCCTCGACATGTCCGCGCCGGCCTCCGCGAAGATGTGCTCCAGCGGGGTGCCGAAGCGGCACAGGAGGTTCTGCGCCTCCGGCACGCAGTCGCCCGCGACGGTGACCACGCGCTCTATGGAGGGGATGCCCTCACAGCAGGCCCGGTAGATGGTGTAGGCCGTATATGTAGAGACGACGTTGCAGCCGACGCCGGAGGGCAGGCCGCCGGGCTTGACCTCGCGGTTGGTGTTCGCCTTCACCTGCATCTTCTCCGCGCCCTGGGGGTACTTCACGAGCTCAGGGACGATCTCGACGCCGTATTTGGCCGGGTCAAGGCTGTTCAGCAGGTCTATGGCGTCCTGCTTGTTCTTCTCGATGCCGTAATAGCACTTGTCGAGACCGTGCGCAATGCGGACGAGCTCTATGCCCTTCAAAAGCTCCTCCGGGCGCTCCAGCATGGTGCGGTGGTCGCCGCAGAGATAGGGCTCGCACTCGGCGCCGTTTATGATGACCGTGTCCACCTTGCCGCGCGCGCCCTGGATCTTGAAGGCCGTCGGGAACATCGCGCCGCCCATGCCGACGACGCCGGCCTCGCGGATGCGGGCGATGATGGCGTCGGGGTCCTTGAGCTGCTCCTCGCTGAGGGGCTTCATGTCCTCGCAGGGCGTGTCCTGAAAGTCGTTCTCAATGACGACGGACATGACCATGTCGCCCAGCATGTGGCGCCTGGGCTCGACGGCTATGACCTTACCGGAGACGGACGAGTGTACCGGGGCGGACACCGGCGCGTCGTTCGAGCCTATGAGCTGGCCCATCTTCACCGTATCCCCCACCTTGACGACGGGCTTGTTCGGGGCGCCTATCTGCTGGATCATAGGCAGCACCACGACAGGAGGCGGCGAGATGGTACGCACAGGCGTCTTACTGGCGGTCTTCGCGTAATCGGGGTGAACACCGCCATAGTACTTAAAGGGCATGAGCATCACCTCTCGTAATTTTTGACTATGCAATCGTAACACATTTGTCAATTTATGTCCAGCAAAAATGACACTAAAACACCATATTACCAAGATTATTTATTAACAATCCTGCGAAACTCTTAACAAATGCAAGTTTTGTGTCATTTTTGTCTCCTCCCTTCCGATATGCGGAAAGTGTGAATTTTTTTGCGCGACTGCGTATGATAAAAATTTAACATTATGTCTCGTTTTTGTCAATCTTATTTTGCGCTTTTAATGGCTGCAAAGTTAATGTATAATAACGGAGCGGGGTCTGCCCCGCCGGAAGGAGGCTGCGGGATGACCGTCACAAGGCTCGGGGCGAGGAAATGGCTCTCCATAGTCCTGGTCGGACTAGTGGGCCAGTTCGCCTGGACCATTGAGAACATGTACTTCAACGTCTACCTCTACAACACCATCTCGACGGAGCCTGACTACATTGCGGCCATGGTGGGCTGGAGCGCGGCGGCGGCGACGCTGACAGCCCTTTTCATGGGCGCGCTCTCGGACAGGCTCGGAAAGCGCAGGCTCCTCATCGGGCTGGGATACATCCTCTGGGGAGGCTCGACGGCGGCCTTCGGGCTCGTGACCGTGGAGAGCGCGGCAAAACTCTTCCCCGCTGCGAACGCAGTAGCTGCGGCGGCGGTGATGATAGTCGTGCTCGACTGCGTGATGACCTTTTTCGGCTCCACGGCGAACGACGCCGCCTTCAACGCCTGGCTGACGGACGCGACGGATGATACGAACCGCGGCCGGGCCGAGTCCGTCATCGCAACGCTGCCGCTCATTTCCATGCTCGTCATCTTCGGGGCCTTCGACGGGCTGACGCAGGCCGGGCGCTGGAGGGAGTTTTTCGGCATCTTCGGCGCGCTGGTGACGGCGACGGGCGTTGTTTCGCTCTTTCTCGTGAAGGACGAGCCGGGTCTGGAGCCGCGGCGGGACAGCTATTTCAAAAACCTCGTCTACGGCCTGCGGCCCTCGGTGGCAAGGGAAAACCCGGGGCTCTACCTGGCGCTCGCGGCCTTCGCCGTGTTCTCGGTGGCGGTGCAGGTCTTCTTCCCCTACCTCATAATCTACATCCAAAACTTCCTCGGCATCGCGGACTACGCCATCGTCCTCGGCGTGGTGCTCATCGCGGCCTCGCTGGTGAGCGTGCTCTCGGGCAGGCTCATAGACAGGCTGGGCAAGCTGCGCTTCACCCTCCCGGCGTCGGCGGTGATGTTCGCGGGGCTCGTCGCCATGTACTTTGCACGCGGGCAGTTGGCGGTCATCCTGGCCGGCTGCGTGATGATGAGCGGCTACATGCTGGTGACAGCCTCGCTCTCCGGCAAGGTGCGCGACCTCACGCCGCCGGACAAGGCCGGGCATTTTCAGGGCATCAGGATGCTCTTCGCCGTGCTGCTGCCCATGATAATCGGCCCGCAGATAGGCTCCGCCGTCATAAAGGGCGGGGACAGCACCTACGTCGAGCTGGGGGTCACGAAGACCGTGCCGACGCCGGGCATTTTCCTGGCCGCGGCGGGCGTGCTGCTTTTGACGCTCATACCCGTTTTCATCCTCAGAAGGAGGGAAAAGCATGCTGACAACTGAGTGGGGCGAGGCCCTCGACAGGGAGCACCCCCTGCCCGAATATCCCCGGCCCCAGCTCCGGCGCGAGGGCTGGCTGAACCTGAACGGCCCCTGGGAATACGCCTTCACCCGCAGCGGCGAGGAGCCGGAGGAGTATGATGGCGAGATAATCGTCCCCTTCGCGCCCGAGTCCGCGCTCTCCGGCGTGGGCAGGACGCTACAGCCGGGGGAATATCTCTGGTACCGCCGAGGCCTGACGCTGCCCGAGGGCTTCGGCCGGGGGCGCGTGCTGCTGCACTTCGGCGCCGTGGACCGCTGCGCCCACGTCTGGATAAACGGCGAGGAGGCCTGTACGCACGAGGGGGGCTTTCTCCCCTTCTCCGCCGATATCACGCCGCTGCTGCTTCCCGAGGGGGAGGAAAACAGCCTCGTCGTCTGCGTCACGGACGATACGGACAAGGCCCCCGGCTCGCGCGGCAAGCAGAAGCTCAAGCCCGGCGGCATTTGGTATACGCCCGTCAGCGGCATATGGCAGACCGTCTGGTGTGAGAGCGTGCCGGAAAGCTATATCCGCGGCCTCTTCATCACGCCGCACCCGGAGAAGAGCTCCGTCGAGCTCTTCGTGGACGGCGAGGGCCCCTGCCGGGCGCTCATAGGCGGCATGGCCTACGACTTCTACGCCGGGACGCCCGCCCTGCTCCGCCTGGAAGAGCCCGTGAAGCTCTGGTCCCCGGAGGAGCCGCAGCTCTACGAGCTCTCCCTCGCCCTGGGTGAGGACCGGGTGGAGAGCTACTTCGCCATGCGCAGCTTCTCCGTCGAGGCGGACTCCGAGGGGAAAAAGCGCCTGTTCTTAAACGGCAAGCCCTATTTCCACAACGGCCTGCTCGACCAGGGCTGGTGGCCCGACGGGCTCTACACCGCGCCGAGCGACGAGGCCCTGCGCTTCGACATCGAAACGGCCAAGGCCATGGGCTTCAACATGCTGCGCAAGCACGTGAAGGTCGAGCCCCTGCGCTGGTACTACCACTGCGACAGGCTGGGCATGCTGGTCTGGCAGGACATGCCGAACGGCGGAGGGACCTACAACCCCGCCGTCATCTCCGCCCCCCTGCTCACCGGCTGGCATATGAAAGACAACAAGTACGGCGCCTTCGGCCGGCGAGACGAGCGCGGGCGCATCCAGTTCCTGCGGGAGCTGCGCGAGATGGTGACGGAGCTATACAACTGCCCCTGCATAGCCATGTGGGTGCCTTTCAACGAGGGCTGGGGCCAGTTCGACGCCGAGCGCTGCGCCGCCGCCATCCTGGAGATAGACGCCACGCGCACCATAGACCACGCCAGCGGCTGGCACGACCAGGGCATAGGCGATATAAAGAGCCTGCACGTCTACTTCGACGACTACCGCTACTCCCCGGACAAGAAGGGCCGCTGTGTCGTGCTCTCCGAGTTCGGCGGCTACGCTTGGGCTGCGGAGGGCCACGTCTCTGAGCAGAAGCCTTTCGGCTACAAGAAGTTCAAAACGGCGGACGAGCTGCGCCGCGGCATCACCCTGCTCTACGACGGGCAGATACGCCCCGCCTGCCGCTCCGGCCTCGCCGCCGCCGTCTACACCCAGCTCACGGACGTCGAGGGCGAGCTCAACGGCCTCATCACCTATGACCGCAGGCTGGTAAAGATAGCCCCCGAAGCCGTCGCGCGCATGGTCCGAATGCCGCCGCTCAAAAAATGAAAAACCGCCGCCCTCCGGGGCGGCGGTTTTTTCCGCTGCGGACTTTGGTCCTGGTCTATAACAGACCAGTTGCTTTTCAAACGGCAAGGGCGATAAATGTTTGACAAGCCCGTCAATATGTACTATAATTTTAACACATGAGGGCGGGTTTGTTGTGCAATTCCGGCGCAAAGACGCCGCCGACTTCGTCTGAAAACAAACAATATACGAGGGGGCTGCAAATTGAAGGATCTGAAACACCTGATCTACTTTGAAAACCTCCTGCAGGAGGCTCAGAACGAGCTCGTCACGCAGGCGGTGAACGAGGGCAAGCTCGCGCTGGGATATAACTGCTACTACATCCCCGAGGTGCTGCTCAATCTTCCGGGATGCTTTTCCTCGCGCCTGCGCGCGCCGCGCTGCTCTTCCACGGACGTCGCCACCTACTACATGACCAACCGCAACTGTCCCTACGTCCGCTCCATCCTCGAGCGCGGCATCGAGGGCGGCTACAACTACCTGAGCGCCCTCTTCGGCGCCGAGAGCTGCGCCGCCATGGAGAGGATGCAGGAGCACTTCTTCCTCATAAACCCCGTGAAGAACGACAATTTCTTCGTCACCATCATCGACCCGCCCATGAAGGGCGACAAGACCTCCCTCGACTACTACAAGGCCCAGCTGAAGCTCAAGGTGCTCGACGAGCTTGAAAAACGCTTTGGCATAGACACCTCCGAGGCCGCGCTGCGCAAGGCCGTCGAGGACTTCAACGAGCTTTGCGACACCATCACCGAGATAGGCAATTACCGCAAGCTCGAAAACCCGCCCATCACGGGCTATGAGTTCCACGTCATCCAGCTCGTCAGCCAGGTGTGTCCGCACGAGCTCATCCTCCCCTACATAAAGGAAACGCTGGAGGAGATAAAGACCCGCGAGCCGGAGCCGAAGTTCCCCTTCCGCGCCCGCATAGTCATGGTCGGCTCCGAGATAGACGACCCGGACTTCACCAAGCTCGTCGAGATGTGCGGCGCCATGGTTGTGGCGGACCGCTACTGCTTCGGCAGCTTCCCGAGCAGGGAGCGCATAGACATCGCCCCCGGCGAGAGCGCCTACGACGCCATCTGCCGCCACTACCTCCACTGGAACCAGTGCGCGAGGTTCATGTCCGGTGACAAGATAGACCAGCGCCACACGGAGGTCAAGCGCCTTGTGGACGAGTTCCATGCCGACGGCGTCGTGTATGAGAACATGAAGTTTTGCGAGTTCTGGAGCTATGAGAAGGTCCTGGGCTCCTTCGTCCTGCAGAGCGAGATGGGCGTGCCCTGCTGCACCATTGAGAAGGAATACGCGCTCGGCTCCGTGGGCCAGCTGCGCACGAGGTTCCAGGCCTTCGTCGAGAGCCTGGAGATCAAAAAGATCAACGCCTGAGGAAGGGGGAGAAGAAGATGAAAAACCCGATCACAGCCTTTGTGGATAAAAAACTGCAGAAATTCGACCCCAAGTGGCAGGCGGAGAACGGCACCGGCGGCCTGCGCAGCCGCTTCTATGACAAGACCGGCATCGCCAAATACCGCGAGTGGCGCGGCGTGCACGACACCATGGTGGACTACCTCGCCTGGCTGAACAACCTCAAGAGCATGGGCCTCATGGTCGCCAGCGCACCCCTGCCGGTGCTCAAGGGCATGTGGGAGTACCGCTGGATGGGCTCCTACCTCGGCACCTTCTGCTTCATAGACAGGCTCTTCGAGGGCTTCCGCGGCCCCGAGCTGAAGATCGCTCATCTCAACATGCACGCCATAGTCCAGAGCCTGACGAAGAAGATAGCTCTGGTCCTCTCCAATGACCGCAGGCTCGGCGGCGGCCCGCTGACCGACAGGCTGGTCCCGATGGACGAGGTCATGCCGCCCCTCTTCATGGCCGGCTTCCCGAACCTCATCCCCATCCCGCTGCAGACCCTGCCCGAGTTCATCATCTGCGACATTGACCAGCACCTGCAGCCGCACTATATAGACGTCGCCGAGAGCTTCGGCCTCGCGGCGGACGTCTGCTCCCGCTGCTCGGCTGAGACGGGCGTCACCTTTGAGGACGACTTCCCGCTCATCGGCAAGGCCATGCTCACGACGAACATGCCCTGCAACGCCAGCGAGGCGACGAGTATGTTCCAGCGTCGCCGCATAGGCCTGCCCGACTTCCCCATCACCATGGCGATGATACACAACGAGCCGGGCGCGCACCCCTACAGCACCCAGGTGCTGAAGGACGCCATCGCCTTCATCGAGAAGGAATACGGCGAGAAGTACGACTGGGACGCCCTCTTCGAGCGCGCCAGGCACATGAACGAGCAGAACACGATAGAGCTCGAAAAATGGGACATCTTCAAGACCCCGTATTCCGCCCTGTGCGGCATTGCTGAGACGCTGTACCGCCTCTACTCCTGGGCCAGCGTCAACGGCCAGGAGGATTACTTCACGAAGACGGACCGCAAGGTCATCAAGATCATGCGCCGCTGCTACAAGAAGAAGTACGAGCCTTTCGGCGGCAAGACCCGCCACCGCGCCTTCCTCTGGGGCCCCTCCGCGGTGTACTACACCGACTTCCCGACCTGGATACAGAACTGCTGGGGCGTCAACATCGTGCTGAACATGGACTCGACGATGGGCCACAACATGATAAGCACGGACGACCCGGAGCAGGCCATCAAGGATCTGGCGCTGTTCTCGGAGAAGGGCGTCATGCGTCACCACGCCGTCGGCGGCTGGGACAACGTCAACGCCATCTGGGACTGGGCGAAGAACTTCAACTGCGACATGGTGCTCATGAACGACAACGTCGCCTGCAAGGGCATGAACGGCGTCCACGCCATGATGGAGGAGCAGGCGCGCGATCTGGGCTTCTACTTCATCTTCGTGGAGCACGACCTCGAAGACTGCCGCACCATCTCGCGGCGCGACATGCGCAACATCGTTAACAACTACATGTCCGTCGTCGTGGGCGAGGAGCCGCTGGACCCGACCCTGGTGGATTTCGACGACTCCGAGGCGTGGTAAGGAAAGGCAGGTAAAGCGAAATGAAGAAAGCAAAAAAGGCAAAGGTCCCGGCGAAAAAGCGCGCGCTGAAGATAGCTGGCAAGCTGACCCTGTTCGGCTTCCTCACCTTCCTCGTGACCTTCGGCATATACTTCTTTAACCTCGAAAACAAGCTCATCTACTACGTCATCCGCCCGTTCCTCAACAAGCACTACGATAATCAGAAGAGGGACAGAAGGATAGTGTAACGAACAAAAAAGCAAGCCCGCCGGCCAAATGGCCGGCGGGTCGTTTTTTTCCCGGGTATTTGCGCACATATCGCGCAGCTCCGCAAAATTGCCGGGCTCGGCGCTGAAGCTGAAGTCCTCTCCGCAGCTCCCGCAGCCCTGGACGCGGATCTTGACGGTCCCCTCCCCCAGCAGGCATCTCAAAAGCACGGCCGTATCCTTTTCGCCCCGGAGCACGATGCAGCTGCCCTGTCTGACGCCTGCGAGCTTCCAAGTGCTCCCGCCCTGGCTTATCTCTATGTTGAACTCGGTGCCGCTCAAAAGCTCGCGCCCAAATATGCCTCTGAAAGTGAAAGAGGCGCCCGAGCTGTCTACCTCAAGGCAGGCCTCCAGCAGATATCGGCCCTCGACCTCAAAGCCCTGGTCATTAATAATGTAAAACTCTGCGTCTGCGGGCTCAGATGTGCATGGCACGGCTTTCCAGACAGGCGCCCCGCAGCCGCAGCCTGACAGCAGCAGGATTAGCAGCAGCCAGGCAGACGCGAGCATTATTGCAGTTTGCCCTTTATTCATCGACATCTCCCCATATGCGCGTGGCCATATCTTAGCATATGTCGCGGAAAATATCTACTGTCGTATACATATTTTCTCCCTATTTCCCGTAGACTAAACGTATCCGGAGGGAAAGAGGGGTGGAGCGTGTTGGAGTTTGACAAAGGGGCGGCAGGACGGACAATACGCTCGCTGCGGCGCGAGCGGGGGCTGTCGCAGGAGGTGCTCAGCGGCTTTGCGGGCATTGCCAGGACGCATTTGACGATGATAGAAAACGGAACGAAGCAGGCCAACTTCGAGACGATATGGCGAATCGCGCTCGCCCTCGATCTGCGCCCGAGCCAGCTGGTAGAGCAGATCGAGCGCGAATGTTTGGCTCCCGGCAGCACAGAGGCAGACGCGAAAAAATAAACCGCGCCACACCCGCCGCCTCCGCATCGCGCGTGCGGCGGCGGGTTTTTACGTATCTGCGTTGGATTTTACCACGAGGCAGACCGACGTTCGGGTCGTCGAGGACGCCGACCCCTACAGGGTTTCTGCGTGACGCACCGTGTGCGGAGCCGTGGGCGTATCTTGTAGGGGAGGGGTTCCAACCTCGCGCCCGGACGCCGGTATACCGCGCACCCCCGTCATCGCACCCGCCCTGTAGGGGACGGCGTCCCCCGACGTCCCGCAAATAAGATCCAAAACGCCGCCCGAGGGGCGGCGTTTTCACCATTTCCCAACCCCTCGCCGCGGCGGCGAGTGATGAAATAAGTCCGCGAAGCGGACACCTTAGCGGCCGAGTGGCAGCTCCCACGCGAGTGGGAGAGGCGGGTGGGTCCCGAAACCTCACGGGGGCGCCACC
>UQUO01000053.1 GCA_900544295.1 uncultured Eubacteriales bacterium | reverse complement strand
CGCTAAGGTGTCCGCTTCGCGGACTTATTTCATCACTCGCCCCAGGGGCGAGGGGCTTGGGCTGAATGTAGACTGGCGTTTAAAAGTTTTTTGCCCCGCTTTTTTACAAAAAAGCGGGCGGGGTCCAGGGGCGGAGCCCCTGGGCGTTTCTCTATGCCAAAGAAGCGCAGGAGGGGGTAAAGGGGGAACCCTCGCCGGGGGTTCCCCCTTTGCGGGCGGCCTAAGCCGCCCGCAGCCCGTGCGCTCCGCCGTGGGGCCGGCGGTGGACGAAGGAAAGGGTCGTCGAGGACGCCGACCCCTACGGGGCGGCCGCGGGCAGGGCCGTGCGCCGCGTAATATGCCGCGAGAGCATCCCGCGCCCGGACGGGGGTTGGCGGAACGCGGTGGGGCCGGCGGAGGCCGCAGCGGCGGGTCGTCGGGGACGACGTCCACGACGGGGCGGCTGCGACGCCGCGGGGTCGGCGGTCATCCGACACCCTGGCGGGGGTGGGGCCCCGGCTGGGCGCGGGGCGTTGGGTTTGCGGAAGATTACACTTGCGTTTTCGCGCGGATGTGGATAAAATAAATAGTTGGAAACATGTGTCCACATTTTACTATGGGCGAAACATTTTTACAATATAGAGTGTAGAAAGGATACTGCTGAAATGAAAGTTTTGGTCATCAACGCCGGAAGCTCCTCCCTCAAGTATCAGCTCATCGATATGGAGACCGAGGCCGTCCTCGCGAAGGGCCTTTGCGAGCGCATCGGCATCGACGGTCACCTGAAGCACACGCCGCTCGTCGGCGGAAAGCCCGTTTTCAACGAGGACATCGCCCTGCCGACGCACTCTGAGGCCATTGCCGCCGTTATAGACAAGCTCACCAGCGCCGAGTACGGCGTCGTGGCCAGCATGAGCGAGATAGACGCCGTCGGCCACCGCGTCGTCCACGGCGGCGAGAAGTTCGCCTCCTCCGTCCGCATCACCGACGAAGTCATGAAGGCCCTTGAGGACTGCACCCCCTTCGCCCCCCTGCACAACCCCGCCAACATCACCGGCATCAACGCCTGCACCGCCGTCATGGGCAAGGACGTGCCCCAGGTCGCTGTCTTCGACACCGCCTTCCACCAGACCATGCCCGCCAAGGCCTTCACCTACGCCGTACCCTACGACTACTATAAAAACGACGGCATCCGTCGCTATGGCTTCCACGGCACCAGCCACCGCTACGTCTCCGGCCGCTGCGCCGAGCTCATGGGCAAGCCCGTCGAGGAGCTCAAGCTCGTCAGCTGCCACATGGGCAACGGCTCCTCCATCTGCGCCATCGACGGCGGCAAGAGCGTGGATACCTCTATGGGCTTCACCCCGCTGGTCGGCCTGCCGATGGGCACCCGCTGCGGTGACCTCGACCCGGGCGTCATGCAGTTTATTATGAACAAGTACGGCATGGACATCGACGCCATGCTGGGCGTCCTCAACAAGAAGTCCGGCGTCCTGGGCGTCTCCGGCGTCTCCAGCGACTTCCGCGACCTTGAGACCGCCGCCGACGAGGGCAACGAGCGCGCCCGCCTCGCCCTCGACATGTTCGACTACTGGGTCGCCAAGGTCGTGGGCAGCTACGTCGCCGCCATGAACGGTGTGGACGCCATCATCTTCACCGCCGGCGTCGGCGAGAACAGCGCCACCACCCGTGCGGGCATCTGCAAGTACCTCGGCTACCTCGGCTGCGAGGTGGACGCGGAGCAGAACAAGAAGCGCGGCGAGGACGTCTGCATCTCCACCGCGGACTCCAAGGTGAAGCTCTTCGTCATCCCGACGAACGAGGAGCTCGTCATCGCGCGCGACACCCGCGACATCGTCGAGGGCTGAAGCTGAAACACGCCGCCGCAGGCACAGAGCCTGCGGCGGTTTTTGATATGTCTTTATCCGTATTTAAACGGAGGGCCTTGCCATGAAAACCGGCAAAACGCTCAGGAACTTCCTGCTCGTGCTCGCCGCGCTGGCGCTCGTTGTGTTCCTCACCGTCTCCTTCGGGCTGTTTTCGCCGAGCTCACACATGTGGCCTAGCCGCGTCGAGGACGGCAGGCTCCATTACACGAAGCACAACTGCGCCCTCGGGCCTCGACTACGTGGGCGAGGTCTGAGCGCCTAAAAGCAGCCTGGCGGCAGGGCCTCGCCCGAGAGCAGCCGCTCGAAGCCGCCGGGCGGCGGGGTGCGCACGGCACGGCAGCCCTCTATTTTGATGGGTCGCAGGCGCGCGTAGTCGTAGCTGCTCAGGGGCCGCTCGAAGGCGTCGAAGCTGTGCGCGGCGATGAGGAGCTCCCCTCCCCTGCGGCCGCAGATGAAGAGAGTGTGGTAATAGCGCCCGTCCTCCCCGCCGAGCTGGACGAGGTCGCCCGTCACGAGCTCCGCCAGCTCCGCCTCGCGCCCATAGGGGCCGGCTCCGGCGTTGCCGCTGAGGAAGTTCCAGAGATACTGTACCCCGGTCCAGGCCGGGGCGCGCAGGCGCGGGCTGTGGTAGTACCAGCCGAAGGTCTCCCGGCAGTTCATAACCAGGCAGCCGGCCAGCAGGCACTGGGATATGAAATTCGTGCAGTCCCCGCCCTGGCCGGTGAAGTTGTAAAACAGCGGGTTGCGCCCCAGGGCCCAGCGGCGGGCGTATTCCAGGGCCTGGCCACGCTCATATGGCAGCTCGCGTAGCATAAAGATCACCTCGGAGCATAATACGCCCCGAGGTGATCTTTTGTTTTGATTCAGCCGCGCCGCCGCTCGGGCGAGCAGAGGGGCGCGAGCCTCTTTGACAGCAGGGCGGCCAGCAGCAGCTTGGCCGCGTCCGCAGGGATAAATGGCAGGACGCAGGCCGAGAGCACGGCGGCAACGCCCGCCTGCCCTCCCGCGCGGGCGTAGACGGCGACATACCAGGCGGTACCCATGGCGTAGCAGCAGACGAGGCCGGCGGCCATGGAAAAGAGCAGCGCAGGCAGCCCCCTGCCCAGCCGCTCCGCCCCCGCCCCGGCTATGAGGGCCGCGGGCAGGAAGCCGAGGATGTAGCCCCCCGTCGCGCCCAGGAGCGCCCCCGCCCCGCCCTGGAAGCCCGCAAATACCGGCAGGCCCAGCGCACCGAGCAGGATATACGTACCCAGCGCCAGCGCCGAGCGGCGCGCGCCCAGCGTGCCCGCCACGGCGAAGACGGCGAAGGTCTGCATCGTAAAAGGTATGGGCGCGGGCACGCTCAGCCAGGCGCAGAGCGAGATGAGCGCCGCCGAGAGCGCAATATACGCCATGTCCCGGGTCTTTGCCGCGCCGGGACGCGGTCCGCGCGCGCTCAGCCGACGACCTTCTCGCCGCCGACGAAGACGGCCTTGACCTTCAGCTCCGCGTCCAGCACCACGATGTCCGCGCGCTTGCCGGGGGCGAGCTCGCCGCAGTCGTCCAGGCGGACGGAGCGGGCCGGGGTGATGGTTGCCGCGGTGACGGCGGCCTCCAGAGGCACGCCGAAGGAGACCGCGCGGCGCAGGGCCTCGCCCACGTTTATGCAGCTGCCCGCGAGGGTGCCGTCCAGCAGGCGGGCAACGCCGCCGCCGAGCTTTATGGGCAGGCCGCCGAGCTCGTAGTCCCCGTCCGGCATACCGGCGCATCGCAGAGAATCCGAGATGAGCGCCGCGTGGCTGCCGAAAAGCTGCATCGCCAGGCGCACAGCCGCCGGGTGCAGATGCAGGCCGTCGCAGATGAGCTCCACCGTCGCGCCCGCGTCAAAGGCCGCGCCGATGACGCCGGGCTTGCGGTGGTGCAGGCCGGGCATGCCGTTGAAGAGGTGGGTCGTGTGGCTCGCGCCAGCCTCGTAGGCGCGCATTGCGGTGTCGTAATCCGCCTCCGTGTGGCCTACGGAGACGGTGCAGACGGGCGAAACGCGCTTAATGAAGTCAATTCCGCCTTCCACTTCGGGCGCGACGGTGATGAGCCGTACCGCGCCGCCGGAGGCCTCGTTCAGGCGCATGAACATATCCGCGTCGGGCGCGTGGAGGTTATCCGGGTTCTGAGCGCCGCGCTTGTTGTAGCAGAGGAAGGGGCCTTCCAGATGTATGCCCGCGCAGCGCGCGCCGGGCAGGGGGCCGGAGTCCTTCACGCAGGCCATGGCGGGCATGAGCTGGTGCTCCTTGAGGGTCATGGTCGTGGCCAGGAAGCTCGTGACGCCGTTCTCGGCGTAATATTTGGAGGCGACGCCCAGGGCCTCGGGGTCACCGTCTGAGAAGTCGCGGTTCATGGCGCCGTGGGTGTGGACGTCCACAAGGCCGGGGATCACATAGCAGCCGGAGGCGTCGCAGCCCTCGCCGTCAAAAGCTCCTATCTCCTCCACCTGCGCGCCGAAACGCAGGGCGCAGTCGTGGAACTTTCCGTCGCTCAGGAATACCTTGCCGTTTTTTATCAGCATTTTTATCACTCCCGATACCTTATTTTAGTTGACTAAATCTATGATTGAGGGTATTATTTCTCTGTTATGAATTCTTTAGGGAGGCCTGTAAAATGTCAGGTGTTATTTCAAGAGGCGTCCGTGCTCCTATCATACGCGAAGGAGACGACATAGTCAAGCTCACAGCCGACGCTGTCGAGGCCGCAATGGCCGAGGAGGGCTTCGAGCTGCATGAGAGGGACATCGTTGCCGTGACGGAGAGCGTCGTCGCCCGTTCCGACGGCAACTACGCCTCGGTGGACGACATCGCCGCCGACGTGCGCGCGAAGCTGGGCGGCGAGACCGTCGCCGTAGTCTTCCCCATCCTCTCCCGCAACCGCTTTGCCATCTGCCTGCGCGGCATAGCCCGCGGCTCCAAAAAGGTCGTGCTCATGCTCTCCTACCCCTCCGACGAGGTCGGCAACCACCTCTTCGACGAGGACACGATGGACGACAGCGGCGTGAACCCCTACGCCGACGTGCTCACCCTCGCCAAGTACCGCCGCATCTTCGGCAGCATCCGCCACCCCTTCACGGGCGTGGACTACGTCGAGTACTACGAGAACATCATCCGCGAGGAGGGCGCGGAGAGCGAGATAGTCTTCGCCAACCGCCCCGAGACCGCCGCCACCCTGGCGGACAACATCCTCTGCTGCGATATACACACCCGCTTCCGCACCCAGAGGCGCATCCTCGCCGCCGGGGCGAAGAACGTCCTCACCCTCTGCGACATCATGAACGCTCCCGTGAACGGCAGCGGCTACTGCCCGGACTACGGCCTGCTCGGCTCCAACAAGGCCACCGAGGACAAGGTCAAGCTCTTCCCCAAGAACGCCCAGGCCGTGGCCGAGGGCATCCAGGCCGAGCTCCTTCGCCGCACCGGCGTCAAGGTCGAAGCCATGGTCTACGGCGACGGCGCCTTCAAGGACCCCGCCGGCAAGATCTGGGAGCTGGCCGACCCCGTCGTCAGCCCCGGCTTCACCGAGGGCCTGCGCGGCCTGCCCAACGAGCTGAAGCTCAAGTACCTCGCGGACAATGACTTCGCCGGCCTCTCCGGAGAGGAGCTCAAGAGCGCCATCCAGGCCTCCATCCGCAAGAAGGACGCCGACCTCAAGGGCCAGATGGCCTCCGAGGGCACGACGCCGAGGCGGCTCACCGACCTCATCGGCTCCCTCTGCGACCTCACGAGCGGCAGCGGCGACAAGGGCACGCCCATCATCGTCGTGCAGAACTACTTCAAGAACTACGCCGAATAACAGGCCCCGCGGGCAGGGGGAGGTAAGGACATGAAATGCCCGAATTGCGGGATGGACATAGTCATAGCCACGCACCTCTGCCCGCACTGCGGCTATGCACACGACTTTGACGGCAGCATAGAGACCAGGCGTGAAATACCCGAACCCTGGGAGATAACGCCGGAGAAAAGCCGCAAAAGGCGCGAAAAACGCGAGCGCGCGGCCAGTACCTGGGCCAGGAGCCGCGCAGGCCGCGGCGCACAGGAGGCGGCCTATGTCCGCGACGACCGCGTCCGCGAGCAGGACGCAGTCAAACACGGTTCCGCGGATGAGGACGTTCCCGAGCGCCTCTGGGCATTCACGCGGAACCTGGTTCTGGCCAGTCTGATCCTGTGCGCGGCGCTGCTCTTTGCCGCCTCAGCCTTCTATCTGACCGGGGCATATTTTGAGCTCGACGGCCGCTATACCAGCAGCTACGCCTACTGGATGCTGCCGGAGCTCAGACTGCTGGACACCATCTTCGGCGCGGCCTGTATTCCCATCGCACTCACGGTCATCACCGCGTTCGCCCAGCTCCGGCGCGGAAAGCGCTCCGGGCGGGGCATGCTGGTTTTTGCCGCGGTACTCTTCTGCATCGTACGCTTTGCCTACGACGTTGCGCTCACGGCTGCTTTTGACCTCGGCTCAGAGCTTCTCTCCTCTATCGGAGACTGGCTCATACCCGTCGTTTTATATGTAGTGTTCGTCCAACTCATCATCCGCAAAAATCCCGCCTTCAACGTTGGTACGGGAACATAAACGCGCCCGGGACCGTCATATATGCGGCCCGCCTTTTCGGCGCACACAAAGAGGCTGACCATTCGGTCAGCCTCTTTTCCATTTTTGCTCTTTGTCCCCGAGCGCGCAGGCTATGGCACTCCGGGCACTCCTGCGAGCCTGGGGCTGTCTGAGGCGATAAAGGTGAAGGCTCTCACGGGAGACTCCTTCTTATTATTTGCTCGCCGCCCGCTATACAGCATGTCCGGGGCATTTCCAAGGCAGGGCCGCCCGCTTGCAAAGTCCGGCGGGTTGTGCTATACTCTTATGTAAACCCTGGGGCTGAGGCCCCATTTGGAGGCGCATCCATGATATCTAAGAAAAAGCTGCGCGCTGCGGCGGCGTTTCTGGCGCTGGTGCTCGTTGCGCTCGCAATAGTGCCGGCGGGTCCGGCGCTGGCTGTCTCGCAGTCGGAGATAGACGCGCTTGAAGAACAGCGCGACGCGCTCAAAGCCGAGCGTGAGGAGATGCAGGCCGGCATTGACGAGCTCAAAAACGAGCAGGCCGGCGTGCTTGAGCAGAAGCGCGCCCTCGACGAGCAGAACGAGGTCTACCGTCAGGAGCTGGAGCTCATAGAGGAGCAGGTCTCGCTCTACACCCGCCTCGTGGACGAGAAAGCCGCCGAACTCGAAAAGGCCACTGCCGCCGAGACGGAACAGCTGGCTATCTACAAGCAGCATGTGCGCGCGATGGAGGAAAACGGCAACTATACATACCTCTCCATCATCTTCGGCTCCAAGAGCCTCTCCGAGCTCATGGCGAATCTCGACATGATAGGCGAGATAATGGAGGCCGACAAGCGCATCTACGACCAGTACACCGCCGCCCGCGAGGATGCCGAGGTCATCAAGGCCGAGTATGAGGAGACGCTGGGCCAGCTTGCGGACAAGCAGGAGGAATACGAGGCCGAGAAGGCCGACCTTGAGGCCAAGATAGCCGAAGCCAGCGAGCTCATCGCCCAGCTGGAGGAGGAGATAAGCAGCAACTACGACCTCTACCTCCAGGTGCTGGCCGAGGAGGAGGCGCTTGAGAGCGACATCCAGAGCATGATAGCCGAGCTGGAGCGTCAGGAAGCCGCAAACAGCATCACGAGCACCGGCACCTATATCTGGCCCCTGCCCGGTTACTCCCCCGGCTCCGCCTACGGCTGGCGCATGCACCCCATCTTCAACGAGATGCGCTTCCACGCGGGCGAGGACATTGGCGCGCCGAGCGGTACGCCCATACTCGCCGCCGACAGCGGCGTCGCTACCGTCATCCCCGACAACGGCAACGGCTACGGCAACTACATCATGATAAACCACGGCGGCGGCCGCGTGACGCTCTATGCGCACATGAGCTCCTTCGCCATCTCCGGCGGCGCGAGCGTGAGCCAGGGCCAGGTGATTGGCTACGTCGGCTCCACCGGCAACTCCACCGGCCCCCACCTCCACTTCGAGGTCCGCGTCAACGGCGCGACCACCGATCCGAAACAGTACTTCAACTTCGGCTGAGGATACAACAGCAAAATGCCGCCCGATGGGCGGCATTTTTATTGCTAAAACGGTGCGCAGGGGATGTTGTCCCCGTCCCGCCAGCCATTTGTAGGAGCGGGGTTCCACCCCCCGCCCGGTGTGACGGGCTGCGGCCACGTGACGCCAGCGGCAGACGAGGGAAAAAAACTCGTCCGCCGCCGATCCATACGGGTCTCTGCTGGACGCACACAAGCGAAGCTGTAAACGGACATCGTAAAGACGCAAATTCAACGACCCGCAGTCAAATTAAAAGCGCCCCTTCTGGGGGCGCTTTTAATCTTTTCCCACCCCTTTACCCTGGGAAGAGGGATCAAATCCGTCCGCGCTGCGGACACCTCAGCGGCCAAGTGGGTACTGAGAGCGTGTGGGAGAGGCGGCACTTCCCTACATGAGCCGCGTGTTCCTCCAAGCCCCACTCCTCGCACTACAACACAAAACCCAAGGTCTAACCCCCGCGCCGCGCGAATAGATTGTCCACATGAGAGACTCTGAAGGCTTTGAAAACGCGGCGGCGCTGCTGCCGCAGGATATGCGAGCGCAGCTCATGGAGCTGCCGGAACCGCTCCGCACCGGCGCGGAGGAACTGCGCCTGCGCTCGGGGCGGCGGCTCTCGCTGCTGCTGGCCGAGGGCGAGAGCCCCGTCGGGGCGCGCCCCGTTCGGCCCCGCGACCTCGATACCGTGCTCGAAAACGCCACCCGTGCCTCGGCGCATACGGCGCTTGAAAGCGTCGCCTCCGGCTTCGTCACCGTGCGCGGCGGCTGCCGGGTGGGCCTGTGCGGAGAGACCGTCGTGCGCGAAGGCGGGGTCTGTTCCATCCGGCGGCTCTCTTCCCTCGGTATACGCATCCCGCGCCAGCACCGTGGCTGCGCGGCCGAGGTCTATGCCCGGCTGCTGGAGGCCGGACTTCCGGACACGCTCATCATCTCGCCGCCGGGCGCTGGCAAGACCACGCTCCTGCGGGAACTTGTGCGCCTCGTCTCCGAGGGCGGGCGGCGCGTCTCGCTCATAGACGAGCGTGGCGAGGCCGCCGGGGTCTGGGAGGGCCTGCCGCTCTTCGACGTGGGCCCCTGCACGGACGTTATGACCGGCGCGCCCAAGCCGGAGGCGGCGGCAATGCTCATCCGGGCCATGACGCCCCAGGTGCTGGCCATGGACGAGATAACCACACCCGCGGACGCGGAGGCCGCGAGGGCGGCCACTGGCTGCGGCGTAAGGCTCCTCGCCACGGCCCACGCGGGCAGCGTGAGGGAGCTGGCCTCGCGCGGGGTGTACCGCCCGCTGCTGGCCGAGGGCGTGTTCAGCATGGCCGTGGTCATAGAGCGGCGCGGCGGAGAGCGGAGGTACAGATTGGAGGTGCTGGGCGGATGAAGCTCCTGGGCGCGGCGCTCGTGGCGGCGGCCTTCGCCGTGCTGGGCGCGTCGGAGGCGCTGCGCATGCGGCGGCGGGCGCGGCTGACTTCGGAGCTCGCGGCAGGCCTGGAGCTGCTGCGTGGCGAGATCGTCTCGCGCCTCGCGCCCATGCCGGAGGCGGCGGAGCGCCTCGCGCGTCACGGCCCGGAGGGTACGCGCGTCTTCTACGCCGCCGTATGCACCGGGCTGGAGAGCTTTGGCGGCGCGGAGTTTTCGGAACTCTGGCGTCGGGCCCTGGGCCTGCTGGACATAGGCGCCCCTGCCCGCGCAGCGCTCCTAAACCTGGGCGCGAGCCTGGGACGCTACGGCGCGGAGGAACAGGGCTCCGCCATAAGCGCCTGCGAGCTTGAGCTGCGCCGCGAGGCGGAGCGGGCCTCGGAGGAGGCGAGGGTCATGGGCAGGCTCCGCGCGGGACTGGCCGCCGGGGCGGGGCTGATACTGGCGATAGTCCTATACTGAAAGGAAACGTGGTGCGGCAAATGGAGGTCGAACTCATATTCAAGGTCGCGGCGGTGGGCATCCTCGTCGCCGTGCTGAACATACTGCTCACACGCTCCGGCAGGGAGGAGCAGGCGCTCATGGTGACGATAACCGGCCTCGTCATCGTCCTCGTGCTGGTCGTGCAGAAGATAAGCGAGCTCTTCGGGCTCATAAAGAGCCTCTTCCTTTTCTGACATGGAGCTTGCGGCGAAGGCGGCGGCGCTGGGCGTCTGCGCGGCGCTCATGGCCCTGCTGTTGAAAAAGTCGAACGCCGAGCTGGCGCTCTGCCTGGGCCTGGGCGCTGCGGCGGCGATACTGCTCGCGGCCCTGGGGCTTGCGGAAGACATCCTGGACGCGGCGGAGCGGGCGCGGGAGCTCTCCGGGCTTTCCCCGGCACTCTTTTCTCCGGTAGTGAAGTGCGTGGGCATCGGCCTCATCTGCGGCCTGGGCTCGGAGGCCTGTAAGGATGCGGGCAGCGGTCAGCTGGCCTCGGCGGTGGAACTTGCCGGCGCGGCGGCGGCCCTCGTCTGCGCCCTGCCGCTCATCTCCGCGCTGCTCGACACAGTGGAGGGCATCGTATGAGGCGCGCTATACTCCTTCTTCTCATCTGCCTTGCCCTCTGCGCGCCGGTACGTGCGGAGGGTGCGGCGGACGAGCTTTACGACGCCCTGGATATCGGACAGGCCGAGGCGGCCGTGCCGCAGGAGGCTCGGGATATCCTGGGCGACGCGGGCGTGGAGGACGCCATGGAGCCGGAGGGTATGCTTTCGCGCCTTGCGGACGCCGCCCTGGAGAAGCTGGGCTCCCTCTGGCGCTCGGCGGCGGCCTCCGGGCTGAAGCTCGTGGCGGTGGCGCTGCTTTGCGCGCTCGCCTCGGCCTTCACGGACGGCGGGACGGAGCGCTACGTCGGCCTTGCGGGCTGTCTGGCCGTCTCCGCCGTGGCCTTCACGGATGCGGGCAGCTGCGTGGGCGCGGGCGTCGCCGCGCTGGAGGACCTCCAGACCTTCTCCCGCGCGCTGCTGCCCAGCCTGACGGCTGCCGCCGCGGCGGGCGGGGCCGTGACGAGCGCCGCGGCCAAATACGCGGCTACGGCCCTTTTCATGGACATACTCATGACCGCCGCGCGGAATCTCCTGCTGCCCCTGGCCTACGTCTGCCTCGCGGCGCGCACGGCCTCGGCGGCCCTCGACAGTCCGGCCATCGACGGGGCCTCAAAGCTCATAAGCAAGCTCACGGCCATAGCGACAACAGCCATTATGACGGCCTTCACCGCCTGGCTGGGCATAACAGGGGCCGTGACGGGCGCGGCGGACGCCGTGACAGCCCGCGCGGCCAAAACCGCCATCTCGGCGGCCCTGCCGGTCGTGGGCGGGGTGATCTCGGATGCGGCCTCGACGGTGGTGGCGGGAGCTGGGCTGCTGAAAAACGCCGTCGGGGCCTTTGGCCTCATCGCGGCGGTGAGCGTTTGTCTCGCGCCCTTCCTGGCCCTTGGCCTGCGCTATCTCTGCTACAAGGCAGCTGCGGCCCTGGCCGCCGCCTTCGCGGACAAGCGGGTCTCCGGCCTTATTTCTGAGCTGGGCGGGGTTTTCGGCATGGTGCTGGGCGTGGTCGGGGCCTCGGCGCTCATGCTGTTCATATCCATCATTTCAGTTACAAAGGCGGTGAGCGGATGAGCGCGATAACGGCCTGGATACGCGCCCTGGCGGGCGCCGCGGTCTTTTGTGCGATAGCCCTGGCGCTCTGTCCGGAGGGGCGGCCGAAGCGGGTGCTGCGCGCGGCCTGCGGCGTGGTCATGGCGGCGGCGCTGCTCTCCCCGGCGCTGGGCCTGGACATGCAGGCCCTGCCGGAGGCTGTGGCCCGCTACGGCGAGGCCGCGCGCAGCGTTGCGGGCGAGGCCGGACAGGAGGCGGACAGGCTCAACCGGACTATCATAGAGCGCGAGTGCGCCGCATATATATTGGACAAAGCGGACGCGCTGGGCCTCGCAGTCAGCTCCGCCGCCGTGACCGCGCGCTGGAGCGAAGAGGGCTTCTGGTATCCCTGGGAGAGCCGCGCCGCCTGCTCAGAGAGCGACAGAGAGACGCTTTCGGCGGTCATAGAGGCGGAACTCGGGATTCCGGCCGAGCGCCAGAGCTGGGAGGAGAGCAAATGAGCCGCCTGATAGAGAATGTGGGCAAATACAAATACCTGCTGTTTTTGCTGCTGCTGGGCCTTGTGCTGCTGCTGTGGCCGACGGGCAGCGGAGGCGTGCAGGAGCAGGCGGGCAGGACGGAGCCCGAGGCACGGCTGGAGACCGTGCTGGGCGAGATATCCGGCGCGGGCCGGGTGAGCGTGCTGTACTCTGACGAGGGCGTGGCGGTGGTGTGCGAGGGCGCGTCAAGCGCCCGGGTGCGCCTGGACATCGTGAACGCGGTGTCGGCCTACACGGGCTTCGGCAGCGACAGGATAAAAGTGCTGGGCATGGAGCGGAGCGACTAAAATTTGGGAGGCAAGTAACGTGAAAAAGGTAAAACGGAACATCATCATTGCGGCGGTGCTGCTGTTCGTGTGCGCGGCGGTGTACCTGAACTGGTCGTACAACAACAGCTGGGGCGCGGCAGACCCGGCCATGGTGAAGGCCGAGGACGAGAAAATGACCTCGCTGGATACGAACAGCGAAGCGGAGCCTGCCTCCGACTACTTCGCCCAGGCGCGGCTGACGCGCCAGACCTCGCGCGATGAGGCGCTGGGTCTGCTGCAGACGGCCGCGAGCGCGGAGAGCGCCTCGCAGGAGACGATAGACAGCGCCATGAGCGCAATAGCTGCGATGGCGAACTGGTCTATGCTGGAGACGCAGCTGGAGAACACGCTCATAGCGAAGGACTTTTCAGACTGCGTGGTGTACATATCCGGCGACGGCGTGACGGTGGCCGTCCCCGCCCCCGCCGAGGGCCTGAGCGAGGCCGCTGTAGCGCGCATAACCGAAGCTGTCACGACTGGTACGGACTTCACCGCGGACCAGCTGAGGGTCATTGAAATAAAGCCCTCCGGCACCGGCACGACTGACGCCGGCACGGCGCCCGAGACGGACGACGGTTCAAGCAGCGCCGACCAGGGTGGCTCCGAGGGGACCACCGACGCCGGCAGCGGCAGCGGCGAGGATACCGACACTCTGCTGCCCGAGAGCGACGCTCTGGCCGAAAGCGGTGGAGAGACGTTGGCACCGTAAAAGAACGCCCCCTGCTGGGGGCGTTTTTCATTTTTCCCATCGCGCATCTGTAGGGGCGGGGTTCCACCCCCGCCCGGGGGTGGGTTTGGGCTGGCGGAACTCGCCGTTTTGCTGTTGGTTGTCTTTACCTTAGTCTGCCTGTTCCACCCCATTTCTTTGGTCTTGCCCAAAGAAACGGGGTGGAGCCCCAAAGAAAGGCGCTT
>UQUO01000052.1 GCA_900544295.1 uncultured Eubacteriales bacterium | reverse complement strand
TGCTCACAAAGCGCAGGAGGGGGTCAAAGGGGGGACCCTCGCCGGGGGTCCCCCCTTTGCGGGCGGCCCCGCCGCCCGCAGTCCCTGCGCCGCCGTGGGGCTGGCGGTGAACTAAGGAAAGGGTCGTCGAGGACGCCGACCCCTACAGGGCGGGTGCGGCGACACGGGGCCTGCGGTCATCCCGGCGTCCGGGCGGGGGTGGAACCCCGCCCCTACAGGGGCTGGCGGAACGCGGTAAGGCTGGCGGTGACCGTGACGGCGGGACGTCGGGGACGCCGTCCCCTACAGGGCGGGCGCGGCGACGTGGGGCCGGAGGTAATCTCAGGCAAGGGTCGTCGAGGACGCCGACCCCTACGGGGCGCGGCAAGACCGAGCCGCGTGCCGCGGAATTTACCGTGTGCGGGACGCGGCGTAGAAAATGGTGAAAACGCCGCCGGTGGCGGCGTTTTGATTTCATTTGCGCGATGTCGGGGACGCCATTCCATACAGGGGCGTCGCGGTGAACAAAACGCTAAAACGTAAAAATACGTTTGTAGGGGCGGGGTTCCACCCCCGCCCGGACGCCGGTATACCGCGGACCCTGCGTCGCCGCCCCCTACATGGTCCCTGCGTGTCTCACGTTCCCGCGGAGCCGCAGGCAAACGCCGTACAAGGCAAACGCTTTGAAAGAAAGAACGCCGCCCCACGGGGCGGCGTTCTTCTTTGGGCTATTTCGCGCGCTGGCGGATGGCTTCGATCAGCAGGGGGCCGGCGGTTTCGAGGATGCGGCGACGGAGCTTTTCGGGGCTGTCGCCGGGCTCGACCTCTACGGGGGCCTGCAGCAGGATCTCGCCCACCTCGCCGTTGTCGGCGGGGGCATATACGGTGGCGCCCGTCCAGCGGACGCCGCGGTCCAGGGCGGCACGGCAGAGCTCCGGGGCCGGCAGGCCGTCGAAGGCCGGGCTCAGGGCGCAGCGCAGGCCAAGGGCGCGCCCGCGGTAGGCCCGCGCGAGGCCCTCCGACAGCTTCGGCGCAAAACCCGCAAGGATGATGAAGTCTATATCGAGGTCCCTCAGCTTGTTCAGGAGCGCCAGCGAGAAGGAGGCCCCGTTCGGGAAGATCGCCTCCTCCACCACGTAGCCCGGCACGTGCGCGCCCTCGGCACGGGTCAGCGCGAAGCTGACCCGCTCCGTCGCTATGACGGCGGAGAGCGAAAAGCCCTCTATCTCCCCGAAAAACACGCTGTCGAGCAGCGCCTGAAGCTCGGCCCCGTCTCCGGACACGAGCGCGGCGGCGTTCAGCATCCCTGCACTTCCTTCCCCAGCAGCCTTGCGGCCGTCTCCATGCTGCGGTGCTCGATGGCGCGCAGCTTGCGGACGTTCTCCTCCAGCGCGGCGGCGTCGCCGCTGCGGGCCGCGGCGCCGTCTATGAGCCGGCAGAGCTCGCCCTCCTCCAGGCCCTCCAGCTGGACGCAGCCCGCGTCCACGCAGCGCAGGAAAGCCGTGACCTTGGGGTCATAGCTCACGCCGATGAGCGGCACGCCCTGGCCCGCCGCAAAGATGAGCCCGTGCAGCCGCATCGACACCACGACCTGCATCCGCGACATCAGCCCTATGACCAGCGCCGAGCTCATAGGCCCCGGCAGCAGTACGTGGGGCGTGTCCCCCAGCTTCTCCGCGACAAGGGCGGCGGCCTGCCCGTCGTCCAGGTGGTTTATGGGCAGGAACACCGGCGTGAGGCCGTAGGCCTCGTGCGCGTGCCGCGCGGCGGCGGCAAAGACGCCCGCCTTCTCCCCGAAGCCCGGCCAGAGGCGCAGGGCAAAGCAGATGTATTTCCCACCCGGCGCCGCGCCCGCGGCCTCCAGCGCCGCGTCCACCTCCTCCGCAGGGGCGGAGGGCAGGGTCAGCGCCGGGTCCGAGGCCAGGATTATCTCCGGCTTCGTCACGCCGAAGCGCGCCAGCTCCTCTATGCTGTCCGGCTCGCGCAGGGTGATGGCGTCCACGCAGGAATTCAGCACCCGGCGCGTGCGCTCCACGCCGCCCGGGCGCTTCACGGGGCCGATGCCGCAGCCGTACATCATCACCTTGCAGCCCAGGCGCTTGGCCGCGCGCAGGGTGAAGAGGTAGTACCAGAGGCTCCGGCGGCTCGTCACGTCCTGGATGAGGCTGCCGCCGCCGTTTATATACAGCGCCCGCCGCCGCATGACGGCCAGGAAACGCGGGAAGTTGAAGGTGTGCACCGCCGTGAGGCCCAGGCGCGCCGAGGCCCCCGCGGGGTCCCGGGTCATGACCGTCAGGGGCATGAGCGGGTCTATGGCGCGCATCTCGGCCACGATGGCGTCGAGGATGGCCTCGTCCCCGGAGTTGCCCATGCCGTAGGCCCCGCAGATGACGACGCCGCTGCGGCCGCGCGCCTCGCGCTCAAGTATCTCCTCGTAGACGGCGCGCTGCTCCCGGCAGGTGGCCTCGACGGAGAACTCCCGCGCCGCGCGCTCGTGTACCGCCGCGCCGAGGCGCTCGCGCAGGCCGGGGTCGGAGGCGAGCTGCGCAAGGCGCGCGCCGAGCTTCTCCCAGTCGCCCGGCGCGAAGAGAAAGCCGGTCTTGCCGTCCTCTATGAGCCGCGGGATGCCGCCGACGGCGGAGGCCACGGTGGGCAGGCGGTAGGCCGCGCCCTCCGTGAGCGCGTAGGGGAAGGTCTCGGACAGGGAACTGAGCGAATTTATGTCGAGGGCGGAGTAGAACTCCTCCATGTCGTCCAGCCAGCCGGCGAGGGTGACGGCCCCGCGCACGCCGAGCTCCTCCGCCAGGGCCTCAAGCGCCGGGCGCTCCGGGCCTTCGCCGGCGATGATGAGCTTGAGCTCCGGGTGCCCTTCCCTTGCGGCGGCAAAGCCGCGCACCAGGGTGGCAAGGTCCTTCACGGGGTCGAGCCGCGCGGCCGCGCCGACGACGATATCGCCCGGGGCCACATTCGCTCCCACGCGCGCGCAGAAGGCGGCCCGGTCGTGCCTCTTCGGCTCCCGGGAGAAGTCCAGGCCGTTGTAGATGGCGAAGGTCGTCTCCCGCGGGAAGCGGCGGGAGATGAGCAGGTCACGCATGGCGTCCGAGACGCCGACGTGGTATTTGATGCGCCTGAGGGCCAGGACGTTCAGGACGCCGTAGGTCGCCGCGGCGAGCGGGCGGCCCATGTAATCGAGCCGGTAGTCGCTGTGTATCGTGCTCACCACGGGCCGGCCGCAGGTCGAGCGCAGTATGGCCCCGGCGAGGTTCGCGCGGGAGCCGTGCGTGTGGACGAGCTCGAAGCCCTCCTCCGCTATCATGCGCCGCACCTCGCGCAGGGCGGAGAAGAAGCCGCCGGAGCAGACGCGCGTCTCGATGCCGAGCTCCGCCGCTTCGCGGGCGAAGGGCCCGTCGCGGAAGCAGACCAGGGTGATGTCCATGCCCCGGGAGAGGTTCTGGAGCAGGGAGTGGACGTGGGTCTTGGCCCCGCCGGTGTCCCCGCCGCTGATGAGATGTATAACTTTCAATGCCAGGCCCCCTGTTATTCTTGTGTCCGGCGCGGAAATATTGTAGAATGGCCCTGTAAATATATCAGCTTATTATAGCTTAACGGGGACCTATGGTCAACTACCACACAGAAACGGATGATGACGAGCGCATGACAAGCATCTACCTCATTCGCCACGCCGAGGCGGAGGGCAACCTCTTCCGCCGCGCGCAGGGGCATTGGAACGGAAAGATAACCGCCCGGGGCAAATTGCAGATAGACGCCCTGGCGGAGCGGTTTAAGGACACGCGGCTGGACGCCGTGTACTCCAGCGACCTCGACCGCGCGGTCGAGACGGCGGGGGCGCTGCTGCGCGGCAGGGAGCTGCCCTTCAAGCGCACGCCGCTGCTGCGGGAGATAAACATGGGCGTATGGGAGGGCGAGCCCTGGGGCAACGTCAGCTACCGCTGGCCGGAGCAGATGTACCTCTTCAACAACGAGCCGGAGCGCTGGCACGTCCCGGGCAGCGAGAGCTTCGAGGCCGTCCAGGCCCGGATGCGGGACTGCATGTACGAGCTGGCCGCGGAGCACGAGGGCGGCGTCATCGCCGCCGTCTCCCACGGCATGGCGATAAAGATCTTCCTCATGGGCGTCCTCGGCATACACAGCGGGGACGGCAGGACCATGCTCCACGGGGACAACACCGCCGTCAGCCTCATCGAGGTGGACGGGCATGAGCTGCGCGCCGTCTGCTACAACGACAACAGCCACCTGGGCGAGGGGCTTTCCACCTTCGCGCAGCAGCGCTGGTGGCGCGACACGACCAAGGACGACCCCACGAGCCTGCGCTTCGAGCCCCTCGACCCGCGCGACAAGGCCGACGCCGACTTCTACATCCGCTGCTACGCAGACTCCTGGGCCGTGGCCCACGGCTCCACGGCGGGCTTCACGCCCAGCGTCTATCTCACGAGCGCCAAGGCCCACTCGGCAAAGGACAAAAACTGCGTCATGAAGGTCATGAGCGGCGAGACGCCCGCAGGCATCCTGGAGCTCGACCCCCGGCGCGGGAAGGACGAGGGCTGCGGCTGGGTCAGCCTGCTCTATCTGCGGCCGGAGTTCCGGGGCAAGGGCTTCGGCGTCCAGCTCATAGGCTGCGCCGCGGCCTACTTCGCCTCGAAGGGCCGCCGCGCCGTGCGCCTGCACGTCGCCGTCACGAACACGCACGCCATAGACTTTTACAGGCACTTCGGCTTCACGGAGCTCGGCACGGAGCCGGGCGTCGCCTCCGACCAGCTCCTCATGGAAAGGACAAACTGATGAAGGCCGTTGTCCAAAAACTCAGCCTCCCGGACGCCGGGCGCATCATCGCCATCTCAGATGTCCACGGCAACCTGCCCTATCTCCGGGGCCTGCTGGCAAAGCTCTCGCTCCGGGAGGAGGACACGCTCATCTTCTGCGGGGACTTCCTCGAAAAGGGCCGTTACAGCCTTGAGACGCTGCGCTATATCATGCGCCTTTCGCAGCTGCGGCGGGTCCACGCCGTCCTGGGCAACTGCGACTTCTGGCAGGACGCCATCTACCGGCCCACGCCGCACTCGGACGAGTACTGCAAGCGCTATCTGCTCTCGGACAGCGCGGGCTGGGGCCCGGGGCTCCTGGCGCAGATGTGCCAGGAGGCCGGCTTCGTCATGGGCCGCGGCACGGACATGGGCGAGTTTCGCCGCGTGCTCGGCGCGGCCTTCGAGCCGGAGTTCCGTTTCCTCGAAGGCCTGCCCCACGTCATAGAGACGGAGCACTATATCTTCGTCCACGGCGGCCTGCCCGAGGGCGCTCCGGAGGACTGGGACGGCTGGAAGTGTATGAAAAACGACGACTTCCTCGGCCAGGGCCGCGCCTTCGACAAATGGGTCGTCGTCGGCCACTGGCCCGTCATGCTCTACGGGACCGACACCGTCTGCGCCAACCCCATCATAGAGCGGGAGCGGAAGATAATCAGCATAGACGGCGGCTGCGTCCTCAAGGACGACGGGCAGCTGAACGCCCTCGTGATCCCATATAACGGCAGCGAGGACTTCGGCTTTGAATACTACGACCCCTTCCCGCGGCGCCGGGTGAAGAGCGCGCAGCGCGGCTCGGAGGAGAGCGTCTACATCCGCTGGGGCGACAACCTGGTGCGCATACTCGAACGCGGTCCGGAGTTTTCCCGCTGCGTCCACGTGCGCACGGGCCGGGAGCTTGACATCCTGACGAAATACCTCTACGGCGAGGAGGGCGAGGTCCGCTGCAACGACTGCACTGACTATGTGCTCCCGCTGGAGCCGGGAGACGAGGTCGCCGTCGTGGAGACGACATCAAGAGGCTATTTTGTGAAGCACAAGGGCGTCAGCGGCTGGTACGGAGGTGAGCTGGAATGACGGACAGGGCCGATTTCCTCCCCGTCTCGCGCGAGGAGATGCGCGAGCGCGGCTGGTGGTGGTACGACTTCCTCGTCGTCGGCGGGGACGCCTACATAGACCACCCGAGCTTCGGAACGGCGGTCATCGCCCGCGTGCTGGAGGCCGAGGGCTACAGGGTCGCCGTGCTCTGCCAGCCGGACTGGCACTCGGCGGAGGCCTTCCGCGCCATGGGCGCGCCGAGGCTGGGCGTCATGATAGGCGCGGGCAACCTCGACTCCATGGTCGCGCACTACACGGCCTCGAAGCACAAAAGGCGCGAGGACTTCTACTCCCCCGGCAAGAAGACGGGCCTGCGCCCGGACAGGGCCGTCATCGTCTACGCCAACCGCGCGCGCGAGGCCTTCGGGCCGGACATGCCCATCATAATAGGCTCCCTGGAGGCGAGTCTCAGGCGCTTCGCGCACTACGACTACTGGGAGGACAAGGTGCGCCGCAGCGTCATCTTCGACGCGAAGGCGGATCTGCTCGTCTACGGCATGGGCGAGTACGCGAGCATCGAGATAGCGAAGGCGCTGAAGAAAAAGCGCCCCGTCTCGGAGCTGCGGGATATCCGCGGCACGGCCTGCATAGCCAAGGAGGCCCCGGAGGGCGCCGTCATGCTGCCCTCGTACGAGGAGGTCTGCAAGAGCAAAAGGGCCTACGCCGAGGCCACGCGCGTGGAATACGCCGAGCACGACCCCGTGCGCGGCCGGACGATGGCCCAGGCCCACGGGGACAGGTACCTCGTCGTGAACCCGCCGGCCATGCCGCTGTCCAGGGCGGAGCTCGACCGCGTGGCCGAGCTGCCCTACACCCGCGAGGTGCACCCCATGTACGAGGCCCTGGGCGGCGTGCCGGCCATAGAGGAGGTGCGCTTCTCGGTCATCCACAACCGGGGCTGTTTCGGCGGCTGCAACTTCTGCGCCCTGGCCTTCCACCAGGGCCGCATGGTCACGAGCCGCAGCCACGAGAGCGTCATCCGCGAGGTGACGCAGATGACGAAGCACCCGCTCTGGAAGGGCTACGTCTCCGACGTCGGCGGCCCGAGCGCGAACTTCCGCCATCCCTCCTGCGCCCAGCAGCTCAAAAACGGCATGTGCGCCAACCGCAGCTGCCTCGCGCCCACGCCCTGCAGGAATATTGACGCCGACCACTCGGACTATCTCGCCCTCCTGCGCAAGCTCCGGGCCATCCCGGGCGTGAAAAAGGTCTTCGTGCGCAGCGGCATCAGGTACGACTACATGCTCTGCGACAGGAAGGGCGACTTCTTCGCGGAGCTCGTCAAGTACCACATCTCCGGCCAGCTCAAGGTCGCGCCGGAGCACTGCATAGACTCGGTGCTCGACTACATGGGCAAGCCGCACATTGACGTATACGAGCGCTTCATGGAGAAGTACCGGAGCCTGAACGCGAGGTATGATAAGGAACAATATGTCGTGCCGTATCTCATGAGCTCGCACCCGGGCAGCACGCTGGAGAGCGCCATAGCCCTGGCGCTGTATCTCAAAAAGACGGGCCGCCGTCCGGAGCAGGTGCAGGACTTCTACCCCACGCCCGGCACGGTCTCGACCTGCATGTACTACACGGGCCTGGACCCGCGGACGATGGAGCCGGTGTACGTGCCGCGCACGCCGGAGGAGAAGGCGATGCAGCGGGCGCTTCTGCAGTTCCAGAACCCGGCGAACCGGCGCCTGGTGCTGGAGGCGCTGCGCAAGGCTGGCCGGGAGGACCTCATAGGCTTCGGCAAGGGCTGCCTCGTGCCGCCCTATGAGCGGAGGCGGAGGAAATGAAGCTGCTGCTCATCCTGCTGGGGGCGTATCTGCTCGTCATAAACCTGGAGGGCTTTGCGCTCATGGGGATAGACAAGTCCCGCGCGCGCCGGGGCAGGCGGCGCATAGCGGAGGCGACGCTGTTCATAGTCGCCGCCCTGGGCGGCTCGCTGGGCGTGCTGTGCGGCATGTATGCCTTCCGGCACAAGACCCTGCACACGAGCTTCACGGTCGGCATCCCGCTGCTGCTGTTCTTCCAGGCTGTGCTGATAACGCTGGCGCTGTATCTGGCCCTGTAGAATAAGGAAAAATGCCGCCCAAAGGGCGGCATTTTCACAGCTTCCCGCAGGGGCGGCGTTATGGTTTGCAGCAGCGTAAGAGCTGCGGGCGGGGGAAAACTTTTATCCCCGCGCGAGTTTCTCTCTCGTGTCCTGCGCTGCGAGTTCGCGCAGCTCGGACATGAAGGGGAAGGCCGCGCAGTCTTCCACGCCGTATTCCAGATTCAGCGTCCGCTCAAGCTCTATCCAGGTCTCCAGCGGGGCCTCGTTGTGCTGGATGACCGCCTCGATGCGGTCCAGGGCCTTGTAGAGCTTCGCCTCCGGCGTCTCCAGCGCCAGGAGCTCCGCAAAGAGCGCGTCCAGCTTCCCCTTCTTGTCCGGCAGACGCGCCGTCAGGCCGCCTACCGCGTCCGTCTCCGTAGCCTCGTCCGCGTCCGTCTTCAGGAAGGAGGGTATGTCTCCCGTCACGGCCTCGCCCCAGTCGTGGACTATGCACATGTCCAGCACCTTTCCCATGTCCAGGTCCGGGAACTCGTCGCGCAGCAGAAAGGCCATCGCGCACAGCCGGTAGCTGTGCTCCGCAACCGATTCACGCCGCCCCGTGCTCGTCCAGCCGTGCCGCGTGTTGCACTTCATCCGCTCCAGTATGTGAAGGAAGTCCATAAACTCCTTTGCCGTCATTTTCTCAGCCCCTTTCCGCGCCATCTTACCACAGCGCGCCCGCTTTTGCAATTGACAGCCCCGCCCCGGGGGTGATAATCTGATATGAAGATATATTGCTGCACAGGAGGCGGAAACTATGCTGAGACTCTATAACGCCCGCATCATGCCCATGCTCAGTCCGGGGGACTGCTCCATTCTCAACGGCGAGCTCTGGACCGACGGGGAGCGCATTTCCTATGTCGGATGCGCGCGGCAGGACGCTCCGCATTTCGAGCGCGAGCTCGACCTCGGCGGCGACCTCGTCATCCCCGGCTTCAAGAACGCGCACACGCACAATCCCATGGTCTTCCTGCGCTCCTTTGCCGACGGGCTGCCCCTGCACGACTGGCTCTTTCAGCAGGTCTTCCCCCGCGAGGCCAGGCTCCACCCCGACGCCATCTACGCCCTGACCCGCCTCGCCATCCTTGAACTGCTCTCCGGCGGCGTGACCGCGGCCTTCGACATGTACTTCCACCGCGACGCCTATGTCCGCGCCGTCATCGACAGCGGTTTCCGCTCCGTCCTCTGCGGTGCGCTCTCCGCGGGCGACGACTGGAGCGTTGCCCGGCGCGACTTTGAAAAATACAACTCCATGGGCCCCCTCGTGGGCTACCGCCTCGGCTTCCACGCCGAGTACACCGCGAGCGAAGAGCTGCTGCGCTATATCTCCGGCCTCGCCCACGACTACAAGGCCGAGGTCTGGGCCCACAACAGCGAGACGAAAACCGAGTACGACGGCTGCATAGAGCGCCACGGCATGAGCCCCACGCGCTACTTTGACAGCCTCGGCCTCTTTGACTACGGCGGGGGCGGCTTCCACTGCGTCTGGTTCGACGAGGGCGACATGCAGGTCTTCAAGGACCGCGGCCTCTGGGCCGTCAGCTGCCCCGCCTCCAACGCCAAGCTCGCCAGCGGCGTCGCGCCCCTGTGCGAGTTTCTGGACAGGGGCATAAACCTCGCCCTCGGCACGGACGGGGCTTCCTCCAACAACGCCCTGGATATGTTCCGCGAGATGTACCTCGCCTGCGTGCTGCAAAAGCTCCGCCGCGAGGACGCCGCGGCCTGCCCGGCCGGGGACCTGCTCTACGCCGCCTGCAGCGCCGGCGCGCGCGCGATGGGCCTGCCCGACTGCGACAGCCTCGCCCCCGGCAAGGCGGCCGACCTCGCGGTCATCGACCTCAAGCGCCCAAGCATGCGGCCCCTGCTGGCCCCGGCGCAGAATCTGGTCTACAGCGGCTCGAAGGACTGTGTGCGCCTGACCATGGTCGGCGGGCGCATACTCTACGAAAACGGCGAGTTCCACGTGGGCGACAGCGTGGAGCACATCATCGCCGAAGCCGAAAAATACACTGAGGAGCTGATACAATGACATTGCAGGAACGCATCTCGCAGTGGGTGGACGCCCACGAAGCGGAGCTTATACGCGACATCGGCCGCCTGGTAGCCGTAAAGAGCGTCCGGGGCGAGCCCGGGCCGGACGCGCCTTTCGGCCCCGGCCCGCGCGCCGCGCTGGACGAGGCCCTTACCCTCTGCTCTGAATACGGCTTTGCGACCGCGCTCTACGGCGGGGCCGTCGGCACGGCGGATATGAACGCCCTGCCCGCGCGGGTGGACATACTCGGCCACCTCGACGTGGTTGCCGAGGGCGCGGGCTGGGACACCCCGCCCTACGAGGCCGTCCTCAAGGGCGACGGCTGCCTCTACGGCCGCGGCACGGATGACGACAAGGGCCCCATAGTCATGGCCCTGTTCGCCATGCGCTGCGTGCGGGAGCTGGGCCTGCCGCTCCGGCACGGCTGCCGCCTCATCATGGGCACGGACGAGGAGTCCGGCTCCGCCGACCTGCCCTACTACTACTCCGAGCACGCGCCCGCGCCGAACACCTTCACGCCGGACACGGGCTTTCCGGTCTACAACGTCGAAAAGGGCATGTACCGACCCGTCGTCACCCGGGCCTGGGCGGATGAGGAGGTCCTGCCGCGCGTCGCGTCCATAGACGGCGGCTTCAGGATAAACGTCCTGCCCTCGGACGCGCGGGCGTCGGTGCTGGGGCTGGACGCCGCGGAGGTGCTCAAATACGGCGGCGCGGCGGCCTCGCGCTGCGGCGTCGTGCTCTCCGCCTGCGACATGAAGGGCGGGGCGGAGCTCTCCGTCCACGGCCGCCAGGCGCACGCCGCCTCCCCCTGGGAGGGCGTGAACGGGATAACCGCACTGCTGGAGGTCCTGAGCAGCCTGCCACTGGCAGACTGTGAGTCCACCCGCGCCGTCCGCGCCCTGGCCGCGGCCTTCCCGCACGGGGATTGGCGCGGCGAGGCCTGCGGCATTGCGCAGAAGGACGGGCTCTCGGGTGAGCTCACGCTCTCTTTCGACCTGCTGAGCCTGGGCGCCTGCGGGTTAGAGGCCCGGCTCGACGGCCGCGTGCCCATCTGCGCGGACGAAGGAAACTGCCGCGCGCCCTTTGAGGCGAAGCTCGGCGGCCTCGGCTTCACGGTCGAGGGCGGCATGGCCCCGGCGCACCACACCCCGGCGGAGGGCGAGTTCGTCTCCACGCTGCTGGGCTGCTACGAGGCCTATACGGGCCGGAAGGGCGAATGCCTCGCCACCGGCGGCGGCACCTATGTCCACGACATCGAGGGCGGCGTGGCCTTCGGCGCGGGCATGCCGGACTTCGCCTCCAACCTGCACGGGGCGAACGAGCGCATAAATATACGCGATTCGCTGACTGCATGCAAGATTTTTGCTCTGGCGATAGCGGAGCTCTGCGGAGAATAAAGGAGAGGAGAAGGAAAGATGGTCACAAGAAACGAGGACAGGCAGGTCCTGGTGATGGAGAACTTCAAGGGCGGCGAGGGCCGGGTCGTGAACCGGGTCATACTGCCTGCGGAGGGCATGTACGGCAAGGGCCGCATCTTCAATGTCGGCCGGCTGGAGAAAAGCTGCGAGATCGGCTGGCACATCCACGAGGGCGACGGGGAGACCTTCCTCATCCTCTCCGGCGAGGGCGAGTTCAACGACAACGGCACGGTCACGACGGTGCGCGCAGGCGACGTCTGCTTCACCGGCGACGGCGAGGGCCACAGCCTGAAGAACCTCCGGGACGAGCCGCTGGAGTACGTCGCGCTGGTGCTCTATCGCTGATGGAGAAAGTTCGGAAAGACGCACTGGAGGCCAACTTCCTTGAGGTTTATGACAAGTTCAAGTTCAGCTTTTATCGCAAGGTGTTCTCCCAGGTGAAGGAGCGGGAGGGCTCGCTCACGGCGATGGAGGTCTTTTCGCTCGAAGTCATAAACCAGCTGGGGCGGCCCACCATAGGCAAGTTTGCGGAGTTTTTGAACATCTCGCAGTCGAACGCCACCTACAAGGTCGCGAGTCTCATAAACAAGGGCTACCTGCGCAAGGAGCGCTCCGGCCCGGACAAGCGCGAGTACTACCTGGTGCTCTCCGAGAAGTATTACGGCTACATCGGCATGATGCGCGACTACGTCTCGACTGTCATGGAGCGCATGCGGGAGCGATTCCCGGCGCAGGAGCTGGATCGGGTCGCGGAGATGCTGGCCATCATGTCCCGGGAGCTGATGCCCGAGGTGGATGAATAAAAATTCTCGCTTGACAAATGCACAGGGCGGTGTTATTTTGTCAGGGAGGAAACCTGTGACTGAGAAGAGTAGCCGGATATCAGGGCTTTCAGAGAGCGGCGCATCTGCTGCGAGCGCCGCAGCTTCGGATGCCGGTGAATGGACTCAGGAGGGGAGCGAAGCTAACTCCCGGGTGTGCGCCCGTTACAGCGCCGCCGCGTGATGGCGCGGGCAGAGCCGGCGGGGGCAAGCCTCCGCAATTTGGGTGGCACCGCAGATCTTGTTTATCTGTCCCAAATGACCGTTATTGGTCATTTGGGACTTTTTTTATTCTAAAAAGGAGGATATCACCATGTCCGAAGCCAAGATCCCGTACAAAATTTACCTGAGTGAAGAGGAGATGCCCCGGGCGTGGTACAACGTCCGCGCCGACATGAAGGTGAAGCCCGCGCCCCTGCTGGACCCCGCGACCGGCAAGCCCATGGGCTTTGAGGACCTGCGCGGCGTGTTCTGCGACGAGCTCATCCGCCAGGAGCTGGACGACGAGACGGCGGAGATCCCCATCCCGCAGGACATCCGCGACTTCTACAAGATGTACCGCCCCTCGCCGCTGGTCCGCGCCTACTGCCTGGAGGAGAAGCTGGACACCCCGGCGCACATTTACTACAAGTTCGAGGGCAACAACACCTCTGGCTCGCACAAGCTGAACTCGGCCGTGGCGCAGGCGTATTACGCGAAGAACCAGGGCCTGCGCGGCGTCACGACGGAGACGGGCGCCGGCCAGTGGGGCACGGCCTTGTCGATGGCCTGCGCGTACCTGGGCCTGGACTGCCGGGTGTACATGGTAAAGTGCAGCTATGAGCAGAAGCCCTTCCGCCGCGAGGTGATGCGCACCTACGGCGCCTCCGTGACGCCCAGCCCCTCTATGGACACTGAGGCAGGCCGGAGGATACTCGCGGAGCACCCGGGGACGACGGGTTCTCTCGGCTGCGCGATTTCCGAGGCGGTCGAGGCCGCCGCCTCCCGCGAGGGCTACCGCTACGTGCTGGGCAGCGTGCTCAACCAGGTGCTGCTGCACCAGTCGATAATCGGCCTGGAGGCGAAAACGGCGCTGGACAAATACGGCGTGGTGCCGGACGTCATCATCGGCTGCGCGGGCGGCGGCTCGAACCTGGGCGGGCTCATCAGCCCCTTCATGGGCGAGAAGCTGCGCGGGGAGCGGGATTACCGCTTCATCGCGGTGGAGCCGGCCTCCTGCCCGAGCCTGACGCGGGGCCGCTTTGCCTATGACTTCTGCGACACGGGCAAGGTCTGCCCGCTGGCGAAGATGTACACCCTGGGCAGCGGCTTCATCCCGTCCCCGAGCCACGCGGGCGGGCTGAGGTATCACGGCATGAGCCCGGTGCTCTCGCAGCTGTACCACGACGGCTATATGGAGGCGCGGGCCGTGGGGCAGACGCAGGTGTTCGAGGCGGCGACGGTGTTTGCCCGCACGGAGGGCATCCTGCCCGCGCCGGAGTCGAGCCACGCCATCCGCGTTGCCATTGACGAGGCCCTCAAGTGCAAGGAGACGGGCGAGGAGAAGACCATCCTCTTCGGCCTGACCGGCACGGGCTATTTCGACATGACGGCGTATCAGCGTTTTAACGACGGGGAGATGAGTGATTATATCCCCACTGACGAGGAGCTGGAGCGCGCGTTTGCCAGTCTGCCGGAGGTCTGAGCGGCGGGGCCGGGGGTTGAGGTTTGGCGGAACTCGCGTTTGCCCCACTGTAGGGGCGGGGTTCCATCCCCGCCCGGGGGTGGGGGCTTGGCTGGGAGGAACTCGCCGTTTTGTCCTGCTGGACTATAGGTTGTGCTGCATATTCCACCCCATTTCTTTGGTCTTGCCCAAAGAAACGGGGTGGAGCCCCAAAGAAAAACGCTT
>UQUO01000051.1 GCA_900544295.1 uncultured Eubacteriales bacterium | reverse complement strand
TGCTCACAAAGCGCAGGAGGGGGTAAAGGGGGGACCCTCGCCGGGGGTCCCCCCTTTGCGGGCGGCCTCCGCCGCCCGCAGCCCCTGCGCTCCGCCGTGGGGCCGGCGGTGGACGAAGGAAAGGGTCGTCGAGGACGCCGACCCCTACGGCGGGTGGGAGACGGCCCGTGTGCCACGTGATATGCTGCGAGATCATCCGACGCCCGGGCGGGAGCCGGCGGAACGTGGCGGGGTCGGCGGAGACCGCAGCAGCGGGACGTCGAGGACGCCGTCCCCTACAGGGCTGTTGCGACGCCATAACGCCCGCGGTGATCCCCCGCCCCTACAGACGTACTCAGGGCCCTCTCGCGTCCAGCGGCGTTTTATATAATGCTCTACCCCAGCAGGCTCATGATCCCGTTCTCCTTTATCTGCCCCCTGAGCGTTTCAAGCTCGGAGGAGATCATCTCGTCGAGCACCCTCATGCCGAGAAGCTCCACGGGCGCCTTGTCGTCCGTGAGTATGAGCTCGCCGCCCTCGACCGGGACGAGCCCAGCCTCGACGCGGCCCATGATCGCGTTCAGCGGGTCATCCCCCAGCGCGTCGATGCGTCCGGAGAGCCGCTCAAAGCCGCCCTCGTCCGCCGTGGCGAACAGCTCCAGGTTCGAGCCGCCGCTGACCTTCACCGTGGCGCAGTACGGGAACACGGACGCGATGGTGTCCATCAGATACTCGTTCATGGAGCCCTCGGACTCGGAGCGCATGCTCATGTTCACCACCATGACCCCGCCGGGCTCCAGGTGCTCGCGCACCTCGGTGAAGAACTCCACGCTCGACATCTGGAAGGGTATCGTGATGTCCTGATAGGCGTCCACCATGATGACGTCGTACATGCCGCTGTCCGTGAGGTAGGCCCGCCCGTCGCCCACGACGGCCTCGACCTCCTCCGGCAGGCCGAAATACTCCCGCGAGAGCGCGACTATCTTCTCGTCTATCTCCACGCCCGTGACGGAGCAGCCAGGGAAGTATTTGAGGCACTGGGTAGCGAAGGTTCCGGTGCCGAGGCCGAGGATGAGCACGTCCCGGCAGTCTTCCGCCATCATGGGCGCGGCAAGGGCGTAGTCGTAGTACATACCCGTGAGTCCGCCGCCCTTCATCATGATGCTCTGCACGCCGAAGGCGACATTCGTGGAGAGGACGACGCTCTCATCCGTCTCCTTGACCTGGAGGTAGTTGTAGATGGACTCGTCCTCTACGGCGAGGTCATCCTCCCAGAAGGCGAAGCTGTAGCTGAAGGGCATGAACACCAGCGCCGTGATGACCGCCGCCAGGACCGCGCTTCGCGCTATCCACTTTTTGCGCGAGACGAAGAAGCCGAGGCTGATGACGGCGAGGATGGCCGCGAAGATGAGGAAGGTCCGCGCCGTGCCGACGGCGGGGATGGTGACGAAGGTGGGCAGGAAGGTGCCGATGATGCTGCCAATGGTGCCCAGGGCCTCCAGCTCGCCGACGGTGCGGCCGTTGTCGTCCAGGCTCTCGGTGGCGTATTTCATGAGCGAGGGCGTGACGGTGCCGAGCAGCATGAGCGGCACGACGAAGAGCGCAAAGCAGCTGCCCAGCGAGGCCCAGACGAGGAAGTTGTGCTTCACGAAGAGCGCCAAGAGGCCCGAGACACCCGCGATGACGTAGCGTCCCGCGAAGGGTATGGCCGCCGTCCACACGGCGGTCAGGAGCAGCCTCCGGTAGAGCCGCACGGGGTCCGGGTTTTTGTCCGCGGCGCGCCCGCCCCATACATTGCCTATGGCCATGGCTATCATAATGGTGCCGATGATGACCGTCCAGACTATCTGCGAGGACGAGAAATAGGGCGCGAGCAGGCGGCTCGCCCCCAGCTCTATGGCCATGACCGACATGCCCGAGAAGAAGGCCGTTACATACAGAAAGAGCTTCCTGCCCATGACGGGCGCCTGTTTGGCTTCCATAAAAAAGCACCTCCGGCTGTGGTATAGGCACAATGATACCACAGCCGGAGGTTTTGTAAAACAGTTTTATCCCAGCGCCACGTCGAGGACCATCATGACGGAAAAGCCGATGAGGGTGAAGAGGGCCATGACGTCCTTGCGCTCGTTCGTCTGGCTCTCGGGTATGAGCTCCTCGACGACGACGTAGATCATGGCGCCCGCGGCGAAGGCGAGCATGTATGGCAGCAGCAGCCGCACCTTCAGCACCAGCAGCGCGCCTAGGACGCCGGATATCGGCTCGACGATTCCGCTCAGCTGGCCCAGGAAGAAGGCCCGGCCCCGGCTCATGCCCTCGCGCCGGAGCGGGACGCTGACCGCCGTGCCCTCGGGCAGGTTCTGGATGCCTATGCCCAGGGCCAGGAGGCAGGCCGCGGCGGGCGTTGCGCCGCCCAGGCCGTAGGCCAGGGAGCCGAAGGCCACACCCACGGAGAGGCCCTCGGGTATGTTGTGCAGCGTGATGCTCGACATGAGCATCAGCGCACGGCGGCGGCTGGAAGCGCCTTCGCGCCCCGCCCGGCGCTCCATGCGCTCCCAGAGCCGGTCGCCCAGGAAGAGCAGCGCGCCCCCGCCGAGAAAGCCCAGAAGCGCCGTGGCCCAGACGTTCATGCCCAGACTGCCAGCGAGCTCTATGGCCGGCGAAAGCAGGCTCCAGAAGGAGGCCGCCGTCATGACCCCCGCAGCGAAGCCGAGCATGGCGTCCAGCGCGTTTTTGTTCATCGTCCTGAAAAAGAACACCAGCCCCGCGCCCAGCGCCGTGACGCCCCAGGTGAAGAGCGTCGCCAGGAGCGCCTGCGCCGTGTGCGGCAGGGCCAGGAACCATGAGACCATATGAAAATACCCCCAGTTGCATAAAAAGGGGGCGGCGGGCCTCGGCCCTCCGCCCCCCTTCTGCATCTTATGCCCTGGGGGTTTGTCTCGCCTCTCGGCGTTTTTCGCGGCGGTTGCGCTCCCAGATGAGGGAGAGCCCGCGCAGTAGCATGTAGTCGTCGATCTCGATGTCGTGCCTGCAATAGGGTATGATCCGCCCCGCCAGGCCGCCGGTGGCGACGAGGGCGGCGCTGCCGCCCAGCTCGGCCTCCATGCGCTCTATCATGCCGTCGATGGCGCAGGCCGCGCCGAAGACCGCGCCGGACTTCATGCACTCGACGGTGCCGGAGCCGATGGCACGCTTCGGGGCGTCCAGCGAGATCCGCGGCAGCAGCGAGGCCGCGCCCGAGAGCGCCTCCAGCGAGACCGCCGCGCCGGGCAGGATGGCGCCGCCCAGCAGACGCGAGTTCGGGCCGATGACGGTGATGGTCGTGGCCGTGCCCATGTCGATGATGATGACGGGCGGCTCGTGCGCGTCGAGGGCCGCCACGGCCCCGGCGACGAGGTCCGCGCCCATCTGCGAGGGGTCGTCTATGCCTATGTTGAGGCCGGTCTTCACGCCCGCGCCTACGACGAGGGCGTCGTGACCTGTGACGAGCTTCACGGCCTCGCGCAGGATCTCGGTCAGCGGCGGAACGACGGAGGCGATGGCCGCGCCTTCGAACTCGCGCAGCTTCACGCCGCGCAGGGCGAGCACCCGCTCCATGAGCACGGCGTATTCGTCCGCGCTCCGGCCCGGGCTGGTCTCAAGCCTCGCGAGGTTCAGTATATCCCGGCCCTCGACGCAGCCGAGGGTGACGGCGCTGTTGCCCGCGTCCACCGCCAGGATCATGTCAGACTACTCCCTTCTTGCGCAGCCGGATGATGCGCTCGATGATCGGGGAAAGCACGAGATTGATGCCCATCTCTATGAGGAAGTTCACGCCCACAAGGCTGAGGAAGATGTAGAGGATGGGATTGGCGGCGTTCCCGGTCTGGGCCGCCCAGCCCGCCATCCACTCGTTGAAGGTGTCGGTGAAGAAGGCGAAGAGCCCGGCGCAGAAAATGCCGGTGTTCACGACGGGGCTCGCGATGGCGGCGCAGATGACGCCGGCTGTAGGCGCCTTCTTCTCCAGGGCCTTGAACGCGAGGCCGGCGACCCAGCCCGCGGCCGCGCCCTTCACGAGGCAGAGTGCCGCGGTGACAAGGGGGTTCAGGTTCCAGAGTATGGCCCCGCCCTGGTCCGCGCCCGCGATGCAGGCGACAAGCACCACCGCGCCGAACACAAAGCCCAGCCAGGCCCCCACGCCCGCGCCGTAGAGCGCCGCGCCGATGACGACCGGCACCAGCGTCAGCGTGACGGGGAAGGTGCCTATCTTCACGAAGGTGGCGACAAGCTGCAAAACGATGACCAGAGCCGTGAATATGGACATACCCACAAGGCGTCTGGTCTTTTCAGTGCTGTTGGACATATTAAATTACCTCCTGCTGCTGTTCCAGGTCCAGCCCGGATATAGCGCAGGCTCATTATATAACAGCCGCGGGAAAATGCAAGCAAAATAAAAATTTGGTGCGAAAAAAGCGCCGCGAGGGCGCTTTTTTCTGTGAAATATCGGGTTTTTATTCCAAATTCTCCACGGCCTCCAGCCAGAGGGCGTTCGAGGCGTCGGAGGGCATCTTGTGCCCGTCGCGCGGGGAGAGGGTGAATCCCATGACCGCCGGGCCGTCGGCCGAGGCGCTGCGCTTGAACTGCTGCACGAAGAAGCGGCGGCAGTAGCTGCGCAGCCAGTGGATGAGCTCCGCCCTGGTGAACTCGCCCTCGAAGGCGATCTCGGCCAGGCGCAGCACCTTCTCCGGGGAGCCGCCGCGCATGACCATGTGCCAGAGGAAGAAGTCCTGCAGGATGTAGGGGCCGACGCTGTCCTCGCTCTTCTGGAGCAGCTCGCCCTCGTCGCCTATGGGCAGCAGCTCCGGCGTCACGGGCGTGTCCCAGATGTCGTGCAGGGCGGCGGCGAGCTCCGCGTCCTCGCAGGTGTCCGCTATGTGCTTCACGACGGCGCGGACCATGGTCTTGGTGAGGCCGGCGTTTATGTCGTAGTTGGAGATCTGGTCGCCGTTGTAGGTGCACCAGCCGTCGGCCTGCTCGGAGAGGTCCTTCGTGCCGACGTCGAGGCCGTTCACCTTGTTGGCGATGTCGAGCAGCACCATCGTGCGCTCGCGGGCCTGGGCGTTCTCGAAGACGACGCTGTGGTCGTCGAAGTCGTGGCCTATGGTCTCGAAGTGCTTTTTGACGCTCTCGCCGATGGGGATTATCCTCAGCTCCGCGCCCAGGCGCTCGGCTATGGTGACGGCGTTGTTCTTGGTGCGGTCCGTCGTGCCGAAGCAGGGCATGGTGACGGCGACGATGTTCTGCCTCGGCAGCCCGACCCTGTCCATGGCGTGGGCGCAGGCGAGCATGACGAGGGTGGAATCCACGCCGCCGGAGACGCCGATGACGGGACGCCAGCAGTTCGTGTACTCCATGCGCTTTATGAGGCCCGTGGCCTGGATGTCGAGGCAGCGCGCGGCAAATTCGGCTATGCCCTCGTCGGGGACGAAGGGCTCGCGCTTTATCCGGCGGGTGATTTTTGTCTCGGCGCTCTCCAGCCCCCAGGAGTAGCGGGCGACGGGGGCGGCGGGCAAGCTGGCGAAGGTGGCCTCGCGCAGGCGCGCGCCGCTGAGGTTCTGGACGTCTATCTCGCTCACGGCCATGCCGGAGCCCTGCTCGCACTCGGAGAGGGTCTCGCCGTCGTCCACGACGAGGCAGAGGCCGGAATAGCTCTTGTCCGTCGTGCTCTCGCCGGAGCCGGGCGCGGCATAGACCGTGCCGTAGTGCAGGCGCTTAGTCTCGTTCTCAAGCGCCCGCCTCGTCTCGAAGGCGGACTGCACGCTCATGGGCTCGTCCGAGAGCTCGCAGACTACCGTGGCGCCCGCGGCGCACATTGCGGCCGTCGGCGGCAGGGGCAGGCGCCTGTCGGCGGCGAACTGGACGCCGACGGCGAGCTCATCCATCGAGTCCGCGCAGAAGAGCGTCTCGTCCCCTAGGCTGCAGTAGTTGTCAAAGCCGAGGACGTTGTCTATGAACTCCCCGGGCGCAAGGCTGGCAAAGGGCGTGCCGCGCACATTGCGCCGCGCCGTGAAGCCCAGGACTTCGCCCCGGCTCACGACGGCCGCCGCGCTGTACACCGCCCCGTTCGCGCGCAGCGGCAGGCCGACGATGGCGAGCATGTCGCCCTCCGCCGTAGCGGCGGCGACCCTCCCGAGGCCCTCCAGCGCCGCGTCGAGCAGATAGCGCTGGTAGTAGAGGTGGCCGCAGGTCGCGCCTGTCAGGGCCAGCTCGGGAAAGACGAGGACCTTGACTCCCGCGGCCTTCGCCTCTTCGATACATTCGACTATCTTCTCCGTGTTGTACTTGGGGTCCGCCACGCGCAGCTCGGGTGCGGCGGCTGCTGCTTTGATAAAACCGTCTTTCATTCTGTATCCGTATCCCTTTCTGTATCGGCGAAGATGTCCCCAAAGCCCGGGCCGTCCGTGCCGTAGAATGTACTGTTCATAAAGACCCGCATGGCGCGGATGATGTCGAGTCCGTCCTCGTCCAGGCCCGCGAAGGGCGAGAAGCAGGGTTCGCCGCCCTGGGGAACGAAGAAGTTCCAGGTCCAGCCGTCGGATATCGTGTCCACAACGGCGCACATGCTCCAGTATTCGTCGAGCTCAATGCCCGCCGCCTGCAGGGCTTCAAGGCCCAGGAGGGTCGAGGCGCTGTTTACCCGGCTGCCCGGCTCCGCCGGGAGCAGCTCGGGGTAGTTCGACCAAATGACGTAATCCGTGGAATAGAGCTCGGCGTAGTCCTCCAGCTCCCAGTCCGCCACGTTCTCGGGGCAGATGCCAAGCTCGGAGTAGACCGTGCCGCCGCTCTCCAGCGGCGTGCCGGGCCTGTGGTCGCCGAAGAACACGAGTATGACCGGCTCCTCCCGCCCGGAGAGGTAGTCCACGAGCTGGCCCAGGGCCTCGGAGCAGTTGGCAGCGCCCTGCGTGACGGAGTTGAGCACGCCCACGGCCTCGTCCGAGAGCTCCGACTCAAAGGGGAAGTCGTAGCTCGGGTACTTCTCCGCGTAGAAGGGCGTGTGGTTCTCCATGGTCACGGCCCAGAGGAAGACCGGGCTCTCGGAGACCTTCTGCTCGAAGAGCATGGCCGTGAGCTGGGCGAGGTACTCGTCGGAGTAGAAATCTCCGGAGAGCTTGCCCTGCATGTAGGCCCAGTAGTCCGCGGCCGCGGCGGCCTCGGGGTCTATGGCGTCGAAGTCGCCGGAGAAGAACATGTCCTGGAAGCCCAGGGCGGTGTAGAGCCCCGCACGCTCGTAGATGCCGTCGTTGAAGGTGTGGAGGTAGGCCGTGTAGTAGCCCGCGTCGGAGAAGAGCTGCGGCAGGCTGGGATAGGTCAGGAGCTTCTCCTGCTCCCAGCCGTAGATCATGTCGTCGAAGCTGAAAAAGCGGGTGTTGATGCCGGTGAGTATCTCAAGCTCGATGTTCTCCGTGCCGTAGCCCAGGGTGTGGGTGTAGAACCTGCCGGAGACGCCCTCGGCGCAGACGCGGTGGAAATCCGCCACGGGGTCCCCTGCGTACTCGACGCCCGGCAGGCCCGTAACGTCGAAGAAGGACTCGCCCAAAACGAAGATGACGCTGGGCTTCTCGCCCGTTTCCGTCTCCGGCAGGGCCTCGATCCACGCCCGGGCGTTCTGGAGCATGAGCTCCTCCTCGTCCGGCTCGGGCACCAGCTCCTCCTCCCCGCCGAGCACGACGGAACGCCAGAGCCCGAGCAGCACGCCGCAGCGCCCGTTGTGGGCCGCCTGCGTCTCCTGCGAGGTCTCCCGGCCGGAGCCGAGGGGCGCGTAGAGCCAGGCCTCCGCCGAAGCAGGCAGGCAGAAGAGCGACAGGAACAGTATGACCGAGACGAGCCCGGATATGAGCCCCGCCCGCAGCCGGGGCCGGAAGCGCCGCGAGGCGAAAAAGAGCCCCGCGAGCACAAGCAGCATGACGGCGGCGGCCGCCGCGCTCTCGATCGAAAATTTCATAGAGGCCTCGTTCAGCTCCATGATGCCTCCCACCTGGGTGATGAGGCGGATGTCCTGCACGTAGAGCGGCGTGGAGGTTATGAGCATCTTGTAGTAGTTGGCGAAGGAGAGCCCCGCCGCGGAGAGCGTGACTATGAGCCCGCCCGCGAAGAGGCTGCGGCTGAGAAAGCCGAGCGCGCAGATGAGCAGCCCCAGGAAGACCGCCGTGGCGACGGCCCGGGGCGAAAAGCCGAAAAGCAGCGCCGCAGCGTCCCCGAAGCTCTGCGTCGTTATGAGCTCCGAGGCCGCCGCGAGCAGCCAGCCGGCGGCGAAGGCCGCGGCCGCGGAGAGGGAGAGCGCCCTCTCAGGGGCCGGGCCGCGCCGTGCGCCGGGAAATTTCATGGCCTGTGCCTCAGTAGGCGAGCCTCTCGCTCAGGTAGGAAACGAGCTCGGAGATGGGCAGGCGCACCTGCTGCATGCTGTCGCGCTCGCGGACGGTGACGCAGTTGTCCGCGGGGGTCTCGGCGTCGCCGACCGTCGTGAAGTCCAGCGTCACGCAGAAGGGCGTGCCGATCTCGTCCTGGCGGCGGTAGCGCTTGCCTATGGAGCCGGTGTCGTCGTAGTCGCACATAAAGTGCTTGGAGAGCTCGGCGTAGAGCTCCCTGGCCGGGCCGGCGAGGACTTCCTTCTTCGAGAGGGGCAGCACGGCGACCTTCATGGGCGCGAGGGCCGGGTGCAGGTGCAGGACGACGCGGGTGTCGTTCTTCGCCGCGTCCACGACCTCCTCGTCGTAGGCGTCCGCGAGGAAGGCGAGGGTCACGCGGTCCGCGCCCAGGGAGGGCTCCACGACGTAGGGGACGTAGCGCTCGTTCTTCTCCTGGTCGAAGTAGCTGAGGTCCTGGCCGGAGTGGGTCTGGTGCTGGGTGAGGTCGTAGTCCGTCCTGTCCGCGACGCCCCAGAGCTCGCCCCAGCCGAAGGGGAACAAATACTCGAAGTCCGTCGTCGCTTTGGAGTAGAAGGAGAGCTCCTCCTTCTCGTGGTCGCGCAGGCGGAGGTTCTCCTCCTTCATGCCGAGGCCGACCAGCCAGTCGCGGCAGAAGCCGCGCCAATAGCTGAACCACTCAAGGTCCGTGCCGGGCTCGCAGAAGAACTCCAGCTCCATCTGCTCGAACTCGCGGGTGCGGAAGGTGAAGTTGCCCGGGGTTATCTCGTTGCGGAAGCTCTTGCCTATCTGGCAGACGCCGAAGGGGATCTTCCGCCGGGTGGTACGCTGAATGCTCTTGAAGTTCACAAAGATGCCCTGCGCCGTCTCGGGGCGGAGGTAGACCTCGCTGGCCGAGTCCTCGGTGACGCCCTGATGGGTCTTGAACATGAGGTTAAATTTGCGGATGTCGGTAAAATCCGACTTTCCGCAGCCCGGGCAGGGTATATTATGCTCACGGATGAAGGCGACCATCTCGTCGTTCGTCATGGCCTCGACGTTCGCGCCCTCGACGGGGTTCTCCTTAAGCCAGTCCTCGATGAGCTTGTCGGCCCTGTGGCGCATCTTGCAGGCCTTGCAGTCGATGAGCGGGTCGTTGAAGGTGGTGACGTGGCCGGAGGCGACCCAGACCTGGGGGTTCATGAGGATGGCGGAATCGAGCCCGACGTTATAGGGGTTCTCCTGGACGAACTTCTTCCACCAGGCCTTTTTGACGTTGTTTTTGAGCTCCGCGCCGAGGGGGCCGTAGTCCCAGCTGTTGGCAAGACCGCCGTAGATCTCGCTCCCGGCGTAGATGAAGCCCCTGTTCTTGCACAGGGCCACGAGCTTTTCCATCGTCTTTTCCGTGTTTTTCATTTTTTACTTCCTTTCCCGCAGATGGCTTCTGCGGAGATTTTTGCATATGGCGGAGATATATGCTATAATGGCTCCGGACGGGCCGCCCTTTTCCCCGTCAGAAGCACACTACATAATATCACACAAAAACCCGCATATCAACAATAGTTAATCCTTAAATAATCAACTTCACAGGTGAGGCAAAATATGAAAAAGACTGTTTTGAAAGGCTACGCCCGGCTCATCGCGCGCACGGGCGCCGCTGTGCAGAAGGGCCAGCCGGTCATCATAGTAGCGGGGCTGGAGCAGCCGGAGTTTATAGAGCTGCTGGCCGCAGAGTGCTACAGGGCCGGGGCCTCGGAGGTGGAGGTGGACTGGCGGCACCAGCCGCTGACGCGCCTCGCCGTCCGGTATAAGAGCGCGAAAAAGCTGGGCGAGGTCAAGGCCTGGGAGGAGGAAAAGCAGCGCTGGCAGACGGAGGCGCTGCCCGCCCGCATCGTCGTCCTGAGCGAGGACCCGGACGGCCTGGCGGGCATAGACCAGGCCAAATACGCCGCAGGCATGCAGGCCCGCTACCAGAAGCTGCGGCCCTACATCGACGCGCGGGAGAACCGCGAGCAGTGGTGCATCGCCGCCGTTCCGGGCGAGAAATGGGCCAAGAAGGTCTTCCCGGAGCTGCCGAAGGGCCGCGCGGTGGAAAGGCTCTGGGAGGCCATCCTCTCCTGCTCCCGCGCCCTGGAGGGCGACCCCCTGGAGAACTGGCGCCTGCACGATCTCGATATCAAGGCCCGCGCCGAGGCCCTCAACGCCATGGGCCTCACCGCCCTGGAGTACAGGGACCCGAACGGCACCGAGCTGCGCGTCGGCCTCATCCCGGAGGCCCTCTTCCTCGGCGGAGCGGAGCGCTGCCCGGTAAACGGCGTGGAGTATAACCCAAACATCCCCTCCGAGGAGCTCTTCGTCACCCCGCGCGCCGGCGATGCCGAGGGCGTCGTCCACGCCACGCGGCCCCTCGCCGTCCAGGGCGTGCTCATAGAGGATTTTTGGCTCCGCTTCGAGGGCGGGCGGGTCGTCGAGCTGCACGCGGAGAAGAACGAGGACGCCCTGCGCACCCTCGTGGGCATGGACGAGGGCGCGGCCATGCTGGGCGAGTGCGCGCTCGTGCCGTATGAAAGCCCCATCCGCGAGAGCGGCATCCTCTTCTACAACACCCTCTTCGACGAGAACGCCGCCTGCCACCTCGCCCTGGGCCGCGGCTACTCCAGCAACATCCGCGACTACGAAAAATACAGCCTCGATGAGCTGCGCGCCATGGGCGTCAACGACTCCATGGTCCACGAGGACTTCATGATAGGCTCCGCGGAGCTGGACATCACGGGGCTTACCGCCTCCGGGGAGCGCCTGCCCATCTTCCGCTCCGGCGGCTGGGCCTTCTGAGAAACGGGGTGACGGACATGAGAAACGCCAAAAGGCGCGGCATGAGCCGCGAAAAGCGCAACATCATCCTCATATGCGTCGGGGTCTGTATGGCCATCGCCATAATCGTCCTGGCCATACTGCTAATGGGCCGCTCCAAGGGGGCGGACAAATATGAGGAATATTACTCCTCCGCGATGGAATACTACATCGCCGGCGACTACGGCAGCGCCGCCGAGGCCGCGCAGCGCGCCTACGACGAGGACGCCACGGAGGACGCCGCCGTCCTGCTCGCGCGCTGCTACTATCAGCGCGGGGACAGCACCAGCGCCGTCTACCTGCTGGAGAGCTGGCTCAAGAAGAACTCCGGCTCCGCCGCCGAGGCCCTGCTCGCAGAGTACAAGGCCGGCGGTGACGAGGACGAGGCCCTGACCATAGGCGGCAAGGAGGTCACGCAGGACACGGAGACGCTCGTGCTCTCCGGCGTGCAGCTCTCCGGAGAGGAGCTGGACACGCTCTCCACGCTGACGGAGCTCACGGCCCTGTCCCTCAACGACTGCGGGCTGACCGACGTCTCCGCCATCTCGGGCCTGACGAAGCTGCGCTCCCTCTCGCTGAGCGACAACGACATCAGGGACATCTCCCCCATCAAGGGCCTTTCGGAGCTGCGCACGCTCTACCTGAACGGCAACCCGGTCGAGAGCCTGGAGCCGCTGTACAGTCTCCCGGGCCTCACCACGCTGGACATCCGCGAGCGCGAGATCACGGACACTGAGCTGAAGGCGCTCCAGGAAAAGCTGCCGAACTGCACGGTGTTCTCCGACGAGGCGACGGTGGAGGTCAAGGACCTCTCCCTCGGCGGCGTGGACTTCAAGTCCGACGTGACCGAGCTCGACCTCAGCGGCCGGGGCGTGACGGACATCTCGGCCCTTGCGGACTGCACGGCGCTCAAGAGCCTGGACCTCTCGGACAACGCGGAGCTCTCCGACATCTCCGCCCTCGTGAATATGCCCGAGCTCGCCAGGCTGGACCTGGGCTCCACCAAGGTCTCCAGCCTCTCGCCCATCATGGCGCTGACGAAGCTGCAATACCTCGACCTGTCGAAGTCCGCCGTCACGAACCTCGCGGCCCTCTCGGGCCTCACGGAGCTCACGGAGCTGAAGCTCGACGGCTGCGCCGTCACAAATCTCTCCGTCCTCTCCGGGCTCACGAAGCTCACGAGCCTGAGCCTCAGGGACACGGCGATAAAGGACACGGACCTCGCCTCCCTCGAAGGGCTGACGGCGCTCAGGACGCTGGACCTCACGGGCTGCTTCGACATCACCGGCGCGGCCGTGGACGCGCTCAAGGAGAAGCTGCCCTCCTGCCAGGTCAGCGCCTCCGAGGAGATCTACGGCGTCCGCCTGGGCGAGAGCGTCTACAACCTGACGGACACCTTCGTGGACGCCTCCGGCCAGAACGTCCAGAGCCTGGAGGAGATATCCCGCTTCAAGTCCCTCCAGACCCTGCTGCTGAACAACAACCCCTATCTGAACCTCAAGGGCCTCGGCGCCCAGACCTCGCTGACGGCGCTGGAGCTCGACAGCTGCGGCCTCGGCTCCATAGACGAGCTGCGCACCCTGACCGCGCTGACCAGTCTCAGCCTCATGCACAACGACCTGCGAGAGATCGAGGCCCTGGGCGGCATGAAGGACCTGCGTGAGCTGCACCTGAGCTACAACGCCAACCTGAGCGACCTGAGCCCGCTCTCCTCCTGCACCAGCCTTGAGCACCTCTCCCTGAACGGCTGCGGCGTCTGGGAGCTCTCCGCGCTCAAGGACCTCAAGAACCTGCAGACCCTAGACCTTGAAAACTGCCCCATAACGGACACCTCCGCCCTCTACGGCATGACGGGCCTGCGCACGCTCTATCTCAAGGGCTGCGGCATCTCGCCGCTGGAGATAAGCTATCTCTCCTCCGCCCTGCCGGATTGCACCATCTATTCGTGAATAAAATTTACAAAATCCTCTTCTTTTTAGAGAACAGGTATGTTAATATGGATATGGCGATATCCATATACGCAGGAAGGAGCTGAAACCAATGAAGTTCACGTTTACGGAAAAGAAGATGGACGCCTCCGAGGAGCTGCGCGCCTACGCCGAAAAGAAGATCGGCAAGATCGACAGGCTTTTCAAGACGGAGAGCGAGGCCTTCGTGACCTTCAGCACGGAGCGCGGCCGCTTCCGCGCCGAGGTGACCATCAAGAACAACGGAATGTTCTACCGCGTGAGCGAGCTGACCGGCGACATGTATGCCTCCATAGACTCCGCAGTCGCGAGCATCGAGAGGCAGATCCGCAAGAACAAGACGCGCCTGGAGAAAAGGCTGCGTGACGGTGCGATAGAGCGTGAGATCAAACCCTTCCAGATCCCCTCGGACGACGCGGGGGAGGAAGAGTTCAAGGTCGTGCGCAACAAGAAGTTCTACATCGCGCCCATGTCCGTCGAGGAGGCCATCCTGCAGATGAACCTGCTCGAACATGAGTTCTTCGTTTTCAGGAATGCCGAGGCGCGCGATGCGTTCACCGTCGTCTACCGCCGCAAGAACGGCGGCTACGGCCTCATAACGGACGACAAGGACTGATATTTCAGAACAACACACATCAAAAGCCCCCATTTTTGGGGGCTTTTTTGGGAGCTGATACATATGCAATGGATAGAAGCCGCCTTCCGCAGCAGTCCCGAGGACATAGACGCGCTCTGCGAAAGGCTCACCGCCCTCGGCGCGGAGGGTCTCGTCATAGAGGACGAGGCGGACTTCCGCCGTTTTCTGGAGCAGAACCGGCAGTATTGGGACTACGTGGACGAGGAGCTGGAATCGCGCTACCGCGGCGTCTCCCGAGTGAAGCTCTACGTTGAGGACACGCCGGAGGGCCGCGCGCAGCTCGCCGCCTTCACGGACGGCACCGGCCTTGAGCCCGAGTGCCGCACCGTCGCGGACGAGGACTGGGCCGAGAGCTGGAAGCAGTATTACAAGCCCATTGAGATAGGCGAAAGGCTGCTCATCCTCCCGAGCTGGGAGCCCATCCCGGAGGCTCCGGAGCGGCTCGTCCTCCGGCTGGACCCCGGCCTCGCCTTCGGCACCGGCGGCCACGCCACGACCCGCATGTGCCTTGAGGCCCTGGAGAAATACGCGGGGCCTGAGAAGTTCGTCCTCGACCTCGGCTGCGGCAGCGGCATCCTGGGCATAGGCGCCCTGGTGCTCGGCTGCGCCTACTGCGCCGGCTGCGACGTGGACCCCAAAAGCCCCGAATCCGCCGCGGCGAACGCGAAGCTCAACGGCATCCGGGAGAGCATCTACAAGATGTACACCGGCGACGTCCTGGCCGACGCCCCCCTGCGCGCCGAGCTGGGCGCGGGCTACGACATAGTCCTCGCGAACATCGTCTCCGACGTCATAATCCCCCTCGCCCCCCTCGTCCCCGGTTTCATGTCGAAGAAGGGCGTCTTCATAACGAGCGGCATCATAGACGGCCGAGAGGCCGAAGTCTCCCGCGCCCTCGAAGCCGCCGGGTTTGAGATCATCGAGCACCTCCATCAGGCTGAATGGCACGCCTTTGTTTGTAAACTGGCGTGAGCAGGCTGGGGGTGGGTTTGGAGGAACTCGCCGTTTTGTCCTGCTGGACTTTAGGTTAGTGCTGCTGTTTCCACCCCATTTCTTTGGTCTTGCCCAAAGAAACGGGGTGGAGCCCCAAAGAAAAACGCTT
>UQUO01000050.1 GCA_900544295.1 uncultured Eubacteriales bacterium | reverse complement strand
GTGGGAGAGGCGGGTGGGTCCCGAAACCTCACGGGGGCGCCACCACCCAAAAGCGTTTTTCTTTGGGGCTCCACCCCGTTTCTTTGGGCAAGACCAAAGAAATGGGGTGGAATCGCAGCACAACCTAAAGTCCAGCAGGGCAAAACGGCGAGTTCCTCCAACGCCCCCCAAAGCCGCAGCTCCTCCCAGGACGCGCTTACTCCACGCGCTCGTAGGTGCAGAAGCTGCACTGGTATTCGCCGGAGGTGAAGGGCTCCTCAGCGGTGCATTTCCAGTCGGGCAGGGAGTCCAGGTTGGGGAAATAGGCGTCGGACTTCGGCTGCGCGCCTATCTTGGTCACGTGGATGCGGTCGAGATACTGAAACATCGCCATGTACACCGTCGCGCCGCCGATGACGAAAACGCGCCCGCAGTCCCTGGTGGCCTCCACGGCTTCCTGGACGGTGCGCATGACCCGCGCGCCCTCTATGTCGTCGCCGTGCCGCGTTATCACGAGGTTCTCCCGCTCCTTCAGCGGCTTGCCGCCGGGGAAGTCCGCCAGCGTCCGGCGACCCACTATCACAGTCGCGCCCTTCGTCAGCTGCGCAAAGCGCCGCCTGTCCTCGGGGATGACGATGGGCTGCGTGCCGCGTGCGCCTATGCCCCAGTCCGAATACACTGCCACAATAGCTTCCATAAACTCTCCTTTCCGCTCGGCTCACACCGCTATGGGTATCTTCTCGTTCAGCTCCGTGTACTCGTAGCCGGGCAGGGAAAAGCTGTTCTTCGTGAAGGCGTAAAAATCCCCCACGCTCTCGTCCACTATGAGCTTCGGGGCCTTTTTCGGCTCGTTTTTTATTATCTTTTCCACAATGGGCACATGCCGGTCGTAGATGTGCGCGTCCGCGATGACGTGGACAAGCTCCCCCGCCTCCAGGCCCGAGACCTGGGCGAACATATAGGTGAGCGCCGCGTACTGGCAGACGTTCCAGTTGTTCGCGGCCAGCATATCCTGGCTGCGCTGGTTCAATATGGCGTTCAGCGTCCGGCCTGTGACGTTGAAGGTCATCGAATACGCGCAGGGGTAGAGCGCCATCTCATGCAGGTCCTCAAAGTTGTAGATGTTCGTCAGTATCCTGCGCGAGGCGGGGTTGTGCTTCAAATCGTAGAGCACCCGGTCCACCTGGTCGAACTCGCCCTCGGGGTACTTGTGCTTCACGCCCAGCTGGTAGCCGTAGGCCTTGCCTATGGAGCCCGTCTCGTCCGCCCACTGGTCCCAGACGTGGCTGCCCAGGTCCTTTATGTTGTTGGACTTCTTCTGCCAGATCCAGAGCAGCTCGTCAATGGCGCTCTTCCAATAGGTGCGGCGTATCGTGAGAATGGGGAACTCCCCGCGCAGGTCGTAGCGGTTCACGATGCCGAATTTCTTGACCGTGTGCGCGGGCGCGCCGTCGTCCTCCCAGCGCGGACGGACCTGCTGCTCCGTGTCCCAAAAGCCGTTTTCGAGGATGTCCCGGCAGTTTTTTATGAAGACTTCGTCGGCGTAGCTCACGTTCAGGCCCCCTGTGCGCCGCGGCTGCGGCGTATGTAAAATATATTTAAAATAAGTATAAACCATCCCGGCGGCACCCGCAAGCGGCAATTGCATAGAATAGATTGAGAAAGGGGCGTGGAGTTTTATGATTTTTGCCTTATGCGGAGGCGACGGGCGTCAGGCCCGGCTGGCCGGGCTGCTGCTGGCGGACGGCCACAGCGTCCGGACCTGGGCGCTGGAGCGCGCGGAACTGCCCGAGCCCGCCCGGCGCTGCCGGAGCGCGGCGGAGGCCCTGGACGGGGCCGACTGCCTGCTGCTGCCCATGCCGGTGTCCGCGAAGAGCGGACTTTTGAACGCGCCGCTGTCCGGGGAGGGCCACTGTCTGGGCGAGGTCTTCGCCGCGGCGGCGCCGGATATGCTGGTCTGCGGCGGGATGCCGGGCGCGGAGGCGCGCGCGGTGGCCTCGGGCCGCGGCCTGCGCCTGCACGACTACGGCGCGCGGGAGGAGCTGCTGGCGGCAAACGCCGTGGCGACCGCCGAGGGCGCCATAGGCGTCCTGCTCGGCGAGACGGAGCGCACGCTCTGGCGCAGCCGCGTGCTCGTCACCGGCTGGGGCCACGTGGCTCGCGCTCTCGCGCCCAGGCTCGCCGCCCTGGGGGCCGGGGTCTGCGTCTGCGCGCGCAGTCCGGGCGCCCGGGCCTGGATAGCGGCTGAAGGCCTCGAAGCCCTCGGCCTGCCGGAGCTCCAGGACGCCCTGCCCGGCTGCGGCATAGTCATAAACACCGTGCCGGCCCCCATGCTCACGGCGGCGCGCGTCGCCGGCATGAAGCCCGACGCGCTCATACTCGACCTCGCCTCCGCGCCCGGAGGCACGGACTTCGAGGCGGCGCGCGCCTTTGGCATTCGCGCGCTCACGGCCCCCGGCCTGCCCGGGAAGTGGTCGCCCCAGACGGCGGCCGAGGCCGTGCGCGACGCGGTGTACAACATTTTGGAGGATGAAAAGGCGTGAAGGAACGCAAAAGACTGGGGCTTGCCCTCTGCGGCTCCTACTGCACATACGAGAAGGTCCTGAAAGAGGCGGAGAAGCTGGCGGCCGACTGGGACCTCACCGCCCTCATGAGCGAGACTGCCGCCTGCACGGACAGCCGCTTCGGGAAGGCTGAAGACTTCATCGCCCGCCTGGAGGCGCTGACGGGCAAGGGCGTCATGCGCAGCATAGTGGAGGCCGAGCGTGTGGGGCCGGAAAAGCTCTTCGACGTGCTGGTCATCGCGCCCTGCACGGGCGCGACGCTCGCCCGCCTGGCCTCGGGGCTCACGGACACGGCGGTGACGATGGCCGCCAAGAGCCACCTGCGCAACGGCCGGCCCGTGGTCATAGCGCTCTCGACCAACGACGCGCTCTCGGGCTCGGCGGAGAACATCGCCGCGCTGCTCAACCGGAAGAACTATTACTTCGTCCCCTTCGGCCAGGACGACCCGCAGGGGAAACCCAGCTCGCTGCAGGCGGATTTCTCCCGCATGGGCGAGGCCGCCGCCGCCGCACTGGAGGGCCGCCAGCTCCAGCCGGTGCTGAGATAAAGCTGCATAACAGACAGGGGGCTTTCCGGCCCCCTGTTTTTTATATGGATTTAACAATAAAAATTCTTTAAGGATATTTTCAATTGTGTATAAGGGGTGTATAATGGTTTAGCCTTCATTGAGGTGGAACATAATGCGAAATACTGTCAGAAAAAGGAGAGTACACATGAAAAAGCTGCTATCCCTGTTCCTTGTCCTCGCGCTGGCATTCTCACTGTGCGTGGGCGTGCTGGCGGATGAGACCACGGCGGCAGAGCCGTCGGATGAGACCGCAGGCGAACTGGCCGGCCAGATAGTCATCCTGCACACGAACGACGTGCACGGCGCCATAGACGGCTATGCCAAGGTCGCGGCGCTCAAGGCCGACTATGAGGCCAAGGGCGCGGAAGTGCTGCTCTTTGACGCCGGCGACTTCATCCAGGGCACCACCAGCGTCAGCCTGTCCCAGGGCGCCACCGCCGTCGAGCTCATGAACCTCGCCGGCTACGACCTCGTCACCCTCGGCAACCACGAGTTCGACTACGGCATGGACAACCTCAAGACCATCTTTGCCAAGGCCGAGTTCGGCGTTGTCGCCGCCAACATCAAGCTCAACGGCGCCGCCGCCTTCGACGCCAGCAAGGTCTTTGAGCTCGCCGACGGCACCAAGCTCGGCGTGTTCGGCCTCGCCACCCCCGAGACGGCCACCAAGGCCAACCCCGCCAAGATAAAGGGCGTCACCTTCCTCGCCGAGAGCGAGCTCTACGCCTGCGCCGAGGCCCAGGTCAAGGCCCTCACCGACGCGGGCTGCGACTACATCATCTGCCTGGGCCACCTGGGCATCGACAACGAGAGCGAGCCCAACCGCTCCATCGACCTGCTCGGCAAGGTCAGCGGCATCGACGTCTTCATAGACGGCCACAGCCACAGCACCCTTGACGAGGTCAAGGCCGCCACCGACGGCACCGGCAAGGTTGGCGACACCCTGCTCACCTCCACCGGCACCGCCGCCGCCAACGTCGGCGTCGTCACCATCACCAAGGACGGCATCACCGTCTCCAGCGTCGACCTCAGCAAGTATGAGGGCTCCGTGAAGGCCGTGGCCGACCGCGCCGCCGCCATCAAGGCCGAGATAGACGCCGAGTACGGCGAAGTGTTCGCCAAGACCGAGGCCGACCTCAACGGCGAGCGCGACCCCGGCAACCGCACCGAAGAGACCAACCTCGGCGACCTCATCGCCGACGCCCTCCTCTGGGAGGTCACCAAGGACGGCTCCCTGCCCGTGGCCAAGGAGAACGTCGTCGCCATCACGAACGGCGGCGGCATCCGCGCCAGCATCGCCAAGGGCGACATCACTAAGAACGACATCAACACCGTCCTGCCCTTCGGCAACACCGTCGCCTACGTCACCGTCTCCGGCGAGACCCTGCTCGAGGCCCTTGAGGCTTCCACCTACTGCACCCCCGAGGCCGTCGGCGCCTTCCCGCAGGTGGCCGGCATAGAGTTCACCATCGACACCGCCAAGGCCTACGACCAGGGCGACCAGTACCCCAACTCCACCTACTACGGCCCGAAGAGCGTGAACCGTGTGACCATCACCAGCGTCAACGGCAAGGACTTCGACCCCAAGGCCACCTACGTCGTCGTCACTAACGACTTCACCGCCGCCGGCGGCGACACCTACTACGCCTTCACCACCTCCGCCAACATCGTCGACACCGGCGTGCCCATGGACGAGGCCCTCATGAGCTACATCACCACTGAGCTCAAGGGCGTCATCACCGCGGAGAAGTACGGCGAGCCTCAGGGCCGCATCACCGTCAAGGCCCCGGTGTTCACCGACGTCGTCGAGGGCAAGTGGTACTACGACGCGGTCATGGCCGCCTATGAGCAGGAGCTCATGAACGGCGTCACCGCCAACACCTTCGAGCCCATGACCGCCATGAACAGGGCCATGCTCGTGACCATGCTCTACCGCCTTGAGGGCTCCCCCGAGGTCGAGGGCAACGTCTCCGAGGTCTTTGCCGACTGCAAGGACACCGCCTACTATGCCAAGGCCGTGCTCTGGGCCTCCCAGAACAACATAGTCTCCGGCCGCGGTGAGAGCGCCTTCGCCCCCCTTGCCACCATGACGAGGCAGGAGATGGCCGTCATCCTCTACAACTACTCCGTGTTCAAGGGCGCCGCTGAGGTGACCGAGCCCGAGCTCGCCTACGCCGACGCCGACGCCGTCGCCTCCTGGGCCACCGCCGCCGTCGCCTACTGCGGCGAGGCCGGCCTGATGACCGGCGTGACCGACACCGAGTTCGCCCCCGCCGGCAGCGCCAACCGCGCCATGGGCGCCACCGTCCTCGTCCGCCTGGTCGAGGCCGCCGCGTAAACCTACAGCTTTAGAGCCGGGACATTTGTCCCGGCTCTTTTTGTTTCTGTTTCCCGCCGCGGCGGTTTCCGCCCGGTGATCACCCGGCACGAACGCCCGCGGGCGGACGGCGCCGCCCGCAAAAATGGGGGGCCCCGCCCGGGGTCCCCCATTTGGCCGTCTCGGCAAGCGGCTCAGTGATGGCCGCAGTGGGTGCAGGAGCCGGAGCAGCCCGGGCAGCCTCCGCCGCAGGAGCAGCTGCCTTTGCCGCGCTTTTTGTCGCGCAGCAGCTTCCACAGCGCCAGTCCCAGGACGGCCAGCACCACCAGGCCCACAATGAGGCTCGCGGCGTTTGATGCGATCCACTCAAACATTGACGGCCGCCTTCTTCTCGGTCAGGCGCTCGCCGTACTCGCCGTACTTGTTCCGGCGCAGCAGCAGGTAAAGCACGCCTGCCAGCACCACTATTGCCGCGACGGTGCCGAGGCCGAAGCTCAGCTCGCCCGTTATGAGCCCGCCGAACTGGTAGATCATCAGGCTCGCGCAGTACGCAGCGCCGCACATGTAGCCTATGGCCGCCAGCGTCCACTTCGGGCTGTTCATCTCGCGCTTGATAGCGCCCATGGCCGCGAAGCAGGGGGCGCACAGGAGGTTGAACACCATGAAGCTGTAAGCCGCCACCGGGCTGAAGGTGCTCTGGAGTATGCCCCAGATCTCTTCGCCGGTCTCGCTGGCCTCGCTCACGCCGTAGCAGATGGCCATGATGGTGACGAGGTTCTCCTTCGCCACAAGGCCCCCCACGACGCCGACAGTCGCCTGCCACACGCCGAAGCCCAGCGGCAGGAAGATGAACGCCACCGCGCCGCCTATCGCCGCCAGCAGGGAGTCGTTGTTGTCCTCAACCATGCCGAAACCGCTCTCCGTCACGCCGAAGGCCTGCAGGAACCAGATGACGACGGCGCTGAGCAGTATCACTGTGCCCGCGCGCTTTATGAAGCTCCAGCCGCGCTCCCAGGTGGCCCGGAGCACGTTGGACGCCGCCGGGGCGTGATAAGGCGGCAGCTCCATGACGAAGGGGGCCGCCTCGCCCGCAAAAGCCTTGAGCTTCTTGAGGATTATGCCGGAGATGATGATGGTCGCCACGCCGATGAAGTACGCGCTGGTTGCGACCCACCAGGCGTTGTTGAAAAATGCGCCTGCTATCATGCCGATGATGGGCATCTTCGCGCCGCAGGGGATGAAGCAGGTGGTCATTATGGTCATACGCCTGTCGCGCTCGTTTTCAATGGTGCGGCTGGCCATAACGCCGGGCACGCCGCAGCCGGAGCCGATGAGCATCGGGATGAAGCTCTTGCCGGAGAGCCCGAACTTGCGGAAAATGCGGTCCATGATGAAGGCCACGCGCGCCATGTAGCCCACGTCCTCAAGAATGGAGAGCAGCAGGAAGAGGATGAGCATCTGCGGCACAAAGCCAAGCACCGCGCCGACGCCGGCAACTATGCCGTCGATGACGAGGCCGGAGAGCCAGGGCGCAACGTTCCAGCCCTCGAAGAGCGTCGTGAGCCCGCCCGTTATCCACTCGCCGAAGAGCGTGTCGTTCATGAAGCCCACTGTCCAGTCGCCCACGCTGCCGATGGAGATATAATACACCGCGGCCATGACGGCGACGAAGATGGGCAGGGCAAGGATGCGGTTCGTGACGACGCGGTCAATTTTGTCCGAGACGTTCATCTTCCGGCCGGTCTGCCTCTTCCTTACGGCCTTTGCAACGACGCGGGCTATGTAGGCGTAGCGCTGGTTCGTGATGATGCTCTCCGCGTCGTCGTCGAGCTCCTTTTCGCAGTCGGCGATGTGCTCCTCGATGTGCGAGGCGAGGCCCGCGTCGAGGTGCAGCTCCTGCATGACCTTCTCGTCCCGCTCGAAGAGCTTTATGGCGTACCAGCGCAGGAAGCGGGGCTCCACCAGGCCCTCGATGGCCTCCTCGATGTGGGCGATGGCGTGCTCCACGCTGCCCTCGAACACCGAGGGCGCCGAAAACTCCCGGCCCTCCGCGGCTATCCTCGCCGCGCGCGCCGCCGCCTCCTTGGAGCCCTCGCCCCTGAGCGCCGAGGTCGCCACGACCTCGCAGCCCAGCGCCGCGCCGAGGCGCTTGAGGTCGATGACGTCGCCGTTTTTGCGCACGACGTCTATCATGTTCACGGCCACCACCGTGGGGATGCCCAGCTCGATGAGCTGGGTGGTCAGATACAGGTTTCGCTCTATATTTGTGCCGTCTACTATATTGATGATGGCGTCCGGCTTCTCGCCGACGAGATAGTTCCTCGCGACGACCTCCTCAAGCGTGTAGGGAGACAGCGAATATATGCCGGGCAGGTCCTGGATTATGACGTCGGGACGGCCCTTGAGACGGCCTTCCTTTTTTTCGACCGTGACGCCGGGCCAGTTGCCCACGCGCTGGTTGGAGCCCGTCAGGTCGTTGAACATCGTCGTCTTGCCGCAGTTCGGGTTGCCGGCAAGCGCAATTTTCACACTCATGCGTTTTCTCCTCTCTCATGCGGATAGTTTAGACTAACTCAGGCGGTCAAAAGTGCCCGGCGCTGAGGCCGGGATATGACAAGGCGGCTTATTCTATCTCTATCATCTCCGCGTCCGCGCGGCGGATGGAGAGCTCATAGCCGCGGACGGTGGTCTCCAGCGGGTCGCCCAGGGGCGCGACCTTGCGGATGTATACCTCCACGCCCTTCGTGATGCCCATGTCCATGATGCGGCGCTTGAGCGGGCCCGCACCGTTCAGGCGCACGACCTTGACCGTTTCCCCCACCTTGGCGTCTTTAAGCGTTCTCATCTTCAAACCCCCTTACCATAATTCTGTTTGCCAGACTCCTGTCCAGGGCGATACGGCTGTCCTTGACCTGAAGTATCAGGTTGCCGCCAAGCGAGTTCATCACGGTGACCTCCTCGCCTACCACAAGTCCCAGCTCGGCAAGATGCCGCCTTACCTCGTCCCTTCCGGTTATCTTGAATATTGCCTGTGTCTCGCCCGGCGCGGCCATCGAAAGCGGAAGCATGCCCCTATCACTCCAAGACAGTTATTTTTGACTAACTATAGCGCAACCAAAAAGTTAGATACCTCTAACTGCCTTGCAGTTTAATACAATGACGCTCATTTGTCAATAGGTAAGGAATAAAAAACTTGCACTGGAACATTCGTCCAAAAACCTTCCGGGCAAATCTAACAGGTTTCACAAATCGTGTCGGACGGCTCGTATTGTTGTTGACTTTCTGCACAAAAGTGGTAAATTGATAGCAAAGAGACTGGAAACGTTACCGGGAACGTTTTCTGACAGCCGCCCGGGGAGTGTGTGGAATGACTATCAAGGACATAGCGCGGCAGTGCGGGGTTTCGGTGAGCACGGTCTCGCGCGTGCTTAACGACAGGCCGGACGTGAGCCCGGCGGTCCGGGCCGCGGTGCTTGAGGCGGTGCGCAGCAGCAACTATGTGCCGAACAACAGCGCCCGGGACCTGGTCCGGGTGAATTCGGACGCCGTGGGCCTCGTGGTGCGCGGGGTGTCGAACCCCTTTTTTGCAGACATAATCAAGGCCATCGAGCGGGAGATAGACGCCGCCGGCTGCACGATGGTGATGCAGCAGATAGACATAGGCGAGGACGAGGTCGCGCGGGGCGCGGCGATGGAGCGGGAGAAAAAGCTCCGCGGCCTCATCTTTCTGGGAGGGCGCTCGGACTGCGCTCCGGAGGACATGGGCACCATCACGGTCCCCTTCGTCTGCTGCTCATTCACAAACAGCTTCGGAACGCTGTCGAAGAGTGAGTATTCCTCAGTTTCGATAGAGGACTTCGAGACCGCGCGCCGCGCGGTGCGCGAGCTGCACAGGCTGGGACACCGGCGGATAGCGGCCCTGGTCTCAGAGACGGATGACCGCTCCATAAGCGAGCTGCGCTACCACGGCTACACCACGGCGCTGCGCGAGTTCGGGCTCGAGCCCGAGCCGGAGCTCGTAGCCTGTGCAGGCAGCTTCGGCATGCACGACGCCTACGCCGCGACGCAGCGGCTGCTCGATTCCGGCGCGGAGTTCACGGCGTTATTCGCGATATCCGACATGATGGCCATCGCGGCCATAAAGGCCCTGGAGGACCGGGGAAAGAGTGTGCCGGGCGACTGTTCCGTCCTCGCGATAGACGGTCTGGAGCTTTCGGAGTACATCAGGCCCACCCTGACGACGCTGTGTCAGCCGGGCGAGCGCATGGGCGCGGAGAGCGTCCGCATACTCATGGACATGATAGAGGGCCGCGGAGGCAACCGGCAGATCATGCTGGAGCCCGAGCTCAGGCCCGGCGGCTCCGTGAGGGCCGTTTAAGTTCGTATTTTCCGGTTAAAAACCGCGGAAATAAATATTTATAGGAGATGTTAAAAGAATGAAGAAGTTTCTTGCACTGCTTCTCGCTCTCGTGATGGTCTTCGCCCTGGCCGCCTGCGGCGAGGCCGATGCCCCGGCGAGCGACGCCCCGGCCTCCGAGGCCCCGGCTTCCGACGCCCCCGCGAGCGAGGCCCCTGCCGACGGCGCCGCCGGCAGCGTCTACTACCTCAACTTCAAGCCCGAGGCCGACGCCGCCTGGCAGGAGCTCGCCGCGCTCTACACTGAGCAGACCGGCGTACCCGTCAAGGTCGTCACCGCGGCCTCCGGCGAGTACAGCTCCACGCTGACCGCCGAGATGGACAAGAGCGATATGCCCACCCTGTTCCAGTGCGGCAACCAGGCCGGCCTGGACACCTGGGGCGACTATTGCTACGACCTGACCGACAGCGCCGTCTACAAGGAGATGACCACCGACGACTTCAACCTCTTCGGTGAGAACGGCGAAGTCTACTGCATCGGCTACTGCTACGAGGCCTTCGGCATCATCGTGAACACCGCGCTGCTCGCCGAAGCCGGCTACGAGCTCTCCGACATCACGAACTTCGAGAGCCTCAAGTCCGTCGCCGAGGACATCACCGCGCGTCACGCCACGGGCGAGCTGCCCTTCGCGGCCTTCTCCTCCGCCGGCCTCGACTCCTCCTCCAGCTGGCGCTTCTCCGGCCACCTGGCCAATATGCCGCTCTACTACGAGTTCCGTGACGACGGCGTGACCAGCCAGCCCGCCGCCATCACCGGCGCCTACCTCGACAACTTCAAGCAGATCTGGGACCTCTACGTTGCCAACAGCGACACCGCCCCGGCTCAGCTGACCACCGCCACCAGCGACCAGTCCAAGGCCGAGTTCGGCGAGGGCAAGGCCGTGTTCTATCAGAACGGCTCCTGGGAGTACGACTCCCTCGTCAAGGACTTCGGCATGGACCCCGCCAACCTCGCCATGATCCCCATCTACTGCGGCGTTGAGGGCGAAGAGGACGCCGGCCTCTGCTGCGGCACCGAGAACTGCTGGGCGGTCAACTCCAAGGCCTCTGAGGAGGACATCCAGGCCACTCTCGACTTCATGTACTGGGTTGTCACCTCTGATGAGGGCACCACGATGATGGCCGAGCAGTTCGGCCCCATCCCCTTCAAGAACGCCAAGGAGAGCTCCAACGTGTTCTTCAACAACGCCAACGAGTACATAGCCGAGGGCAAGTACACCGTGACCTGGGCCTTCAACTACACCCCGAACGTTGACTCCTGGCGTGCGGCCGTTGTTGCGGCTCTCACCCAGTACACCGTCGGCGGCGGCTCCTGGGACGACGTCGTCACCGCCTTCGTCCAGGGCTGGGCCACCCAGTACGCGAATCAGTAAGCGTCTCCCCTGAAAGGGAAAGCAAGCTCACAACAGGGGCGAGCGGCAGCCGCCGCTCGCCCCTTTCCAAAAGAGGGGATGGATAATGGAAACCAAAAAGAGGAAAAGGCACAGCCTTGCGGTAAACGGCAATATGCTCAGCGGAAGCATACGCAAGTGGTTCCCGGTTTTCCTCCTGCCCACGCTGGCGGCCTTTCTGATAGGCTTCGTCTACCCGTTTGCAAAGGGCTTCTATCTGTCGTTCTGCACCTTCAGGACGACCTCCGACGCCGAGTTCATCGGCCTCGGCAACTATATCAAGGCGCTGACTGACAGCTCCTTCATGTATTCCTTCTGGTACACGGCGCTTTTTGCCGTCGTATCGCTCATCGCCATAAACGTCCTGGCCTTTGCGGTGGCCTACGCGCTCACCCGGGGCATCAAGGGCTCGAACCTGTTCCGCACCGTGTTCTTCATGCCGAACCTCATAGGCGGCATCGTGCTGGGCTATATCTGGTCCATGATCTTTGACGGCATACTCATAAGGTACGGGACATCCATACTGCTTTCGACAAAATACGGCTTCATCGGCCTGCTCATACTCATGGCATGGCAGCAGATAGGCTATATGATGATAATCTACATCGCCGGCTTGCAGAGCGTGCCCGACGACCTGCTCGAAGCCGCGAGGATAGACGGCGCGAGCGGCTGGAAAACGCTGACCAAGATCACCATCCCCTGCGTCATGCCGTCCATCACGATCTGTACCTTCCTGACGCTGACAAACTCCTTCAAGCTCTTTGACCAGAACCTGGCGCTGAACAACGGCCAGCCCTACATATTCCAGTCAGACGGCTCCATCATTCACTCGACGGAGATGCTGGCGCTGAATATCTACAACAGCTTCTATCAGAACGCCAACTCGAGGGGCGTGGGCCAGGCAAAGGCCGTGCTGTTCTTTATCCTCGTCGCGGCCATCGGGCTTATCCAGCTTCGCTATACCAGAAAGAAGGAGGTGCAGCAATGATGAAGGGCAGCCTCAGTAAAAGCCAGAGGAATAAGAACCTCCTCACGGTCCTGTTCGCGGTCATAGCCATACTTTACGTCATGCCCATCGTCATCGTGCTCATAAACTCCTTCAAGAGCAACTCCGGCATAAATACGCAGACCTTTGCGCTGCCGAACGCTGAGACCTTCATGGGCTTCGACAATTACATCAAGGGCGTCACCTTCGGCAACTACAACTTCTGGAAGTGCGTGGAGTACAGCTTCACGATAACGATACTCTCGACGGCGCTCATCATCCTGTGTACGTCGATGGCGGCCTGGTACATTTCGAGGGTGAACAGCCGCTTCTGCAAGCTGGTGTACTACGTCTGCGTGTTCTCGATGGTCGTACCCTTCCAGATGGTCATGTTCACGCTGGCGAAGACGGCCGACACGCTCAAGCTCAACACGCCCTGGACGATACCGGTCATCTACCTGGGATTCGGCGCGGGCCTCGCGGTGTTCATGTTCGTGGGTTTCGTGAAGTCCATGCCGATAGAGATCGAAGAGGCTGCCGCCATAGATGGCTGCGGGCCGCTGCGGACCTTCTTCCTCGTCGTGTTCCCAATGCTCAAGCCGACCATGATCTCCGTCGGCGTGCTGGAGACGATGTGGGTCTGGAACGACTACCTGCTGCCCTACCTCGTGCTCGGCAAGGACTACAGGACCATACCCATACACATCCAGTACCTCAAGGGCAGCTACGGCTCTGTGGACATGGGCGCTACCATGGCGCTCATTCTGCTGAGCATCCTGCCGATAATCATCTTCTATATCTCCTGCCAGAAATACATTATCAAGGGCGTCGCGGCGGGCGCCGTGAAGGGGTAAGCAATTATGGAGCGTAAAAGCGGCATACTCATGCCCATATCCTCCCTGCCGTCGAACTACGGCATAGGCACCTTCGGCAAGGAGGCCTATAAATTCGCGGACTTCCTGGCCGCGGCGGGACAGAAGGCCTGGCAGCTCCTGCCCCTCGGCCCCACGAGCTACGGCGACTCGCCCTACGCCTCCTTCTCCACCTTCGCGGGCAACCCCTATTTCATCGACCTCGACCTGCTCATCGAGGACGGGCTGCTCAAAAAGGCCGAGGTCGAGGCCGTGGACTGGGGCTCGGACCCCATGAACGTGGACTACGGCAAGATCTACTACAACCGCTTCGACATCCTGCGCCTGGCCTGCGCGCGCGGCTGGGACCGGGATGCCGCGGAGATAACACGCTTCCGCGAGCAGAACGCCGGCTGGCTGCCGGACTACGCCCTCTTCATGGCGCTCAAGCGGCATTTCGGCATGGTGTCCTGGACGCTCTGGCCGGACGAGGACGTGCGGCTCAGAAAGCCGGGGCGCCTTGAGCACTACCGGACGCTGCTGGACGCGGACGTGAGGCTCTTCACCTGGATACAGTACACGTTCTACAAGCAGTGGGATAAGCTGCGGGACTACGTCCACTCCCTGGGCATAGAGATAATAGGCGACCTGCCCATCTACGTGGCGCTCGACTCCTCCGACGTCTGGGCGGACCCCCGGAGCTTCCTGCTCGACGAGAAGAACATCCCCACCTGCGTCTCCGGCGTGCCGCCCGACTACTTCTGCGAGGACGGTCAGCTCTGGGGCAACCCCATCTACGACTGGGCGCGCATGAAGGGCGACGGCTACGGCTGGTGGATACGCCGCATCGAGGGCGCGAAGAAGCTCTACGACGTCATCCGCATCGACCACTTCCGCGGCTTTGAGAGCTACTGGAGCGTCCCCTACGGCGAGAAGACGGCGAAAAACGGCAAATGGCTGCCCGGCCCGGGCATGGGCCTTGTCGGCGTGCTGCGCGACTGGTTCCACGACACGAAGTTCATAGCGGAGGACCTGGGCTTCCTCACGCCGGGCGTGGAGCAGCTGCTGCGCGACTCCGGCTTCCCGGGCATGAAGGTGCTGGAGTTCGCCTTCGACTCCCGCGAGCCGAGCAACTACCTGCCGCACACCTACACGCCGAACTGCGTCTGCTACGTCGGCACGCACGACAACGAGACGCTGATGCAGTGGTACAAGGGCGGCAAGCGCGACGACGTGGCCTACGCGGGCCTCTACCTCGGCCTGAACGAGGAGGAGGGCGTAAACTGGGGCGTCATCCGCGGCGGCATGTCCTCTGTGGCGCGGCTCTTCGTGGCGCAGATGCAGGACTATCTCGGCCTCGGCGCGGAGGCGCGCATGAACGTCCCCGGCACGGCCCAGGGCAACTGGCGCTGGCGCATGAAGCCCGGCGAGGCCAGCCCCGAGCTGGCTGCCAAGATCCGCAAATACGCCACGATGTACGGCCGCTTCTGGGTTCCCCCCGAGCCCGAGCCCGAGGAAAAGGCTGAGAAAACTGAAAAATAAGCGGAAAACGCCCCTCCGGGGGCGTTTTTGCTTTGGAAGCGGGACTGCGTGCGGCGACGGCAGACCGCCGGCCCCATGGAGCCGCAGCCGCCCCTGTAGGGGACGGCATCCCCGACGTCCCGCAAATAAAATCAAAACGCCGCCGCGACCCGCACCCGGTAAATTCCACGGCACGCGGCCCGGCCTCGCCGCAGCCCGTAGGGGTCGGCGTCCCCGACGTCCCGCCCTCGCGGTCCACGCCGGCCTCACCACGTTCCCGCCCAGGCGCGGGATGCTCTCGCGGTATATCACGTGGCGCACGGGCCGTCTCCCACCCGCCCTGTAGGGGACGGCGTCCCCGACGTCCCGCCGTCACGGTCTCCGCCGGCGTCACCACGTTCCGCCGACCCCCGCACGGCGCGGGATGACTGCGGGCGTCCGCAAATCGCGCGGGCTGCGGGCGGCGGGGGCCGCCCGCAAAGGGGGAACCCCCGGCGAGGGTTCCCCCTTT
>UQUO01000049.1 GCA_900544295.1 uncultured Eubacteriales bacterium | reverse complement strand
GAGCACCTGACTCTTAATCAGGGTGTCCAGGGTTCGAGTCCCTGATGGTGTACCACAGTTGGTGCTTTTAACGGTGAGGGTCCACCCGTTCCCATTCCGAACACGGAAGTTAAGCTCACCAGTGCCGAAAATACTTGTCTGGAGACGGACCGGGAAGATAGGTCAGTGCCAACACGAAAGAGACACAGCGTCTGCTGTGTCTCTTTTGCTATATGAAAGGAGTACGGGAGGATGAAGGATTATATCCTGTTCATAGCCGCTATGCTGATTTTCGGCTCCAACGGCGTGTTTGCGTCCATGCTGGATATGTCGGGCGCACAGCTGGTGCTCATGCGGACGCTCATCGGCGGGGCGGTGCTGCTGCTCATCATCCTCATAAGCCGGAGCAGGACGCCGAGACAGGTGCTGCTGCGGGAGAAATGGCGGCTGCTGCTCTCGGGCGTGTGTCTGGGCGTCAACTGGGTGCTGCTCTTCGAGGCCTACGACCTCATGAACGTCTCCCTTGCCACGCTGACGTATTACACGGCGCCGGTCATGGTGCTGGTGCTCGCCCCCTTCGTGCTGCGCGAGAGGCAGAACGCCATGGCCTATGTGGGCATGGCCGTCGTCGCGCTGGGGATGCTGCTGGCGGTCGGCACGGACTTCGGCGGGGAGGTCACCGCCTCCGGCCTCGTCGTGGGGCTGGGCTCGGCGGTGTTTTACGCAGCGCTGATGCTGGTAAACCGCAAAATAGAGGGCGTCTCGGGCCTGAACCTCACCTTTATAGAGATCATCATAGCCGCCGTCATCCTCCTGCCCTATGTTTTCCTCACCGAGGGCGGCGTGCCCCTGCCCCGCGACGCGCGCGGCATCTTCGCGCTGCTGTTTTTGTGTACGGTGAACACCGGACTCGCCTGCTGGATGTATTTCTCCTCGATGAACCGTCTGCCCGCGAAGGCGGTGGCGCTTTTGGGGTATTTCGACCCCGTGTCGGCGCTGGTGTTCTCTGCGGTGTTCCTCGACGAGAGGCTCACGGCGGTGCAGCTGGCCGGGGCCGTGCTCGTCCTGGCGGGCGCGCTGGCCGGGCAGGCGCGCCCCCGTCGCTTTACAAAGGGCGGGCGCGAGGGTATAATGTAAAGTACATATAAAATCGGGTTGGGAGGTTGAGGAGTGAAGCCCTGGCGGGAGCTGTTTTTTGAGGAGGTCGAGCCGCCTCACCATTTCCACATCGGGATGCGCATAATCAAGACGGTCATCGCCGTCTTCATCTGCGGCCTGCTCGGCTGGCTGAGGGATGAGACCTCGTTCTTCTCGATGATAGCGGCTGTGCTGTGCATGCAGAAGTCGGCGGAGAAGACCTTCACGACCTCCTTCAACCGCATCATGGGCACGGCGGTAGGCGGCGTGTTCGGCGTGGTCGTGCTGTTTCTGGAGACGGAGCTGCACGTCCAGCGCGTCATGCCGGTGTACTATCTCATCGTTTCGCTGATGCTCATCCCGGTCATCATGAGTACGATAGCGATAAAGAAGCCCTCCGTCGCGGGCTTTGCCTGCGTGGTGTTTTTGAGCACCACGATATATCACGTAGGCGACGCCTCGCCCTACACCTATGCGCTCAACCGCATGCTGGACACGGCGCTGGGCATAGTCGTGGCGCTGGTCGTGAACCTCGCCATGCCGGGGCCGAAGAAGCCCGCGCCGGTCTCGGCGCTGGAGGACATGGACGGTCCCGGCCCTGTCGAGCCCGCGCCCAAGGCGTAAAAGCTTTTTGCCCCGCATTTAAAAGCTGGCGGGCTCCAGGGGCAGCGCCCCCGACCGCGCGCCGCAGCTGTTTGTGCCGCGCAATATGCCCGGCGCCGATGCCATGCGATATGAAATAAAAACGCCGCCCGTCGGGCGGCGTTTTGTCTTTATTCTGTCTGCGGCGCTTTACGCCTTCTTCGCCTTCGCGCGCTTCTTGTGGCGCAGGAGGGTGCCGATCACTATTATCAGCACCAGGATGACCGCCGCGGCGCAGATTATCACCACGCGGGTGATGTCCGCCGGGCGCTCCACGGCCAGGAGTTCAAAATCGCCGGCCCCCACGTCGAAGCAGAGGTAGTTGCCCAGCACGACGTAGTCCGTCTCCTTCCACTGCCCGTCCTCCTTTACGTAGAGCGCGATGTCGGAGGTCACGCGGTCCGTCGCCGGGGCCAGATAGCGCACGCGGTAGCCCGCGCTCTCGTCGGTGCTGCCGCTGACGCTCACGCTCAGCTCCTCCAGCGACTTTGTTCCGCGGCTGAGGGCGGGCGCGTCCGCCGGCGTCTCGCCGCTGGAGAGCAGCGCCGCCTCCACGCTCGCGCCCGGCTTGAAGCTGCCCTCCACCAGCACCAGCGCCTGCACCCCGTCGCCGCGCACTTCCGCGCTCGCCACCGAGGTGTCCAGCGGCGTATACACCGCCTCCAGAGTCCGGCTGAAGGTCACGCGCTCATAGTCCAGCTCCGGCCACGCGCCCGTATAGCCCTCCTTCTCCGGCACCGCCGGGATCTCGGAGACGTCTATGCTGTCGCCATACTCGAAGTGGATGGTCTTTATGACCTGCCCGTCTGCAGAAAACACGAGCTTCAAATCCAGAAACTCCGAGGGCACGCCCTCCAGCGCCTTCAGGGAGGCAAAGGGGACCCGCTCGGCCCCGCCGGTGTAGCTGATGCCGTCTATGCCGTGCAGCGCGTCGCTGACGAATACGTTGCCCGTGGCCTCGCCCTCCTCCGAGAGCGCGCCCGCCACGCCGCCGAGGCACTCGTCCCCGGCCTCTATCTCAATGAGGCTGCGGCAGTCGTAGAGCTTCATGCCCAGGCCCGCCACGCCGCCTATCCAGTCGTCGCCCGAGAGCGCGCACATCGCCCAGCACTCGCGCACCGTCGAGGCGCTGCTGCCGACGATGCCGCCTACATAGTCCCCGCTCTCGCTCGTCACGGAGCCGTAGTTCTGGCAGCCCTGCGTCACGCCGAGGTCCATGAGGCCCACGACGCCGCCCGCGCAGTTGTTCTTGGCCCTGACCGAGCCGCTGTTCTTGCAGCCGCGCAGGATGCAGCGGCTGTTGAAGGCCCGGGAGATGCTGGTCGAGCCCGTGAGGTCGCTCTCCGGGTCGAAGTCGAACTCTATGGCCATAGCGCCCGTGATGCCGCCGACGTTCACGTCGCCGTACACCGCGCCGGTGTTCCCGCAGCCGGCGACGTTGCCGTCCGTGGCCGAGCCCTCCTGCTCGGAGACGTCCGTGAACACGTCGCCTATCGCCGGGCTGGCCGCGGCTTTGATGGCGTCCACCAGCATGAGCATGACGACCGAGAACTGGTCGTTCACCTTCCTGAGATCGCTCACGAGCACAGTCGCGGAGTTGCCGACCTCGGTGTTCAGGGCGGTCAGCGCGTCGGAGATGTTCCGCATGTTGCCGCAGAGCGAGTCCACGCGCTGGCTGTATTCGCTGCCCAGGCCCTGGAACTGGACGTCGGGCAGGCCGTTGAGGTAGTTCAGCACGCCGCGCACGCCGGCCACGGCGCTCGTCAGGCTGTTCGAGGCGGCCTGGAGGCTCTGCATGGCGTAGCCCAGGTGCTCGTTCAGGTTCACGGCGGCCTCGGCTATGTAGGGGGCCATAGCCCCGGCGATGGAGCTGCCCGCGCCGATGATGTCCGCCGCCGCGCCGCCCGCGGCGGTGAGGTCGCCGGAGAGCTTTTCGAGCGCGGCGAGCAGGGCCGCCGGGTCCGTGCCGCCGCCGTTTATGAGCTTGTCCAGCTCCGCCATGACCTGGTCCGCGTCGGCCTGGACGCGGTCCATCGTGGAGCCGAGCACGGCGCCCGCCGCGTCTATGGTGCCTGCCGCGCCGGTCACGACGTCCCAGTCGCTGACGCGCTGGAAGCGGGCCTCGACCCGCGCACGATTGGAGGCGGGCAGGGTGAAGGCGTACTGCGTGCCGAGGTCGTCCAGGCGCTGGCACTGTACGGGCGCGCCGGTCTCGTCCATGACGCTGAGGGCGGCGAGCTCGTAGCCCTTGTCGGGGCTGACCGTGAGGACGTAGATGCCGCCGGAGCCGGGGGCCGCCGTGACGCTGCCGCCCGCCGTCGTGGAGACGCAGACGGGGCTGCCGGTCTGCTCGAAGTAGTCCGCCGCGGGGCTGAAGGCCGCGCGCACGACGACGGCCTTGGCCCGGGCGTTCACGGGGTCGTTTGCGGGGTCGCCCGAGAGGGTGGGCATGATGAAGGAGAGGGTGTTCGCGTCGAGGAAGGAGTAGGGCACGGCCGCGCCGTCCGCGTCCATGACCTCCACCTGGCCGATGGAGTAGCCGGGGTCGGTCGTGAAGTACACGAGCACCTCGCTGCCCGCGGCGGGGTTCGTCGTGCTCGCCGAGGCCGTGCCGCCGGAGCCGGTGGTGATGGAGAGCAGGCGGCTGTTCGTCTCGTTGTAGCTGCTGCCCTGCATCTGGCCGATGATGTCCAGGTCGCGGTTCACCTCGCCCAGCCAGCCCATGGCCTCGGAGATGTGGCCGCCCGCGGCCTCCACGTCGCCCAGGATGGCGGGCGCGCTGTCGGAGACGTAGTCGATGCGGCTGAGGATGTCGTTCACCGAGGCGACGGTATTGTCAACAAAATCGACGGTTTCGCCCGCGATATAGGCCAGGTCGTCCGAGGCGCTGCCCATGTAGCCGGAGACCGTGTTCAGGCGCGCCGTTATGTTGGAGGAGCCGTCCCCTGCGTTCAGGAGCGCGGCGTCCAGCAGGTCGTGGAGCTTCGTCAGCTCCTTGGAGAGGTTTTCCGCCGAGGAGGCGGAGAGGTCCAGCGTGAGGTAGGGCTCCATCTGGCCTATGATGCCGCCGACCTCCTTGCGGCCCAGGATGCTGCCGCTGTTCGTGCAGCTCTCGACATAGCCGGACTGGCGTCCGACGATGCCGCCGATGTTGTAGCCCATGTGCTCATAGCCCACGGCGCCGGTGTTCATGCAGGCGCTGACGACGCCGGAGGAGAAGCCGGCGATGCCGCCGGTGTCGGTGTAGTCGTTAATCAGCTCCGTTGTGGAGTCCAGCTCGGTGAGGCTGAGGTTCGATACGTCCGCCGCGAACTCCTGGCTCGTGGTGTTGACGCTGGCCGAGCTGACGCAGCGGACTATGGAGCCGAGGTTCTGGCCCGCGATGCCGCCGGTGTAGTGCTGGCCCGTGACGGAGCCGGAGACGCGGCAGTTTTCTATGGAGCCGCTCTCCTCGTTTGCGCCGACGAGGCCGCCCGTGGAGGTGAGGGCCTCGACCGTGCCGGTGAAGGAGCAGTCCCTGATGCTGCCCGCGTTGTTCCCCGCCAGGCCCCCGGCGTACTGCGCGGAGCCGCCCGGCTTCACCTCGCCGGAGAGGTTCAGCTCCTTTACCACCGCGCCGGGCTGTATATAGCGGAAGAAGCCCGTGTGCGAGCGGTTCGCCGTGAGGCTGAGGCCCGATATCGTGTGGCCCCCGCCCTCGAACACGCCGCCGAAGGTGGGGATGGAGGCAAAGTCCGAGCCCGCAAGGTCGAGGTCCGTCTGGAGGCAGACCGTGACGTTCTGGCTGTAGCTGTCCACGGCGCAGGCGTCCGCGAGGGCCAGAAGGTCCTCCAGGCTCGTTATGTAGTAGCTGACGCCGGGGGCCGTTTCTGCCCCGGCCTCGGGAGCCGTCCCGGTTTCCGCCGCCCCGTCGGCCAGGGCCCCGGCAGCGCCGGACAGAAGCCCCAGCACGAGCAGCAGGCTCAGCAGGAGCGAGGCCGCCTTTCTAGTCCTCATTGACATTTTCCTCCCCTTTGTCCTCCGCGGGGGGCTCGGCCCCGGCGGTGAGCTCGGGCCGCGTCTCGTCCACCTCTAAGGCGCCGGACTCGACCATGGCATGCAGGCTGCCCTGGAAGACGCCGTGTACGTCGGCGTCCACAAAGCCGGATATCTGTCCGCGCACGCGGCCGTGCAGGCGGATGGTGCTGCCCTCCACGTGCGTTATCTCCGGGCCTTTTATCGCAAAGGCCGTCTTTTCAATGAGCAGGTCCCCCAGGAGCAGGATCTGCGGCAGCACGCCCATGACGAGGAAGATGGAGATTATCGTGCCGCGCCCCAGGCAGGTGCCTATGGAGGATATCGTGTTGTCCGAGGTCATGCGCCCGATTATGAGCCCCGCCGAGGCCAGCATCGCGCCGGAGGTGATGATGGTGGGGAAGGCCTGGTTGAGCGTCTCGACCATGGCCTCCTTGATCGGCAGGCTCTTCTTGAGCTCGAAATAGCGGCTGGAGATGACGATGGCGTAGTCTATGTTCGCGCCCATCTGTATGGCGCTGACGATGAGGTAGGAGATGAAAAACAGGTTCGAGCTCGTGAGATAGGGCACCGAGAAGTTTATCCAGATGCTGCTCTGGATGACGATGATGAGCAAAATGGACAGGCCCACGGACTTGAAGGTGAACAGCAGCACGATGACGACGAAGAGCGCCGAGAGTATGCTGATGAGCAGGTTGTCCGTGGAGAAGGAGGAGCGCAGGTCGCGGGCGTTCACGCTCTCGCCCACGAGGACGCAGTCGTCGTAGTAGAGCTTCGCCCGGGCTCGCAGCGTCTCCAGGAAGTCGAAGGTCTCGTCCGCCTCCTCGGGCAGGTCGAGATAGAGCACGAAGCGGGACCAGTTCTCGCCCTCAAGCTGCGCCCTGCCGAAGTCCAGCTCCGCGCACATCTCGTCGAGCATCTCGCTCATGTCCCGCTCAAGCGAGACGTAACCCTCGTCCTTCTGCTGCTTCAGATAGGTTATCATGTCGAGCAGGGGCACGGCGTAGTCGTCTATGGAGGAGACGATCTGGCCGTAGTCCTTCTCGTTGACGGCGTAGGCGGCGTAGAGCAGCCTTGCGGCCTCGATGTCCTGGTCCGTGAGCTCCGCGAACTGCCGGGGCTTGAGCGCGCTCGTCACGGTGTAGCCGTCCATGGCCTCGATGTTCGCAAGGCCCATGCAGCTCTTGACCTCGGGCATGGCGGCGATGTCCCGCAGGAGCTTGGCCTCCCGCTCGTAGTCGCCCGAGGGGACCAGCATGGCCACGAGGTTGTCCGTGCCGAAGGTGGAGGCGACCATCTTGTCGGCTATCTTGCTCTCGTTCTGCTTCACGGTGTCGAGCGTGCTGTAGCCGAAGACGTAGGGGCAGCGGTTCGAGAAGAAGAAGGCCGCCGCCGCGACGATGAGGAAGAGCGGGGGGATCACGTAGCGGGTCTTCACCGTCAGCTTGCCCCAGAGCGAGATCTTCGGCACGAAGCTGCGGTGGTGCGTCTTGTCTATGGCCTTCGAGAAGAGCACCAAAAGCCCCGGCATCAGCAGGAACACCGAGAGCATGCTCATGATGATGGCCTTTATGAGCACGATGCCCATGTCGTAGCCCAGGCGGAAGTGCATGAGCGTCAGGGCCGCGAGGCCGGAGATGGTCGTGAGGCTGGAAGCGCTTATCTCGGGTATGGCCTTCGAGAGCGCGGCGACGGCGGCGTCCCGCGCCTGTGCGTGCTCCCGCTCCTCGGTGTAGCGGTGGCAGAGGATGATGGCGTAGTCTATGGCGAGGGCCAGCTGCAGGACCACGGCGATGGAGTCCGTCACGTAGGAGATGGTCCCGAACCAGTAGTTCGTGCCCATGTTCAGGAGCGCCGCCGCCCCGAAGGTCACGAGCAGCACCGGTATCTCCATATACGTGTTCGAGGTGAAAAGCAGCACCGCCACGATGATGAAGACGGCGATGCCCAGGACGACCACCATCTCGGATTTTATCGTCTGCTCCAGGGGGCTGCCCACGTCGGAGCTCACATAGGTGTCGTAATCCGCCAGGAGGGCCTTGATCTCGTCCATGGCCCCCTCGCTGACGGGGGAGGTCGTGTCCCCGTCGAAGGTGACGGTGAAGAGGGCGGAGGCGTTTTTGTAGTGCTCCTGCGTCGCGTCAAACTCCACGGAGTGGACGCCGTCTATGACCTCAATCTGAGGCAGCAGGCGCTCGGCCGTCTCGTAGGTGATGCTGGAGACCATAACTTCCGCCGTGGCGAAGGTGGTGAGCTCCGATTCCATGATGTCCAGACCCCGCCGGGTCTCAGTGTCCTTGGCGAGGTAGCTCGTGATGTCGTCGTTTACATTCACCCAGTTGCGCGAAAAAACGCAGAAGACTGCAAGGACGGCGAAGAGCAGGAAGAAAAAGGTCTTCCTGTCCACTATCACCGCCGCGACCTTCTGCATGAACGAGCCGCCGCTCCCTTTTTCCATACTCAGACCCCTTGTAAAGCGCGTTTTGCCGCGTCATCCAACATATAGTATTCTAACACCCGGGCGCCCCGGCGTCAACGCGCACATCTTGTAAAGTACAGCTTAACGCAAAAGCATTAGAGCAAAATTAAATTTTTAACTTTACCCCGATTTAACACACCGGGGCTTTTTCATTTTACACGGGCTCATTATTCTCCATGATGCAGGGCGGAAACGCCCGCGCGACAATACATATAAGGAGAATTTGAAAAGATGAAAAAGACTCTCGCGATAGCTCTGGCGCTGGTCTGCTGCCTCGGCCTGCTGGCCGCCTGCGGCGAGCCCGCCTCCGACCCCTCCGAAGCCCCCGCCTCCGAGGCCCCTGCCAGCGAGGCCCCCGCAAGCGAAGCTCCCTCCAGCGAGCCCATAGAGCTTTCCGGCACCATCGTCGTGAACGGCTCCACCTCCATGGGCGACGTCATCAACGCCCTGACCGAGGGCTTCAACGAGCTGCACCCCGACGTGCAGATAAGCTACACCGGCTCCGGCTCCAGCGCCGGCATCGAGGCCGCCCTCGCCGGCAGCTGCGACCTGGGCCTCTCCAGCCGTGAGCTTTCCGACGACGAGCTCTCCCAGGGCGCTGTCGCCAACGTCATCGCCAAGGACGGCGTCGCCGTCGTCGTGAACCCGGAAAACCCCGTGACCGAGCTCACCAGCGAGCAGATCGCCAAGATCTTCACCGGCGAGATCACCAACTGGTCCGAGCTGGGCGGCGAGGACGCCGAGATCGCCGTGTTCGGCCGTGACTCCGCCTCCGGCACCCGCAGCGCCTTCGAGGAGATCCTCGGCATCGAGGACCAGTGCGCCTACCTCAACGAGTACTCCTCCACCGGCGACGTCATCGGCAATGTCGCCTCTAACCCCAACGCCATCGGCTACGCCTCCCTCTCCGCTGTCGATGAGAGCGTCGCCGCTGTGAGCGTGGACGGCGTCATCCCCACCGAGGAGACCGTCGCGGACGGCAGCTTCCCCATCCAGCGCCCCTTCGTGGTCGTCACCGTCGAGGGCACTGAGCTCAGCCCCGCCGCCCAGGCTTTCCTGGACTACGCCATGAGCGCCGAGGTCGCGGACATCATCGCCGCCGCGGGCGCCGTCGCCGCGAACGCCTGAGTCGAATGTAAGGAAGGCAAAGGCCCCCACACCCGGGGGCCTATTGCCCTGTCGTGAGGGGTGCATCTGACAGGCGCTCAGCCCCGGAGGGTGAACTTCTGTCAGATCCACCCCGAAAGAAAGAGGTAAGTGCTTTGAATCAAGTCATAACACCGAAGGGAGAGAGCGGCAGCGTGAAAACTGCGTCCAGGAGCAAGAAGGCCGGTACGAGCACGGCCGCGCCCGCCGGCGGACAGGCCGCGGAGCGCATAGAGGCAAAGCGGGGCGTCAAGGACGCGATGGAATTCGTCATGCGCGCGCTGTTCCTCTTCTGCGGGCTCGTAGCCGTCGCCTTTGTCCTTGTGATATCGGTATATCTCATCATCTCCGGCATCCCGGCCATACGCGAGGTGGGATTCTTCGAATTCCTCGGCGGAACGAACTGGGACCCCGCCAACAAGAGCGGCAACCCCGCCTACGGCATACTGCCCATGATCCTCACGAGCGTCTACGGCACCGCCGGCGCCATCGTCATAGGCGTGCCGATAGGCTTCCTCATGGCCGTGTTCCTCTCCAAGGTGGCCAACCGCAAGGCCGCGGCGGTCATCCGCGAGGTGGTGGACCTGCTGGCCGGCATCCCCAGCGTCGTCTACGGCCTGGTGGGCATGATGGTCCTGCTGCCCGCCATACGCGAGTTTTTTGACCTCCCCGCGGGCGACAGCCTGCTGGCCGCCATGGTCGTCCTGGCCATCATGATACTGCCCAGCATCATCTCCGTCTCCGAGACCGCGCTGGACGCCGTGCCCCGCGAGTACGAGGAGGCCTCGCTCGCCCTGGGCGCCACGGAGATCGAGACCTATTTCCGCGTCTCCGCCCCCGCGGCCAAGAGCGGCATCGCGGCCGCCGTCGTGCTGGGCGTCGGACGCGCCATAGGCGAGGCCATGGCCATACTCATGGTCGCCGGCAACGTCGCGAATATGCCCAGCCTGCTCTCCAGCGTCAAGTTCCTCACCACCGCCATCGCCGGCGAGATGAGCTATGCCGACGGCCTGCACCGTCAGGCGCTCTTCTCCATCGGCCTTGTGCTCTTCCTCTTCATCATGCTCATAAACGCGGCGCTCAACCTCTTCCTCAAGCGCGGCAAGGAGGGCGGAAAATGAACGAACACGGCTCCATAACCCAGGGCCTCAGCCCCCGCAGAAAGGCCTACGACATAACGATGCGCACGCTGCTCTACGTCTCCGCCGCCATCATCTGCGCGCTGCTCGTATTCCTCATCGGCTACATACTTTACCGCGGCATCCCCAGCCTGAGCTGGCAGTTCCTCACCAGCGAGGAGAGCGTCATAAAGGACATAGAGGGCATACTTCCCGCCATACTGAACACGGTATATGTCATCATAGCTACGCTCATCTTCATCCTGCCCCTGGGCGTCGGCAGCGCCATCTACCTGACGGAGTACGCCACGAACAAGCGGCTCGTCGCCGTTATCGAGTTCGCCACGGAGACGCTCTCGGGCATGCCGAGCATCATCTTCGCCCTCGTCGGCGTCATCGTGTTCTGCGAGCTCTTCGGCCTGGGCATCAGCCTCATCGCGGGCGCCTTCTCGCTCGTCATGATGACCCTGCCCACCGTCATCCGCACGACGCAGGAGTCGCTCAAGACCGTGCCGCAGAGCTACCGCGAGGGGTCTCTCGCCCTCGGCAGCGGCAAGTGGCACATGATCCGCACCGTGGTCCTGCCCTCCTCCGTGGACGGCATCGTCACGGGCTGCATCCTCGCCGTCGGCCGCATCGTCGGCGAGAGCGCGGTCCTCATGTTCACGGCCGGCATGGGCATGCGCCTCGCCAAGTACGGCGACACCGTGGGCGAATTCTTCACGAACCTCTTCGACAGCTCGGGCGCGACCCTCACCGTCGCACTCTACAACTACGCCAAGGAACGCGCGGACTTCGACAGCGCCTTTGCGGTGGCCGTTGTGCTCCTGGTCATCGCCTTCGTCATCAACATCGCCGCGAAGCTCGCGGGCAAAAAGCTCAAAAACCGCTGAGAGCAGGGAGGATCGAAATGAGCGACAAAACCATAATAGAAAGCAGGGCGCTGAACCTCTATTACGGCGACAATCACGCCCTGAAGGATATTTCCATACAGATACCCGCAAACAAGATAACCGCCCTCATAGGCCCCTCCGGCTGCGGCAAGAGCACCTTCCTCAAGACGCTCAACCGCATGAACGACCTGGTGCCCGGCGTGCGCATAGACGGCGAGGTGTTTTATAACGGCGAGAACATCTACGGCAAGGACGTGGACGTCACGCGCCTGCGCCGCCAGATAGGCATGGTGTTCCAGAAGGCCAACCCCTTCCCCATGAGCATATACGACAACATCGCCTACGGCCCGCGCACCCACGGCGTGCGCGGCAAGGCCAAGCTCGACGACATCGTGGAGCGCAGCCTGCGCGACGCCGCCATCTGGGACGAGGTCAAGGACCGCCTGGGAAAGAGCGCGCTGGGCCTCTCCGGCGGCCAGCAGCAGCGCCTGTGCATCGCCCGCGCCCTCGCCGTAGAGCCCGATATACTGCTCATGGACGAGAGCACCAGCGCCCTCGACCCCATCTCCACCTCGAAGATCGAGGAGCTTGCGATGGAACTTAAAAACCGCTATACTGTGGTCATGGTGACGCACAACATGCAGCAGGCGGTGCGTGTTTCGGATGAGACCGCGTTTTTCCTGCTCGGCGAGCTCGTCGAGTTCGGGGAGACCGAGCGGCTGTTCTCGCATCCGCAGGACAAGCGGACCGAGGACTATATAACGGGGAGGTTCGGCTGATATGCGACAGAGATTCGACGGGCAGCTCGCGGCCCTGAACCGCGAGCTCATAAGCATGGGCGCGCTCTGCGAGGAGGCCATCGCCGTCACCGCGCGCTCGGTGCTGGACGCGGACCGCGCCCTTGCCGGGCGCATAAGCGCGCTGGAGGAGGAGATCGACCAGAAAGAGCGCGAGATAGAGCGCGTGTGCCTGCGCCTGCTGCTGCAGCAGCAGCCGGTGGCCGGCGACCTGCGGCAGATCTCCGCGGCGCTGAAGATGATAACGGACATGGAGCGCATCGGCGACCAGGCGCTCGACATCGCGGAGACCGCAGGCTTCATGGGCCCGCTCGACGAGGCGGACGCGGAGCTCTTCAAGCGCCTGGCCCAGACGGTCGTCGCCATGGTGACGGACAGCGTGGACGCCTTTGTCCGCCGCGACAGCGCCGCCGCCCGCGCCGTCGCCAGGCGCGACGACGAGGCCGACGAGGTCTTCAAGACCATAAAGAGCGCCATGATAGAGCGCCTCTCCCGCCGCCCGGGCGACGGGGAGTACGCGCTCGACCTGCTCATGATAGCCAAATACCTTGAACGCATAGGCGACCACGCCACGAACATCGCCGAGTGGGTCGAGTTCGCGGCCACGGGCTGCTACAAGGGCCGGGAGGTCTTGTGATGATATACTGCGTAGAGGACGACGCGGCGATAAGGGACATAGAGGTCTACGCCCTGCGCTCCACCGGCTTTGAGGCCGAGGGCTGCGAGAGCGGGGCCGCGCTCTTTGCCGCGCTCAAAAAGGCCCCGGCGGAGCTCGTCATCCTCGACGTCATGCTCCCCGGCGAGGACGGGCTGGAGATCCTGAAGAAGCTCCGCCTCGGCGCCGCGACCCGGAACCTGCCCGTCATCATGGCGACGGCCCGGGGCGAGGAATACGACAAGATAACGGGCCTCGACTCCGGCGCGGACGACTATCTCGTGAAGCCCTTCGGCATGATGGAGATGATAAGCCGCGTGCGCGCCGTCCTGCGCCGCGCAAGGCCGGGGCGGAGCCGCAGCGCCCTCTCCCTCGGCGGCGTCACCATAGACCCGGAGAGCCGCCGCGTGACGGCGAACGGGCAGGAGGCAGCGCTGACGCTCAAGGAGTTCGAGCTGCTCTACACCCTCATGTCCAGCCCCGGCGTGGTGTTCACGCGCGACCGGCTGCTCAGCGAGATCTGGGGCACGGACTACGACGGCGAGACCCGCACCGTGGACGTCCACGTCCGCACCCTGCGCCAGAAGCTGGGCGAGGCGGGCTCCGTCATCTGCACCGTGCGCGGCGTGGGCTACAGGACGGAGGCGTGACATGACAAAACGCATTTTTCGCTCCGTATTCCTCACGGCCTTCGCCGTGATGCTGGCCTGCATCGCGCTCATCGTGGGCGCGCTGTACAGCTATTTTTCCGCCCGGCAGGAGGCCCAGCTCGCCACGGAGGCGCGCCTCGCCGCCGCGGGCGTCGAGGCCGACGGCCTGGACTATCTCGAAGCCCTGGGCCGCCGCGACGGCCTGCGCCTCACCTGGATAGCGGCCGACGGCGCGGTGCTCTACGACTCCAACGCCGACGCGGCCGCGATGGAGAACCACGCCGACCGCGAGGAATTCGCCGAGGCGCTTGAGACCGGCAGCGGCGAGGGCAGGCGCGTCTCCGCCACCCTGAGCGAGAAGACGGTGTACATCGCGCTCCGGCTCTCGGACGGCACGGTCCTGCGCGCGGCGGCCTCGCACTACACGGTACCGACGCTGCTTTTCGGCATTTTGCAGCCGCTCATACTCATCATCGTCCTGACAGTGGCGCTCTCGGCCTTCCTGGCCTCGCGGCTTTCAAAGCGCATAGTGGGGCCGCTCAACGCCATAGACCTGGACCACCCGCTGGAGAACGAGACCTACGACGAGCTCTCGCCCCTGCTCACGCGCGTGGAGCGGCAGCAGCGGCAGATATCCGGCCAGCTTGAGGAGCTGGGCCGACGCAGGCGCGAGTTCGAGGCCGTGACGGGCAGCATGTCGGAGGGCCTCATCCTCCTGGACGCGGAGGGCCGGGTCCTGAGCATAAACCCGGCCGCGCGAAAGCTCTTCGGCGCGGGGGAGGACTGCGTGGGCCAGGACATCCTGACCGTGGACCGCAGCCCGGAGCTGCGCGCGCTGCTGGAGCGCGTGCGCTCCGGAGACCGTGCGGAGACCGGCATAGAACGCATGGGCCTGGAGTACCAGCTCACCGCCAGCCCCGTCCCGGGCGGCGGGGCCGTGCTGCTGGCCTTCGACGTCACGGAGAGCCGCCGGGCCGAGCAGCTCCGGCGCGAGTTCACCGCGAACGTCTCCCACGAGCTCAAGACCCCGCTGCACTCCATCATGGGGGCGGCGGAGCTGCTTGAGACCGGCCTTGTGAAGCCGGGGGACGAGGCGGGGTTTTATTCCCGCATCCGCTCCGAGGCCGCGCGGCTGCTGGCCCTCATCGAGGACGTCATCGACCTCTCCCGCATGGACGAGGGCGAGAGCTTCCCGACGGAGGAGACGGACCTGCACGAACTGGCGGAGGAAGTCGCGTCCCAGCTGGCCCCGGAGGCCGGGCGGCGCGGCATCACGCTCAGCGTCTCGGGCGGGGCGGCAAAGCTCTGCGGCGTTCGCCGCCTGCTCTGGGAGATAGTCTGGAACCTCGCGGACAACGCCGTCAAATACGGCCGCGAGGGCGGCCGGGCGGAGATCTACACGGGCGAGGAGGGGGACCGGCTGCTGCTGCGCGTGCGGGACGACGGCCCCGGCATCGCCCCGGAGCACCAGAGCCGCGTTTTCGAGCGCTTCTACCGCGTGGACAAGAGCCACTCGAAAGCCACCGGCGGCACGGGCCTCGGCCTGTCCATAGTAAAGCATGCCGCCCAGTACCACAAGGGCCGCATCAGCCTCGAATCCGACGAGCGCGGCACCGAGATAAGCGTGAGCTTCCCGAAAAAGTGAGAAAACCGAACAAACAGAAAGACCCCCGCCGATTTCGGCGGGGGCCTTTCCGCGCCCACCCTGGCCTGCCGCCGACCCCATCGCAGGGGCGGGGTTCCACCCCCGCCCGGACGCTGGATTACTGCCGGCCCCATGGCGTCGCAGCCGCCCTGTAGGGGACGGCGTCCTCGACGTCCCGCCCTCACAGTCCACGCCGGCCTCACCACGTTCCCGCCCAGGCGCGGGATGCTCTCGCGGTATATCACGTGGCGCACGGGCCGTCTCCCACCCGCCGTAGGGGTCGGCGTCCTCGACGACCCTTTCCTT
>UQUO01000048.1 GCA_900544295.1 uncultured Eubacteriales bacterium | reverse complement strand
CGCCCCTGGACCCCGCCCGCTTTTTTGTAAAAAAGCGGGGCAAAAAACTTTTAAATGGCTGGACTTGCGCCTGCCTGAAAGCCCCCGCCGCCCAGTTGGGCGGCGGGGGCGGGCTTATGCGGCGATGGCCATGGTCTGGGCCGCTTCGGCCGCGCGGAGCATGGAGCTTATCGTGATGCCGTAGCCCCGCGTCGGGTCTGAGATGAGCACGTGCGTCACAGCGCCCACCAGCTTGCCGTTCTGGATTATCGGGCTGCCGGACATGCCCTGGACTATCCCGCCCGTGGCCTCCAGCAGCGCCGGGTCCGTCACCGTCACCAGCAGCCGCCCGCCGCTCTGCGCGCGGGAGATCTCCACGGCGTACTCCCGCACCTCGCTGCCCGCCACGTTCGCCAGGATCGTCGCCGGGCCGTTTTCTATCTCGGCGTCCTCCGCCGCAGGCAGGGGCGTGCCTTCAAAGCCGCCCGTCACTGTGCCGAATATGCCCTCCGGCGTGTTCCGCTCCAGACTGCCCAGGCGTGAGTTCTCGTCAAAGGCCCCGTGCAGCTCGCCCGCGCGACCCTTTTCGCCCCGCAGGACGTCCGACACCGTCGCAGGCGTTATATAGCCCTCGCCCAGCGGCAGCAGGACGCCCGTGTCAGCGTCGTTGATGCTGTGGCCCAGCGCCCCGAAGAGTCCCGTCTCAGGGTCGTAAAAGGTCACGGTGCCTATGCCCGCGATGCCGTCCCTCAGCCAGAGCCCCAGCCGCCAGCAGTTCTCCTCCGCCGAGAGCGCCGGCGTCAGCGTGTACTGGATGAGCTGCTCCCCGCGCAGGAGCTGCACCGCCACAGGCGAGCCGTCCAGCCCCGCCGCGGCCTGCGCGAACTCCGCCGAGGTGCCGACCTCACAGCCGCCCAGGCGGACTATGATATCCCCGGGCTGTATGCCGCATTCCGCGGCCGGGCTCCGCTTGCCCTCCGCCGTCTCCACCTCGGAGAGCGAGACCACCAGCAGACCTTCCGTCGCCGCCTCTATGCCCACCGTGCGCCCCACCGGCACCAGCTGCCGCGTGCCCTCGGCCAGCGCCGGCGCCGCCAGCAGCGTCAGCGCCAGCAGCAGGCAAAGCGCCGCCCGAGGGCATATCCTTCTCGTCTTTTCCATCTCTTTCTTATCTCCCCCCGCTCTTTTCTGCCGCGCGCGGAAATTTTTGCAATTTTCCCCGACGCTTCCGGCTCTATCATTATGCTCCGGCCCTCCAAAAATAAAGGCGGTTTTTTCATGCATCATTCCCACCTCGGCGAGATACCATTACAACGTGGGAAGTTTGAGCGAAAGGAAAATCATGCCATGAAAAATTCGCAGGACTGGAGCCCCTCGGAGCTGGGGCGGGAGCTGCTCCGGACGGCCTCGTCCGGGCCTAACGGCTCGGCGGGCACCTACGGGCGGAGCGTCGCGGGCGCGGCGCTGCGCTTCTTTGCGCTGGGTCGGGGGAGGCGGAGGCTGCTCTTGACGGCGGCGCACCACGCCAACGAGTGGATAACGGCCCCGCTGCTGCTGCGCTTTGCCGGGGAGCTCGCGGCCGGGGTCTGGCCCGGGGCGCTGGACGGGACGCGGGTCTTTTTCGCGCCGCTGGTGAACCCGGACGGGGCGCGGCTCGTGACGGGGGAGCTCGCCTCCGGCCCGCTTTTTGAAAACGCGCGGCGCATCGCGGAAAAATACCCCGACATCCCCTTCCCGGACGGCTGGAAGGCGAACCTGCGCGGCGTGGACCTGAACCTCCAGTACCCCGCGGGCTGGGGGGAGGCGAAGAAGATAAAGTTCGCCGCCGGCTGGACGGGTCCGGCCCCGCGGGACTACGTGGGCGCGGCCCCGCTCTGCGCGCCGGAGGCCCGGGCGCTCTACCGCCTGACCCGCCGCATCTCGCCGGAGCTCGTCATAGCCCTGCACACGCAGGGTGAGGTCATCTACTGGAAATATCTCGACCTTGAACCGCCCGGTGCGGAGGCCTGCGGCCGCGCCATGGCCGATGCCTCCGGCTACGCGCTGGAGGATACGCCCTACGCCTCCGGCTACGCGGGCTACAAGGACTGGTTCATCCTCGACTATGACCGCCCCGGCTACACCATCGAGTGCGGCCTGGGCGAAAATCCCCTGCCCTGGGCCGACTTCGGCGCCATATATCCCGCCGTGCGCGCCGCCCTCGCCGCCGCCGTGCTCGGCTGTTGACTTATTTCCAAGTTGGGATATAATATCGGTACCGACTGAAACTATTGTTTGCAAAAGAGGTAGATATAATGAGCGAAAACTGCAATCACGACTGCGCCTCCTGCGCTGAGAACTGCGAGAGCAGGCAGCAGAGCTTCCTGAAGAGCCTGCACGAGGGCAGCGCCGTCGGCCGCGTCATCGCCGTGGTGAGCGGCAAGGGCGGCGTGGGCAAGAGCCTGGTGACGAGCCTGCTGGCCTGCGAGATGCAGCGCCGGGGCCACAGGGCCGCGGTGCTGGACGCGGACATCACCGGCCCCTCCATCCCGCAGATGTTCGGCGTGCACGAGGGCGCGCGCGGGGGCGAGAACTTCATCCTGCCCGTCACGAGCCGCGGCGGCGTGCAGATGATGAGCATGAACGTCCTGCTGCCGAAGGAGACGGACCCGGTGGTCTGGCGCGGCCCCGTCATCGCCGGCGCGGTGGAGCAGTTCTGGACGGATGTCATCTGGGACGACGTGGATTACATGTTCGTCGATATGCCCCCCGGGACGGGCGACGTGCCGCTGACCGTCTTCCAGTCCCTGCCCGTGAACGGCGTCGTCGTCGTGGCGAGCCCCCAGGAGCTCGTGGGCATGATAGTCGAAAAGGCCGTGAACATGGCCGCCATGATGAACAAGCGCGTCCTCGGCCTCGTGGAGAACATGAGCTATTTCGTCTGCCCCGACTGCGGCTCCCGCCACAGCGTCTTCGGCCAGAGCCGCATAGACGAGACGGCGGAGCGCTTCGGCATCGGCCAGGTCGCGAAGCTCCCGATAAACCCCGGCTGGGCCGCCTCCTGCGACGCGGGCGAGATCGAGTCCATCCAGGTGCCGGAGCTCGCGCAGCTCGCCGACTACATCGAGCGCGGCGCGTATTGAAAAAGCCGGCTTTTTCAGCCATAAAAAATGCGGAAGCGGCCTCGGACGGGGCCGTTTCCGCCTTGTATGGGAGGTAAGTGCTTGATAACTCTGCTCTCAAGGCTCTTCATAAAGGACAGGGAGAACACCTCGGACGCAGGGGTGCGCCGGGCCTACGGCATGCTCTGCTCGCTGGTGGGGATAGGGCTGAACGTGCTGCTCTTCCTGGGCAAGTACCTGGCCGGGCGGCTGTCCGGCTCCATCGCCATGACGGCGGACGCCTTCAACAACCTGTCGGACGCGGGCTCCTCGGTCATTACGCTGCTGGGCTTCCGCATGGCCGCAAAGAAGCCCGACCCGGGCCACCCCTTCGGCCACGGGCGCATCGAATATCTCTCCGGCGTGGCGGTGTCGCTCATCATCATCGTCGTGGGCGTGCAGCTGGGGCTGGAGTCCATAGACAAGATCAGGAGCCCCGAACCGGTGGACGCCGGGCTCCTGCCCATGCTGGTGCTCGTCGCCTCCATCTGCGTCAAGGGCTACATGTTCGCCTACAACCGCGGCATAGGCCGGAAGCTGAACTCCCCCGGCATGTCGGCCACGGCGATGGATTCGCTCTCGGACTGCATAGCAACGGGCGTGGTCCTGGCCTCGATGCTGCTGGCGCGCTTCACGGACGTGAACGCCGACGGCTGGGGCGGCGCGGCGGTGGCCTGCTTCATCATCTTTTCCGGCTTCAAGGCCGCGCGGGAGACGCTCAGCCCCCTGCTGGGCAATCCGCCCGACCCCCAGCTGGTGCGCGACATCATGGACATCGTGACGGCGCATCCGGAGGTCATGAACGTCCACGACCTCATCGTCCACGACTACGGCCCGGGGCGGCTGATGGTGTCGCTCCACGCCGAGGTGCCGGGCGACGGGGACATCTACGCCCTGCACGACGCCATAGACACGGCGGAGTACGAGCTGGAGTCGAAGCTGGGCTGCGCGGCGGTCATACATATGGACCCCGTGAGCCCGGACGGCTCCAAGACCGCCCACATGCGCGACGAGCTGGCCGAGGCGGCGAAGGCGATAGAGCCGCGGCTCACCATCCACGACTTCCGCATAGTGGACGGCCCGACGCACACGAACGTCATCTTCGACGCCGTGCTGCCGAACGACAGCGCGCTTACCGAAGACGAATGCCGCGCGGCGCTGGAGACCCTGGTCCACAGCCTGTGGAAAAATTCCCACCCCAAGGTGCATATCGACCGCCCGTTTGCCTGAGCGGCCGCCCCCTGTTGAAATGAAAATGCCGCCCGATGGGCGGCATTTTTGTCGTTTTCCAGGTACCCGGAGGTCACTGGGGCGTTTTGCTCAGGCGGTCGAGATACTGCTTTCTGCGCGCGGCAATGGCGGCTTCGTATTCCGCCCCGCCGTCGGAGTGCAGGCTCTGGAGATAGGCGTGGTGGTTTTTCTTTATGCTCTCGTTCTCCCTCGCCAGCATCAGCAGCGCTATGCTCGAACACTGGTCCGCCGCGCGCTCCAGGTAGGTCAGCGTCTCCAGGAAGACCAGGCCGCCGTTCACCGTGCAGATGCCGCGGCGCAGGCGCTCCGTGTGGTTGTCCCGCAGCTGGAGGACCATGTCGTCTATGACCTCCTCCAGCGGCTCCACACGCCGGGCCTGGACGTTGTCGTCGTTCGTAAAGGCCTCCACCGTCAGCTTCACTATCTCGCTCACGGCCTCGCCTATCACCGTCAGCTCGCCCTTCGCGTAGTCAGACAGCGTCACCTTCTGCGCGTTCAGGCGCTCGGCCATTTCGTCTATGTTCGTGGCGTAGTCGCCTATGCGCTCGAAGTCCGGGACGGCCTGCATCAGCAGGTTCATGCGCGCGTCGTCGCCCGCGCTCTGCAGGTCGTGCGACAGGCGGATGAGGAAGTTGTCCGCCCGGTCCGCAAAGCGGTCTATCCGCTCCTCGCGGGAGTTTATGGCGCTCGTCACCGCGGGGTCGTAGGCGTGCAGCTGCTTGAGCGAGACGTCCATGTTCTCGGAGGCCAGGGCGCCCATGCGGCCGATGGCGCCCGCCGCCTCGGCCATGGCGAGGGCGGGGGAAACGAGCAGCTTCTCGTCGAGCATCGCGAGCTCCGCGGCCTTCGTCTCCTCCTCCGCGTCCGCGGGGATTATCCGGATGGAGAGCCCCATGAGGAAGTTCACGAAGGGCAGCAGCACGATGGCCGTGGCTATGTTGAAGAAGCTCTGGAAGTTCGCGATGGCGCCGCTGTCCACGGTCTGGGCCATGAGCTCCGTGACGACGCCGGTGGCCTCAAGGATGCCCATGACTATCATGAAGAGGATGGTGCCTATGACGTTGAAGAGTATGTGCGCTATGCCGGTGCGCTTGGCGTCCCTCGAAGTGCCGAGGGAGCAGAGGAAGGCGGTGACTATGCAGGTGCCGATGTTGATGCCCATGATGAGGGGATAGACCAACTGGAAGGTCATCGCCCCCGTCACAGACAGGGCCTGCAGCATGCCGATGACGGCGGAGCTGCTCTGGACGATGACCGTCACCGCCATGCCGACGATGATCTCCAGCACCGGCATCTCGGAAAACCGGGTGAGGAGGTTCACGAAGGTCTCCGACTCCGCGAGGGGGGCGACGGCGTTCGTCATCGTCATCATGCCGGTGAAGAGGATGCCGAAGCCGACGCAGATCTCGCCCGGGCCTTTGACGCTGCTCTTTTTGATGAACATGACGAGGATGATGCCGATGATGAGCGCCAGGGGCGCGAGGGTCGAGGGCTTGAAGATCTCAAGAACTACGTTGCCGCCGGACTCTATGTCCATGAGCCGGATGATCTGGGCGGTTATCGTGGTGCCTATGTTTGCGCCCATGACTATGCTGATGGCCTGACGGAGCGTCAGTATGCCCGCGGCCAGCAGGCCGACGGTGAGCACGATGGTGGCCGAGGAGGCCTGGATTATGGCCGTGACCAGCATGCCGGTCAGCAGGCCCGTAAAGGTGTTCCGCGTCAGCTTCTGCAGCAGGACGCGCAGCGTGTCGCCCGAGCTCTTTTTGAGGCCCTCGCCCATGACCTCCATGCCGAAGAGGAACATGGCCAGGCCGCCGAACATGGTTATGACGCTGAAGATATCCACACATACACCCCATTATAATTCTATGTCGCAGAGAAATGATAACACGTTTTCCCCCGCCTGGGGAGCGGCTGACCGAAATTATAACAGTTTTTTTACCTTCCGTTTACATTGGCCCTTGACAAACCCGGTTTTGAGGGTATAATGGGACACAATTTCATATGGAAGATAGAGGCGCGGCTGACAAGAGTAGCTCCCGGAGACACGGCAGACACCGTGGGGGCGAAAGGGGAGGCCGCCGAGGGACCGCCGGGTTGTCTGCCCCTGCGGTAACCGGGCCGTCGGAGAACATCCGCCGGACTGTCACTGTTGTGGAGAGCTATCGAAAACGCGAAACCGTTATTTTGCCTTGTTCCCTGAGCCTTCACACAGCCTGGCTCAGGGCTTTTTCTTTGCCCGGGCCGCCGAAACCCCAGCATTCCCCGGCAAAACCCCAGGCGAAATTGAAAAAGAGAGGTAAAACAAAATGAGAAGGATTCTTGCACTCATCCTCGCGCTCTGCATGGTGTTCGCCCTTGCCGCCTGCGGCAGCGAGCCCGCCGCCACCGAAAGCGAAGCCCCTGAAGTTGACCCCAAGGAGGCCGCCGAGGCCGTCATCGCCTCCCTCACCGTCCCCGAGGACATAGACCCCGCCGCCGTCCAGGGCGTCGAGGACGGCGTGCTTACCGTCGCCATGGAGTGCGCCTACGCGCCCTACAACTGGACCCAGATAGACGACTCCAACAACGGCGTGGCCATCTCCAACATGTCCGGCTCCTACGCCAACGGCTACGACGTCATGATCTCCAAGATCATCTGCGACATCTACGGCTGGGAGCTTGAGGTCGTCTCCAGCGCGTGGGACAGCCTGGTCCCCGGCGTGCAGAGCGGCATCTATGACGCCGTCATCGCCGGCCAGAGCATGACCGCAGACCGCATGGCCCAGGTCGATATGGCCGGCCCCTACTACTACGCCGACATCGTCATCGTCACCACCAAGGACAGCGAGTACGCCTCCGCCACGAGCATAGCCGAGCTCGCCGGCGGCACCGCCACCGCGCAGAGCGGCACCATCTGGTACGACTCCTGCCTGCCCCAGATCCCGGACGTGGACCTCATCGCCCCCGCCGAGACAGCGCCCAGCATGATAATGAGCCTCACCACCGGCCAGGTGGACTACATCTGCACCGACGTGCCCACCGCCACCGCCGCCGTGCAGAAGGACGATAACCTCGTCATCCTGAACTTCGCCGGCACGGACGGCGACTTCCAGTTCGCCTCCGAGGAGGAGCGCGCCGAGAACGTCAACATCGGCATCTCCGTCCAGAAGGACAACGCCACGCTCCGCGAGGCCATCGACGCCGTCCTCAGCCAGATGGACGCCGACGACTTCAACGCCATCATGGCCTACGCCATCTCCGTCCAGCCCGAGATCTGAGCCTGAGGCTCAAACTGAGGAGGGGAACACCGCCAAATGGACAGATTTTCCGCACTCATAAACGATATAGGGGCCCTGCTCGCGGTCTATTGGGAGTCCTATCTCGTCAACCTGGGCAAGACCCTGCTGCTCGCCCTGGTGGCGACCGTCATAGGCTGCCTCATCGGCCTCGTCTGCGGCATCCTGAACACGATACCGTACACCAAGAACGATAACTGGTTCAAGCGCTTTTTCCTGAAGCTCGTCCGGGTCATCGTGCGCGTGTATGTTGAGGTCTTCCGCGGCACGCCCATGGTGCTGCAGGCGGTGTTCATCTTCTACGGCCTGCCCTATTTCTCGAACAACCAGTACAGCTTCAGCAGCATGTGGGCCGCGGCGATACTCATCGTCTCCATAAACACCGGCGCGTACATGGCCGAGAGCGTGCGCGGCGGCATCATCTCCATAGACCCCGGCCAGACCGAGGGCGCCAAGGCCATAGGCATGAACCACTACCAGACCATGACGAGCATCATCCTGCCCCAGGCCCTGCGGAACATCATGCCGCAGATAGGCAACAACTTCATTATAAATGTGAAGGACACCTCGGTCATGTTCATCATCGGCTTCATGGAGTTCTTCGCCTTCCACCGCCAGCTCGTGGGCCTGAACAGCATGTACTTCCCGAGCGCGACGATAGAGATGATAGGCTACCTCGCCGTGACTCTGACGGCCTCCTTCATACTCCGCTGGGTGGAGAAGCTCATGGACGGCAAGAGCAGCTACGAGCTGGCCCAGTCCGACCAGCTCACCATGGCCGCCGGCACCTACAGCCACCCCGACCACGGCACGCCCTTTGACGAGCGCAGCCCCGAGTACCGGGAGCGCCTGCGCCAGAGCCTGCAAAACAGCAACGGAAGCTCAAGGGAGGGCCGCTGATGAACGAGATACTTGAGGTACGGCACCTCTCCAAGAGCTTCGGCAAGAACGAGGTGCTCCGCGACATAGACTTCACCGTCTCCAAGGGCGACGTGACGAGCATAATAGGGGCCTCCGGCTCCGGCAAATCGACGCTGCTGCGCTGCATAAACCTGCTCGAAACGCCGACGAGCGGCGACGTGCTCTTTCACGGCGAGAGCGTCATCTCCGGCAGGGTGAACGCCTCGGCCTACCGCTCCAAGGTGGGCATGGTGTTCCAGAGCTTCAATCTCTTTGCCAACATGAGCGTGCTGGAAAACTGCATGACAGGCCAGGTCAAGGTGCTCAAAAAGAGCAAGGCCGAGGCGAGGGCCAACGCGATGAAATACCTGGAGCAGGTGGGCATGGCCCCCTACATAAACGCAAGGCCGCGCCAGATATCCGGCGGGCAGAAGCAGCGCGTCGCCATAGCGCGGGCGCTGGCCATGGAGCCGGAGGTGCTGCTCTTCGACGAGCCGACGAGCGCGCTCGACCCCGAGATGGTGGGCGAGGTGCTCTCCGTCATGCGCGAGCTCGCCGCGGGCGGCATGACCATGCTCGTCGTCACGCACGAGATGGCTTTCGCGCGGGACGTCTCGACCCAGGCCGTGTTCATGAAGGACGGCGTCATCTGGGAGAGCGGCGCGCCGGGGGAGCTCTTCAAAAACCCGCAGAGCCCCGAAACGCGGGACTTCCTCTCGCGTTTCATGGAAAACTGAAACGGTACCGGTATCCACAGGCGCTCGCCGTCTGTGGATATCCGGCTGTTATAAAACAAAAAGAGTGGGAGAAAAAATGCACAAGACTAAAAAAATCAGCGCCCTGCCGGCGCTCATCGCCGTCCTGGCGCTCATCGTCTGCGCGCTCGTCGTGGGCGTGTTCGCGGACGGCGGCGAGGCGGAGGAGGCCGTCAGCCGCTTTTACGGCACGGCCTGGTCGCTGCTGCCGCCCGTCATAGCCATCGTCCTCGCGCTCATCACGAAGGAGGTCTACTCCTCCCTCTTCGTCGGCATCCTCATCTTCCTCGTCATCCTCGGCGCGATGGTCTCGCTCATGAACCGCGCGGGCGGCTCCGCGGCCTTCGGGCGCTGGGCGGCAAAGCACATCAAGACCCGCGTCGGCGCGCAGCTGGCCACCATCGCGCTCGGTGTGCTCATCTTCGTGGACGACTACTTCAACTGCCTGACCGTGGGCAGCGTCATGCGCCCCGTAACGGACAAGCACAACGTCTCCCGCGCCAAGCTCTCCTACCTCATCGACGCCACCGCCGCGCCCGTCTGCATCATCGCCCCCATCTCCTCCTGGGCCGCCGCCGTGGCCAGCTATGTCGAGTACGGCCCCATGGCGAAGTTTGAGAAAAACGCCCAGGCGGGCGACCTCTTCTCCGGCAAAAACCCCTACGCCGGCATGGAGGACGACGTCCCCGAGGGCAAGGGCAAGGTCATCGACCTCGTGCTGCCCATAGTCGTGCTCGTCTTCTGCTGCGTCATGGGCATGCTCTACTCCGGCGGTTTCTTCACCGGCACGAGCTGGGGCACCTTCGGCATACTCATCCCCATCACCCTCAGCGTCTTCCCGCTTACCGACCCGCACGGTGTCGTCTGCGTCTCGGCCTGCATGGCGGGCGCCGTCTGCGGCGACCACTGCTCGCCCATCTCGGACACCACCATCATGGCCTCCGCGGGCGCCCAGTGCGACCACGTGAACCACGTCTCCACCCAGCTGCCCTACGCCATCACCTGCGCCGCGGTCAGCTGCGTGAGCTACATAGCAGCGGGCTTCGTGCCCAACGCCTACATTGCCCTGCCTGTGGCCATACTGCTCATGCTCGGCACGCTGGTCGTTATCAAGCTCATAAACAAGGGGAGGGTCAGCAATGACGCTTGACGAGGTCTGGAGCCGCGCGAGGGAGATAATGCGCCCCAACTGCCGGGTCTGCAAGGTCTGCAACGGCGCCGCCTGCCGGGGCGAGATACCCGGCCTCGGCGCGATGGGGGACGGCTCCTCCTGGACGAACTGCGTGGAGTTCCTCTCGCGCGTGAAGATAAACATGGACACGGTGTACGAGAGCCGGGGCCAGGACGCCTCGCTGGAGATCTTCGGCCGCCGCTTCCGCTACCCCATTTTCGCCGCGCCCATAGGCGGCATGAGCCACAACTACAACGGGGCCATGACGGACAGGGACTGGACCTTCGCCCTGGTGCGCGGGGCGAAGGCGGCGGGCATCCTGCCCTTCTCGGGCGATAACGCCAACGGCGAGCAGTACGCCTGCGGCCTGGACGCCGCGCGCGAGAACGAGGGCCTGAACGTCGTCACGCTCAAGCCCTGGGCGGATAACGGGAAGCTCATAAGCCGCGCCAAGGAGCTGGAGGCCGCGGGCTGCATAGCCTTCGCCTGCGACGTGGACGCGGCGGGCTTTGCCAACATGGGCTCGGCGGTGAGCCAGCTTGCGCCGAAGAGCGAGGCGGAGCTGCGGGAGCTGACGGGCAGCGTGAAGCTCCCCTTCCTGCTCAAGGGCGTGATGACCCCGGCGGGCGCGGAGAAGGCCGCGCGCGCGGGCTGCGCGGGCATCATCGTCTCGACGCACGGCGGGCGGGTCATCCAGTCCGCGCCCTCGACCTGCGAGGTGATCCCGGAGCTGCGCGCCGCGGTGGGGAATGACCTCAAGATAATCGCGGACGGCGCGCTGCGCACGGGGACGGACATTTTCAAGGCCCTGGCCCTGGGCGCGGACGCGGCCATGATAGGCCGGCCCTTCGTGGTCGCCGCCCACGGCGGCGGCGCGGAAGGCGTGCGCCTCTACGCCGAAAGCCTGGGAGAGCAGCTGAAAAACGTCATGCTGATGACCAACTGCGCCGCGCTGGCAGACATAACCGCCGATAAAATCCGCTTGTAAGCTGCCGCCCAAGGATAGAGGTTCTCTGCCCCGTCTTTTTACAAAAAAAGCGGGCGGGGCCGGGAGCTGAGTCCCGGCCGCGCGCCGCCGCGTGCGGAATACTCTCTTGCCAATGAAGCGCAGGAGGTGTCAAAGGGGGAACCCTCTCGCCGGGGGTTCCCCCTTTTTGCGCCCGCCGCGCAGGCGCAGTCTCAGCGCCCCTGTAAGGGCGGCGGGGAGAGCAGGTCCTGGGCCACGGGGGTGTAGAACAGCCTCGACACGTCCCCGGGCGAGGCGCAGCGGGGCAGCAGCCACATGAGCTTCGCCACCGCCGCCTCCGTCGTCATGTCGTAGGCCTCAAGTATGTCCGGGCGGCGCGCAAGGGCGCTGCCCGTGCCGTACACCGCCAGGTCCGAGCCCTCGTTCTGCACCTGCGTCGTCATGACGATCGCCTTCCCGGCCGCCGCCGCGGCCTTCACCATCGCGTGCATCCCGCCGCGCTCCGGCAGGCCGCCCACCCCGAAGCTCTCGATGACCAGCGCCCGGCTCCGGCCCAGCATGTATTCCAGAAGCTCCGGCTCCGTCCCGGGTATGAGCTTCAAAAGCCCCACCCGCGTCTCCAGCTGCGTGTAAAACTCCGGCTCCGGCCCGTGCTCCGGCTCTATGTAGCGCAGGATGCGCCCGTCGCGCACATCCGCGATGTTCGGATAGTTGATGCTCGAAAAGGCGTCGAAGCTCTTCGAGTGAGTCTTGCGCGCCCGCGTGCCGAGTATCACCCGGCCGTTGAACACTATGCACACCCCGTGCATCCCCTCGCCGCAGGCGCAGGCGAAGGCGTCCCGCAGGTTCTGGCGCGAGTCCGTCGTGTCGAAGCCTATCGGCTTCTGCGCCCCGGTCAGAACGATGGGCTTCGGGCTGCGCTGGATGAGATAGCTCAGCGCCGCCGCCGTGTAGGCCATCGTGTCCGTGCCGTGGCTGATGACAAAGCCGTCAAAGCGCGCGTAGCTCTCGCGCACCGCGCGCGCCATCTCCAGCCACTCCGCCGGGCCTATGTTCGTGCTGTCCAAATCGAAGAGCTGCACGCTCTCGGCCTCGCAGAGCTCCGCCACGTCCGGCACATAGCCCAGCAGCGCCGAGGCCCCCACGCCGGGCAGCAGCCCCTCGTCCGACATCTCCGAGGCGATGGTCCCGCCCGTGCCTATGAAAAGTATCCTCTTTTTCATCCCAGCGCCCCCTTTTGCGCCATTATATCACGTCCCCGCGTCTCCCGATACGCTTGATAATGCGCGGAGATATGTTATAATAATAGAATTACTGATGAGTTTTCGGAGGTGTTCCCCCTTGGCCGGGAAGAAGACGATAGTTGTTAAGATCGGCACGAGCTCGCTCACGGAAAAGAGCGGGCGGCTCTCGCCGGAGCGGCTGCGCGCGCTGACCGCCCAGGTCGCGGACCTGCGCGACGAGGGGCATCAGGTCGTCATGGTGACGAGCGCGGCCATCGCCGCGGGCTACACCCTGCTGGGCTATCACAAGCGGCCCGTCGCGGTCGCGGCCAAGCAGGCCTGCGCCGCCGTGGGCCAGGGCCTTCTCATGGAGGAGTACACCCGCGCCCTGCAGGAGCGCGGCTACGTCGCCGCCCAGCTGCTGCTCACGCGCGACGACTTCCGCGACAGGCGGCGCTACCACAACGCCTTCTCGGCCCTGGAGGTCCTGCTCGCGCGCGGGGCGGTGCCCATCATAAACGAGAACGACACGGTGTCCATCGCGGAGCTGAAGCTGGGCGACAACGACATGCTCTCGGCCCAGGTGGCGGCGATGCTGCACGCGGATCTGCTGGTCCTGCTGACGGACACGGACGGGCTCTACACCGCGGACCCGCGCACGGAGCCCGCGGCGGAGCACATAGACGCCGTCGAGCGCGTGACGCCGGAGCTCGAAGCCCTGGCGGGCGGCGCGGGCAGCGCCAACGGCACGGGCGGCATGGCCACGAAGGTCGAGGGCGCGAAGCTCGCCTCCGGCGCGGGGGTGGCGGTGGTCATCTGCCGCTCCTCGGAGCCGGGCATCCTGGCCCGGGCCGTCGCCGGCACGGCGCGCGGGACCTATTTCAAGGCCGGCAGCGGCATGAAGACGCGCCTGCAGTGGATGGCCTTCTACGCCCAGGCGAAGGGCAACGTCTACATAGACCCCGGCGCGGCCGAGGCCCTGTGCAAAAGGGGCAAGAGCCTGCTGCCCGCGGGCGTGCGCGCCGCAGAGGGCGACTTTGCCGCGGGCGAGGTCGTGCGGGTCTGGCTCTCCGGCGGCGGGGCGCTGCTGGGGCGCGGCATAGTGAACTACAGCTCTCAGGAGCTCAAAAACATAGCGGGGCTCTCCTCAGCCGAGGCCGCCTCGCGCTGCCCCGGCAGGCCGCCGGAGGTCATCCACCAGGACAACTGGGCCTACACCGAACAGGAGGTAACGGAATGAAAACACTCGTCGAAAGCGCAAAAGCCGCGAAGGCCGCGAGCCTGGAGCTCGCCCGCCTCACTACGGAGGCGAAAAACGCCGCCCTGCGCGCCATGGCGCGCGCGCTCATGGAAAAGTCCCCGGAGATACTCGCCGCAAACGAGGCCGACATGCAGCGCGGCCGCGAGGGCGGCATGCCCGAGTCCCTGCTCGACCGCCTGATGCTTAACGAGGCGCGCATCGCCGGCATGGCCGAGGGCCTGGAGCAGGTCGCGGACCTGCCCGACCCGATAGGCCGGGTCATGGACGAGTGGACGCGGCCGAACGGCCTCGTCATCCGCAAGGTGCGGGTGCCGATGGGCGTCATCGGCATCATCTACGAGGCGCGGCCGAACGTCACCGTGGACGCCGCGGCCCTGGCCTTCAAGGCGGGCAGCGCGATACTGCTGCGCGGCAGCTCCTCTGCCTACGAGTCGAACGCGGCGCTGGTGCGCGTCATGCGCGGCGCGCTGGAGGGCTGCGGCGTGACGCCGGACGCGGTCTGCCTCGTCGAGGACCCGAGCCACGAGACGGTGGACAGGATGCTGAAGCTCCGGGAGTATATAGACCTCATCGTCCCGCGCGGCGGCGCGCGGCTCATAAACAACGCCGTCATGAACTCGACGGTGCCTGTCCTGCAGACCGGCACCGGCAACTGCCACGTCTACGTGGACGCCTCCGCGGACTACGACATGGCCGAGCGCATCGTGATAAACGCGAAGACCCAGCGCACGGGCGTGTGCAACGCGGCGGAGACGCTGCTGGTGGAGGCCTCCTGGGCCGAGGCGCACCTTGAGGCGCTGCTGAAGGCGCTGACGGAGCGCCGTGTCGAGCTCCACGGCGACGAGGCCGCGGCGCGCTACACCGAGGGCATGATACCCGCGACGGAGTCGGACTGGGCGGACGAATACCTGCGCCTGGCGATGGCGGTGAAGGTCGTCTCCGGCGTCGAGGAGGCGGTGGAGCACATAAACCGCTACGGCACGAAGCACACGGAGTGCATAATCACGGCGGACGAGGGAAGCGCGGAGTATTTCCTGAAGAACGTAGACGCGGCAGTGGTGGACTGGAACGCCTCGACGCGGTTCACGGACGGCTTCGAGTTCGGCTTCGGCGCGGAGCTGGGCATCTCGACGCAAAAGCTCCACGCCCGCGGCCCGCTGGGCCTGGAGGAGATAACGAGCTACAAATACCTCGTCCTCGGCACCGGCCAGGCGCGGCCGTAAGCTCGCGGGAACGCGCAGCACGCCCGTAGGGGCGGGGTTCCACCCCCGCCCGGACCTCGGATGGTCTCGCAGCATATCACGTGGCACACGGCCCGTTTCCCACCCACCGTAGGGGTCGGCGTCCTCGACGACCCTTTCCTTCGTCCACCGCCTGAGTCACGGCGTCGCGAGGGCTGCGGGCGGCTTAGGCCGCCCGCAAAGGGGGAACCCCCGGCGAGGGTTCCCCCTTTGACCCCCTCCTGCGCTTTGTGAGCATAGGAGAGTTCCGCGCGCTGCGGCGCGCGGCCAGGGCTCCGCCCCTGGACCCCGCC
>UQUO01000047.1 GCA_900544295.1 uncultured Eubacteriales bacterium | reverse complement strand
ACGCGAGTGGGAGAGGCGGGTGGGTCCCGAAACCTCACGGGGGCGCCACCACCCATAAGCGTTTTTCTTTGGGGCTCCACCCCGTTTCTTTGGGCAAGACCAAAGAAATGGGGTGGATAAGGCAGCACCAACCCAAAGTCCAGCAGGACAAAACGGCGAGTTCCTCCCACCCCACCCCCCGGCCCCGCCGCTCAGACCTCCGGCAGAAGCTGACGAAGGATTTGGCGTTTGCCGGGATAACAGCCGCGGAAAACGGAGGAGACCGTACGCACGCAGACTTTCAGCTCCAGGCGCGGGCAGAGGCCGCGGGCCGCGCGCTCTATGTCGGCGGCGGGGACGCTGCCTGCGGCGTCAATGTGCAGAACTCCACCGTCCAGGCGCGCGGAGTAGTCTATGAGCCCCGGCAGGGCGAACAGGGCGCTGTCCAGCTCCACAATGTCCGGCTGTTCAGGCATGCGGCGCACAGCAGCCAGCCGCCGCGTCACGCCGCCGCAGGGGCATTGCCCGGGCAGAAAGCGGGTATAGTCGCCCGTCCGGTAGCGGATCAGCGGCATGGCCTGCATGTCCAGCGTCGTTATGACGAGCTCGCCCCACTCCCCGTCCGGCAGGGCTTCCCCGCCGGGTGAGACTATCTCGGCGAGGATGTGGTTTTCCCTCAGGTGCATCCCCTCGTGCGCGGGGCAGGTCACGGCCCCGCCCAGGCACATCTCCCGCGAGCCGTAGTGCGGGAAGAGCCGCGAGCCGAGCTCCCGCTCCAGCTCACTCATGACTCCCTCGGGGCAGGCGTCGCCCGAGACCAGCGCGCGCCGCAGGCTGCCCCGCCCGCCCATCCAGCGGAGGAGGCCCAGCAGCGGCACGGGCATGCCTATGCAGCTCTCCGGCCGCTCGCGCGAGAGCAGTTCCGCCTGCTCGCCCAACGTGCGGCCCAGGCCCAGGTGCAGGGGGCGCGCGCCGAGGCGCTCCACCGCGCGGCAGATGAGCTCACCCAGGCCGTCCGGCCCGGAAAAGGGCATCGCCACGGCCACCGCCTCGCCCGGCGCGGCCATCTCGCCTATGCCCGCAGCGAAAAAACCGACGGTGTGCTCCAGATCCCGCGCGGTGTAGAAAATGCGCTTCGACGGCCCCGTCGTCCCGCTCGTCGCGCCGGAAATGATGCGGCTCACCTCCGCCTGGGAGCCCAGCAGCAGGCCCGGCGCGTTTTGAGAGAGCTGCTCCGGCGTCGTGAAGGGCAGGGAGCGCAGCTCGTCCAGGCTCTCCAGCCGCTCCGGCAGGCCGCGGTAGAAGCCGCCGCGCGCGGCCTCCCGCGCCAGCAGCGAGTTGAGACGCCGGAGCTGCAGCCCGCCAAGCGTCTCCCTGTCGAGGGCGCCGAGGTCCTCGACCTCGCATATCCAGTCCTCCAGCCTCGTCCTTCTCATCTCCTGTAGAGCGCCCTCCCGTCGCGCGCCGTGAGGTTGTAAGCGCAGAAGGGCACCATGCCCCTGCATGCGTCCGCCTCGCTGATGTGGCAGCGGCGGAGCCTGTCCAGCTCCAGGCTGTCCGCGTCCATGAAGGCCATGCCCGAGACGGTGAAAGTGCTCTCCAGCGCCTCGCGGATGAAGCGCGAAAAGCCGTCCTCATCCTCGCGCGGCTCCGAGCCGAAGCCCCAGCGCCCGGCGACGAAGTCCCGGGCCTCCCCGGCCCGGCAGCAGGCCCCCTCCCGCCTCGGCAGGGCCTTGAGCCCGCCGCCGGGCAGCCGGCGGTAGCTGGCGTGGAAGCTGCACCAGGGGCTCTCGGCCCCGCCGCCGCCGAAGTCGGCCCGGCGCAGCAGCCCGCCCGTCTGGGCCTCGATCTCCCGCAGGACGCGGGGGATGGTGAGCCTGCGCGCCGGCTCGGGCAGCGCGCAGCGGCCGAAATAGCTCACCGGCTGGAAATGCACGCCGCGCAGGGCCTTGCCGCGCGCGAGCGCAAAGCGCAGGATGCCGCCTATCTCGTCCTCGTTCACGCCCGGCGCGAGAGTCGGCACGAGCACGACGGGCAGGCCCGCCGCCGCGCAGTTGTCTATAGCGCGCAGCTTCTCCGCCGAAATATCCCGGCCCCGGAGCGCCTCATAGCTCGCCGGGCGCAGGCCGTCGAACTGCAAAAAGACGCAGGAGACCCCGGCCTCGCGCAGCGCCGCCGCGTAATCCGGCTCCGAGGCGAGGCGCAGGCCGTTGGTGTTCAGCTGGAAGAAGGAAAAGCCCCGCTCCCGGCCGAGGCGCACTATCTCGGGCAGGTCGTCCCTCATGGTCGGCTCCCCGCCCGAGAGCTGGATATTGTGCGGTCCGCCGCGCTCCATGAGCATGTCGTAGAGCGCCGCGACCTCGTCTATCGTCAGGTCGCCCTCGCCGCCCGCGGAGGCGAAGCAGACCGGGCAGCGCAGGTCGCAGCGGTGCGTCAGCTCCAGCAGGACGCAGCAGCCCGCGCTCTCGTGGTTCCCGCACAGGCCGCAGGAGCGGGGGCAGTCATCCTCAGGCTCGGGAGAGGCGGCCGCGCCGCCCCAGGCGAGGTATTCGTCCGCGCCGCCCTCCCAGATGAGCGTGTCAAAAAAGCCGTGCTCCGGGCAGGTCTTGATGAGGTGGACAAACCCGTCCCCGGCCACGGCCTTCTCGGCGTCTATCGTCCCAAGGCATACGGGGCAGACGCTCCTTGTTTTGGCAAAGACCTCGTACATCAGGCGAGGCCGCGCTCCGAGAGCAGCTCGGCGCATTTGGCGTAGCTGTCCATGACGATGCCGGGGCAGGTCTTGAACATGTTCCGCCTGTCGCCCTCGAGGATGCAGTCGCAGTCCTCGCCGCCGTACTGCGCCGTGCGCTCGCGGAACCAGGCGTGGAACTGGCCGATGAGCTCTATTTTCTCTTCGGCGGGCAGCTCTCGGCCTAGCAGGCTCAGGAAGCAGACCCCGCCGCTCAGCACGCCGCAGGGCCCGCCCGACCAGGCGAAGCCGCCGCAGAGCCCGCGCACGGCCTGCACCAGCTCCGGATTCTCTTTGCCTTCGGCGTCGAGGGCGAGCTGAACCATGATCTGGGCGCAGTACAGCCCCTGCCTTGAAAGCTCCATTATCCTGTCGAATGCATCCATATTTTCTCCTCCGTTTCAGAAGTTGAAAGCCGGGCAGCTCTTGTATTCTCCCGGCAGCGGGGCGCCGAAGTCTATGCCCAGGGCCTTCACAAAGCGCGCTGGCGTATCGGGAAAGCGCTGAGCGAGATATTCTATGAAAGCCGTCTCGTCAAAGCAGTATCCCTGCTCCGTGCGGTATTTCTCCGCGCGCGGGTCGTTTTCAAGCCAGCCGTAGAAGGGCCCGGAGGCGAGCTCCTCCAAATTATCCGCGGCCTCGTCGGGCACCAGATAGACGGAGCGCTCCCCGTCTGCGCTCAGGACGACGTTTTTCAAGCTGTATTCCCCTTCCTCAGCACCGCGTGGAGATAGCGGCAGTTTTTGGCCCCCTCGGGCGGGTACTCTGCCTCGCCGCGCCAGAGGGCGGAGATGTAATACCGCTTCCATTCGTCCGTGATGTCCTCGACCGCCCCCACCCGGAATCCGGCCCGCTCCGCCGCCCGGCGGAGCCAAGGCTCGCCGCCGGTGCAAATGTCGGAAAAGAGCAGCGCGCCGCCGTGGCGCAGCAGCCGCGCCGCCTCGCGGAGCGCCCGCTCCGGGTCGCCGCTGAGGAAAAACGCGCACTCACACAGCGCCGCGTCGAAGCTCCCCGGCGGAAAGGGCGGGGCGAGGACATCGCCGCGCTCCACGCCCTCGCCGGGCAAGAGGTCTATGCCCAGGGCCTCAAAGCCCAGCGAGCGCAGGAGCCTCACGGTGCCGCCCGCACCCGCGCCGAGGTCTATTAAGCGGCAGGGCGGTGTAATGCCCGCCATTTCCACAAGCCGCAGCGCCGCGGCCTCACCGCCGGGGTGCCGCGCCGTCATTTGTCCTCCAGCACCTTCTCCACCGAGAGCACCTTGCCCATGGCCAGCTCCTCCGGCACGAAGACAAAGCCGCACTTCGGGCAGACCGGCAGCTCCACGGGGAAGGCGTTGTCGAGGTATCCGAACACCGCGTCGCCCTTCACGAGCGGCACGCCGCATTTGAGGCAGCGGTAGCGCCCGCCGGGGTCCACGACGTAATAGCTCTTCTCCTCCGCCATGGCCCTACCTCGTCTCGACGGTCATCCTGTGGCTGTAGGCGCTGTGGATGACGTAGCCCTCGGCGTCCTCCGTGAACTTCACCCAGAAGGTGACGTTGCCGAGGCGGTAGCGCGAGATGCGCAGGCCGGTGTCCGCCTCGTAGATGGCCTCGCCGCCCTCGCGGTAGGCCTGCATGACGGTCTCAATGTCGCTCTCCAGCACCATGCGCTGCTCCATCTGCTCCTTCACCTCGGGGGTGTACTCGATTTTGTAGCCTCTCGGGGCCATGTGTGTGTCCTCCTTCCAGATATCGCGCAGCAGCCGCTGCTTCAGGCTCAGGCGGTTTTTGCGCTTTTCGGAAATGCCCGGCGGGGAGCCCGCGGGCGCCGAATAGATGAGCTCCAATATGTGCGCGCTCTCCGCGCCCCCGCGCGCGTAGCGGTCCCGGCAGCCCATGCAGTAGGAAAGCTGCACGCCCTCGCAGCCGTCGAGCGCGGCCTTGGTGTAGTCCTCGGCGACCTCTGGCTTTGCGAAGGCCGCCAGGCCGCCCCAGCCGCAGCAGTCGGAGCGGTCCAGCGTGTGGCCCGGCTCCGTTATCTTGCAGCCGAGGCGCTCCGCCAGCTCGCGCACGGCCTTCTGCGTGTGCGCGTCGCCTCTCGCGCCGCAGGCGTCGTGCAGCGTGACCTCGCCGCAGGATACCGGCGCGCCCTCGGGCAGGCCAATGTCCAGCAGCAGGTCCCAGATGCCCGTACACTCGCCCAGGCCCGCCTCGCGCAGGGTTTTCTGGCAGGTGGGGCAGGCGGCGATGATCCTGGGGTTTCCGAGCTTTTCGAGCTCCGCGCGCAGCTGGGCGCAGGTCTCCTCGAAGAGCTCCTCACGCCCGGCCCAGTGGGAGATGACGCCGCAGCAGCCGAGCAGGATGCCCACGCCGCCGGGAAGCCGCGCGCGCAGGTCCTCATAGGCCCGGTACGCCGCCTCGGGCGCTATGGCCCCGGCCTGGCAGCCGGGGAAAAAGACGTAGGCGCATTTTTCATATCCCGGCTCCGGGCGGCAGAGAAAGGCCTCGGTATTCGAGAAGAGCTGGTCGTAGAGCGCGAACTCGTGGACGGCGAGGCTCATCTTCCCCGTGGCGACCATGTTCCGGCGGGCGGAGAGGCAGATCTCGGCCATGTCGTAGCCGTTCGGGCAGTTCACCGTACACTGGCCGCAGAGGGCGCAGGAGTTTATGGCCCCGTTCATCATGTGGTCGCCCATGATGATGCCGACGTTGTTGTATATTTCTCGCGTCATGATGCGCGGGAACTTGCCGTAGTGCCGGAGCCAGGCGCAGCCCTTGATACATTCCTCGCAGCGGCACTGGATGCAGCGCGCGGCCTCGGCGGCGGCCTGCTCGGGCGAGTAGCCCCCGCCCTCCGGGACGGAGTGGCCGGGTACAGCCTCGGAGAGGTCGGTGTAGAGGCGGCTCTCGACGGGGCCTTCCTCGCCCCGGGCGTTGTCCGGGCTCATGCCCTGGGCCAGCCTGTCTGCGGAAACGCCGGCCCGCCGTGCGTCATAGAAGGCGCGGATGACGCCCCCCGCCCCGCGCCCCTGAGCCAGGACGCCGCCCTCGCAGCAGAGCGTGAGGCCGTCCGGCTCCCCGAGGCCGAGCGCCCCGTGTACCGCGCGCGAGACGCAGACGATGTCCGCGCCGCAGCCGCGCACGAGCTCCGGCGTCAGCTGCGCGCCGAAGACGAGCCCGAGGTCCATGCCGTCGAGGCGCTTTGCCTCCGCCGCCCTGCCCTCAGTGGAGAGGAAGGGCGCGCAGGTTTCGATGAGCTCCTCCGCCGAGCGCTCCGCGACGTAAAACTTCGTCGGGTAGCTCTTTCCCGCGAGCTCGCCAGCTACGACGAGGGTGAAGAGCTCCGCGCCGAAGACGGCGGCGGTCTTTTTCTTCTTGAATTTCAAAAGGCCCTTGCCGGTCATCGCCGCGCCGCGGCGCATGGCGGCGCGCTCTATGGCGGGGATGTCCACGGCCTGCCCGCCCGGGACCTCGCTGAGGCGGCAGGCGGCCCGGCAGGGGGCCTCGCAGCCCGCGGCGAGGATGGCGGGGAAAGGCGTCGCCCGCTCAAGCATGGCCCGGGCCTTGCCGAGCTCGCCCTGCGCGGCGTGGGCCAAAAGCTCCCGCGCGTCCAGGCGCAGGGGGCAGGCCGCGGCGCAGAAGGCGGGCTGCTCGTGTACGCAGAGCGCCTCGCGCGCGGCGAGCTCCTCCTTCGTGTAGAGCTGCTTTGTGCGGTATACGCGGGTGGAACGTTCTGTAAAGTCCATATGTCAGCTCCTTTGCCGGGCGCGCAGGCGCGCCGGACGCTCAGTCCATTTCCGTGAGGGTGTAGGGGCAGCCCTCCGCGGGGTCAATGCCGCCCATTTGCAGCAGCAGGCGGCGGACCTCGCCGTTTTCGTCCTCAAAGCTGATGAAGTAGGCGCTGAGCTCCCCGTCGAAGGGCAGCTCGATGACGAGAGGCTTGTTCTCCGGACCCATGGTATAGAGCAGCCCGCCGAGGGCATAGCCCTCGCCGCCCTGCTCCGCTGTGTAGAAGGAGATGTCCCTCGCGCGGTCCTCCTTCACCTCCAGCAGCAGCACGCTGCCCTCGCCGGCGCTGAAGGAGTAGTAGTCGGAGTACGGCTCCGGGTAGATGTCATAGGGCTCCAGCGCCGCGGCGCAGGCGTCGCGCAGGCTGAACCACTCGGTCTCGCAGCTGAAGGCGGAATACGGCGTCTCGGGTATGACGATGCCGGCCGCGGAGCGCAGGGCCTTCGCCGCCTCGGCGGCGGTTATCGCCTCGTCCGGGCGGAGCTTGCCGTCCTGCATCATCAGCCAGCCGTCCTTCCAGGCCCGGTCGAGCTCGGCACTCTCCCACCAGACGCGCTCGCCGAGGTCGTCGGCGGGCACGGGCTCGCCGTAGGCGGTGGGGTAGCGGTCGACCTGGTCGCGCACGAAGAGGGCGCACTGGAGCAGGTGGATAAAATCCGCGCGGGTCACGCCCTCGTCGGGGCGGAAGAGGTCCCCGTCGGAGATGGGCTCGTTATCCTCGTCGTAACGGGCGAACATGCCGTAGCTGTCGAGATATGCGGCGGCCCGGGCGGCCTCGCTGCCGGGCTCAAGGTCGGTAAAGCGCAGGGGGTAGTCCGCGGCCTTGTTGTCGGCGGTGAGCGCGCCGAAGATGAGCACTGCGGCCTCAGCGCGGGTGAGCGTCTCGTCCCCGCGCGCGGCGAGGGCCTCGGACGCGGCGCGCATGGCCTCGTCCGTCAGCTCGGGCAGGGCGTCGGGCTCGTCCACCAGCAGGTTTTCGCGCAGGTCCTCGGGGTCGCCGACGGCGGTGGCGGCCGCCTGGCCCTCCTGCGGCTCCATGGGCAGCTCGGTGCCGCCTATGCCGCCCTGGAATACGTAGATGTACTCCGCGCTCGCCGCGACTACGCTGTGCCAGGAGTGGTAACTCTCGTTGTAAAAGCGCCCGGGGTTGAAGAAGTCCCGGCGCGGCGCGACGATGATGCCGGAGCTGAAGGCGGTATACTGCCCGTCCTCGCCGTAGATGTAGTAGAAGGAGCAGGACTCGTCCTCGGACACGAAGTGCGGTATGCCCATGCAGATGCCGAGGTAGGGCGCGGCCTCGTCCGGGACGGGCAGGGAGAAGCCCAGCTCGTCGCAGCGGAAGGTGTAGCCCTCCTCCGCGGGGCCGAGGATGAACTCCGGCTCTTCGGGTATGCTCTCGTCGCGCTCCGGCGTGGGCGTGGGCGTGGCGAGGTCGCCCGGCGAGGCGTTATCGGCGCTCTCCGCCGGCGTGGGTACGGGCGTGGGCGCAGGCTCCGGTGTAGGCGTGGGCTCCGGCGTCGGTTCCGCAGTCGGCGGGGCCTCCGCGCCGCAGGCGGCCAGGAGCAGCAGGGCCAATATGAGCGGTATAAGGCGCCTCATGTCCGGCACCCCCTTTTGACAAAATGGGGAAGGCTTCCGCCTCCCCCATTTTACCATGGTTTGTTGCTTTGTAAAAGCCTGTTATTTCAGCTTCGCCAGGGCCTCAAGGACGACCTCGGGCAGGGCCGGCACGCGGGTGATGCGGGCGCCGGTGGCGTTGTAGATGGCGTTCAGGATGGCCGGGTGCGGGGCGTCCAGCGGGGCCTCGCCGCAGCCGGAGGCGCCGTAGGGGCCGTTCGGGCGCGGGTGGTTCTCCTGGTAGACCAGCTCGATGTCGTCCGGGGCGTCGTTCGGGTACGGGATGCCGCACTTCAGGAGGCTGGTGTGCTTCTTGAGGTCCTCGAAGTCCTCCGTCAGCGCCAGGCCGATGCCCTGGACGAGGCCGCCGTAGAAGTTGCCGTCCACGGCCAGCTTGTTCAGGATGGTGCCGACGTCCGCGACGGCGGTGAACTTCTCGACCTTGACCTTGCCGGTCTCGGTGTTGACCGCGACCTCGGGCAGGAAGATGGTGTACATGTAGGTCGGGAAGGGCTCGCCCTGGCTGGTGGCCTGGTCGAGCGCGACGGAGGCGGTGTAGGTGTAGACGCCCACGGCGTGGGTGTCTATGCCCTCGGCCTTCATCTCGTCATAGGTCCTGTAGGTGCCGTCCGGCTTGCGCATGGCCTTGAGCAGGTTCTCGCAGGCGACGCGGGTGGCGGAGCCGGTCATGACCGTGGAGCGGCTGCCGCCGGCGGGGCCGGAGTTCGGGGTGAGCTTCGTGTCGCACAGTTCGAGCTTTATCATCTCCGGGGTGAAGCCCGCCTGACGCAGGGTCTCGTGGCCGGCGGTCAGCGTCGCGATGTCGGCGCCCTGGCCGTGGTCCTCCCAGGAGTTGCGCAGCGTCACCGTGCCGTCCGGGTTGAGGTCCGCCCAGCACTCGGAGGCGTCGGAGTTGTCAAGGCCGCAGCCGTAGACGCCGAGGGAGACGCCGATGCCGTATTTCACCTTGCCGTCGGAGGCGGCGTTCTTCTCCGCGACGCGCTTTTTCGCGGCCTCGTAGTACGGGCGCGCGAGGTTGAAGAGGTCCTCCTCGCAGTAGACGTCCGGACGGCAGCCGTTGGGCGTCCTGGAGTCGTCGGCCTCCTTGTAGCAGTTCATGGCGCGGAACTCGAAGGGGTCGATGCCCAGCTTCGCGGCCATGACGTCCATGGCGATGTCGCTGCCCATGAAGCTCTGCGGCGAGCCGTAGGCGCGGAAGGCGCTGCCCCAGGCATGGTTCGTGAACACCGTCGTGCTCTTGTTGCGGATGGTCGGGATATCCACGCCCGCGCCGACGAACTGGCTCAGGCGGTGGGTCAGCAGGTCGCCGAACTCGGAGTACGGGCCGTGGTCGATGTAGTTGTCGCCCCAGAGGGCCAGCACCTTGCCGTTGTCGTCCGCAGCGAGCTTGATGTGCATGAAGCCCGGGCTGCGCTTGCCGGTGTAGGTGATGGACTGGTACATGTTGAAGTTCAGCGAGACCGGCCTCTGGCACACCAGGGCCGCGACGCCGAGGATGGCCTCGTTCGTGGGCGAGAACTTGTAGCCGAAGGTACCGCCCGCGTGGTTCTGGACAAGGCGCAGCTTATCCATCGTGACGCCGATGCCGTCGGCTATCATGGGCATGTGCAGGTGGATGCCTATGCTCTTGGAGTGGACGGTCAGCATGCCGTCCTCGTCTATGTAGGCATAGCCGTTGTCGGGTTCGAGGTAGAGGTGCGGCTGCCTGGAGCAGTAGCTCTCGACCTCGATCACGTTGGGCGCGGAGTCGAAGTCGAAGTCCGGGCCCTTGATGCAGTTCGTCTCATAGTAGGCGTTCGGCGTGCCGGGGTGGATCTCGATGGCGTCGGGGGCCAGAGCCTCGGGCACGCTCATGTAGGCGGGCAGGACTTCAAGGTCCACCTTCACGGCCTTGGCGGCCTCGCGGGCGTGCGCCTCGGTGTCCGCAGCGACTATCGCAATGGCGTCGCCGTACTGGAAGACCTTTTCATCGCAGAGGATGGGACGGTCCCAGCCGTCGCACTTGTTGTTGAGCGGCAGCATGACGAGGCCGTTTATGCGGTTCTTGCCGGGGACGTCCTTCGCGGTGATGACCTTGAAGACGCCGGGCATCTTCTCGGCCTCGGAGGTGTCCACGCCCTTGATGTTCGCGTGGGAGACCTCGGCCTGGACGAGCGCCAGACGCAGGGTGCCTTCAGGCATGTGCAGGGCCTGGTCCGCGCCGAAGTCCCAGGTGCCGGTGACCTTCATGGCCGCGGAGGGCCTCGCGTAGGTGGTGCCGGTGATGACGTTCTCGGTGGGCTTGAAGAGCAGGTCCTCCTTGCTCATCTCGCCGCGCATGACGGCGGCCGCGGCCATTGTCGCGTCGATGAGGGGCTTGTAGCCCGTGCAGCGGCAGAGGTTGCGGTTCTTGTTGAACCAGTCGCGGACCTCCTGGCGGGTCGGGTTCGGGTTCTGCTCGAGCAGGACCTTCGCGCTGACGATGAAGCCCGGGCTGCAGAAGCCGCACTGGGCGCAGCCGTAGGCCATCCACGCGACCTGGATGGGGTGCAGGTTGTTCACCGTGCCTATGCCCTCGATGGTGGTTATCTCTGCATAGTCGCGGAGCTTCATGACCTTGGTGATGCAGGAGCGCGTGACCTTTCCGTCTACGATGACGTTACATGCGCCGCAGTGGCCTTCGCCGCAGCCGATTTTGCAGCCCGTGAGCATCAGCCGCTCGCGCAGGACCTTGGCAAGCGTTTCGGTGCCCTCCAGCACTAACGTGCGCTCGACCCCGTTGATGATTAGGACTTTCTTGATCATGCGGTTTCCTCCTTTTATGGTTGCATATTTCGTAAGATATCCTTCAAAGCGCGCTCGCGCCTCAAATCACTCTTTCAAAGGGGCGGGGCTTGTGCTATATTGGAGCCGGCCCCGCTGTACGGGAATGTAAAGCGCTGGAAAGGAGAATCGCCATGTCTGATACGGAAAAACTCACCGAGATACGCGCCTCGGAGGTCACCGTGGAGGTGAAGGACGCGCGCAGCGGCCTCACACTGCGCCGCACCCTGCCCATCGATTATCTCGAAACCGCCAACTGCCTGCGGCTTGCCGCGGAGGACGCCGAGGGGAAGCCCGCGGAGCTGGTTTTTTACTCAAACATAGGACTTGGCCGCCTGCGGGACCTGACTGGCGGCGGCCCTGATAAGGACCCCTGCGGAGGGCACGGAGTCGGCGATTTAAATTGACTATCCTTGTAAATTAATTCTACTCTCGCTGTTCAATACCGTCAAATTGTTTTAGTTTACAAGTCGCTTTTTATGTGTTATTATACAAAGCATCAGGGGCCGGTCGCATAGCCGGCCGGATGAAAGGGGGGCGCGCGGCATGGAGACCGGCGCCGTCGTCGTCGCTGCGGGCATGTCCTCCCGGATGGGGGACTTCAAGCCCATGCTGAGCATAGGCTCAATATCCATAGCCCAGCGCGTGGTCGCAACGCTCAAGCAGGCGGGCGCGGCCCGCGTGGTAGTGGTCACGGGCTACAACGCCGAGGAGCTGGAACGGCACCTCGCCGGCAGCGGGGTGGTCTTCCTGCGCAACGAGGCCTACCGCACGACGCACATGTTTGATTCCGCCCTAATAGGGCTCAGGTACCTGCGGGACAAGTGCCGGCAGGTCCTTTTTACGCCTGTAGATATTCCATTATTTACCTCCGCAACGGTAGAGGCCCTGCTTTCGAGCGGGGCGGAGCTGGCCTGTCCGGTCTGCGGGGGCAGCCGGGGCCACCCGATCCTCATGTCCGCCGGGGTCATTGACCGTATCCTGACGGACTCGGGCGAGGGCGGGCTCCAAGGCGCGCTTGAGCGCTGCGGGGTGCCGATGACCTTTGTCGAGGTGCCGGACCCCGGCATCCTGCACGACGCGGACACGCCCGAGGACTACCGGGAGCTGCTGCGCCTGCACAACAGCCAGCTGGCCCGCCCTGTCGTCCAGGTGGCCATCTGCCGGGAGAAGCGCTTCCTGGACCCGCGCGTGGCCATGCTGCTGGCCCTGACGGAGGAGACGCAGTCCGTCCGCGCAGCCTGCCAGAGGATGCAGCTGAGCTACAGCTCCGGCTGGAACACGATAAAGCTCCTGGAGACGGAGCTGGGCTACCCCGTCGTCTCCCGCTCCCAGGGCGGGCAGAAGGGCGGACGCAGCTGGCTCACGGACAGGGGCAGGGAGCTCCTGCGCGCCTACGAGGCCTACACCCAGCGCGTCCGGGCCACGGCGGACGAGCTCTTCGCGGAGTATTTCCCCGATTTATTTAAATAAGTATATTGCACGGACTGAACTGATATGAGAGACATCTATCTCATCCGGCACGGGATGCCGGACTTTCCCGGCGGGGCGCGGATGTGCCTCGGTCGGACGGACCTGCCTCTGGGGCTGCGTGGCAGGCTGCAGGCCGCGCTGCTGGGCGCGGAGTTCGCGGGCTCGGGCCTTGGCGACTGCTTCTGCTCCCGGCTCACGCGCAGCCGGGAGACGGCGGAGCTCATGGGCTGCGAGCGCCCGGTCGTCATCCCCGGCCTTGAGGAGATGGACGCGGGCGAGTGGGACGGCCTGAGCTTTGACGAGATACGCCGCCGCTGGCCCGAATACTACGAGCGCCGGGGCAGGGAGCGCGCCCTGCCCCCGCCGGGGGGCGAGGAGTTCGGCCCCGCGAGCCGTCGGTTCTCGGCTGCGGTGGCGCGGGCGGCCTCGCTCTCGCGGGGGGACGCCGTCATCGTGTCGCACTCCTCGGTCATCCAGACCCTGCTGTGTACGCTGGAGGGGGTGCCCTTCTCCTGCGCGCGGGACTTCAACCTCCCCTACGGCTCGGTGACGCGGCTGCGCTGCCCGGAGCCGGGGCGCTTCGAGCTTGTGGAATACGGCCGCCTGCCCGCCCCGCCCATGACGCCGGAGCTGGCGGAGCGCCTGCTGGCGGCGGCACAGCTGCCGGAGGAGACGGCGGAGCACTGCCGCGCGGCGGCCCGGGCGGCGATGGACATAGTCTGCGCCCTTGCGGCGGCGGGCCTCTGCCTGGACGAGACGAGGATCTATGCCGCGGCGCTGCTGCACGACGTCTCGAAAGGCACGCCGGGCCACGCCCTGGCGGGGGCGGGGCTCATGTCCCAGCTGGGCTACCCGGAGCTTGCGCCGCTCATCGCCCAGCACAACGATTTGGAGGAGCCCTCCCGGACGGACGAGGCCGCGGTGGTCTTCCTCGCGGACAAGCTCCGGCGCGGGGCGGCGCCCGTGAGGGTCACGGAGCGTTTCCGCGAGAGCCTCTCCCGCTGCCGGGACGAGGAGGCGCGGCGCGCGCACGGCCGGCGGCTGGAGGCCGCCCTGGAGTCGGCGCGGAGGATAAACGATATCTGCGGAAAGGATGTAGTACAGATATGAGGAACATGTTCAGGACGATAGCCGAACGCCTGGGGGCCGGGGAAGAGCTCGTCATGGTGACGGTCGTGGCCTCCTCGGGGGCGACTCCGCGCGGAGCGGGCGCGAGGATGCTCGTGGGCCGCGGCGGGCGCATCTGCGGCACTATAGGCGGCGGCGCGGTGGAATACAAGTCCGAGCAGCTGGCGAAGCGGGTGCTCGACGAGAAGCGCAGCGGGGAGCACGACTTCTCCCTGACGAAGAACGACGTGCAGGACCTCGGCATGATCTGCGGCGGGGCCGTGAACGTGTATTTCAGCTACATACCGGCCGGGGACGAGCATGTCCTGGCCGTTGCGGAGGAGGCGGAGCGCCGCTTCGCCGGCGGCGAGGACCTCTGGCTGCTCTCGGAGATCTCCGCGGGCGGGCGGCTGGGCCTCTGGTCGGCGGCGGAGGGCTTCTTCGGCCTGGACGCGCCGGAGTGGACGCGGCAGCTCATGAGCCGCCACCCCCAGCGCCGCCGTGAGGAGGGGCGCGACTTCTACGTCGAGCAGATAAACTCCTCCGGCAAGGTCTACGTCTTCGGCTGCGGCCACGTGGCGCAGGAGCTGGTGCCGGTGCTGGCGCACGTCGGCTTCCGCTGCGTCGCCCTGGACGACAGGCCGGAGTTTGCCAACGAAAAGGTCGTGCGCGGGGCGGAGAAGGTCCTGCTCGTGGACTTTGAGCACATAGGCGAGAGCGTGGCCATCGGCCCCGAGGACTACATCTGCATCATGACCCGCGGCCACGCCTACGACACCATCGTCCAGGCCCAGGCGCTCAGGACGCCGGCCTGCTACATAGGCGTCATAGGCAGCAAGGCCAAGACCGCGGGCGTACAGCGTCAGCTTCGGACCATGGGCTTCACGGACGAGGACTTCGCGCGCATCACGACGCCCATCGGCCTGGACATCAAGGCCGAGACCCCGGCGGAGATAGCCATTTCCATCGCGGCGCAGATGATAGAGGTCCGGGCGGGGAGGAACGCTCTTTGAGGCGCAGGCTCTTCCTGACTGGACCCATAGGCTGCGGGAAATCGACGCTCATCGCCAAGGCTCTGGGCGGCACGGTCAGGCATGCGGGGGGCTTTCTGACGCTGCGCGTCATCGAGGGCGGGCGCCTGGCGGGCTTTGACCTTGCCGCGCCCTCCGGCCAGCCCCGTGAGCGTTTCCTGAGCTTCGGCGCCGGCGGCGCGCTGCGGGACGAGCGGCCCTTCACCCGGACCGCCCCGGCCCTGCTGCGGGAGGCTGCGGAAAGGAAGTTTGCGCTGCTGGACGAGATAGGCGGTTTTGAGCTGATGTATCCGGACTTTTACGAGGCGCTGACGCGGTTTTTCTTCTCAGGCGTACCCTGCGTAGGCGTCCTGAAGGCCCTGCCCGGCGCGGAGGAGCTCCGCCGCCGCGTACAGCTGCCTTCGGAGTATCTTGACGCGGCCCGCGAGCTGCACGAGCTGCTGGCCTCGGACCCGGACACTCTCCTGCTGGAGACGACGGGCCGCTACGACGCCAACGCCGAAGGCGCGCTGCGCCACTGGGCCGAAGAATACGCCCTATAACCCGCCCAGCCCCAGGCCTAAAAGTTTTTTGCCCCGCTTTTTTACAAAAAAGCGGGCCGGGTCCAGGGGCGGCGCCCCTGGCCGCGCGCCGCAGCGCGCGGAACACTCGATCGACGACAAAGCGCAGCGTCGGCCATAAGCGTCGCCGGTACAGCGCGGTAAACCCACGTTTTGGGACGTCGAGGACGCCGTCCCCTACAGGTCTCTCGTGACATACGTTCGCGCGACACCGTAAACATGCGCCGTATAAGACATACCCACCAACGTAAAGCCCCGCCCGGCGTCGGATGACTGCGGGCGTTATGGTGTCGCACCCGCCCTGTAGGGGACGGCGTCCTCGACGTCCCGCCGTCACGGTTTTTGCCAGCCTCACCGCGTTCCGCCCGCCCCGGCCCGGGCGTGGGATGATCTCGCGGCATATTATGCGGCGCACGGCCCGTTTCCCACCCGCCGTAGGGGTCGGCGTCCTCGACGACCCTTTCCTTCGTCCACCGCCGGCCCCGCGGTGTCGCAGGGGCTGCGGGCGGCGGGGCCGCCCGCAAAGGGGGGACCCCCGGCGAGGGTCCCCCCTTTGACCCCCTCC
>UQUO01000046.1 GCA_900544295.1 uncultured Eubacteriales bacterium | reverse complement strand
AAGCGTTTTTCTTTGGGGCTCCACCCCGTTTCTTTGGGCAAGACCAAAGAAATGGGGTGGAATAGGCAGCACCAACGTAAAGATATTCAAAAAACGCATAGGCGAGTTCCATAAACCCACCCCCGGGCGTGCAAACACATAAAAAGCTGAATCCCCCAGCCCTTGGAAGATATCGGCCTTATTTTGAAACCATATAGTTACGGGCTTGTAACGCGTATGTAAATCTGTTATAATCCATTTAGATATGCGCCCGGCGCGCAGAGATAAACGGAGGGGTAATGAGATGAAATACACGGCGGCTGTGATAACTGTCAGCGACAGGTGCAGCAGGGGAGAGCGGGAGGATACCAGCGGACCGGCGGTCCAGGCTATGCTGGAGGAGGACGGCTGGGAAGTCGTGTACCGCAAAATTGTCCCCGATGAATTCGAGCTCATAAAGGGCGAACTGGTCAAGTGTTCGTACGAGCTGGACGTCTGCCTGGCTCTGACGGCCGGCGGCACCGGCTTTTCACGCCGCGATGTGACGCCCGAGGCGACGGAAGCAGTAATAAACCGCGTCGCGCCGGGCATAGCTGAGGCAATGCGCGCGGCCAGCGTGAAGATAACCCCGCGCGGCATGCTGTCCCGCGGCATTGCGGGCCTGCGCGGCGGAACGCTCATAGTGAACCTCCCCGGCAGCGAAAAGGCCGCCACTGAGAGCCTCGGCGCTGTCCTGCCCGCGCTCAAGCACGGCATAGATATGCTCCGCGGCCTCAAAAACGACTGCGCCGGCCAGCACAAGGAGTAAGCATAAGGAGGCGTCCCACATGCGCGGATACTTCAAGTGGAGTCCATCTGGACGGCGCTGCCTGCCAGCGAGGAAATAATCCCAGCCTGAGGCGGGACGTGAAAAAAGGCTCCGGCAACGAGAGTTGCCGGAGCCTTTTTTGATTTTTCACTTCCCGAGGTAGCTCACGAGCAGTTCCTGCAGCAGCTCGTCCCTGTCGAGGCGGCAGATGAGGCTGCGGGCGTTGTTGTAGTTCGTGATGTACGTCGGGTCCTCGGAGATTATATAACCCACGAGCTGATTGATGGGGTTGTAGCCCTTGACCTTCAGCGAGTCGTACACGGATGACAGAATTTCACGTGTCTCGTTCCGGTTGTCAATAGCGGTGAATCTCCTGGTCGCGTCTTCCATGTCGTACCCCTCCCTGGTCATTCGGTATGATTGCCTCAACTGACAAACATTATACCAAAAATCCCGGGAGTGTAAAGCGCTGCAATATTACGATTCAATTACAAAACGTTCAGCGGATGACGGCGCCGAACTTCTCGCGCAGCGCGGCGAGTATGGCCTGGACGGCCTCGTCGGCGTGCGCGTCGGTGAGGGTCTGGTCGTCGGAGCGGAGGGTGAGCGAGAAGGCAACGGACTTCTTGCCCTCGGGGATGTTCGCGCCCTTGTAGACGTCGAAGACCTCGCAGCCCTTGAGGTACTCGCCGCCGGCCTCGCGGATGCAGCCCATGAGTTCGCCCGCCGTGGTACCATCGTCGCAGACTACGGCGATGTCGCGGTTGACGGAGGGGAAGCGCGGCAGCGGGGTGTAGTACACCTCGGTAGTGCGGTGGTCGAACATGGCCTGGAAGTTCAGCTCAGCTGCGTAGAGCTCGTCAGCCACACCGTAGTTCTTCGCGACCAGCGGGTGTATCTGGCCGAGCTTGCCGAGGCACTTGCCGTTTGCATACAGCGCGGCGCAGCGGCCGGGGTGATAGCTCGGGTCGTCCTTCACGGGGCGGTACTCGACGTCCTGGATGAGCAGCGCGTCGCAGAGCTCCTCGACGGTGCCCTTGAGCGCGTAGAAATCCATGTCCTCGCCGTAGGCGCCGAGGGTGAGCACCTTCGGCTCGTCGGCCAGGCCGTCGGGGCGCTTGAGGTAGATCTTCGCGAACTCGTAGACCTTCGCGGACTTATTGCGGTAGTTCCAGTTGCGCGCGAGCACCTCGAGCACGCTGGGCAGGGTGGTGGTGCGCATGCAGCTGGTGTCCTCGCCGAGCGGGTTGAGGATGCGGATGGCGTCGCGGCGCTTGTCACCGGCGGGCAGGCGGATGAGATCCCAGCCCGCGGGGCTGTAGAACGAATAGGTGATGATGCCGTTGTAGCCGCATGCACGGCAGATAGCGCCAAGATGGCGCTCGGCGGCCTGCTCGGGCGTGAGCCCGCCGGACTTGGTGCCGGAGTCCTCCATCATCGTGCTGGGGATGCTGTTGAAGCCGTATATGCGCGCGACTTCCTCTGCAAAGTCGTTCTGCGTGTACTTCGCGTCGATGTCGAGACGCCAGCTCGGGACGGTGACGGTGTTGCCCTCCACGCCGAAGCCGAGCTCGCGCAGGATGTTGCGCATGGTGTCGCCGTCGATGTCGGTGCCGAGTATCCAGTTCACGCGGTCCACGTCCAGCTCGCGCACCAGCGGCTCGGGGGGAGCGGGGAAGCAGTCGACATAGCCGTCCACGACCTCGCCCGCTCCCAGCAGCTCGACCAGCTCGCAGGCGCGGTCGACCGCTATCTTGGTGAGGTAGGGGTCGAGGCCCTTCTCGTAGTGGGCGGAGGCGTCGGTGCGCATGCCGAGGCCCGCGGCGGTGCGGCGGATGCTGGTGCCGTTGAAGTTGGCGCTCTCGAAGAGGACCATCTTGGTGTCGTCCGTTATCTCGGAGTTCTCGCCGCCCATGACGCCGGCGACGCCGACGGGCTTGTACTCGTCGCAGATGCACAGCATGCTGGTAGTCAGCCTGCGCTCGTTGCCGTCCAGGGTGCGGATGGTCTCGCCCTCGCGCGCGGTGCGGACCACGATGTGCCCTCCATCCACGCAGGCGAAGTCGAAGGCGTGCATCGGCTGGCCGTACTCCATCATGACATAGTTTGTTATGTCAACTATATTGTTGATAGGCCTCATGCCCATGGCGGCGATGCGCTCGCGCATCCACTTGGGCGAGGGCTCTATCTTGATGTTGCGCACCATGCGCGCGGTGTAGCGCGGGCAGAGCTTGGGGTCCTCGATATCGACCTTTACATGCTCATGTATGTCGCCGCCGGAGCCCTTGACTACGGGGGTGTGCAGCTTCAGGGGTTTGCCGAAGGTCACGGAGGCCTCGCGGGCCAGGCCGATGACGGAGAGGCAGTCCGGGCGGTTCGGGGTTATCTCGAACTCGACCACGTGGTCGTCGCGGCCTATGACGGGGACGATGTCGTCGCCGGGCTTGCAGGGCTCCTCGATGACGAAGAGGCCGTTCTCATAGGCGTAGGGGAAGTCGTGCAGCGTGAGGCCCAGCTCCTTGAGCGAGCACATCATGCCTTCAGAGAGCTCGCCGCGGAACACGGTGGTGTTTATCTCCACGCCGCCGGGGAGCTTGGCTCCGTCGAGCGCCACGGGGACGAGGTCGCCGACCTTCTGGTTTTGCGCGCCGGTGACTATCTGCAGCAGGCGCTCGCCGCCGACATCGACCTGGCAGGTCCACATGTGGTCGGAGTCGTGGTGACGCACCATCTCAACTATCTTGCCGACCACGACGCGGCTGATGCCCTCGCCCATGCAGGACGTACCCTCGACCTTGGAGCCGGTCATGGTCATCGCCTCGGCGAAGTCGTGGTCGTTCTTTTCCTCAAGGCTCAGCTCGACGAACTCATTGAGCCACTTTCTGGACAATTTCATTTATATCGAACTCCTTCATACTTCATCCAAATAAGTCCGCACTTTACTATGCGTCCGCACGGGGCTCCGCCTCGGGCGGACACTTCTATCAGAACTGTTCGAGGAAGCGGATGTCGTTCTCGAACATGAGCCGCAGGTCGGCTATCTTGAAGCGGCGCATGGCGGCGCGCTCAAGGCCCATGCCCCAGGCGAGGCCGGAGTGCGTGGCGGGGTCGATGCCGCTCATCTCATGCACGTGCGGGTTGGTGACGCCGGCACCGAGGAGCTCTATCCAGCCCTCGCCCTTGCAGGTGGGACAGCCCTTGCCGCCGCACTTGTGGCAGAGGACGTCCATCTCGCAGCTGGGCTCCGTGAAGGGGAAGTGGTGCGGGCGGAAGCGGGTCACGGTGTTGGGACCGTAGAGCTGCACGGCCATGTTGTGCAGCAGGCCCTTGAGGTCGGCGAAGGTGATGTGCTTATCGACGACCAGACCCTCCATCTGGTGGAACATGGGGCTGTGCGTGGCGTCCACCTCGTCCTTGCGGTAGCAGCGGCCGAACACGGCGGCGCGGATGGGACCCTCGCGGGTCTCCATGATGCGCGGCTCCATGGGGGAGGTGTGGGTGCGGAGCAGGGTGCGGCTCTCCTCGTCGAGATAGAAGGTGTCCGTCCACTCGCGGGCGGGGTGGCCCTCGTCGGTGTTCAGGCGGTCGAAGTTGTAGGTGGAGAGCTCGACCTCGGGGCCGTCGTCGACCTCGAAGCCCATGCCTATGAAGATGTCCTTGAGCTCGTCGATGACGATGTCCATCGGGTGCTTGTGCCCGCCCTTGACGCGCTTGCCGGGCAGGGTGACGTCCAGCGCCTCGGCCTCAAGCTGCTTTTCGAGCGCGGCCTCGGCGAGGGCGGCCTTGCGGCTTTCGAGCTCGGCTTCGAGCTCGGCGCGCACGCTGTTGGCGAGCTGGCCTATGACGGGGCGCTCCTCGGCGGAGAGTTTGCCCATCTGCTTGAGTATGGCGGTGAGCTCGCCCTTCTTGCCGAGGTACTTCACCCTCAGCGCCTCAAGCGCTTCGGTGCTCGCCGCTTCGGAGATGGCGGCCGCGGATTCGGCCCTGAGCTTTTCCAGCATCTCTTTCATTTTGTTTCAGACTTCCCCTTTCAGTTTGCGGTACGCACAAAAAAACGGCCCTTCGTCCCCATACAGGACGAAAGAGCCTATCTTCCGCGGTACCACCCGTTATTCGGCGCAGAGAGCGCCGCACTCGTACGCTGTAACGGGCTTACCCGCCGGTGATTGGCCGGAGCTCCCGGGCGAACCAGACTCAACGTGCGCGGGGGGCTTACAGCCGGCGGCCCCCGTTCTCTGTGCGCCGTTTCGGGTCATTTTCCCGTTCACAGCAATAAAATATCTTCAACTGGAATACATTTATAGCACAACGTTCGCCGGAAGTCAAATAAATTGACTTATGAATTTGAAAAATGTATAATGTTATGCCATGAAAACCGAGACTGAAAAACCAAACAGCCCCGTCCGCCTGCCCAAGCGGGTGCGGGAGAGTTCCAAGCGGGACTACGGCCGCCTGCTCATACTGGCCGGCAGCCGCGGCTACACGGGCGCGCCGAGCTTCGCCTCGCGCGCGGCGGTGCGCGGCGGCGCGGGCCTTGTCTGGCTCGGCGTGCCGGAGAGCATCTATGCCGTCACCGCCGTGAAGAACGACGAGGCCATGCCCTTTCCTCTGCCCTGCGACGCGCAGGGCCGCCTCACGGCCGAGGCCCTGCCCGAGGTCGAGGCGCGGCTGGAACGCATGAGCTGCCTGGCCATAGGCCCGGGCCTCGGCCGGAGCGCGGGGGTCACGGAGTTCGTGCAGGGTGCGCTGGCCGCCTCGCGCGTGCCGACTGTCGTGGACGCGGATGCCCTCTGGGCCCTCTCGCGGGACATGAGCAGCCTGGAGGATGCCGCCTGCCCCCTGGTCCTCACACCGCACGAGGGGGAGTTCGCCATGCTGGGCGGCCTGCTCGACGGCGACAGGGTCGCCTCCGCGCGCCGCTTTGCCTCGCGCTGGGGCTGTACGCTGGTGCTCAAAGGCAGCGGCAGCGTCGTAGCCTTCCCGGATGGAGAATGTTATGTAAACCAAACCGGCAACCCCGGTATGGCTCGGGGAGGTTCAGGAGACGTGTTGACCGGCCTCATGGCGGCGATGTTATGTCAACTGCCGTTCCGTGATGCCGTCCGCGCTGCGGTGTATCTGCACGGCCTGGCTGGGGATATGGCGGCGGGGGAGCTCGGAGAATACGGCATGACGCCCACGGACATGATACGCCTGCTTCCGGCGGCGCTGAAAACCGTGACGGAGGAATGAAATACCATGCGGCGAAGGATGCTTGCCGCACTAATGACAGCGCTCCTGCTCGTCCCGCTCGCGGCCTGCGGCGGGGACGCGGCGGAGCAGGCCGTCGAGGAGCTGCGCGCCTCGATGGCGGAGGGGGAAGCGGAGCTGACGGCGCTTGTCACGGCCTGGGGACAGGACGGCACGCGCTCGGAGTACACTCTGCGCTGCGTCTCAGGCGCGCAGGGCAGCGAGGTGGAGGCGCTGGCGCCGGAGCTGATAGCCGGGGTCAGGGCAAGGCTGGACGCCGAGGGCGCGGCGCTCGAATACGAGGGCCTCATCCTGGACGCAGGCGAGGTGGCAGAGGGCCTCTCGCCGGTGACAGCCCTGCCGAAGCTCTGCGAGGCGCTGCGCACGGCCTACGTGGAGCTGGCCTGGACGGAGGGCGGCGAAAGCGTTGCGAGCCTCGTGCCGGAGGACGAGCTGGGCTTGACGCTCAGGCTGGACGGCTCCGGCGCGCCCGTCTCGGCGGAGTTCACGAGCCGGGAGAGCGGGCGCACGCTGATAACTTGCAGGATAGATGGGTTTTCCCTGAGCTGAATGGAAGGCGAGACCATGAGAAACGAAGACAAACGGACCTGGGCGGAGATAGATCTGCACCGCCTGGAGCACAATTATAGAGAGATCCGCCGCGCCCTGCCGGAGGGCTGCCGTTTTGCGGGACTGTGCAAGGCCAACGCCTACGGCCACGGCGCTGTGACGATAGCGCGGCGGCTGGAAGAGCTGGGCGCGGATTACATCGCCGTCTCCTGCTATGAGGAGGCGGCGGAGCTGCGCGCGGCGGGGCTGGAGATGCCCATACTCATCCTGGCTCCCAGCCCGGCCTTCCTTGCGCCGGACATAGCTCGGCTGGGCGCGGAGCAGGCGATAGGCGATATAGACTGCGCGCGCGGCATGAGCCGCGCCCTTGCGGGTACGGGCCTCACGCTCCGCTGCCACATAAAGCTTGAGACGGGCATGGGCCGCACAGGCTTTTCAGTCTCAAGCGAGCGGGAGCTGGACGGCGTGCGTGAGCTGCTGCGGCTCCCCGGCCTTGAATCTGCGGGCGTCTTCACGCACTTCGCCGTCTCGGACGAGCCGGAGGAGAGCTTCACGCTGGAGCAGTTCGGGCGCTTCACCGCCGCCGTGGACGCGCTGGAAAATGAAACCGGCCGCAGCCTCGGCATAAGGCATTGCGCCAACAGCGGAGCTGTGGTAAACTTCAGGCAGACCTGCCTCGACATGGTCCGCCCCGGCCTGCTGCTCTACGGGCTCTACCCGGGCGCGGAGCGCGGCGGACTGGACTTGAAGCCGGTCATGCGGCTCTTGACCCGCGTCGCAGAGGTGACGGAGCACCGCGCGGGAGACACGATAAGCTATGGCCGCATCTACACCTGCGAGCGGGATATGCGCCTGGCCGTCATCCCCGTCGGCTACGCGGACGGGCTGCACCGCAGCCTCTCCGGCAAATTCGACGTCGTCATAAACGGCCGCCGGGCGCGCCAGGTGGGCCGAATCTGCATGGACATGTGCATGGTGGACGTGACGGACATGCCGGAGGTCAGGGCGGGCGATATCGTCACTGTTTTCGGTGACGAGCCGGACGCGGGAGAGCTCGCGGACATCGCGGGAACAATTTCCTACGAGCTGCTGTGCGCCATTTCCCCGCGTGTTCCGAGGGTATATATCGGCCTGTGAATAAAATTGGCTGCTTCGTGTGAAAATAGCATTGGCGGTAAAAGTACCGCTGCCCTACATATCACATATAATATGAACGGGCACTATACGGAGTGTGAAGCCAATGCAAAATCCAGTCAAGCGCGGAGACATCTACTACGCCGACCTGAGCCCCGTGGTGGGCAGTGAACAGGGCGGCATGCGGCCGGTGCTCATAGTTCAAAACGACACGGGCAACCGGCACAGCCCGACGGTGATAGCCGCGGCAATAACCTCGCAGACGGGGAAGGCCAGGCTGCCGACGCACATAGAGCTGTCGGCGCGCAGCTACGGCCTGAGCCGGGACAGCGTCATCCTGCTGGAGCAGATACGCACGCTCGACAAGTCCCGCCTGCGCGAGAGAATGGGCCAGCTCGACGGGCCCACAATGGACAGGGTGAACAACGCCATAGCCGTGAGCTTCGGCCTGGCGCAGTGAGAAGAGAAAGCCCCCGGGCGCGGCGCGCCCGGGGGAGAGAGCCTGGAGGTTACATATGAAAAAGTGGCAGATAGTTGTACTTGTAATAGCCGTCGCCGTGCTTGCGGCGGGCATCGGCGCCTACGCCGCGACGAATTACGGCACGCAGTCGGACCCTCTCGTGGCGATGAGCTATTTGGAGAAGGTGCTTGGCCCGAAGATGGAGCAGCAGCTCGACGAGCAGATAGCCGAGGCGGCGGAGCAGTATAAATCCCAGTACGGCGCGGAGGCCGGCGGCTTTTCCGTTGTTCAGCTGCCCTCGGGCGGGACGCTGAGCGTTGGCGAGGGCTGCGAGATAGTCCTGCGCAGCGGCGCCTGCGCCGCCTCCGGAGCGCTGGTGGATGTTACGAGCGGCTCCGAGCTGGCCTCTGGCGGCGCGCTCACTGCAAATCACCTCTACGTTGGCTCCGGCTCCGGCGTGACTGCCTCCGCTAACTCCACCCTCCTGGTGCGCGGTGCATACAGCGTGAGCTGAAAACTGAAAAACCAGAGCGCGGACGGCAAAAACCGTCCGCGCTTTTTTGGCTCTATGCCGCCGGGTGCATGCGTCCCGTGTGATCTATGCTGTATTCGCCTGAGAGCAGCAGCTGGGAAATGGGTACGATGGTGTAGCCGTCTGCCTGAAGCGCCTCGATGATGCCGGCAAGGGCCTCGGGCGTGTGCTCAGCGGCGTTGTGGAAGAGGACGATGGAGCCGGGCTCGACCCCGCCCACGACGCGGCGGGTGATCTCGGCAGCGTCTAAGCCCTTCCAGTCGAGACTGTCCACGTCCCACTGTATGGCCGTCATGCCCATGCCGTTCACGGTGTCGATGACGTTGTCGTCATACTCGCCATAGGGGCAGCGGAAGAGCGTGGGCCGCACGCCGGTGATGGCCTCTATCTTGCTGTTGCAGGCGTTGATGTTCTCGACTATTTCCGAGGCCGAGAGCTTGGCGAAGTGGGCGTGGTCGTCGGAGTGGTTCATGACCTCCATGCCCGCGTCGGACAGCTGCTTCACGGACTCGGGGTATTTATCCACCCACTGGCCGACAAGGAAGAAGGTGGCCGTGACGCCGTGCGAGGTGAGGATGTCGATGAGCTCCTCCGTATCCTCGTTGCCCCAGGCGGCGTCGAAACTGAGGGCGACGAACTTGCCGTCGCGCTCCACGCTGTAGACGGGCAGCGAGCGCCGCGTGGCCGAAACGCCCACCACCGCCGGACTGTTGACAAGCGCGAAGACCAGCACAACGGCCAGCACCAGCGCGGCCCCGGAGGCCGCCCTCTTGTGCCGGGAGATGAAGCCCAGCGCCCTTGTCACCGTGTTGTTCATGCAGATACCCCCCGCGGAAAATGTTTTGTACATCCTATGCCACGCCCGTCCGGGCTATTCCGCGGAGAGTGCCGAAGAATTAACATTTGTTGCGCTTTGCTCGGCGCGGTAGTATAATATATGCGCCAATTTACAGCATGAAAGATGAGCCTGAGGAGGGATAGCAATGAAACTGTCAACCAAAATTCAAAAGTGTGAGCTGTCGCCGATACGTAAATACGCCCCCTACGCCGCCGCGGCGCGAGCGCGCGGGATAAAAATCTATCCCCTCAACATAGGCCAGCCGGATATTGAGACGCCAGCGGCGTTTTTTGAGGCAGTCCGTGCTTTCAAGAGCAGCGTTCTGGAATACGCGCCCTCGGACGGCGTGCCGGAATACCTCAAGGCCGTACACGATTACTATCTCCGCATAGGCCTGGACCTGGCCCCGGAGGATATCCTCGCCACCGCAGGCGGCAGCGAGGCGCTGAGCATAGCCCTAGCCTGCATCCTGGACGACGGGGACGAGCTGCTGGTCCCGGAGCCCTTCTACCCGAATTACAGCACCTTCACCCAGCTGACCGGCGCCACAATACGCCCCATCCCCACCTTCGCTGAGGAGGGCTTCCGCTATGCCATGCGCGAGCGTATCGAGCCGCTTATAAACGAGCATACCCGCGGCATCCTCCTGACGAACCCGGGCAACCCCACGGGCTACGTCCTCTCCCGGGACGAGATGCGCGTCATCGCAGACATCGCCAAGGAGAATGACCTCTATGTCATAAGCGACGAGGTCTATCGCGAATTCGTCTACGGCGGCGAAGAGATGACGAGCATGCTGGAGTTCCCGGACACACATGAGAACGTCATCGTTGTGGACTCCGTCTCGAAGCGCTTTTCGGCCTGCGGCGCGCGTGTGGGAGCGCTAGTCTCGCGCAACCGCGCGGTCATGACGGAGGCCATGAAGATCTGCCAGACCCGCCTGTGCGTGGCGACGCTGGACCAGGTGGGCGCCGCTGCGCTCTATTCCGTCGAGCCCAGCTACTTTGCCTCTGTCCGCGAGGAATACAAGCGCCGCCGCGACGCGGCGCTGAAAAAGCTGCTGGCTATACCCGGCGTCGTCTGCGAGCAGCCGGAGGGCGCCTTCTACTTCATGGTGAAGCTCCCGGTGGACGACACGGACAAGTTCCAGCAGTGGCTGCTGGAGGAGTTTGACGCTGACGGGGATACCGTCATGATAACCCCGGGCGAGGGCTTCTACGCCACTCCCGGCAAGGGCCGCAACGAGGCGCGCATGGCCTATGTGCTCAAGCAGGCTGACCTGGAGCGCGCCATGGACGTCCTGGCGATTGCCATCGAGAAATACAACAGCAGATGAGCGCACAAAAAAAGCGCCCCCTGTGGGGCGCTTTTTTGATGCCGTTTTTCAGTTGCGCACGAGCTGGAAGGAGACGTCGATGATGACGGCCTCGGCGGGCATGACGAAGCTGTACTCCTCGCCCTCGACGCGCACGACCTCGACCATGTCCCCGGCCGCGGTGATTGCGGCGACTGAGGCTGTCTCATAACCGCTGGAGGGGTCCACGCTGAAGGAGACAGTGCGGCCCGCTATGCTGTCCGAAACGCTGGGCTGCACCACGCCGCCGCTGTGGGCGGAGGGTACTACGCTGAAGGTGTCCGCCGTGCTGCGCAGGGCGACAACGTCTCCGGCAACGGCGTCCGGCTCCCCCTCCGCACCGGAGGCGGTGGTCGGGAAGGCGACGATGGAGACGCAGAGGACGGCTATGAAAACCAGCATCGGCAGGGTGATAGTGTTCTTTTTCATGGCGCAGACTCCGATAAATGAAAAGGTTACATAATATTGTTCATAATATGATGATAATCATATTATGACAACTTATCAAGGAAAACTTCAGAAACAAATGGTTACAAAATCAACATAAAGATTACAAAGTAGGAAAAATAACGGGGCGGACGCTATATTTAGCGTCCGCCCCAGCGGTGCCTGACAGTCCGGTTTTCAGTCCAGTTTGAGGTCGCCCTCGCGTATCCAGCCTATACGCCGGAAGAAGAGGCCCAGCGCCCAGCAGATGACGGCGGGCAGCACGAAGCAGACGAGCGCGAGGCCCAGCCAGTCCATGGCGCCGGGCGCGATGACCGCTGCCCCGTCCGCCAGCGCCACGTCGCTGGGGTTTACCCAGCCTGTCCAGACGCCGATGGGCCCGCAGAGCCCGCAGGTGCCCATGCCGGAGTTGATGGCCGCGCCGTTCATCTCCAGTTTGAAGACGCAGGTGGCGATTGGCCCCGTTATCATGGAGGTCAGTATGGCCGGCAGCCAGATGCGCGGATTTTTGACTATGTTGCCCATTTGCAGCATGCTCGTGCCGAGGCCCTGGCTGACGAGGCCGCCCCAGCGGTTCTCGCGGAAGCTCATGACGGCGAAACCGACCATGTTCGCGCAGCAGCCGGCCACTGCCGCGCCGCCTGCGAGACCCACGAGGTTGAAGCTGTGGCAGATGGCGGCGGAGGAGATGGGCAGGGTGAGCGCGATGCCCACGGAGGCGGAGACGATGATGCCCATCCAGAAGGGCTGGAGCACCGTCGCGCGCTTGATGAGGGCGCCGACGTAGTTTGCCCCCGCGCCAATGGGCGGGGCGATGAGCGCGGCGAGGGCCACGCCGGCGAAGATGGTCACGAGCGGCGTCACGAGTACGTCAACGAGCGTCTCCTTGCTGACCACTTTGCCGACCTCGGCCGCGACGATGGCAATGACGAGAACGGCCAGCGGCCCGCCAGCGTCGCCGAGGGCGTTGGCGGCCCAGCCGACAGGCACCATCGAGAACAGCACCAGCGGCGGGCACTTGAGCGCGTAGCCTATGGCCACGGCCATGGCCGGCCCGCTCACCGCCGTGGCGTAGCCGCCCACGGTGGAGAAAATGGCCACGCCCGTCTGCGAGCCGAGCGTGTTGAGTATCGTGCCTATGAGCAGGGAGCAGAAGAGCCCCTGCGCCATGGCTCCCAGCGCGTCGATGCCGTAGCGCCGCAGGGATATCTCAATGTTCTTCCTCTTCAAAAACGCCCGAAAGCCGCTCAAAGCTACCACCCCGATAAAAAGTATCGTTACAGGTGTCAAGACACCTGTAACGATACTTTAAGCGCCGCGCGCGGCGATGTCAACCGTAATTTAATTTTTGACGAAGAGTATGCCCGCCGCGTCCAGCTCGCGCACCGTGCGCTCGTAGGCCTCCTCATCGGGGCAGAGCAGGGTGTGGAGGTGTACGCCGCCGGTGAGGGCGGAGAGGGGGGATGCCCGTTCGGCCAGGATGCGCTCCATGAACTGCGCGACGTCGTGGCGGTTCGCCAGGAGCAGCTGGCCCGTGAGCTGGCCGTAGACGGCGTGCTCGATGACGACGTCGAGGACGGTGCAGCCGTTGTCCACCATGATGTTGAGCTCGCGCTCCATGCCTTCGGGGCGGCTGTGGATGCAGGCGACGGTGCGGCGCAGGCCGCCGCGCCCGCGCTCCACTATGTAGCCGCGGGGGGTGGCCGTGATGAGCGCGCCCGCCGCGCGCAGCAGGGCGATGTCGCCCACGATGACCTGGCGGCTGACGCCGAGCCGTGCTGCGAGGCAGGCGGCGGAGACGGGTGTCTCCGCCACTTCCAGCAAGGCCGCAATGGCGGCCCTTCTGCCCGCGCCGTCCGTCATCGCCTTGCGTTGAGCAGCCGGGTCTTGATCTCCAGCAGCTCGTCGGAGAGGTCCACGTAGTAGTTGTGCGGGTAGTCGAAGCGCAGCACCTCGGGCCAGAGCGTGGCCACCTCGCGGCGGCAGTAGTCCTGGATCTCGGGCAGCGTGGGCTCCTTGTACACCAGCTCGCCGCCCTTGAAGATGGGGACGAGCAGCTCCCGGGCGCGGAAGTTCGTCATGGTCTTCTGCTTCCAGGTGGCGTCCGGGTCGCGGATGACGAGGTCCTTCGTGTCGTCCACGCTGTCGTTGTACAGGCAGATGTAGTCTGCCTCGGCCATGCCTGTGTCGCGGCCGTAGAAGCGGTAGACCTTCTTGAAGTGGGGGTTCGTTATCTTGCCGACGTTCTCGCTTATCTTGATGCGCGGGACGATGGAGCCGTCGTCCTCCTCAACGGCGGCGAGCTTGTAAACGCCGTCGAAGACGGGGGAGGTGCGGCTGGTTATGAGCCTCTCGCCTACGCCGAAGGAGTCTATGCAGGCGCCCTGGCGGAGCAGCTCCTTTATGAGGTGTTCGTCGAGGGAGTTGGAGCAGGTGATCTTGCACTCGGGCCAGCCCGCGTCGTCGAGCATTTTGCGGGCGCGCTTGGTGAGATAGGCCATGTCGCCGGAGTCGAGACGTATGCCGCATTTCGTAATGCCGAGAGGCTTCAAGACCTCGTTGAAAGCGCGGATGGCATCCGGCACGCCGCTGCGCAGGGTGTCGTAGGTGTCCACAAGCAGGGTGGCGTTCTGCGGGTAGGTCTTGCAGTAGGCGCGGAAGGCGTCGAGCTGGGTGGGGAACATCTGCACCCAGGCGTGGGCCATGGTGCCGCCCGCGGCGACGCCGTAGATCTGGTCGGAGAGCACGCAGGCCGTACCGGCGCAGCCGCCTATAAAGGCGGCTCTCGCCCCGAGAACGGCGGCGTCCGGGCCCTGGGCGCGGCGGGAGCCGAATTCGAGCACGACCCTGCCGTCCGCGGCTCGGACTATGCGGTTGGCCTTGGTGGCGATGAGGCTCTGGTGGTTAATGGTGAGCAGCAGGAAGGTTTCGAGCAGCTGGGCCTGGATGGCCGGGGCGCGGATGACCATGATGGGCTCGCGCGGGAAGACGGGCGTGCCCTCGGGCATGGCCCAGACGTCGCCGGTGAATTTGAAATGCCGCAGATAGTCCAGGAAGGCCTCGGAGAACATGCCGCGGCCGCGGAGGTAGTCGATGTCCTCCTCTGAAAAGTGCAGGTTCCGTATATAGTCTATGGCCTGTTCGAGCCCTGCGGCGATGGCGAAGCCGCCGCCGTCCGGCACGGTGCGGTAAAAGAGGTCGAAGTAGGTTATCTTGTCCTTGAGCCCCGCTTCAAAGTAGCCGTTGCCCATGGTGAGCTCGTAAAAATCGCAGAGCATGGTATAGTTGAGGCCGCTGTATTTCTGCATTGCGCACTCCTCCGTAGCTGTCTTTACACCTCAGATTATATGCCAGACGCCGCCTCTTTTCAATCACCCGGGTACAAGTTATAATTTTATCTTGCAGGACAAGATTTTTTAACAAAATTCTGTTATAATCACATGGCATGAACACAATACCCGAGGAGGAGACCCGATGGAGCAGAAAAAAGCCATCCCCCACATCAGCAGCAGACTGCGCCACCACATCCTGGAGGTGCCTAACGAGGCCCGTGGCGTGAGCGGAATAGTGATAAACGGCAAGAGGATAAAGACGCTGGTTTTCACTACAGACATAGCGATAATCCGCAACTGCTCTGCCGACGCGGTGTTGGCGGTGTATCCGTTCACGCCTCAGCCCACCATCTCGGACGCCATCCTGCGCTATTCATCTCTTCCGGTATTCTGCGGCGTTGGCGGCGGGACGACGCAGGGCATCCGCACGACGCAGCTGGCCTGGGACGCGGAGGCCCAGGGCGCGATGGGCGTCGTTGTGAACGCGCCGATGGGGAACCTGGACATAGAGCGCATCTGCAACTACATCGACATCCCGCTCGTCGTTACCGTGCTGAACGAGCACACGGACATAGCCGCGCGCCTGGCTGCGGGCGCGTCCATCCTGAATATTTCAGCCGCGGCTCGGACGCCGGAGGTCGTGCGAAAGATAAGGGACAAATTCCCCGACGTACCCATCATAGCCACGGGCGGCCCCACGACTGAGAGCATAAGAGCCACTGTTGAGGCGGGCGCCAACGCGATAAGCTATACACCGCCCACGACGAAGGAGCTCTTCTCCCACATGATGGAGGACTACCGCGAGCGGTAAATACCGCTCTTCCGACCGTCCGGTATCTCTGTAGGGGCGGGGTTCCAGGTCCGCCCGGACGTTGGGTTTCAGGAACTCGCCGTTTTGTCCTGCTGGACTTTAGGTTGGTGCTGCGATTCCACCCCATTTCTTTGGTCTTGCCCAAAGAAACGGGGTGGAGCCCCAAAGAAA
>UQUO01000045.1 GCA_900544295.1 uncultured Eubacteriales bacterium | reverse complement strand
ACCGGCGAGTGGCGTGCCACCGGCAATTACGGTGACATCAACACCGACCGGGGCAAGGAGTACCGCTTCATCAACGTCACCAGCGGTGAAGTCGCTTTCTACCGCATTAAGGGCGCCAGCTCCCTTGTCGGCGGCGCTTACTATGACATCAGCGCCACTGCTACCGCCGCCGGCGAGTATGTTGCCAACAGTGTGACCAAGGGACAGAACACCTACGCTGCCGGCTACATTGTTGACGACTTCACCATCGTACAGAACTCCACCAGCTCCTCTACCTACGAGTATCTTGCCAAGCCTACTGACAACAGGCTCACCAAGGGCACTGTCTACTTCGACGGCGCTACCGTTACCTTCCTTGTTGCCTCCGGCACCGGCGCGAACATGAAGGTCACCCCGTACACCGGCATCCAGGCCTTCAAGACCGCCTACAATGTTGCCACCAACGGCACCATGTACCTCGCCAACACCGCGATGACCGTCAGCTCAACCACCACCGGCGCTTGGAAGGCCGACACCATCTTTGTCTTCGAGACTAACCTGGCCACCACCAGCCGCTACGTCTTCATCCCCAACGATATCGATAAGGATGATTGGAGCAGCGTTACCGGCGATCCCGCTTCCTACTACGTCACTTACAATGGCGCTTACCTTGAGGGCAAGCCGATTTCCGTCAGCTTCTATGAGAACCAGCTCAGCAGCGGCACTTTCGCGAACGGCACTCTGGATCGTGGCTTCTATGTCCTGACCACTAACTATGTCAACGGCGTTCCTGTCTACTGGCTCGGTGAGCGCATAGATAACACTGGCAATTGCTACTATCAGCATGTCAGCCTGATCGACACCGGCAACGCGACCACCCACACCTGGTACCTGAGCAACGGCGCTGGCCGCTTCGAGGCCAGGGACGGCGAGGTCACCATCGTTGACGTCACCAACCCGACCCACAAGGTCGAGACCCTGTACTACCTGTGGCAGTACATGAACGCTCACCCCGATTGGAGCCTGGCGTTCACCGTGAATCCGGACACCAACCGTGTTGACTACATCTACCTCGTCAACATCGGCTGGGATGCCGAGGTCACCGTTTCCCTGTCCAATGAGCTGAAGGCCGCCGGCTGGGTGATCCACAAGATCGGCACCGATGTTATGCCTGCCGGTACGACCTCCAAGACCTACTATGACGACGATGCTCACGCTCTCGTGGCTTACGACATCGACGTTGTCATCTACAACGAGAAGCTGAAGGCCGAGCGCACCACCACCACCACGTACACGCTCGATGTCAACAAGAACAAGGCCGCTGTCGTTGAGACCAGCTATCTGACAAACGGCTACATCGGCCTCAAGATCGACGTTGACAGCATGGTTCTCGGCACCAAGACCCAGAACTTCGAGATCGGCGGCCTGGTGATCGGCGACGTCACCGTCAGCCTGGCCAATCCCGACCACGTCATCTATGGCACCGCCGGCAAGACCACTCAGGTTTTCGAGGACGTTGTTCTTGGCTCTGAGCTGAGCTTCACCTTCTGCCAGAAGACCGGCAACTTCAATGCCGAGGTCGGCAAGCAGTACTGGACCGGCACGTACACTGACCGTGCCAGCAACCAGTGGAATATAACCGGCACTCTTTGGAACAACAATGGCGTTTCCTGCGTGACCGCCACCATTCTCCCGAAGCTCGATGGCACTGCCACCATCCAGAGCGGCGCCTGGGTTGGCATCCCCAATCCCTGAGCGTAAATTGAGCTTCACAAATAAAACCTAACGTTTTTCCCGCCCCCTTCGGGGGGCGGGTTTTTATTATACGGACGATTTAGAACTGTGAATGAACAAAGGCTGAACTTTTTGCTAAGACATCCTGTTCCTGAAACGGAAGAAATTGTGCATGTTGTCGCTTGACAGGAGGCGCGCGGGGTGTTATGCTCATTCTTAGCCAAAGGCTGCGAAGGAAAGAGTAATCCGCTGGATGCGGCACAGAGAGCCCCGGTTAGGTGGGAGCGGGGCGCGCTGATGCGGGTGAACATGGTTCCGGAGCCGCGCACCGAGCCGGGGGGGGAGAGAAATCCCGGTAAGGCTGCGACGGGTGCGCCCGTTAAAGCGTCGGGGGTATGATGGTACCCCGTGAGGCCCATGCCGTGAGGTATGGGTAAATTAGGGTGGTAACACGGCTTTTTCGTCGTCCCTGATGCATTATGCATCGGGGACGATTTTTTTATTCGGGGTGATATCTCTTGGCGCTCATTGAAATCAAAAATCTCTGCAAGACCTTCGGCTCCGGCGACGGCGCCGTCCACGCCCTTGAGGACGTCTCCCTCAGCATCGAGGCGGGGGAAATTTTCGGCATCATCGGTCTTTCCGGCGCGGGCAAATCGACCCTCGTGCGCTGCATGAACCTGCTGGAGCGGCCCACGGCCGGCTCCGTCACGGTCAACGGCGCGGAGCTCTGCCGCCTGACCGACAAGGAGCTGCGCCGCGCCAGGCGCGACATCGGCATGATATTCCAGAGCTTCAACCTGCTCATGCAGCGCAGCGCCCTCGCGAACGTCCGCTTCCCCCTCGAACTCGCGGGCGTCCCGAAAAGGGAGGCCGACAAAAGGGCGCAGGAGCTGCTGGAGCTCGTCGGCCTGGGCGACAGGGCCGGGGCCTACCCCGCGCAGCTCTCCGGCGGCCAGAAGCAGCGCGTCGCCATCGCCAGGGCGCTCGCCACGAACCCCAAGGTCCTGCTCTGCGACGAGGCCACCAGCGCCCTCGACCCCACCACCACCGAGAGCATCCTCGAGCTGCTGCGCGACCTCAACCGCCGCCTCGGCGTCACCGTCGTCGTCATCACGCACGAGATGCGCGTCGTCGAGCGCATCTGCTCCCGCGTCGCCATCATCGCGGACAGCCGCATAGCCGAGCTCGGCCCCGTGCAGGAGGTCTTCCTCCACCCGCAGACCGAGGCCGCCAAGCGCCTCGTGCTCCCCTCCCGCGCAGGCAAGCTGGAGGGTTTCGCCAAGGACGGCGAGAACCGCGCCGTGGACGAGTGCCGCGGCAGCCTCATCCGCCTCGCCTTCGACGGAGAGACCACCGACAGGCCCATCATCGCGGACATGATACTCTCCCTCGGCGCGCCCGTCAGCATCGTCTACGCCGACACCCGCAGCATCGAGGGCCGCCTCTACGGCCACACCGTCCTCCAGCTCCCCAGCGACCCCGAAACCGCCGACAAAATGCGCCGCTGGCTCGAAAACGAGGGCATCATCTACACGGAGGAGGAATAAAAAATGCTCGACCTGGTGCTCAAGGGCCTCTGGGAGACCATATACATGACCGTCGGGGCAACGGTGCTCGCCTACATCGTGGGCCTGCCGCTCGGCCTCGTCCTCGCCGCCACGGCTGCCGACGGCGTCCGGCCCAACCGGGGCGTCAACCTCGTGCTCGGGGCCATCGTCAACGTCCTGCGCAGCGTGCCCTTCCTCATCCTGCTCTACACCGTCATCCCCGTGACCCGCTTCGTCGTCGGCACGGCCATAGGCACGAAGGCGACCATCGTGCCGCTGTTCATCTCCGCCTTTCCCTTTGTGGCGAGGCTGGTCGAATCCAGCGCAAGGGAGGTGGACCGGGGCGTTGTTGAGGCGTCCCTATCCATGGGCGCGAGCGTCGGGCAGGTCATCCGCAAGGTCATCCTCCCCGAGGCCCTGCCCAGCCTCATAAACGGCGCCGCCATCGCCACCACCACCATCCTCGGCTACTCCGCCATGGCCGGCGTCGCCGGCGGCGGCGGCCTCGGCGCCATCGCCATCAACTACGGCTACTCCCGCTACAACACCGCCGTCATGCTCACCATGTGCGCCGTCATCGTCGTCGTGGTGCAATGCTTCCAGAGCGCAGGCACGCTGGGCGCAAGGCTCAGCGACCGGCGCATCAGATAACCGAATTTTGAAAAGGAGAAAATGAAAATGAAGAAGCTGCTTTCCATCCTGCTGTGCGCCGCGCTCGTGCTCGGCCTCGCCGCCTGCGGCACCGCCGCCGAAGAGCCCTCCGCCGCCCCCGCCTCCGCCGCCCCCGCCAGCGAGGCTCCCGCCGAGCTCGAAAAGCTCGTCGTCGGCGCGTCCAGCACGCCCCACGCCGAGATCCTTGAGGCCGTCAAGGGTGAGCTTGAGGCCCTGGGCTATGAGCTTGAGGTCAAGATCTTCGACGACTACATCATGCCGAACCTCGCCCTCGCCGACAGCGAGCTCGACGCGAACTACTTCCAGCACGAGCCCTACCTGCTGAACTTCAACGCCGAGAACGGCACCGAGCTCGTCTCCGCCGCCGCCATCCACTACGAGCCCATGAGCATCTACGGCGGCAACAAGGCCAGCCTCGACGAGCTGGCCGAGGGCGACATCATCGCCGTGCCGAACGACGGCACCAACGAGGCCCGCGCCCTGCTCCTGCTCGAAGCCGAGGGCCTCATCACCCTCAAGGAGGGCATCGACGCCTCCACCGAGACCGCGACCGTCCTCGACATCGCCGAGAACCCGCAGAACCTTGAGATAATCGAGATGGAGGCCAAAAACATCCCGCACAGCCTGCCCGACGTGGCCTTCGCCGTCATCAACGGCAACTACGCGCTCCAGGCCGGCCTGACCGGCGAGGACGCCCTCGCCAGCGAGAGCGCCGACTCCGACGCCGCCCAGACCTACGCCAACATCCTCGCCGTCCGCGCTGGCGAGGAGGACAGCGCCAAGACTCAGGCCCTCGTCACCGCCCTCACCAGCGAGACCTGCCGCCAGTTCATCGAGGAGACCTACGACGGCGCCGTCGTGCCCATCTTCTGATCATTGCTTGTCGAAGAAGGCAAAGCCCTCTTCGACAAAGGGGCTTGCGCTCCGCTCCGCGCCTCGCTTCGCTGCGACACTCCGCTCCGCGAGAAGTATTTTCGGCGACGTACACGCCGCCGCCGAAAATGATCGCAATTTATTTCGCGGCTGCGGCCGCGAAACTCTGCGAGGCTCTTTAGACAAAAAACGCCCCCGGTCGGATGACCGGGGGCGTTCTGTCAGGCGTATTTTATTCAATGCCCGTGAGGTCGTAGCTCTCAAGCCACTTGCCGGCGGCCCCGGCGATCGTGCGCATGGCCTCCTCGCCGAAGGGCGAGTCGAGGCCCGCGCCGGCGACGAGCTCCTTGAAGGTCTTCGTGCCCGCGGGGCGTGTGTAGGCCATGTACTTCTCCCAGGCGGCCTTCGAGTCCTTCTGGATCTCCGCCCAGAACTGGAGGGAGACGGTCTGCGCCAGGCAGTAATCTATATAGTAGAAGGGGCTCTCATAGATGTGGTGCTGCCGCTGCCAGGCGCGGCCCTCGCCGTAGAAGGGGATGTCGTCGAGGCGCATCCAGGGCATGTAGACGGCGGTGAGCTCCCGCCAGGCCTCGTTGCGCTCTGCGGGGCTCATCTCCGGCTTCTCGTAGACGAGGTGCTGGAAGTGGTCCACCATCGTGCCGTAGGGGATGAAGGTCAGCGCGCCGGACAGGTGCGTGTAGCGGAACTTGCGCGTGTCCGGGCCGAAGAAATACTCCGCCCAGGGCCAGGCAAAGAACTCCATGGACATGGAGTGGACCTCGCAGGCCTCAAGAGAGGGCCACTGGCACTCGCCCGGGACAATGAAGCGGCCGGTGAAGTTGGCGAAGGCGTGGCCGGCCTCGTGCGTGATGACCTCGACGTCGTGCGAGGTGCCGTTGAAGTTGGCGAAGATGAAGGGGCAGTGGTAGCTGCCGAGGGTGGTGCAGTAGCCGCCGCCGGCCTTGCCCTTGCGGGAGAGGACGTCCAGCAGCTCGTTGTCGTACATGAAGTCGATGAACTCCGCCGTCTCGGGGCTGAGCTCGTGGTAGAAGCGGCGCCCGGCGGCGAGGATGTCGTCCGGCGTGCCCTGGGGCTTCGGGTTGCCGCTGCGGAACTCCAGGGCGTTGTCCGCGTAGTTCATGGGGTAGGCCTTGCCCAGGCGCTCGGCCTGGCGGCGGTAGACGGCGTCGGCCAGGGGGACGATGTGCTTCACGACGGCCTTTCGGAAGCTCTCGACGTCCTCCTTCGTGTAGCAGTTGCGCTGCATACGGTCGTAGCCCAGGGGGACGTAGCCCTCGTGGCCGAGCTTTTTGCCCATCGTGTCGCGCAGGCGCACCAACTCGTCGTAGATGGAGTCGAGCTTTTCGGCGTGGGACATGTACCAGGCGCCCTCGGCCTTCCAGGCGGCGAGGCGGCGCTTGTCGTCCGGGTCCTGCTTGAAGGGCGTGAGCTGGGAGAGCGTGTAGACCCCGCCCTCGAACTCTATCTGCGCCGAGGCCAGGAGCTTTGAATACTCCGTGCACAGGGCGTTCTCGCGCTGGAGCTCGGGGACTATCTCGGGCGAGAAGGCGCGCAGGGCCAGCTCCTTGTTGAGGAAGGCGACGCGGCTGTATTTCTCCTCCAGCCCGGGCCGCCAGCGGCTGAAGACGAGGGCGCGGTTCCAGCGGTCGGCGTACTCCTGCAGCTCGGGCAGGGCGGCGTCCGCGAACTCGACCTCGGCGTCGTAGAACTTGTCCTCGGTGTTGATGTCGTGGCGGATGTGGGAGATGGTGAACATGGTGTCGAGCTGCGTGCTGCGCCCGTTCACCTCGACGAAGACCGCGTCCGCGGCCTCGAAGCTCTCTGCGGCCTCCAGGCGCGCGGCGGCCTGGGCCAGAAACTGCTTTGCCGCCTCGATGTCGGGGCGCTCATAGGGCATTTCCGGGAATTTAAGCATGTTACAGATATACCTCCTGATATTCGTCCCCGTATTCGAGGGCGGTTTCGACGATCTCATTCGGCGCGGCCTCCGCCGCCTTCGCCTGGCGCATGAAGTAGCCGCCTATGAGCGCGCCGGCGATGATGACGACCGAGACTATGGCGGTGACGATGTAGGGCTCCCAGTTGCGGTGGTGGTAGATGCCGCAGTAGGCGCCTTCCTTGTCGAAGTTCAGGGCCAGGACGAAGACCCCGTCCGACCAGGTGGCGCGGAAGCCTTCGCCAATGTCGGAGAAGGTGCAGGGCTTTTTCTCCTTCGGCTCGCCGCAGGCGGCCACGATGCTGTCATAGCTGTGGTGGGAGAGGTTCCCGAGGGCGACCATTTTCTTGTGGAGCTTGCTCATTTGCTGTCCTCCGTTCTGACTTGAAAGTTCTCTCATTTTATACCTTTCCTACCGTTTTGTAAATCCCCGGCGTGTGCGCTATATGGATAAACACGTAAAAAACCCGTCGAAAAAGGTCTAAATTGTTCAAAAAGCCAGTTGCGCGCGGAGAAAAGATGTTGTATCATAGAAATGATTTTTGTACCGGCGGAGGCCGTTACTTTTGGGATGGGAGTGAGCGCCTTGCAGCTTCTTGAGCGCCGCATAGCGGAGGACGGGGTAGTCCTGCCCGGCGGCATATTGAAGGTAGACGGGTTTCTGAACCACCTCATGGACCCCGTGCTCTTTACCGAAATGGCCAGGGAGCTGTATCGCCTTTACGAGGGCGAGGGCGTCAACAAAATACTGACGATAGAAGCGTCGGGCATCGGACTGGCCTGTATAACGGGCCAGGTTTTCGGATGCCCTGTTTTGTTTGCCAAGAAGAACCGCACGCGGAACCTCTTCGGCGATTTCTGGACCGCCACGGTCCACTCCTTCACCCACGGCAACACCAACACCATCCTGGTCTCGAAGGACTACATCGGCCCCGAGGACAGGGTGCTCATAGTTGACGACTTCCTGGCAAACGGCGCTGCCCTGCACGGGCTCATCTCCCTGGTGCGCCAGGCGGGCGCCGCCGTGGTCGGCGCGGGCATCGCGATAGAGAAGGCCTTCCAGCCCGGGGGCGAGCTCATCCGCTCCGAGGGCGTCCGGGTCGAGTCCCTCGCCCGCATAAAGTCCATGACGGACGACGGGCAGATCGAGTTCTGCTGAGGGCGGGCTGAAAAACTGCATACTGCAACCCGATATAAATTGGATGATATGGTTCCGAGGTCTCTACCCGGCCGCCGTAAACGGCCGGACTATCGGCAAGGCGGGGGCGCAGCGCGCCTCCTGCCGCGCTTTTCGCGGGAGGCCTGAGGCCCCCCGCTTTCCTTTTTGTTCTTGAGGCTCCGGCCTTTAAGATAAACACTATTTTTGGAGGAGAAAAAATGAAGAAGTTTCTTGCGCTTCTGCTTGCACTTGTGATGGTCTTTGCCCTCGCCGCCTGCGGCGAGGCCGAGCCCTCCGCCGCCAGCGACGCCCCTGCGAGCGAGGCTCCCGAGGCCAGCGACGCCCCGGCCAGCGAGGCCCCCGAGGTCGCCGGCATCCCCCTCGACGAGATCAAGGTCGGCTTCATCTTCCTGCATGATGAGAACTCCACCTACGACCTCAACTTCATAAACGCCGCCAAGGCCGCCTGCGAGGCTCTGGGCCTCTCCGAGGACCAGTACGTCCTGCGCACCAACGTCCCCGAGGGCCAGGAGTGCTACGACGCCGCCGCTGAGCTCGCCGACGACGGCTGCAACATCGTCTTCGCCGACAGCTTCGGCCACGAGGACTTCATGATCCAGGCCGCCCGCGAGTTCCCCGACGTCCAGTTCTGCCACGCCACCGGCACCAGGGCGCACACCGAGGGCCTCGACAACTTCCACAACGCCTTTGCCTCCATCTATGAGGGCCGCTACCTCGCCGGCATCGCCGCGGGCATGAAGCTCAATGAGATGATCGAGGCCGGCGAGATCACCGAGGACCAGGCCAAGATGGGCTATGTCGGCGCTTACACCTACGCCGAGGTCATTTCCGGCTACACCAGCTTCTACCTGGGCGCCAAGAGCGTCTGCCCCAGCGTCACCATGGACGTCACCTTCACCGGCTCCTGGTACGATGAGACCGCCGAGAAGGAGGGCGCCAACAACCTCATCGCCGGCGGCTGCGTCCTCATCAGCCAGCACGCCGACTCCATGGGCGCCCCCACGGCCTGCGAGGTCGCCGGCGTGCCCAACGTCTCCTACAACGGCAGCACCATCGACGCCTGCCCCAACACCTTCATCGTGTCCTCCCGCATCGACTGGGCTCCCTACTTCGAGTACATGATAAACTGCGTCGTTAACGGCGATCAGATAGCCGCCGACTGGACCGGCACCCTGGCCACCGGCTCCGTCGTCCTGAGCGACGTGAACGAGGCCGCCGCCGCTGCCGGCACCGTCGAGGCCATTGAGGCCGCCAAGGCCGAGCTCGAGGCCGGCACCCTGCACGTCTTCGACGTCTCCACCTTCACCGTCGGCGGCGAGAGCATCACGAGCTACATGGCCGACGTGGACACCGACCCCGACTACACCCCCGACACCGAGGCTATAGTGGACGGCTACTTCGCCGAGAGCACCGCCCGCTCCGCCCCGTACTTCGACATCCAGATCGACGGCATCACCCTGCTCGACAGCGCGTTCTAAGTTAAGCCAAGGCAGACTGCGGCATCCGCGCCGCAGTCTGCCCCCAAAGGACAGCGCAGCGGATAAACCCTGCCGCGCTGTCCTTTGGGCCATTTTATGTTATTTAAGGAGTGAAGCCCGTGGAAGGCAAGACCGCAGCGGTACAGATGCGGAACATCACGAAGCGCTTCGGCACGGTGGCGGCCAACGACAAGGTCTGGCTCGACATCTACCGGGGCGAGATCCTGGCGCTGCTGGGCGAAAACGGCAGCGGCAAGACCACGCTCATGAACATGCTCTCCGGCATCTACTACCCCGACGAGGGCCAGATCTTCGTGGACGGGAAGGAAGTCTCCATCCGCTCGCCCAAGGACGCCTTCGACCTCGGCATAGGCATGATACACCAGCACTTCAAGCTGGTGGACGTGCTCACCGCGGCGGAGAACATCGTCCTGGGCCTGCCCGGCAAGGGGCGGCTCGATTTGAACCGCGCCACTGAGAAGATAAAGGCCATCTGCGAGGCCTACGGCTTCGAGGTGGACGCGAAGAAGAAGATATACGACATGTCCGTCTCCGAGAAGCAGACCGTCGAGATAGTGAAGGTCCTCTACCGCGGCGCGGACATCCTCATCCTGGACGAGCCCACCGCCGTCCTCACGCCGCAGGAGACGGACAAGCTCTTCGCCGTCCTGCGCAACATGCGGGACGACGGCAAGAGCGTCGTCATCATCACGCACAAGCTCCACGAGGTCGAGGAGCTCTCCGACAGGGTCGCCGTCCTGCGGCGCGGCCAGTTCGTGGGCGACATGCTCACGAAGGACACGACGGCCGCCGACATGACGAACATGATGGTCGGCCGCCCCGTCAGCCTCAACATAGAGCGGCCCGAGCCGAAGGACCCCCAGCCCCGGCTCGTGGTCGAGAACCTCACGGTCCGGGACGAGGACGGCGTGCTCAAGCTCGACGGCGTGTCCTTCACGGCCAACTCCGGCGAGATCCTGGGCGTTGCGGGCATCTCCGGCTGCGGGCAGAAGGAGCTGCTGGAGGCCATCGCGGGCCTGCACCGCGCCGAGGGCGGCTCCATCCGCTACATAGAGCCCGAGACAGGCCGCGAGGAGGAGCTCATAGGCAAGGACCCCGCGGATATCAGCGACATGGGCGTGGCGCTCTCCTTCGTACCGGAGGACAGGCTGGGCATGGGCCTCGTGGGGAACATGGACCTCACGGACAACATGATGCTCCGCTCCTTCCGCCGCGGCCGCGGCCTCTTCACCAACCGCAAGGCCCCGCACGACCTGGCCGAGCGCGTCGTGGCGGAGCTGGAGGTCAACACGCCCAGCGTCTCGACGCCTGTGCGCCGCCTCTCGGGCGGCAACGTCCAGAAGGTGCTGGTCGGCCGCGAGATAGCCTCCGCGCCCACCGTGCTGCTCACGGCCTACGCCGTGCGCGGCCTGGACATAAACTCGTCCTACACCATTTACGACCTCATAAACAAGCAGAAGGAGCGCGGCGTCGCCGTCGTCTACGTGGGCGAGGATCTGGACGTGCTGCTGGAGCTGTGCGACAGGATACTCGTGCTCTGCGGCGGCAGGGTCAGCGGCCTCATAGACGGGCGCGGCGCCACGAAGCGGAAGGTCGGGCTCATGATGACAAAGCTGGGAGGTGCGCAGGAGGATGAATAACAAGAACCACGCGCCCCTGGTGCACATCTCCAAGCGCGCGGCCCTGCCCTGGTACGGGGCCTGGGGCATCCGGGCGGCGGCCATAGTCCTGGCGCTAGTAGTCTGCTCCGTCGTGACGACGGTTTTCACGGGCGAGGACCCCATCGCGGTCTACGCCGCCATGTTCGAGGGCGCCTTCGGCACGGCGCGCCGCACCTGGGTGCTGCTGCAGAACCTCGCCATACTGCTGTGCATCTCCCTGGCCGTCACGCCCGCCTTCAAGATGCGCTTCTGGAACATCGGCGCGGAGGGCCAGGTCCTGGCCGGGGCGCTGGCCGTCGCCGCCTGCATGATCCTCATAGGCGACAGCGTGCCGAATTGGCTGCTCATAGTCATCATGGCCGTCGCGGGCATCGCCGCGGGCGCCATCTGGGCCTTCATCCCCGCCTTCTTCAAGGCCAAGTGGAACACTAACGAGACGCTCTTCACCCTGATGATGAACTACGTTGCCACCCAGCTCGTGGCCTACTTCATCATCATCTGGGAGGTGCCCAAGGGCGCGGGCAAGGTCGGCATCATAAACCAGAGCACCATGGCCGGCTGGCTGCCCCAGATAGGCTCCAACAAGTACCTGCTGAACATCCTCATTGTCGCCGTGCTCACCGTGCTCATGTACGTCTACCTCAGGTACAGCAAGCACGGCTACGAGATAAGCGTCGTCGGCGAGAGCGAGCGGACGGCCCGCTACGTCGGCATAAAGGTCGAGCGCGTCATCATGCGCACGCTGCTGCTCTCGGGCGCCATCTGCGGCGTCGCGGGTCTGCTGCTCGTGGCGGGGACGGACCACACCATCACCACCACCCTGGCCGGAGGCCGGGGCTTCACGGCGGTCATGGTCTCCTGGCTTGCGAAGTTCAGCCCCGTCTTCATGGTGTTCACGAGCCTGCTGCTGGTCTTCCTCAGCGAGGGCGCCAGCGAGATCTCCACGGATTTCGGCCTGAACAGCTCCTTCGGCGACATACTGACCGGCATCATACTCTTCTTCATCATAGGCTCCGAGTTCTTCATCAGCTACAAGCTGAACTTCAGAAAGCCCGCGCGGGCGGAGGGAAAGGAGGCCAAGGCCGGTGTTTGACTTTGTATCCTTCTTCCCCCGGGCCGTGGCCCAGGGCATACCCCTGCTCTACGGCAGCACGGGCGAGACGCTGACCGAGAAATCCGGCAACCTGAACCTCGGCCTGCCCGGCATCATGTACGTCGGCGCGATCTCCGGCGTCATCGGCTCCTTCATGTACGAGCAGAACGTCGCCGCCGCGCAAATGAACGCCTTCCTGGCCATAGGCATACCCCTCGCCTGCTGCCTCCTCGGCAGTCTGCTCATGGGGCTTCTCTACTGCTTCCTGACCGTCACGCTCCGGGCCAACCAGAACGTCACGGGCCTGGCCATGACCACCTTCGGCGTCGGCTTCGGCAACTTCTTCGGCGGCTCGCTCATTAAGCTCACCGGCAGCGAGGTGCCGTCCATCGCGCTCTCGGCCACGAGCTCGTATTTCAGCCGCTCCCTGCCCTTCGCGTCGGAGCTGGGCTGGTTCGGCAAGCTCTTCCTCTCCTATGGGATGCTGGCGTATCTGGCCGTCGTCGTCGCGCTGTGCGCCTCCTGGTTCCTGAAGCGGACCCGGCCCGGCCTCAACCTGCGCGCCGTGGGCGAGAACCCCGCCACGGCGGACGCCGCCGGCATCAACGTCAACCGCTACAAGTACCGCGCCACCTGCATCGGCAGCATGATAGCCGGCCTCGGCGGGCTCTACTACGTCATGGACTACGCCAGCGGCGTCTGGTCGAACGACGCCTTTGGCGACCGCGGCTGGCTGGCCATCGCCCTCGTCATCTTCACCATCTGGCGTCCGGCGCTGAGCGTGCTGGCCTCCATCCTCTTCGGCGGGCTGTACATCCTCTACCTTTACATCCCCTCCGGCATGAACCTCGCGACGAAGGAGCTCTACAAGATGCTGCCCTACCTCGTGACCATAGCCGTGCTCATAATTTCGTCCCTGCGCAAGAAGCGCGAGAACGACCCGCCCGCCAGCCTCGGCCTGGCCTACTTCCGCGAAGAGCGATAGTCTTTTTGCCCCCCGCCAAAAACGGGGGGCTTTTTTTGTAGCCTTGTTTACAGGCGTTTCATTGACTTAGAGCGCGAAAAAGTGGTATAGTAAGATGAATTGGAGCCCTTTGAGGGTAGTTTGTCCATTGAAAGGCGGAATTGGAAAGCATGTTCAAAATAGCTGAGAAATACCCCCTCAACACCTCGAAGACCATCTTCCGAGTCAGCATCGAGGCCCCGCTAGTGGCGCGCAGCGCCCAGCCCGGGCAGTTCGCCATCTTCAGGCTCGACGAATACGGCGAGCGCTTCCCGCTCACCATCGCGGATTACGACCCCGAGGTCGGGACGGTCTCCTTCAATTTCCAGCCCGCGGGCAAGAGCACGCAGATGTTCTCGCTCATGGAGCCGGGCGACTATATCGCGGACATAGTCGGCCCCCTGGGCCGCCCCGCGGAGATAGACCCCGCGGCCAAGCGCGTCTGCGTCGTCGGCGGCGGCACCGGCTGCGCCATCAACTACCCCGTCGCCAAGGAGCTCAAGCGCCTGGGCATCGCGGTGGACATGATCTGCGGCTTCCGCTCCAAGGACATCGTCATCATGGAAGACGAGTTCCGCGCCGCCTGCGACAACCTCTACATAACCACGGACGACGGCAGCTACGGCGAGGCCGGCTTCGTCACGACGAAGCTGAAGGCCCTGCTTGAGGCGGGCGTGCAGTACGACTACGTCCTCACCTGCGGCCCCATCGTCATGATGAAATACGTCGCGGAGACGACGCGGCCCTACGGCATCAAGACCAACGCCAGCCTGAACCCCATCATGATAGACGGCACCGGCATGTGCGGCGGCTGCCGCCTCACCGTCGGCGGCGAGCGCAAGTTCGCCTGCGTGGACGGCCCCGAGTTCGACGCCCACCTCGTCGACTGGGACAACCTTCTCGAGCGCAACATCTTCTACACTGAGCAGGAAGCCGAAGAGAACGAGCACGTCTGCCGCATCACCGGCGGCGTCCGCCGCGGCGAGTACAAGCCCGGCGTCATCGACGGCGTCGAGGAGAACCCCGTCAAGCGCATGACCAAGCACCCCATGCCCGAGCAGGACCCCAAGATCCGCGCCAAGAACTTCAACGAGGTCGCCCTGGGCTACACCGCTCAGATCGCCCGCGAGGAGGCTCAGCGCTGCCTCACCTGCAAGAATCCCCAGTGCGTGCAGGGCTGCCCGGTCAACGTCCGCATCCCCGAGTTTATCGCCCACGTCAAGGTTGGCGAATATGAAGAGGCCTACAACGTCATCGCCACTACGAACAGCCTTGCCGCCGTCTGCGGCCGCGTCTGTCCGCAGGAGAAGCAGTGCGAGAGCAAGTGCGTCCGCGGCGTGAAGGGCGAGCCCGTCGCCATCGGCCGCCTGGAGCGCTACGTCGCCGACTTCCACCTCGAGCACGGCGACACTCACGGCGCGGAAGTCCCGCACAAGGTCGAGAGCAACGGCCACAAGGTCGCGATAATCGGCTCCGGCCCCAGCGGCCTGAGCTGCGCGGGCGACCTCGCCAAGAAGGGCTACGAGGTCACCGTCTTCGAGGCGCTGCACAAGTGCGGCGGCGTCCTGGCCTACGGCATCCCCGAGTTCCGTCTGCCCAAGAGCATCGTCGACCGCGAGGTCAAGAACCTCGAGGCCTATGGCGTCAAGTTCGTCACCGACTGCATCATCGGCCGCACCATGCCGCTCGACCAGCTCTTCACCGACGGCTTCGAGGCCGTGTTCATCGGCTCCGGTGCCGGCCTGCCGCAGTTCCTGAACGTCCCGGGCGAGAATCTCCTCGGCGTCTACTCCGCCAACGAGTACCTCACCCGCATCAACCTCATGAAGGCCTACCGCGACGACTACGACACGCCCATCAAGTCCGACGCCAAGCGCATCGCCGTCGTCGGCGCAGGCAACGTGGCCATGGACGCCGCCCGCTGCGCCAAGCGTATGGGCGCCGACGAGGTGTTCATCGTCTACCGCCGCGGCCGCAACGAGCTGCCCGCTCGCGCCGAGGAAGTCCACCACGCCGAGGAGGAGGGCATCGAGTTCCGCCTGCTCAATAACCCCGTGGAGATTCTCGGTGACGCCAACGGCAAGGTCGTCGGCCTCAAGTGCGTCCGCATGAAGCTCGGCGAGCCCGACGCCTCCGGCCGCCGCGGCGTGACGCCCATCGAGGGCAGCGAGTTCGTCATGGTGGCGGACGCGGTCATCGTGGCCATCGGCACGACGCCGAACCCGCTGCTGCGCACGACGACCCCGGGCCTCGACTGCAACCGCAAGGGCTGCCTGGTGGTGAACGAGGAGACGCTGCAGACCTCGCGCGAGGGCGTCTTCGCCGGCGGCGACGCCGTGACGGGCGCTGCCACCGTCATCCTCGCCATGGGCGCCGGCAAGCAGGGCGCGGCCTCGATAGACGCGTACCTGAGCGGGAAATAAAACCGGATAAGGAGAGCCCCCGGTCGTTTGACCGGGGGCTTTTTCGTCTGTTTTTTCTCTTCGCAGTTTGCCGGCGCGCAAGAGGGGAAGTCGGTTTGACGGGGGTTGGAGGAACTCGCCGTTTTGTCCTGCTGGACTTTACGTTGGTGCTGCCAGTTCCACCCCATTTCTTTGGTCTTGCCCAAAGAAACGGGGTGGAGCCCCAAAGAAAAACGCTTTTGGG
>UQUO01000044.1 GCA_900544295.1 uncultured Eubacteriales bacterium | reverse complement strand
AAGCGTTTTTCTTTGGGGCTCCACCCCGTTTCTTTGGGCAAGACCAAAGAAATGGGGTGGAATCGCAGCACAAGGTAAAGACAAACAACAGCAAAACGGCGAGTTCCTCCCACGCCCCTAAGAAAGAGGGGAGTTTTTCATATTTCGGTATCTATACTCAGCTCCCAGCCCTCAGGCAGCTCAGGCAGGCTGAGGCGGCCGGACTCCATCCGCAGGCCGAAGAGGCCCTCAAGCACGGCGCGCAGGTACCAGCCCGCGGAGCCGGTATACCAGCTCCAGCCCGCCTGGCCGTAGCGCTCCGGGTTCGTATAGACGTCGGCGGCCAGGACGTAGGGCTCCGCGCCGTATTCGGGGCTCTCCTTCGGCAGCAGAGCCAGCAGAACCTCCAGCCCCTCCGCCCGGCGGCCCCGGCTCAGCAGGGCCAGGGCCAGCCATATGGCCCCGTGCGTGTACTGCCCGCCGTTTTCACGGAAACCCGGGCCGTAGCTGGAGATATAGCCCGCGCGCTCCGCGCCCTCGCCGAAGGGCGGGTCGAAGAGCTTTACGGGGCCGTTGGGGCCGTCGCGCAGGCGCTCCAGGGCGGCGTCCAGGGCGGCGTCCACGCGCTCCGGCGGGGCCTCGGCGCAGAAGGCGGCCCAGCTCTGGGCCACGGAGTCTATTCGGCAGGCCCGGCCCTTTGAGGAGCCGAGGGGCGCGCCGTCGTCAAAGTAGCCGCGCAGGAACCACTGCCCGTCCCAGGCCCGGGCCGCGGCCCGGCCCAGGCGCGAGGCCGCCGAGAGCAGCGCCGCCGCGCCCGGCCTGTCGCCCGCCCTGTCCAGCAGAGGCGCAAAGCGCCGAGCCGTGTGCGCGAAAAACCAGGCCAGCCAGACGCTCTCGCCCCGGCCCGCCGCGCCGACCTGGTCCATGCCGTCGTTCCAGTCCCCCGCGCCCATGAGCGGCAGGCCGTGCTCGCCCACGCCCCGCCTTATGACGAGGCGCAGCGCCAGCGCCGCGTGCTCCAGCACCGTGCCGGCGCGCTCGGAAGGCCGCGCGGCCTCGTAGCGGCTGTCCTCGTGTTTTTCGAGGGGCGGGGAGTCGAGATAGGGCCGCAGCTCGTCCAGCAGGGCGCGCTCGCCCGTCTTTTCGACGTATTCGCAGACCGCCCAGGGCAGCCAGAGCAGGTCGTCCGAGCAGCGCGTGCGCACGCCGCGGTCCGGCTCGCCCTCGTGCCACCAGTGCATGACGTCGCCCTCCTCGTACTGGTGGGCGCAGGCGGCAAGGATGCGCTCCCGCGCCGGGGCGGAAGCGACGGGCAGAAGGTTCACCGCGTCCTGCAGCTGGTCGCGGAAGCCGTAGGCCCCGCCGCTCTGGTAGATGGAAGTGCGCGCCAGCAGGCGGCAGGCCAGGGTTTGGTATACGGCCCAGCCGTTCATATAGCGGTCGAGCTCCGGATGGGGCGTCTTGATCTTCAGCCTGCCCGTGAGCGCGGCCCAGCGGCGCTTCGTTTCATCGAGCAGCGCGAGGGCGCGCTCCGGCTCCGCAAGGCGGTGCAGCTCCGCTGAGGGCAGAAAGCCGCAGGCGATAACGCGCGTTTCCCCTCCGGGCAGCTCCGCCCTGAAGAGCGGCAGGCCGGCCTCGGAGGCCGTGAGCCGGGCCTCGCAGGAGAAGGCGGCGCGGAAGGTGAGCTCCGGCGCGCCGCCGCGGGGGTTTGAGGCCAGCAGCGCCCCGTCCTGCGCGCGCGTGCGGACGAAGGCCGCGTCCCGCGCTTCCCAGGCGAGGGCGGGATGCAGCTCCCAGACCAGGTCAGCCGGGGCGTTTTCGATTATCATGAGCCGCGCGTCCGCGCCCTGGGGCACGAACAGCGTCACGCGCGCCGCGCCCTTTTCCCACGCGGCCCAGCCGAAGCCGAAGCGCACCCGCGCCCCGGCAAAGAGGCTCTCGCCGGCGCACAGGAGCGCCTCGGAGCCGCAGGAGGCGAGGTCGCCGTCGAGGCCCTTGTCCACGCGCGTTTCGCGGGCGTTGCCCAGCCACATGCCCGCCGGGCCGCAGTCGGCCGCGAGGCAGCCGAAGTTCCCGTTCGTGAGGGGCAGGCTCCAGGCGCGCGGGGGCAGGCCCTGACGCGCGTCCAGCTCGAAACCGCCGTCCGGCAGCCAGCGCCAGGAACAGCGCCCCGCGCGCCGGGGCTCCGGCAGGGGCGGGCGGCTTTGCGCGGGCGGCTCAGGCTCCGGCCCCGAGGGCCGGGAGAGGTCAACGGCAAGGGCGGCGCATTTCAGGATGTCCTCCGCGCCGGCGCAGGGGGCCGTGTGGACCCCGCCGGGCGCGCCCAGCATGGCCTCCAGGCCGTCCCTTTGCAGCAGCTCCGCCACGGAGCGGGCGAGGCGGCTGAAGTAGTCCCCGCCCTCGCGGGTGAGGAAGACGAGGTCGCTCCGCACGCCGCAGACGCGCAGCAGGTCCTGCCTGCGTATGAGCTCGCGCGCGGCGCGCAGCTGGTTTTCGTCCTCCAGCAGGGCGCAGACGACGGGCAGGTCGCCGGAGACGCCGATGCGCCAGAGGGAATTCCTGGACGCGGCCCCGGTATAGCGCGGAAAGACCAGCGCGCCCGCCATGTCGAGCGCGGCGGAAAGCTCGCGCGCGCCCATGCCGCCCAGGGCGGCGCGGGCGGAGAGCAGGTCGGCAAAATCCTGGGCCGCGGCGTTGAGCCCGCGCGAGGCGGCCGCCATGGCCTCCTCCGCCGTAGGCCCGAAGGCCAGGGCGAAGCGCGCGGAAAAACTGCCCGACATCGGCGCGAAGGCCGGGGTCGAGGCCCGGACGAAGGGGTGCGAGAGCCAGCCCAGCGGTTCGCCCAGGGCGTCCGCGCGGCAGTCGAGCGGGCGGTTTGAGCGCAGGCAGAGCCAGCACTCGCGCACTTCCCCGCGCGGCAGGCGGCGGATGAGCAGCGCACCCTCGCGCACTTCGGCGTGCAGGCCGAGCCGCCAGTAGGCCGGGTGGCCCTCCCAGTCCCGGAGCCGCGCCAGCATGGGCTCGAACTCCAGGCAGAGCCGCCCCTCCAGGGCGCGCGGGCTCTTCAGCTCCACAAAGCGCACCTCGCAGAGGTCCCGGGCCGAGACGGCGGCGGAGCAGAGGCTGTGGAGCGCATCGCTCTCGCCCTCGAAGCTGAGCGCCCCGCCCCTGAAGGCGTGGCTGAAGCTGAGGCCGCCGGCGGCCCCGGGCAGGGGCAGGAGATCTGTCCTGCCCTCGGGCGTCTCAAAGTATATGCGCAGGCCCGCGGGGCCGGTGAGGGGATCGTCGGGGCCGCGGTATATGCCTATGCCCCCGGCGCAGGCCGAGGCGAGGCCGCTGGAGGCGAGCGTGAGATGGTAGACCCCGTTAGAGACGGGGTAGCAGCGCGGAAAGGCCGCGTCCGGGCAGGCTCCGCCCGCCTCCCAGCCGGGGCCGGGGCTGCGGGCGGGCTTTTCGGGCTCCGGCCCGCCGCGACGCCGGAGCGTCACCGCGCCCAGAGGCAGGCGCTCTTCGAGCAGGCAGCGGTGGGCGCTCATGGCGGGGTCGGACATGAAGCGGCGGCACATTATATTGTCCGAGAGGCAGTTGTCTATGGCGGCAAGGCTCATGCCCAGGTGGTGGGACATGACGCAGCGCACGCTCTCGCCGCCCCGGCCGGAGGTGCGGGAGGGCGTGAAGTCCACAGCCTCCCAGAGGCCGAAGCGGCCGGTGAAGCCCCTTTCGCAGAGCCTGCGAAGGTTCCGCACCGCGGCGCGCGGCTCCACGGCCAGGGCCAGGAAGCTAGAATACGGGGAGACGACCATGTCCGCGCCCATGCCGCGCCGGAGCGCCAGGGACTGGCAGCCGTGGGCCTTGTAGCGGTAGCTGAGCGAGGGGTCCAGGGAGAAAAAGGCGCTCTCGGACTGGCCCCAGAGCCCGCCGCCGGCCCTGTCCCTGCGCTGGACGTAGAGACAGAAGCGCGCGCTCTCCCAGAGCAGGCTGTCCCGGCACAGGGGCAGGAAGAGCTCGGGCATGAGATATTCGAACATCGTCCCCGTCCAGCTGGCCATGCCGCGGTAGCCGTCCTTCGACACCAGGGCGCGCGAGAGCCGCCGCCAGTGGCGGCGCGGGGCCTCGCCCCTCGCCACGGCGAGGTAGCCCGTGAGCCGCGCCTCGCTGGAGAGCAGGTCGTAGAGCCCGTCTGAGAGCTTCTGTGCGCTCTCGTCCCAGCCTATGCGGAAGAGGCGGCGCTCGGCGTCGTAGAGCGGGCGGAAATCCATCGCCTCATAAAGCGCGCCGGCGCGCGCGGCGAGATCCGGCCTCGCGTAGTCCTCCAGCCCGCGCCTGAGCGCCGCGAGGCAGGCGGCAAAGTTGCCGCTGTCCACGGTGGAGACGTATTTGGGCGCGAGGGGGCGCAGAGAGCGCGTGTCGTACCAGTTGTAGAGGTGGCCGCGCCACTTGGGTAGCGCCTCGCAGGTCGTGAGGATGCGCTCGATGAGCCCCGCAGCCTCGGGCGCGGAGCAAAGGCCGAGGTCCGCAGCCGCGAGGGCGGAGACCATGGCAAGGCCGATATTCGTGGGCGAGGTCCGGTGCGCAAGGCCGGTGGGCGGCTGCTCCTGCCAGTTGTCGGGGGGCAGGTAGTTGTCCTCCGGACCGCAGAAGGCGGCAAAATACTGCCAGATCTTCGCCGCCTCGCCCAGAAGGAAGCTCCTGTCGGCCTCGGGCAGGGGCGGGACGGGGGCCCTCTGCCTGCCCAGGCCCGGCACGGCAAAGGCCGCGGCCAGCCAGACAAGGCCGAAGGCCCGCCCCGCCGGCGCGGGCGAGAGCAGGGTGAGCGCCAGGCCCGTGAAGGCCAGCGGCCAGGGCTCCAGAGCTTTGCGCGCCCGGCCCTCCGACTGGGCGGCAGTCTGCCAGGCGAGGAGGTTCTTCTTCGAGACGCCCATGCGCCAGAGGGCGAGGGCGGCTGCGCCCAGGCAGGTCAGGGCCTCCCAGGGCAGCAGCAGGGCCCGGAGCAGGATCTGCAGCAGGCGGCCCGTGGCGCCGTGCGGCACGTCGGAGCTCAGGCGCTCCCGGTCCCGGCGGAAGAGGGCAAAGCCCAGCGCCGGCAGCAGGCCCGTACACAGCGAACAGGAGGCGAGCAGCCCCGCGCAGAGCGAGGCCGCAGAGGGCAGGCAGACCGCCCAGACTATCGCCCCCAGGCAGAAGGGCGCAAAAAGGCTCCGGCGCAGGCTGTCGAAAAGCTTCCAGCGCTCCGCAAAGGCAAAGTTCCGCCCGCGCCGGAGAATGAAGGAGATGTTCTGCCAGTCCCCGCGCACCCAGCGGTGCAGGCGGCGGAAATAGGCCGCGGGCTTCGAGGGGAAGCCGTCCGTCAGCTCCGTGTCGCTCATATAGCCCCCGCGCAGGATGGCGCCCTCCACGGCGTCGTGGGAGAGGATGAGGTTCTCGGGCAGGTCGGAGCAGCCGAAGAGCAGGGCGTCCACATCCAGGATGCCCTTGCCCGCAAAGCCGCCCCGGCCCGTCAGGTCCATCCAGACCTCGCCGCAGGCCCCGCCGTAGGGGTCCGTGCCGCCCGCGCCGGCCATGAGCCGGGAGAAGGGCGTCTTCACCGCCGAGGAGAGCTCCACGCCCATGCGCGGGTGTATGAGCCCGTGTCCGGACACGACGACGCGCCCGGGGCCGAACACCGGGCGGTTCAGGGGGTGGAGCATCGCGCCTATGAGCTCCCGCGCCGCGCCCGGCAGCAGGCGCGTGTCCGCGTCCAGGGTGAGGATGTATTTCGTGTACCTAAGGAGCGCAGGGTCCCCCGCGAGGACGGCGAGCCCGCCGGGATCCCCGCGCAGCAGGCGCGCCAGGGCCAGCAGGGCCCCGCGCTTGCGCTCGTGCCCCGCCCAGACGCCGTCCCGCTCCCGCAGCGTCCTGCGGCGGCAGAAGAGGAAAAAGCCGCCGCCGTATTTGTCGTTTAGCGCCTCCACGGCCCTCACGGCGGCCTCCGTGGCCTCGCCGTCGCCGGGCAGGGCGCGCTCGCGGGCCTCGGGCAGGTCCGCCAGCAGGCCGAACATGAGGTTTTTGCCGCAGTCGCGCGAGGCGAGGGAGAACTCCTCTATGCGCCGCGCGAGCTCCGGCCCGGACTCCGGCCCCGAGAGCAGGGAGGAGACGACGCACAGGCAGCGCCCCTCCGCCGGGACGCCCGAGGCCAGCTCCAGCCTGAAGGGCGGCCTCGGCGGCAGGACGCGCAGAAGCACAAAGTCACAGACCGCCTTGCCCAGCTCCCAGAGGATGGGCAGGGCGAGGAAAAAGAGCGTGAGGCTGCGAAAACCGAGCCCCAGCAGCGCCGAGAGGGCAAGGGCGGGCAGCAGCTGGGCCAGGGCGAGGCCCCGGCCGGAGCGCTCCGGCGGCGAGAGCAGCTCGCAGACGCCGCCCTCGCCGCATTCGGCCAGCAGGAGCTCGGCGCAGGCGGCCTCGCCAAGCCCGCGCCTTTTGGCAAGGACGCGCACACGCTCCCGGCAGGCTGCGCGGCTGCGCTCGTCCATCTGCGGGTAGACGCCCGCAGGGTCGCGGCGCAGGGCGGCCTCGACCAGGTCAGCGCCCTCCAGCAGGGCCGTGAGGTCCAGCGTGGAGAAAAGGCGCAGGGAGCCTATGCAGCGCGAGAGCAGCCCCGCGTCGAGACCGCCGCGGAGGCTCCCGGCTATCTTGCCGACGAGGGCAAAACGCAGGGCGGGCGCGAAAAGGCCCAGCTCACGCATCGTGAGGGGCTGCCCGCGCTGAAAATCCGCCAGGAAACGCGCCGCGCTCTGGGCCGTGACGGCACCGCCGTCCTCGTCCGCCAGGGCGCGGCAGGCCGAGACGATGAGGGCGCTGCCGCCCGAGGCGCGCAGGCGCCCCGCGCGCCGCAGCTCCGAGGCCGCGAGCTTCCCCTCGCGCTCTATCAGATACCAGTTGTCGAGCAGCCAGTCCGCGCCCGGGGGCAGCTCCCGGCCCTTTTCGGAGAGCCTGTCCTGCTCCCGGCCTATGAGGGCGAGCATGCGCCCCAGCTCCCGCGAGAGCGCCCGGCCGCGCACCGCGGCGCCGCTGGTTTCGGACATTTTTATCACCTGTCTTTTCGTTTTTTGGCATGGATTACTTTTCCCCGCCCGGGCGCTTCATATACCGGGGGGCTGTTAAAGAAAAACACTTGACAGCCGCCGCGCGGACGTGTATAATCCATAAGGCTTTGTAAAGCGGCCTTGCTTTACACATGGGAGGTGGCTCGGGTTGGCAGCGGAGGAGGCCGTGCTGCGGACGATGCTCTTCGACTTCTACGGGGAGCTGCTGACGGAAAAGCAGCGCGAGTATTTCGATTTGCACTACAACGAGGACCTCTCCCTGGCCGAGATAGCGGCCTTGACGGGCATCTCCCGCCAGGGCGTGTGGGACATCATCAGGCGCGCCGAGGCCACGCTGCGGGACATCGAGGCCAAGACGGGCCTTGTCGCCCGCTTCCGCGCCAGGCGCGAGGCGCTCTCGGGCGTGGAGGCGCGGCTTTCCGGCCTGCTCTCCTCCCCGGACGCCGAGGCAAGGAGCGTTGCCCGCGAGGTCATGGAAGAACTTCGGGGCCTGGACGACTGACGGAGGTGTCGCTTTGGCTTTTGAGAGCCTTTCGGACAAACTGAATGCCACGTTCAAGAAGCTCAGGGGCAAGGGCCGCCTGACCGAGACGGACGTGAACGAGGCCATGCGCGAGGTGCGCCTTGCGCTGCTGGAGGCGGACGTGAGCTACAAGGTCGTCAAGGACTTTGTAAAGCGCGTCTCCGAGCGCGCGAAGGGCGCGGAGGTCATGGAGAGCCTGACCCCGGCGCAGATGGTCGTGAAGATAGTCAACGAGGAGCTCTGTGCACTCATGGGCAGCGAGAACCGCAAGCTCAACATCTCCTCGAAGAGCCCGAGCGTCTGCATGCTCGTCGGCCTGCAGGGCGCGGGCAAGACGACGAACGGCGCAAAGCTGGCGGCGCTCATGAAAAAGCAGGGCAAGCGCCCGCTGCTCGTGGCCTGCGACGTGTACCGCCCGGCGGCCATAAAGCAGCTGGAGACCGTGGGCGAGAAGCTGGGCATCCCCGTCTTCCAGATGGGCCAGGGCGACCCCGTGGAGATAGCCAAGGCCGGCATAGCCCATGCGAAGAAGTTCGGCAGCGACCTCGTCTTCCTCGACACGGCGGGCCGCCTGCACATAGACGAAGAGCTCATGGACGAGCTCAGGAACATCAAGGCCGCGACGGAGCCGGCGGAGATCATGCTGGTCGTGGACGCGATGACGGGTCAGGACGCGGTGAATGCGGCCTCCGCCTTCGACGAGGCGCTGGACGTCACGGGCGTCATGCTCACGAAGCTGGACGGCGACGCGCGCGGCGGCGCGGCGCTCTCCGTCACGGCGGTGACGGGCAAGCCCATAAAATTCGCCGGCATAGGCGAGAAGCTGGACCAGATAGAGGCCTTCCACCCGGACCGCATGGCGGGCCGCATCCTCGGCATGGGCGACGTGCTCACCCTCATCGAGAAGGCCGAGCAGACGCTCGACGAGAAGAAGGCCGCCGAGATGGCCGAGCGCCTGCGCCAGAACCGCTTCACCCTGGCCGACTACCTGGAGCAGATGAAGCAGCTCAAGGGCATGGGCTCCATGGAGGACATAGCGGGCATGCTGGGCATGAACGCCAAGGGCCTCAAGGGCGCAAAGGTGGACGAGAAGGCCATGGCCCGCACCGAGGCCATCATCCTCTCCATGACGCCGAAGGAGAGGGAAAACCCCGCCATCCTCGGCAACTCCCGCAAAAAGCGCATAGCCGCGGGCTCCGGCACCTCTGTTGTCGAGGTCAACCGCCTGCTCAAGCAGTACGACATGATGCTCCAGCTCGTGAAGCAGATGTCCGGCAACAGCCGCAAGATGAAGAAATTCGCCAAAATGGGCGGAGGCTTCCCCGGCATGCCCGGCATGGGCGGCTTCCCCGGCATGTAGAAGAGGTCACAGCCGCGAGAGCGGTTTGACATATAAAAGAAAAAATCAAACGGAGGTGAAAATAAATGGTCAAGATCAGACTGCGCAGGATGGGCGCGAAGAAGGCTCCCTACTACCGCATCGTGGTCGCGGATTCCCGCAGCCCGCGCGACGGCCGCTTCATCGAGGAGATAGGCACCTACGATCCCCTGAGCGAGAGCGAGAAGCTGAAGGTGGACCTTGAGCGTGCCAAGTACTGGATCGCCAACGGCGCCCAGCCCACCGACACCGTCAGGGGCCTGCTCAAAAAGGCGGAGGCTTAAGGAGCTGCAACTAAACGATGAAAGAACTTTTGACCTACATCATACAGAGCCTCGTCGAGAACCCCGACGAGGTCTCCGTGACCGAGCGCAAAGCCGAGGGCGAGACCGTTTTTGAGGTCAGGGTCGCCGAGGGCGATATGGGCAAGGTCATCGGCCGCCAGGGCAGGATCGTCAAGGAGATCCGCGTGCTCATGAAGGCCGTAGCCCAGAGGAAGGGCAAAAAGGTGTCCGTGGAGATCATGGACTGAGCTTAAGGGAGGCGTCTTGCGCCTCCCTTAGCTTGCTTTTGTAAAGGTGGTTTTGCGATGAAAGAGAGATTTATCGAGGCGGGCGAGGTCGTGAACACCCACGGCGTCCGGGGCGAGGTCAAGATAATCCCCTGGACGGATTCCGCGGAGTTTTTGGCCGCCATCCGCACGCTGTATATAGACGGCAGGGCCGTGAAGGTGCGCGCCGCGCGCGTCCACAAGGGGACCGTGCTCGCCGCGCTCGAAGGCGTGGAGGACGTGAACGCCGCCATGCGCCTCAAGGGCAGGCGCGTGTTCATAGACCGGGCCGACGCGAAGCTGCCCGAGGGAGGCTATTTCATTCAGGACATAATCGGCGCCGAGGTCGTCACCGAGGACGGGGAGAGCATAGGCGCCCTCGCGGAGGTCATAGACGCCCCGGCCTCCATGATCTACGTCGTGCGCGGCGACAGGGAGCGGCTCATACCCGCGGTGCCGGAGTTCATACTGAAAACCGACGCCGACGCGGGCCTCATCACCGTCCGGCTCATAGAGGGGATGTAGCATGGAGCCTTACAGGATAGATATCATGACCCTGTTCCCGGACAGCATGCGCGCCGTCCTGGGCGAGAGCATCATAGGCCGCGCGGCGAAGAAGGGCGCCGTCGAGATAAACTGCGTCCAGATACGCGACTACACCGAGAACAAGCAGATGCAGGTGGACGACTACCCCTACGGCGGCGGCTGGGGCCTCGTCATGATGGCCCAGCCCCTCAAGAGCTGCCTGGACGACATCATGTCGAAGGCGGGGTCTCGCCGCAGCCGGGTCATATACATGTCGCCGCAGGGCAGGCCCTTCAACCAGGAGGAGGCCAAGCGCCTGCGCCGGGATTACGACCACCTCGTCCTCGTCTGCGGCCACTACGAGGGCGTGGACGAGCGCTTCATCGAGGAGTGCGTAGACGAGGAGCTCTCCCTCGGCGACTTCGTGCTCACGGGCGGCGAGATCGCGGCCATGGCCGTGGCGGACTGCGTCTGCCGCATGGTGCCGGGCGTCCTCGCGGACGAGGAGTGCTACACCGGTGAGAGCCACTGGGACGGCCTGCTCGAATATCCGCAGTACACGCGCCCCGAGGTCTGGGAGGGCCGCGCCGTGCCTGAGGTGCTGCTCGGCGGAGACCACGCCAAGGTGGCGAAGTGGCGCAGGAAAAAGCAGCTGGAGCGCACGCTGGACAAACGGCCGGATATGTTTGAGAAATTGGAGCTTACAGACAAAATGGACAAGAAATTCGTCGAGGAAATTAAATACGAGCGGCTGCCCGAGGGGGAGAAGCTCCGCTTCGAGCCCCGGCGCGCCGAGGAGGGCGACATCCCCGCCCTGCTCGGGATAATCGCCCAGGCCCAGCGCTACCTGCGCGAATCGGGCGTGGACCAGTGGCAGGACGGCTACCCGACGGAGAAGGTCCTGCGCACGGACATGGACTTCGGCCAGGGCTGGGTCTTCGAGCACGAGGGCGAAATCGCGGGCTACTGCTGCATCTCCATGCGGCACGAGCCGAGCTACGACGTCATCGACGGCGCCTGGCTCACGGAGGGCGACAACTACGCCGTCGTACACCGGGCGATGATCTCCGACAAATACCGCGGCACGCGCCTGGCGCGGGATATGTTCTCCCTGGCCTTCGAGCTGGCGGCAGGCCTGGGCAAGGCCTCTGTCCGCGTGGATACGCACAGGGACAACCGGGCCATGAACCGCCTCGCGGAGCAGAAGCTGGGCTTCACCTTCTGCGGCGAGGTGGACGTCAGCCTCATGGACCCCGGCCACGACTCAAGGCGCAACGCCTACGAGAAGCTCGTCTGAGGAGGGTTTGGCATGATAATCGGCGTTGACATGGGCGCTTCCGCGGTCAAGATCTGCGCCCTTGAGGGCGATGCGATAGTTTTTACGCACTACGAGCACGGCAGGGGCGGGGACATCCCGGCGCTGCTCGAGCGGCTGGGCCTCGACGCGGCGGGCGCGGAGCTTATCGCGCTCACGGGGCTCTCGGCCAAAAACTCCGGCCTCGAAGCCCTGGGCCGCCCGGTGAAATACATACCGGAGCCGGAGTCCATAGGCGAGGGCGCCTGCTGGCTCACCGGCAGGGACAACCTCATCGTCGCCAGCATAGGCACGGGCACGGCCTTCGTCCACGCGCGGGGCGGGGAGTATGAGCACCTTTGCGGCACGGGCGTCGGCGGCGGCACGCTCAAGGGCCTGGCCGTGAAGCTCCTCGGCCTTTCCGACATGAGGGAGTTCGACCGGCTCGCTATGCGCGGCGACTGCGGCAGGGTGGACCTGCTCATAGGCGACTTCGTCGAGAGCTACGGCATCCTCGACCCCGAGATAACCGCCTCGAACCTCGCAAGGCTCGACCCTACGGCCACGGACGCCGACTGGGCCGCGGGCGTCGCGAACCTCGTTTTGCAGATAATAGGCACGATGAGCCTCCTGGCCTGCACCAGCAGCGGGGCCGCGGGCGTCGCCGTCATAGGCGCGCTCGCCGGCACGGAGCCCTCCAGGGCGAACTTCGCCAAGTTCAAGAGGGTCTACGGCAAGGACTTCCTCATCCCGGAGCACAGCGCCTGTGCAACAGCGATAGGCGCGGCAAGGAGGGCAAGGTGCGTCTGACCAGCCCGAGCGACATCAAAGAGCTTATGGACAGGCACGGCGTCCGCTTTTCCAGGAGCCTGGGCCAGAACTTCCTCATAGAGCCCTCCGTCCCCCGGCGCATAGCCGAGGCCGGCTGCGAGGGCGGGCCGGAGGGCCTCGCCGTCCTCGAAATCGGCCCCGGCGTCGGCTGCCTCACCGCCGAGCTCGCCCAGAGGGCGGAGCGCGTCGCGGCCGTGGAGCTCGACCGCGCCCTCCTGCCAGTCCTGGCCGAGACGCTCGCTGGATACCCGAACGCAGAGGTCGTCCCCGGCGACGCGCTGAAGCTCGACCTGCCCGCGCTGCTGCGGGAGCGCTTCCCCGGCATGCGCTGCCGCGTCTGCGCGAACCTGCCCTACAACGTGACGACGCCCCTGCTCGCCAAGTTCATCGACGCGGGCATATTCGAGGCGATCACCGTCATGATACAGCGTGAGGTGGCGCTGCGGCTCGCGGCCGCGCCGGGCACGGCGGATTACGGGGCCTTCAGCGTCTATCTCGGCTGGCACTGCGAGGCTGAGCGGCTCTTCGACGTGCCGCCAGAGTGCTTCATGCCCCGGCCGAAGGTCACCTCCAGCGTCGTGCGCCTCAGCCCCCGGCCCGCGCCGCCCTGCCCCGTGCGCGACGAGGCGCTCATGTTCCGCTGCGTGAAGGCCGCCTTCGCCCAGCGGCGCAAGACCCTACGCAACGCCCTCGGAAGCGGCCTGGGCGAGTACGGCCACCTCGCGCCCGCCGCCCTGGAGCGGGCCGGCATAGACCCCGGCGCCAGGGGCGAGACGCTCTCCGCTGCCGACTTCGCCCGCCTGGCCGACGCCCTGGGCGATATATTAACGGAAACTTTACAAAAACACTGAAAGAACCTATAAAAATACTGTAATATTCTACTTGAACTGGGCAGAAAATGATGATATACTTTCCACGGGTTGTATGATACGTCTGAATCGTGTCAAAACACTTCGCTTAGTCAAATCTTCATATAAATCTGAAAGGACGTTGAAGGATGAGCAAAAAGTACGTTTACCTGTTTTCCGAGGGCAACGCCAACATGCGCGAGCTCCTTGGCGGCAAGGGCGCGAACCTGGCTGAGATGACCAACATCGGCATGCCGGTCCCCCAGGGCTTCACCATAAGCACCGAGGCCTGCACCCGCTACTATGAGGACGGCGAGAAGATCGCCCCCGAGATCGAGGCTGAGATCTTCGAGTACCTCGCCAAGATGGAAGCTCTCGTCGGCAAGAAGTTCGGCGACAAGGAAAACCCGCTGCTGGTCTCCGTCCGCTCCGGCGCCCGCGCCTCCATGCCCGGCATGATGGACACCATCCTGAACCTCGGCATCAACGACGACGTGGCCGCCACCCTGGCCGCCAAGAGCGGCAACGTCCGCTGGGCTTACGACAGCTACCGCCGCTTCATCATGATGTTCTCCGACGTCGCCATGGGCTATGACCGCCTGAAGTTCGAGGCCATCATGGACGAGCTGAAGGAGAAGCGCGGCGTTGCGACCGACGCCGGCCTCACCGCCGGGGACATGCAGGAGATGGTCGAGCGCTTCAAGGTCCTGTACAAGGAGCTTGCCGGCGTCGAGTTCCCGACCGACCCGAAGGTCCAGCTCATGGCCGCCGTCCGCGCCGTCTTCGGCAGCTGGATGAACGAGCGCGCCATCGCCTACCGCCGCATGAACGACATCCCCAGCTCCTGGGGCACCGCCGTCAACGTCCAGATGATGGTCTTCGGCAACATGGGCGACGACTGCGGCACCGGCGTCGCCTTCTCCCGCGACCCCGCCACCGGCGAGAACAAGCTCTACGGCGAGTTCCTGATGAACGCCCAGGGCGAGGACGTCGTGGCCGGCATCCGCACCCCCCAGACCATTGATCAGCTCCACGAGACCAACGCCGCGGCCTACGACCAGTTCGCCGCCGTCGCGAAGAACCTCGAAAAGCACTACAAGGATATGCAGGACATGGAGTTCACCATAGAGCAGGGCAAGCTCTACATGCTCCAGACCCGCAACGGCAAGCGCACCGCGCAGGCCGCCCTCAAGGTCGCCGTCGATATGGTGAACGAGGGCCTGTGCACCAAGGAAGAGGCGCTGCTCAAGATAGACCCCAACTCCATCAATGCCCTGCTGCACCCCCGCTTTGACGAGGCGGCCCTGAAGAACGCCAAGCCCGTCGCCACCGGCCTCGCGGCCAGCCCCGGCGCCGGCTGCGGCGCGGTGTACTTCACCGCCGAGGACGTCAAGAAGCACGCCAAGAACGGCCCCACCCTGCTCGTCCGCAGCTTCACCAGCCCCGAGGACATCGAGGGCATGGCCGCCGCGAAGGGCATCCTGACCGCCACCGGCGGCCGTACCAGCCACGCGGCCGTCGTCGCCCGCGGCATGGGCGCCTGCTGCGTCGCCGGCTGCGGCGCGCTGCGCATCCACGAGGATGAGAAGTATCTCACCATCGGCGACATCCGCGTCAATGAGGGCGAGGTCATGAGCATCGACGGCAACACCGGCAACGTCTACGTCGGCGCCATCCCCACCGTGGACGCCACCATCAGCGGCGACTTCGCCGTCGTCATGGGCTGGGCGGACAGCATCCGCAAGCTGCACGTCCGCACCAACGCCGACACCCCGCGCGACGCGGCCAACGCCGTCCGTCTGGGCGCCGAGGGCATCGGCCTGACCCGTACCGAGCACATGTTCTTCGACGCTGACCGCATCCCGGCCATGCGCGAGATGATCCTCTCCACCGACGTGGAGCACCGCGCCGCCGCTCTCGCGAAGCTGCTGCCCATGCAGCGCGGCGACTTCGAGGGCATCTTCAAGGCCATGGAGGGCCGCCCGGTCACCATCCGCCTGCTGGATCCCCCCCTGCACGAGTTCCTGCCCACCGCCGATGAGGACATCAAGGCCCTGGCCGACGAGATGGGCCTCACCTTCGACTACGTCAAGGGCACCATCCTCAGCCTGCACGAGAACAACCCCATGATGGGCTTCCGCGGCTGCCGCCTGCCCGTCAAGTACCCCGAGATCGCCGAGATGCAGACCCGCGCCATCATCGAGGCCGCCATCAACGTCAAGAACGAGTGCGGCTACGACATAGTCCCCGAGATCATGATCCCGCTGACCTGCGAGTTCAAGGAGCTCAAGTACGTCTCCAACATCGTGAAGGCCACCGCCGAGGCTGTGAAGGCCGAGAAGTCGAGCGACCTCAAGTACCTCGTCGGCACCATGATCGAGATCCCGCGCGCGGCCCTCACCGCGGACGAGATCGCCAAGGAGGCCGAGTTCTTCTCCTTCGGCACCAATGACCTGACCCAGATGACCTTCGGCTTCTCTCGTGACGACGCCGGCAGCTTCCTGCCCAGCTACTACGAGAAGCAGATCTTCGACAACGACCCGTTTGAGCGCATTGACCAGGTCGGCGTCGGCAAGCTGGTTGACATGGCCGTCAAGCTGGGCCGTGCCACCCGCCCGGACATCCACCTCGGCATCTGCGGCGAGCACGGCGGCGAGCCGAGCAGCGTGGACTTCTGCCACCGCGTCGGCCTCGACTACGTCTCCTGCAGCCCCTTCCGCGTGCCCATCGCCCGCATGGCTGCTGCTCAGGCGCAGATCAAGAACCCCCGTGCGTAAGTTGACAGCTTAAGCGAGAGCCCTCCGGAACACCTCCGGAGGGCTCTTTTTGCGCGCTGGGGGCGGAACTCGCCTTTGCCTCGTTGTAGGGGCGGGGTTCCATCCCCGCCCGGGTTTTTAGGGTTGGAGGAACTCGCCGTTTTGCTGTTGGTTGGCTTTACCTCGTGCTGCCTGTTCCACCCCATTTCTTTGGTCTTGCCCAAAGAAACGGGGTGGAGCCCCAAAG
>UQUO01000043.1 GCA_900544295.1 uncultured Eubacteriales bacterium | reverse complement strand
AAGCGCCTTTCTTTGGGGCTCCACCCCGTTTCTTTGGGCAAGACCAAAGAAATGGGGTGGAACAGCAGCACCAACGTAAAGACAACCGCCAACAAAACGGCGAGTTCCTCCAACCCCCCGGGCTGGCAAGAGAAAAGGGAGGCGGGAGCGTCTGCTCCCGCCTCGCGGCGTTTATTCTTTGGTTTCGCCTTCGGGCCCGCTCCCGGGCTCGGTCTCGGGCTTCGGCTCCTCGGCCTCTATGGCCGGGGGATTCGCCGGCTCGTCGAAGGTGTAGCTGATGTGCCTCGCGGGCGGCTCGATGGTGTTGTCGCGCATGCGGGGCGGCTGCTTCTTGGGCGGCATCTCGCCGTGACGGCAGAAGTAGCTGAACTCGTCGCCCTCCATGCTCTCGTGCGCGAGCAGGTACTCCGCGACGCCCTTGAGCGTGTCGGCGTGCTCGGTGAGGATGCTCTCAGCCTTGGCGCTGGCCTCGTCGAAGATGCGCTTGACCTCCTCGTCGATGATGGCGGCGGTCTCCTCGGAATAGCTCTTCGTCGTGCCGAAATCGCGGCCGATGAAGATGCTGTGGCCGGATGAGTCGTAGCTGATGGGGCCGAGCCTGTCGCTCATGCCGAACTGTGTGACCATGGCGCGCGCAAGGCTCGTCGCCTGCTGGATATCGCCGGAGGCGCCGGTGGAGATGTCGTCCAGGAAGAGCTTCTCGCTCACGCGCCCGCCGAGGGAGACGACGATGTTCTCAAAGAGCTCGGCGTAGGAGTGGAAGTTTTCAAGGTCCTCCTTGGGCCGGAAGTAGGTCGCGCCGCCAGAAGGCCCGCGGGGGATGATGGTGATATAGTGGACGGGGTCCGTATGCTCCAGGAACTCGGAGACGACGGCGTGGCCGCCCTCGTGGTAGGCCGTGAGCTTCTTGGCCCTGTCGCTCATGAGCTTGCTCTTCTTCTCGGGGCCCATCTGGACCTTGCGTATGGCCTCCTCGATCTCGTAGGAGGTGATGAAGCGCCGGCCGTTCGAGACGGCCATGAGCGCGGCTTCGTTGAGCAGGTTTTCGAGGTCCGCGCCGGAGAAGCCGGGCGTGCCGCGGGCGATGGAGTTGAGGTCCACATCGTCGCCCAGGGGCTTGCCGCGGGCGTGGACGCGCAGGATGGCCTCACGGCCGCGGATGTCGGGCAGGCCGATATACACGCGCCTGTCGAAGCGGCCCGGGCGGGTCAGGGCGTTGTCCAGGATGTCGTCACGGTTCGTGGCGGCCATGACGATGACGCCCTCGTTGTTCGTGAAGCCGTCCATCTCGACGAGCAGCTGGTTGAGGGTCTGCTCCCTCTCGTCGTGTCCGCCGCCGAGGCCGGAGCCGCGCTGGCGGCCGACGGCGTCTATCTCGTCTATGAAGATGATGGCCGGGGCCACCTTCTTGGCCTGGTCGAAGAGGTCGCGCACGCGCGAGGCACCTACGCCGACGTAGAGCTCCACGAAGTCGGAGCCGGAGATGGACAAAAACTGCACGCCCGCCTCGCCCGCGACGGCCTTGGCGATGAGGGTCTTGCCCGTGCCCGGAGGGCCGACGAGCAGCACGCCCTTGGGTATGCGCGCGCCCATGTCGGTGTAGGCGCGCGGGTTCTTGAGGAAGTTCACGACCTCCTGCAGCTCGGCCTTCTCCTCGTCGCAGCCGGCGACGTCTGCGAAGGTGACCTTCTTCTGCTCCTCGCTGCCGAGGCGGGTGCGGGCCTTGCCGAACTTGCCGACGCCCGGCGCCCCGCCGCCGCCGGCCTTGTTCATCATGTAGTACCAAAGCGCAAACATGACGACTATGAGCAGGATATAGGGTATCATGCTCATCCACCAGGGGGCCACAAAACCTGTCTGCAGGTCGTAGTCCTCGATGATGCCCGCCTCGTGCTGCTGCTCGATGGTGTCCATCATCTGGTAGAGGAAAAAGTCCACGCTGAAGAGCTCGTAGCTCACTGTGGCGTCCGGCGAATTGGGCTGCGCGCCGCGCTTCGTGATGGTTATCTCCGAGCCCGTTATGACGAAGGACTGGACCTGCTCCTCATTGAAGAGGTCCACGACGTCGGAGTAGATCATCTTCTCCGTCGTGCTGGGCGTAGTCATCGTGTAGACGACGGCCAGGAGGATTATCATGATGAGCGCATAAAAGCCGAGGTCACGTGCCCGGTTTCGTTGAGGTTTCAACTATTCTTCACATCCTTCGGGTGCTTTCACTGTATATAAAAAGCCGTTTTCAAGCGTAGATCTCCGGCTTCAATATGCCGATATAGGGCAGATTACGGTATTTTTCCGCATAGTCGAGGCCGTAGCCGACGACGAAGGCGTCCTCGACCTCGAAGCCGGAGTAATCGGCCTTTATGTCCGCCCTGCGGCGGGAGGGCTTGTCGAGCAGGGTGACGATGGAGATGGAGGCGGGCTTCCGCCCGGCCAGGTAGTTCTTGAGGTAGCTGAGCGTCACGCCGCTGTCGAGGATGTCCTCGACTATGATGACGTCCCGGCCCGCTATATCGCGGGAGAGGTCCTTGTTTATCTTGACGGCGCCCGTGGTCGTCGTCCCGTCGCCGTAGGAGGAGACGGCCATGAAGTCCATCGTGCAGTGCAGCTCCACGCTGCGCAGCAGGTCCGCCATGAAGATGAAGCAGCCCTTCAGCACGCCGACGAAGATGGGCTCGCGCCCGGCGAAATCCCGGCTTATCTGCCGGCCAAGCTCCTCGACCCGGGCCTGTATATCGGCCTCGGTGAGAAGTATTCTCTCCATATCCTCTCTCATTTTACTGTCCCCCGCCCGGTTTTATTTGTTTTTTATGACATCGACCCTCAGCGCCTTTTCCCCCGGCGCGGGCCAGACCCGCTCCGCCGTGCCGAAGCCGCAGACGGCTATCGGCCCCGCCTCGTCCCTTATGACGGGCACCAGGGCGCGCTCCGCCGCGCTGAGCTTCCGCTCGGCAAAGAGGTCCGAGAGCTTCTTGGTGCAGCCCCGGCCGCGGAGCCTGATGCGGTCTCCGTCCCTCTTCGGCGTACAGGCTATAGTACCACAGATATTCTCACATTGAAAGAAAAAAGTGTTTAATGAACTGTGAATTTCATCTGAATAAACCGTATACGAGCAGCGCAGGGTGAGCCCCGCCTCGGGCAGGGGCAGCTCGCCGCCGGGCAAGAGCGCCCGCTCCGGGAGCTCCGCCGGGCTCTCCGCGCCGAAGCGGAGTCGCCCGAGCTCACGGCGGAGCCTCACTCCCGGCAGATCGAGGCTTCCCTGCCCCTCGCCCCTGGCCAGGGAAAGCGCCGCGGCGACGTGCGCCTCCGAGAGGCTCGCTCCCGAGGCCAGGCGCAGCGCCCGCGAGGATACAGGCAGCGGCAGCTCGCAGAGCTCCCGGCAGGGTAATCCCTCCGGGTGCTTTTCCACAAAGTCCCGGGCAAGGCCGTCGAGGAACTCCTCGTCGCGCCGCAGCAGGGCCGCTGCGCGGCGAGCCGCCCTTATGAACTCCGGGTTCACGCTTTCGAGCGCCGGCACGGCGCGGTGGCGGATACGGTTTCGCGCATAGTCGTCGGCGGCGTTCGTGCTGTCCTCCACGTGCTCCTCGCCGCGCTCGGCCAGCAGGGCCTCCACCTCTTCCCGCGTGAGGCCCAGTATGGGCCTGATTATCCTGCCCCGGCGCTCGGGTATGCCGCACAGGCCGCGCAGGCCCGCGCCGCGCGCCAGGTTCAGCAGCATAGTCTCCGCGTTGTCGTCCGCCGTGTGGGCCGTGGCTATGGCCGCGGCGCCCCGCTCGTCCGCTGTGCGCTCCAGGAAGTCATAGCGCAGGCGGCGGGCCGCCTCCTCTGTCCCGAGGCCGTTCTCGCGGGCGAAGGCCGCCACGTCGCCGCGCCCGAAGTGCGCAGGGACGCCCAGGCGCGCGCACAGAGAGCGGACAAAGGCCTCGTCCCTGTCGGACTCGGCCCCTCGCAGGCAGTGATTGAAGTGCGCGCACTCGACGCGCATATTGAGCCCCGGCGCAGCCTCCAGCAGCAGCCTCAGCAGGCAGACCGAATCCGCCCCGCCGGAGACGGCGCAGAGCACCAGCCCGCCCCGGGGCAGCAGTTTGAGATCGAGCCCCTCAGTCATCGTCGTGCCGCCTGTCCACGGCCACGAAGGAGGTGTACTCCGGCAGCCACATGAGGTTTATCGTCCCCGTCTGCCCGCGGCGGTTCTTGAGGATGATGAGCTCCGCTTCGTTCGGGTTTTCGCACTCGGCGTTGTAGTAGCCCTCGCGGTAGATACCCATGACGACGTCGGCGTCCTGCTCTATGGCGCCGGACTCGCGCAGGTCCGAGAGCATGGGCCGCTTGTTCTGTCGCGACTCGTTCGCGCGCGAGAGCTGGCTCAGGCAGAGCACCGGCACGCCGAGCTCCTTGGCCATGATCTTTATCATGCGGCTGATGTCGCTGACGGCCTGGGTGCGGCTCTCATTGGCCCAGGAGTTTCCGCTGCCGGCGGACTGCATGAGCTGGAGATAGTCTATGACGATGAGGCCCAGGTTCTTGAGCCTGCGGCACTGGGCGTTCATCTCGGAGACGGTGAGGCTGGGGTTATCGTCTATGCGGATGTCCGTGCCGCTCAGGACGCCCGCGGCGGCGCCGACGCGCTGCCACTCGTCGTTCGAGAGGCGGCCGGTCTGGAGCTTTTTGCTGTCCACAAGGCCCTCGCCGGCGAGCAGTCGCATGACGAGCTGCTCCCGCGTCATCTCCAGCGAGAACACGGCGACCGTCCTGCCCGTGGACTTGGCCGCGGACAGGGCGATGTTCAGGCCGATGCTGGTCTTGCCCATGCCGGGCCGGGAGGCGACGAGTATGAAGTCGCCCGGTCCCATGCCGAGGATGGTGCTGTCCAGCTCGCGGATACCTGTGGAGATGCCGGGCGTGCTGCTGTCGGAGTTCGCAGCCTCCGAGATGCCGTCGTAGACCCTCTGCACAACGGTGGCGACGGGCTCCAGCCCGCCGTTAAATCTGTCCTTGCCGAGGGCGAAGATCTTCCGCTCCGCGGCCTCCAGCATGCTGTCCGCCGCGCCCGCGCCCTCGTAGACGAGCTTTTGTATCTCGTCCGCCGCCTGGGCCAGGGCGCGCTGGAGCGCGCGGTCCGAGACGATGGCCGCGTATTCCAGGACGTTTGCCGCCGTGGGCGTGATGTCCATGAGCTCCCTGAGATACTGCTCGGTGCTGTCATCCTTGAAGACGCCCCGGCTCTTCATCTCGCCCATGACCGTGACGGGGTCTATGTTCCGCCCGAAGGAGAACATCGAGAACATCGTCTCGAATATCTCCCGGTTCGTCTGTATATAGAAGTCCTGGGACTTCACTTTTCCAATGACCTCGGGTATGCAGCGCGGGTCTATGAGCATGGAGCCCAAGACCGCCTGCTCGGCCGGCGCGGAATACGGCGCCCGCCTGCCCAGCAGCTCATCCATCCCTGGGGCCTCCCGCAGAAGTTATTTTTTCTCCGTCACGAGGACGTTTATGGTGCCGGAGACCTCGTAGCCGAGCTTGGCCTTGACCTCGAAGCTGCCGAACTGCTTTATGGGCTCGGCCTGGACTATCTTGTTCTTTTCGAGCTCGATGCCGTGCTGCTCGCGCAGGGCGTCGGCTATCTCCTGGCTCGTGACGGCGCCGAAGAGGCGGCCGCCCTGGCCCGCGCGCGCCGAGATCTGCACGACGACGCCGGAAAGGCGCTTGGCGTTCTCCTCGGCCAGGGCCTTCTCCTTGGCCATCTGCGCGGCCTTGGCCTTCTCCTTGAGCTTCAGGGCGTTGAGCGCGTCGGCCGTGGCCTCGCTGGCCAGCTTGCGCGGCAGAAGGTAGTTGCGCGCGTAGCCGTCGGAGACCTCCTTCATCTCGCCCTTCTTGCCCTGGCCCCGGACGTCGGTATTGAATATGACCTTCATATCTATCTTCCTTTCACTTCGGGCGGCTCAGCCGTCCAGATACTCGTCTATGGCGGCGAAGAGGCTGTTCACCGCGTCGCGCAGCGTCGTGTCGTGCAGCTGCGCGGCCGCGGCGGAGCGGTTGCCGCCGCCGCCGAGCTTTTCCATTATCATCTGCGCGTTCATATCGCCTATCGAGCGGGCGGAGATGTTCGCCCCGTCCTCCGTCGGGCAGACGACGAAGGAGACTTCCACGCCCGAGATGTTCAGCAGCTCGTCCGCCGCCTGGGCGACGACGACGCGGTCCTGCGGCGTCTGCGGCACTGCGACGGCGATGTTGCCGCGGTAGAGCTGCGCGCTCTGGAGTATCTTGTATCTTGCGACGGTGTGCTCCATGTCGTTTTGCAGCAGCTTTTTGACCTCCGTCGTGTCCGCGCCCGCTCGGCGCAGGAAGGCGGCGGCGTCAAAGGTGCGCTCGCCCGTGCGGATGGTGAAGTTTTTCGTGTCGAGCACTATGCCGGAGAGCATGGCCTCCGCCTCGCAGCGCAGGATGTCCTCCGTCTCCACGACCTCCTGCAGCACCTCGCTCATGAGCTCGCAGACCGAGGAGGCGTAGGGCTCGTGGAACATGAGGTCTGCGTTTTGTATATAGGTCGCCGCGCGGCGGTGGTGGTCTATGACGGCGACGCGGTTGCAGGCCTCCAGGAGGTTCTTGTCCTCCACCTGCTCCGGCCGGTTCGTGTCCACGACGACGAGCAGGCTGCGCCCGTCGGCCTGGAGCATGGCCTCCTGCGGGGTGATGAAGGCGTTTTTGTACTCCGGCTCGTTCTTCATCCGGTCTATGAGCAGCTGGGAGCTGTTCTTCACCGGGTCTATGACGATGCGGCAGAGCTTGCCCTTTTTCCGCGCGATGCAGCAGACGGCGACGGAGGAGCCCACGGCGTCCAGGTCCGCGAACTTGTGGCCCATGACGAAGACGCGGGAGGAGTCGGCAATGAGCTCGGCCAGGGCGTTGGCCATGACGCGGCTCTTGACCTTGGTGCGGGTCTCGACCTCGCTGCCGCGGCCGCCGAAGAACTCGAAGTTGAAGCGGTTCTTGACCACGGCCTGGTCTCCGCCGCGGGAGAGGGCCATCTCCGCAGCCAGGGAGCTGAACTGGAAGTCCTCCTCGAAGCCCGAGCCGTCGTGGCCGACGCCTATGCTGATGGTGGCGTGTATGCCCGAGGGGCTCACGACGGAGTGCACCTGCTCCAGCAGGGCGAACTTCTCCGCCTTCATAGCCGCCAGCCAGCGCTCCTCGAATATGAAGACGTACCTGTCCCTGTCGTAGCGCCTCAGGAAACCGTCCTTGCCGTCGCACCACTGGGAGATACTGTCCTCCACGGCGTCGCGCAGGTCGTTCTTTATGCGGTCCGGGTGGTTTTTCACCAGCTCGTCGTAGTTGTCTATGACGATGGTGGCGATGACGGGGCGGGTCTCCTCGTATTTGATGCGGATGTCGTCGTACTCCGTGACGTCCACCCAGTAGGCTATGCCCATATAGCCGTGGCCTGGCTCGGCGCTCTCCTCCGCGGGGCGGATGATGTTGCCGTGTATCTGATATTTGCGCCCGCCCATGGCCAACAGGCCGGGGTACTGGGTCTTGCCCTCCAGGAGCCACTTGCCGGAGAAGGTGGGCACCAGCTCGTCCAGTCGCGCCTCGAAGCGCGAGCCGGAGACGCCGCACATGTTGAAGAATATCTGGTTTGCCCAGATGACCCTCGAATCGTTGAGCGAGAAGACGGCCATGGGCAGGGGGAAATTGAGCAGGGTATTGTTCTTGGCCGTATCCGCGTCGTAGGTGACGGACTCGATATACTCCATGAGCTCCCTGCGCCTGCGCCGGGAGACGAAGAGCGAGCACACGACGAGGAAGAGTATGATGCCGCCCTCCACCGCTGCCAGGATGTACTGCTCGAAGAGCAGGCTCGCCGCGGCGAAGGCCACCATGAAGAAGAGGTACAGCCTGATGTTCGGCTCCACGAGCCTCTGTATTTTTTTGTTCACGGCGGCGTCAACCTCCCTTTTCAGCTCTCGTAGGGCAGCAGCATGGCCAGGTCAGTCCCCAGCCTGGTTTTGAAGCCCAGAGCCCGGTATAGCTCGATGTCGGCATCCGAACCGGTGACGGCGAGGCTCTGGATGCCCTGTTTGCGGCAGTATTCGGCGGCCTTTTCCACCAGCAGGCGCGCCACGCCCCTGCCGCGGAAAGCAGGCTCTATGTAAAAGTCGTCCAGCACGCCCTTGTCCCAGCAGGTAAGGCTGGAGAAGCAGCGACTGACGGAGCACAGGCCCACGGGCCGGCCCAGGCGTTTCGCGGTTATGAAGGCCACCCTGCCCGCGCTCATGGCGCCTATCATGCGGGAGCGGCCCATGCTGTCCGGCGCCTTGCGGCCCATTTCGTCAAAGAAGCTCAGCTCCAGAGCCCAGAATTCCTCTATGCCGTTGGCAAGGCCCACGGTCACTGGCGCGTCCTCCTCCGGCGGCAGGAGCATGAGCGGCTCGCCCTGCGCGTCTATGCCGTTCCTTGCGAAGCCGAAGCGGGACCAGAAGCGCTCCCGCCGCTCGTCGGAGCAGTTGAGCTCAGCGTATTTCGCTCCGTTTTCCCGGCCCCAGGCCAGCAGCGCCCCGGCGCAGGCCGCGCCCGTGCCGTTTCCGCGAAACTCCGGAAAAACGCAGAACTCCAGGATGAACTGCTTGCCGTCCTCCGAGGCGTAGACCACACTGAGCGCAAGGCCGATATCCTGCCCGTCCCGCCGGAAAAAGAGGTACCTCACGGGGTCAAAGCGCCGCTCGTGCAGGGTCTCGATGTTCTCTTTGTACTTTTCGGAGCAGTGATAGCAGTCCTCTTCCCCCGGGAAGATGTCGCGGCGGAAGTATTCCCTCAGCCGCTGCCAGAAAAGCTCCCGCTCGTCTGCCTCAAGACATTCGCGGACCTCGATATCTCCCTGCATGGGCGCAGCCTCCCATAATCATCGTAGTTTGTTATTATATCAAATGTGGTCAATCTTTACAACAATATTTCTCCGTACGCCACAAATAATATGGACATGAAAGCTGTTATCATGGCCGGCGGAGAGGGCCGGCGTCTGAAGGCCGTCACGGGCGAACTTCCCAAGCCCATGGTACCGCTTTTGGGTAAGCCTCTCATGGAGCGCGCCATAGAACTGCTGCGCGCAAACGGCATAACCGAGATCTGCGCCGCCCTGGGCTACAACCCCGCGCCCATCATAGAGCGTTTCGGGGACGGCAGCGCCCTGGGCGTCCACCTCGCCTGGCGTATAGAGGACCAGCCCCTCGGCACGGCGGGCGGGGTCAAAAACTGCATGGACTTTCTCGGGGAAGAGCCCTTCCTCGTGCTGAGCGGGGATGCGGCCTGCGACTTCGAGCTGGGCCGCCTCATCTCCGAGCACTCGCGCTCGGGCGCAGCGGTGACGATGGCGCTCTACGAGAGCCGGGACCCCCTGCGCTACGGCCTCGTCGTCCCGGACGCGGCGGGCAGCGTGCGCTGCTTCATCGAAAAGCCGCCCTGGGAGCGGGTGGTGACGAACCTGGTCAACACGGGCATCTACGTCATAGAGCCGCGGGCGATGGAGCTCGTGCCGGCGGGCGAGAGCTTCGACTTTGCCTCCGGGCTCTTCCCCCTGCTGCTGGAGCGGGGCGAGCAGATACACGGCGCGGTCATGCCCGGCTACTGGTGCGACATCGGCACGCCGCGGGCATATTTCCAGTGCTGTCTGGACGCGCTGGACGGGGCGCTGCGCCTGCCTGACGCGCCCTTTGAGAAGCCTCCCGAGCCGCGCGGTCAGAAAGAGCGCGCCCCGCTGGAGGGCCAGGCGCGCTCTGAGCGGCGCGTGGCCTGCCGGGACAGGGCCAGGCTCATGCGGGCCGTTTCGGGCGCGATGATGGAGGCCGGCGCGGCCCTGGACGACGGGGTCGTGCTCCGTTCGGGACACTGCGCCCTGCGCGTCTCGCCCTCGCCCGAGGGCGAGGAGCTGCGTATCGAGACCTCCGCCGCCGACGCGGACTTCTCCGAGGAGCTGGCAGGCGCCCTGGCGGAGATGGTGGAAAAACTGGAGGCGCAGGGCTGAAAAAACGCTCCGCCGTCCCCCTGCGGGGGCGGCGGAGCGGCGCGTTTTCAGTTCATCTTCTCGGCCTTGGTCTCGCAGTAGATGCAGCGGTAGGTGTGGGTCTCGGGACTCGTCAGGCGGAATATCTGCGGCAGGTCCGGCTCCACGCTGGTGATGCAGCGCGGGTTCTTGCAGCGCAGGACGTTCACGATCTTCTCGGGCATCGTGAGCTTGCGCTTTTCAAACAGGCGGCCGTCCTTTATGACGTTTATCGTCGCGCCCGGGTCCACGTAGCCGATGACGGTGAGGTCAATGTCCGTCATGGAGTCGATCTTGATGATGTCCTTGCGCCCCATGAGCTCGCTGGGGGCGTTTTTTATTATGGCCACCGTGCAGTCGAGCTTGTCGAGGTGCAGCAGTCGGTAGAGCTCCATGGCTCCGCCGGCGTGGATGTGGTCGATGACTATGCCGTTTTTGATGGAATCTATGTTCATGTCACGCCTCCAGCAGCTTCAGTATGAGGGCCATGCGGACGAACTTGCCGCAGAGGGCCTGGCGGAAATAGCAGGCGCGGGGGTCTTCGTCTATGGCGGTGGAAATTTCGTTCACGCGGGGCAGGGGGTGCAGGATGCGCAGTTCCTTTTTCGCCCCGGCCAGCTTCTCCGGGGTAAGGATGTAGCTGTCCTTCAGGCGGAGGTAGTCCTCCTCGTTGAAGAAGCGCTCGCGCTGCACGCGGGTCATGTAGAGGATGTCGAGCTCGGGCATTACGGCGGCGAGGTCTGTCTCCTGGCTGTACTCCAGGCCCTTTTTCTGCAGCACGTCCTTCTTGATGTAGCTGGGCAGCTTCAGCTCCTCCGGGGAGATGAGCACGAACTTTATCCCGCTGCTCCTGGAAAGGGCCTCGATGAGGGAGTGGACGGTGCGGCCGAACTTGAGGTCGCCGCACAGGCCGATTGTGAAGTTGTCGAGGCTGCCGCGCTCGCGGCGGATGGTGAGCAGGTCGGTCAGGGTCTGGGTGGGGTGGTTGTGGCCGCCGTCGCCGGCGTTTATGATGGGCACCGTCGAGTGCATGGCGGCGACCATGGGCGCGCCCTCCTTGGGGTGGCGCATCGCGATGATGTCGGCGTAGCAGCCGACGACGCGGATGGTGTCGGCCACGCTCTCGCCCTTGGCGGCGGAGGAGCTCGACGCCTCGGAGAAGCCCAGAACGCTGCCGCCCAGCTCCAGCATCGCGGCCTCGAAGGAAAGGCGCGTGCGGGTCGAAGGCTCGAAGAAGAGCGTCGCGAGTTTTTTATATTTGCACCGTTCCCGGTACTCCTCGGGGTGGGCGATTATCTCGTCCGCCTGGTCGAGTATCTCCTTTATCTCCTGGGTGCTCAGGTCGAGTATGTCTATAAGGTGTCTCATTTTCTTCCTCCCATCCAGCTCTCGTCCGAGGGGTCGGCGCGGAAGGCCATGAGTCCCGGCACGCTCTGTGCGGGGATGTAGCCCTCGGCCTCGGCCACGGCGACTATCTCGTCAAAGTCCGTGAGGCTGACGGCGCGCACGCCGGCCTCGGCAAGGCGCTTTTTGCCCTTTTCCATGCCGTAGGTGAAGATGGACACCGCGCCCAGCACCTCGGCGCCGGCCTCGCGCAGGGCCTCGACCGTCTCTATGAGGCTGCCGCCGGTGGAAATGAGGTCCTCGATGACGACGACTTTTTCACCCTCGCGGAGCCTGCCCTCGATGCGGTTTTGCCTGCCGTGGTCCTTCGCGCCGGAGCGGACGTAGCCCATGGGCAGGCCCATGAGATGCGCCGCGATGGCGGCGTGGGCTATGCCCGCCGTGGCCGTGCCCATGAGCACTTCGGCCTCGGGGAACTCGCGCGCCACCGTCTCGGCTATGGCGGCCTCGACCACGCCGCGCACGTCGGGCGCCGTGAGGATGAGGCGGTTGTCGCAGTAGATGGGGCTCTTTATGCCGCTGGCCCAGGTGAAGGGCTCCTCAGGCCGGAGGAACACCGCGCCAATGGCCAGAAGGCCGCGGGCCACGCGCTCTTTTATTTCGTTCATGCCTTCGCACCTCCCATGAATTCGGAAACGCAGCGCCTCCAGGCTGCTGCGGGGTCCTCAGCGCCCGTAATGGGCCGGCCCACGACGATGTAGTCCGAGCCGAGCTGACCGGCCCGCTCAGGCGTCGTGACGCGCACCTGGTCGCCCTTTTCGCCGCCGGCGAAGCGCACGCCGGGCGTCACGGTGAGGAAATCCGCGCCGCAGCGCTCATGCACCGCGCCAGCCTCAAGGGGCGAGCAGACCACGCCGTCGAGCCCCGCCGCCTTCGCGTTTTCCGCGTAGTCGAGGCAGACCTCGGCCAGGGGCCTGTCTATGAGCAGCTCCCGCCTCATGCGCTCCTCGCTCGTCGAGGTCAGCTGCGTGACGGCGATGAGCAGGGGCCGCGTCCCGTCCGGGCCGGTGAGGCCTTCGAGCGCCGCCGTCATCATCTCCCGAGTGCCGAAGGCGTGGAGGTTTATCATGTCCGCGCCCGTGCCGCGCAGCACGGCCATCGCCCGCTTCACCGTGTTCGGTATATCGCAGAGCTTGAGGTCGAGGAATATGCTGTGTCCCCGCGCCTTTATCTCCCGGACGATGTCCGGACCCTCGGCGTAGAAGAGCTCCATGCCGATCTTCACATACGGCCTCTCGGTCCCGAACATATCGAGAAAGGCCAGCGTGCGCTCCCTGGTCGGGAAGTCGCAGGCGATTATCACGTCCTTAGCCATTGTGTGCGCCTCCTATGATATCCTGAAGATTTTCAATGCCGTATTTTTTCATCGCCGCGGGCAGGTCCTCCACCATGTCCCGCGCGGCGTAGGGCTCCCGCAGGTTCGCCGCGCCGACGCCGACGGCCGTCGCGCCCGCGAGCAGCATCTCGATGACGTCCTCAGCCGAGCTCACCCCGCCCATGCCGATAATGGGTATGCCGACCGCCTCGTAGACCTGCCAGACCATGCGCAGGGCCACGGGGAAGACCGCCGGGCCTGAGAGCCCGCCCGTGAGGTTTTTCAGAACGGGCCTGCGCGTCGCCGGGTCTATCCGCATGGCGAGCAGGGTGTTTATTAAGCTGAGCCCGTCCGCGCCCGCCTTTTCGCAGGCGCGCGCGATGGAGACGATGTCCGTCACGTTGGGCGTGAGCTTCACTATGACGGGTTTTTTCACCGCCGCCCTGACCTCGCGCGTGACCTCGGCGGCGCTCTCGCAGCTCGTGCCGAAGCCCATGCCGCCGCCGTGGACGTTGGGGCAGCTGATGTTTATTTCGAGCCAGCCCACCTCGGGGCAGCTGTCGAGCTTTGCGGCGACCTCTACGTACTCATCCACGGAAAAGCCGCAGACATTCGCCATGACGGGCTTGTGAAAGACCTCGCGCAGCCGGGGGAGCTCCTCGGCTATGACGGCGTCCACGCCGGGGTTCTGCAGGCCGACGGAGTTTAAGAGCCCCGCCGGGGCCTCCGCTATGCGCGGGCCGGGGTTGCCAAAGCGCGGAAGGCGCGTCGTGCCCTTGAAGGAGAAGGTCCCGAGGCAGTTTATGTCGTAGAGCGCGGCGAACTCGGCCCCGTAGCCGAAGGTGCCGGAGGCGGGTATGACGGGATTCGCGAGCTCTGTGCCGCAGAGCTTTACTCTCGTGTTCACCAGCGCACCTCCCCCGAGCGGAACACCGGCCCGTCCTTGCAGACGCGCCTGGGGCCGTTCACCGTGTCTATCGTGCAGCCCATGCAGGCCCCGAAGCCGCAGCCCATGCGCGCCTCCAGCGAGAACTGCGCGGGCACGTGGCTTTTTTCATCTATGGCCCGCAGCATGGGCAGCGGCCCGCAGGCAAATACGGAGCTGAAGCCCTCGCCCAGCGCCTGCGTCACCAGCCCGCGCTCCCCGCGCGAGCCGTCGAGCGTGAAGACGCGCAGGCTCCCGCAGGTTTCGCCAAACTCCCTCTCAAAGCAGACCTCGCCCGCCGAGCCGAAACCTATGGCCGCCGCGGGCCGGACGCCGAGCTTTGAGAGCTCCCGCGCGAGGTAGAGCATGGGCGCGACGCCGCTGCCGCCGCCCAGCAGCAGGGGCCTCTCCCCCGCCGCCGAGAGCTCGAAGCCGTTGCCGAGGCCCGTGAGCAGCTCCAGCTGCGCGCCCGGAGCCAGCTCGTGCAGCGCCTTTGTCCCGCGCCCGGCGAGCTTGACGGCGAGCGTGAGCTCATCCCCCTCTACCCCGCAGACGGAGAAGGGCCGCCGCAGGAAGAAGCCGGGCGCCGAGACCTCGACGAACCTCCCCGGCCCCGCCGCGCCCTCCGTGTCGCCCCGGAGCTTCATCACCCGCAGGCCCGGAGCGGCGAAATACGCCTGCGAAAGCTGGAATCTCACCTTTTTCAAGCGCGCCACACCTCCCTGCCCCTGCAGATGTTCAAAACGCAGCGCCCGCGCACCTGCCTGCCCTCGAAGGGCGTGGCCCTGCCCTTCGAGGCGAAGGCGGCGGGGTCTATCGTGTAGGTCGTGCTCACGTCGAACACGGCGAGGCTCGCGGGCTTTCCGAGCTCTATGCCGCTCTCGATGCCGAAGCGGCGGGCCGGCGCCGTGCTCATGAGCTCTGCGAGCCGCTCCCGGCCTATTATGCCCGGCTCCACGAGCCCCGTCCAGAGCACGGGGAAGGCCGTCTCAAGCCCCGTGATGCCGAAGGCGCTCTTTTCCAGCCCGCGGGACTTCTCTTCCGCCGAGTGCGGGGCGTGGTCCGTCGCTATCATGTCGATGGTCCCGTCGCGCAGCGCCTCTATTAGCGCCAGGCGGTCGGCCTCGCCCCGAAGCGGCGGGTTCATCTTGAAGCGCCCGTCCTCCTGGAGCTCCGCGTCCGAGAGCAGCAGGTAGTGCGGCGCGGTCTCGCAGCTTATATCCAGGCCCTCAGCCTTGGCTCGGCGGATGAGCTCCGCGCTCTCCGCCGTCGAGATGTGGCAGACATGGTAGGCGCAGCCCGTGCCTCGCAGCAGGCCGATGTCCCGCTCGATGGGGCCCCACTCGGACTCGGAGCAGATGCCCCGGTGTCCATGGGCCGCCGCGTACTCCCCGTCGTGGATATATCCCCCGCGCAGGAGGGAGTTGTCCTCGCAGTGCGCGGCGATGGGCCTGCCGAGCCGTCCTGCCTCCAGCATGGCCTCACGCATCAGCTCCGCCGACTGCACACCGTGCCCGTCGTCCGAAAATCCGCAGACATAGGGAGCCATGGCCGCCATGTCCGCGAGTTTGGCGCCCTTTTGCCCGCGCGTGATGGCCCCGTAGGGCAGTATGTCGATGGCGGCGTCGCGCGCTATAAGGTCCAGCTCCTGCGCAAGCGTCGCCGCGTCTTCAGGCACGGGAGAGAGGTTCGGCATGGCGCAGACGGCGGCGTAGCCCGAGCGCGCCGCGGCCTCGGTGCCGCTTTTTATCGTCTCCTTATAAGAAAAACCCGGCTCTCGAAGATGCACATGCACATCCACAAGACCGGGAACAACAAGACAATTATCAAAATTACAAACACTTACGCCCTCGCCGGGAACGATACCGGGCTCCACGCGGGTGACAACGCCGTCCAGGATCTCAACGTCGGCGGAAACAAAGACCCCCTGGCGGAAGACTTCACATCCCTTTATAACGATGCCGTCCACCGGAACACACCCCTCTCAGTCAAAAAGCCCGCGGCGGCGGGCCTCAAATTTTTTTATTATTCTACGCCAAGGCAGAATTTTTGTCAACGCCCTGGACGCAAAATTGCCCCTTTTACGCAGTATCGCAGGCCATTTCTGCTTTTTCCCGGCAGTTTGTACAAAGCCCATATCCGTTGCTGTGGTCCATGTACGGTGCGAGTCTCTGTAGGGGTGGGGTTCCATCCCCGCCCGGGGGTGGGTTTCAGGAACTCGCCGTTTTGTTTTGTGTGACTTTACGTTGGTGCTGCCTGTTCCACCCCATTTCTTTGGTCTTGCCCAAAGAAACGGGGTGGAGCCCCAAAGAAAAGCGCTTATGGGGTGGTGGCGCCCCCGTGAGGTTTCGGG
>UQUO01000042.1 GCA_900544295.1 uncultured Eubacteriales bacterium | reverse complement strand
AAGCGCCTTTCTTTGGGGCTCCACCCCGTTTCTTTGGGCAAGACCAAAGAAATGGGGTGGAACATGCAGCACAAGCTAAAGTCCAGCAGGACAAAACGGCGAGTTCCGCCCAGCCAAAACCCACCCCCGGGCGGCGCCGGAACCCCGCCCCCATAACGGCAGCGGCCGCAAACAAAAAGCCGGGGAAGCCTTTCGGCTTCCCCGGAAAAATCTCGTTCAGCTTACAGCAGCATGCCCGCAAAGCACTGGCACGCCAGATACATCACAGCGCCTATGCACACCGGCGCGAGAAATCCCGCCTTGCCGGAGTTCAAACGCTCCCAGATGGAGGTGAAGAGGAAGGCCATCGCCGTAAACAGCAGCCCGGCAATGACACCCAGACGCAGCGCCTCGCCCACGCCGGAGCACAGGCCCGCCGCCCAGGGCAGCAGCCAGAAGGTCAGGAAAGCCAGCACCGCCGTCAGCGCCCAGTTGCGCTTCGGCACCTGCTTGCGCCCCAGATAGCACTCTATCACCAGCGCCGCGGCGCACACCGCGGCCAGGTTCGGGATGTCAATGAGCGGCAGTATCGCCTGCGGCATGAAGGTGCGCACAAGCAGCAGCACAAGGCAGACAGCGCCCACGACCCCGGCCAGTACAGTATTGAGCTTAAAAGTCACAGCTTTCATAGCTTTCTCCTTTCAGCCGTCTCAGCCCAACGTCAGGTCCACGTTGACCATGTTCTCAAAAGAGGCCCTGATGGCCGAGAGGATGTCACCGTGGCTGTCGTTCAGGCTCATCGTGGCGGAGCTCGTGACGTCGGCCAGCATGGCCTTCTCCTCGTCCGTCAGCGCCGCATACTTCTCCGCGTCGCCCTCACCGCTGCTCGACTCCTTCAGGGGCCTGCCGTTGGCGTCGGAGCAGTACTTCGCAAACCACTCCTCCACCTCGTCAACCGTCTTGCCGACGAACAGCTGCTGGAATGCATCCATCTGCTCGCTCCAGGTGCCGGTACCCATAACGTAGGTCTCGCCCCTGTCGCGCTTCGTCGCCCAGCCGGCGACCTCCTCGGTGAACTGCTCCTCCGTGTCCGGCGTCGTGCCGTCCACCACGGCGTCGTGGTTCGAGTCGTTGTTGTAGCCGCCCTGGCCGGGCCAGCCGCTGAAGTGCGGCATCTCCGCCCCGTCATAGTTCGGCGTCGCGTACTCGAGCTGGTCCACGTAAATCGCAGTTATCCTGCCCTCGCTGTCGAAGAGCGTGTTGGCAAACACCTGGTTTATGCTGTATACCGGCGTACCCGTGTCGTCGGAGCCGGGGCCCATGCGCACGGTGTTCGAAAGGCCGAAGCCCATGCCCGTCGCCGTCATCGCCCCGAGCGGGACGCGGTTCTCATAGGCCTTGCGGATGGCCGAGAGGATGTCGCCGTGGCTGTCGTTCAGGCTCATCGTGGCGGAGCTCGTGACGTCGGCCAGCATGGCCTTCTCCTCGTCCGTCAGCGCCGCATACTTCTCCGCGTCGCCCTCACCGCTGCTCGACTCCTTCAGGGGCCTGCCGTTGGCGTCGGAGCAGTACTTCGCAAACCACTCCTCCACCTCGTCAACCGTCTTGCCGACGAACAGCTGCTGGAATGCATCCATCTGCTCGCTCCAGGTGCCGGTACCCATAACGTAGGTCTCGCCCCTGTCGCGCTTCGTCGCCCAGCCGGCGACCTCCTCGGTGAACTGCTCCTCCGTGTCCGGCGTCGTGCCGTCCACCACGGCGTCGTGGTTCGAGTCGTTGTTGTAGCCGCCCTGGCCGGGCCAGCCGCTGAAGTGCGGCATCTCCGCCCCGTCATAGTTCGGCGTCGCGTACTCAAGCTGGTCCACGTAAATGGCGAGTATCTTGCCCTCGCCGTCAAACACGACGTTGGCGAACACCTGGTTGATGCTGTATACCGGCGTGCCGGTGTCGTCGGAGCCGGGGCCCATGCGCACGGTGTTCGAAAGGCCGAAGCCCTGGTACGCCTCGGCAGCGACCTGGGCCTCCTGAGTCGGCTCAGGGGTGGCCTCCGGCTCGGGCTCGGAGCTGCCGCCGCCCGCGAGGGCGTTCTTGACGGCGTTGATTATGCCGTTGCTGGTATAGGTGGCGCCGGAGACGACGTCCACGTCCGGCGAGTTCGCCGCGACGATGGCCGCCGGGATCTGCTCAAGCGCGCCGCCCGCTATCTCGATGGTCTCGCTGTTGGAGATGACCTCGACGGCGGTGATGGTGTCGCCGTCCATGGTGACGGCCACGGTGATGGGGCCTATGAAGCCGTCGGCCGTGCCGGTGAGCGCGCCGCTGCCGCCGCCCGCGCTGTCAAGCGCGTTCTTGACGGCGTTGATTATGCCGTTGCTGGTATAGGTCGCGCCGGAGACGATGTCCACATCCGGCGAGTTCGCCGCAACGATGGCCGCCGGGATCTGCTCAAGCGCAGTGCCGGCTATCTCAGGCGTCTCGCTGTTGGAGACTATCTCCACGGCGGTGATCTTGTCGCCATCCATGGTGACGGAGACGGTGATGGGACCGCCGAAGCCGTTGGCCGTACCGGTGAGCGGGCCGCCCGCCGCACCGGACTCCTGCACGTACTTGCTCGCCGCGTTCACGCAGGCGACGACGGCGGAGGAGCTGATGGTGGCGCCCGTCACGGCGTCGATGTTGCTGTTGACGGCCAGGTCGCCCTTGGAGTTCATAAGGCCCACGAGGAAGAAGAGATCGTCCTGCACTCCGAGGCCGAGGCCGTAGGTGTCGTGGATGTCGCGCACGGTGTAGCCCTTGACGACGCCCTCGTTGTCCACGGCGACGAGGAGCTTTATCTCATCCACGTAGCCGTTCGCGGTCATCGCCAGGACGTAGCCGCCCTCGCCCTTATAGACGTTCGTGATCTTGGAATCGGTACCCTTGTACTCGATCTCCTCGAACTCACCGCCGCCGGGCAGGAGGTAGGAGATCATCTCGCCGAGCTCTTTCTCCGCGTTTGCCGCTGCTGTGCCTGCGAGGCCGGCGCCTGCCGCCGCGAGTATGACGGCGCAGGCCAGTATCACGGCGACGGGGACAAGTAGCTTCTTACTCATTTCCCGGCACCCCCTTTCACGCCGAAGCGCTTCACGGGCACGGCCTTGTCAAGCGCCCAGGCGCAGGCGTTCATGATGAGGATAGCGTAAGTCACGCCCTCCGGGAAGAGCCCGAAGCAGCGGAAGATGACGGTCAGCACGCCGCAGCCTACGCCGTAGACCAGCTGGGCCGCAGGCATGGCGGGGCTCGTGACGTAGTCGGTGGCCATGAAGATGGCGCCGAGCATGACGCCGCCGCCCATGACGCTGTAGAGCATCCAGAGCATGGGGTCGTCGCCCTTGCTGAACACCAGCGTGAGGACGGCCACCGCGCCTATGTACGCGGCGGGGATGCGCCAGCTGATGACCCTGCGGTAGAGCAGGTAAGCCAGGCCTATGAGCAGCGCCAGGGTGCAGACCTCGCCTATGCAGCCGCCGATCTTGCCGAGGAACATATCCAGGAGGCTCGCATCGGGCAGGGCCGGGCGGGCCATGGTCTGCAGCGGGGTGCTCGATGAGACGATGTCCACGGCTCCGAAGTTCAGGGCGGAGACGCTCTCGGTCGTGTACCTGGTGATGGTCGCGGGCCAGAAGAGCATTATGAGCGCCCTGCCGCCGAGGGCCGGGTTAAAGACGTTCTGGCCCAGGCCGCCGATGAGGCCCTTCACGACGATTATCGCAAAGGCGTCGCCCACGAGAACGACCCAGTAGGGGCAGCTCGCAGGCAGGGAGAAGGCCAGCAGCACGCCGGTGACAACAGCGGAAAGGTCGCCCACCGTGGGCTTTTTCCGCATGACAAGGTTCACCAGCAGCTCGGCCACAACGCAGCCCGCCGCCGAGATGACGGTCAGGACCAGGGCGCGCAGGCCGAAGAGCACGACCCCGGCTATGAGCGCGGGTACGAGGGCTATGAGCACGTCCAGCATGGTCCGCTGCGTCGTGTTGCCGCTGCGGATGTGGGGTGCGGAGGTCACGGTCAGGTTCATTACCTCTTTCCCTCCTTCAGCAGTTTCTTGCCCGCCTTGAAGGTCTCGACAAGGGGCAGGCGGCCGGGGCATACGTAGGCGCAGCAGCCGCACTCCATGCAGTCCTCAAGGTTGAGGCGCCCGAGTTCCTCCTTGTCGCCGCAGTTCACGTAGCGGTAGAGGTTCAGGGGCTGCAGGCCCATGGGGCAGGCGTCCATGCACTTGCCGCAGCGGATGCAGGCGGGGTCCTCCGCCGCAGGGGCGGGGTCGGTCAGGCAGAGCAGGGCGTTCGTGCCCTTGACGACGGGGACGGCCAGGTTCCCCTGCGCCACGCCCATCATCGGGCCGCCGCAGACGACCTTGCAGGTCTCCTCCTTCACGCCGCCGGCAAAGTCGAGCACCTGCTCTATGGGCGTGCCGACGCGGACTATGACGTTCTTCGGCTCATTCGCGCCCTCGCCGGTGACGGTGACGACCTTCTCCGTGATGGGCAGGCCCTCGTATACGGCGCGGCAGATGGAGTAGACAGTCGTAACGTTGAACAGCGCGCCGGTCCTCGCGCCGGGGGCGACTTCCTTGCCGGTGACAGCGAGGATGAGCTGCTTTTTCGCGCCCTGGGGATAGCGCGTGGGCAGCGCGCGGATCTCGATGTCCTCCTGGCCCTCGGCCTTGGCGCGCAGGGCCTCGATGGCCTCGGGCTTGTTGTCCTCGACAGCGATGACGGTGTGCTTCGCGCCGATGACGTCGGCCAGTATCCGGGCGCCCAGGATGACCTTTTCAGGCCAGGTGCACATCACCATATCGTCGGAGGTGATGTAGGGCTCGCACTCGCAGGCGTTTATGAGCAGGGTCTCGGTTTTGCCCGCGGTGGAGAGTATCTTGGAGTTCGTGGGGTAGGCCGCGCCGCCCATGCCGCAGATGCCCGCCTCGCGGACTATGGCGGCGAGCTCCGCGGGGCTCAGGCCCTTGTGGCTGGCGCGGGGCTTTATGGCGGGGTCGGGCGTGTCCTTGCCGTCGCTGTCGATAACGACGCAGACGGCCTGCCTGCCGCCGGGGATGGGCAGCTGCTCCACAGCCGCCACGGTGCCGGACACCGAGGCGTGCACCGGGGAACACACGCCCTCGCCGTCGCCTATCTTCTGACCCAGCTTCACCGTGTCGCCCACTTTGACCAGAGGGGAGCAGGGCGCGCCGATGTGCTGGGACATGGGTATGATCACCCTGGAAGGCGCCGGCATCGGGACAGGAGCTCCGCCCCGCGACAGCGCCTTGCCGTCGTTGGGATGGATTCCGCCCCTGAAAAGCTGCTTCATACTTTCACCTCTCTACTCTTATTTCACATTTTCACTCTTTTATATAGTCGGAAAAGCCCGGGCTGTACAGCAGCTGCCCGTCGGCCGCGACCCAGAGGGCCTCGGCCCCGAACTCGTCCAGCAGCGCCTGGCCCTCGTCCTGCGTCATGGTGAAGAGGCTGGTCGAGAGCGCGTCGGCAAGGCCGGAGTCCTCGCAGACCACCGTCACCGCGCGCCACAGCGTCGCGGGATACAGCGTCTCGGGATCTATGATATGGTGGTACTTCACGCCGTCCACATAGTAGTAGCGCTGGTAGTCCCCGCTCGTCACGACGGAGCCCTCGCTGGCCCATAGCGTGTGGAGGTAGTCCTCCGCGCCCCCGTCGGGGTCCTGCACGCCCACGACCCAGGCCTCGCCGTCTGGCTTCGGCCCCGTGGCGCGCACGTTGCCGCCCACGCTCACCAGGTAGCCCGAGGGCAGCTCTTTGCAGACCTGCTCCGTCGCATAGCCCTTCGCGACCGCGCCGACGTCGAGTCTCGTCTCGGCGTCCGTGATCTGCACCGTGCCCTCCTCGGCGTCTATTATGACCGCCGAGAAATCACAGTGCTTCGCCGCCTCCAGGAGCGCGGCGGCATCGGGAAGCTCGCCTTCCTCCGAGTATTCGCCGGCCTCCCTCGCGTCGTGCCAGAGCTTCAGCACGCCGCCCATCGCGGCGTCGAGCTTTCCGCCCGTCTTTTCATACATCTCGCGGCAGAACAGCAGGAGGTCTATTATCCTCCCGTCCACCTCTACGGGCTCGCCGCCCGCCGCATCGTTTATCGTCTTTATGTTGTTTATGCCCTCGTAGTCGTTGTAGATGTCATAGAGCTCGTGATATTCCTTCAGCCCCGCCTTGACGCTCTCTGCGACGGCGGTGAACTCCTCCTCGCTTTCGGCGTAACCGACAACGGTGGTCAGCGTGTCGAACAGGTCGAGGAAGGTGGCGGTGTATCTCGTGAGCTCCGGCGCCGCCGTCTCAGACGGCTGCCCCACGTCGATCACCTGAGTCGTGGAGCAGCCGGTGAGCATCAGCAGTGCCAGCGAGAGCGCCGCGAGGCGCGGCAGGAACCTCCCGCGCCGCGCCCGCGGTCTTCTCAGCCTGAGCATGGATTTACTTTATGACCGCGATGAAGTCAACGACGTTCATGGTGCAGCCGGAGGTGATGTCGGCGGAGGTCGGGTGGCCGTTCTCATCGACGGCGACGCCGGCTATGTCGGCCGGGGTCTTGCCGGTGGCGTAGGCGGCGAAGGACCAGGCCTGCTCATCCCACTCCGCGCCGATGGGGCTGGCCTTGCGCATGTCGTAGGCGTCGTCCAGGACGAGCTTGGAATCGTAGGAAGTGCCGACCTCGGAGGCGATCTCGCCCGCCGCGGTGACGGCTATCTTGGCCTGCACGCAGTCGAGGTAGCAGCTGGTGATGACGCCGGAGGCGTCGAGGGTGTAGGCGCCCACGGTGACGTCGGCCTGAGCGTTGCCGTCGCCGTCGGCGGAGGCGGCCTTGGAGCTGCTGGAGACGATGGCGTTGCAGTTCATGTACAGGGTGTCGTCCACGCCCGCGCCGAGGACCTTCGCGTTCGCGACGGCGTTCTCGACAGCGGTGAGGATCTCGGCTATGTTCATGGTGCAGCCGGTGGTGATGTCGGCGTCGGTGGGCTTGCCGCCGTCGTCGATGGCTATGCCCTTGACCTCGTCGAGGGTCTTGCCGGTGACGTAGTCGGCCAGGAAGTTGGCCTGCTCATCCCACTCCGCGCCGATGGGGCTCGCCTTGCGCATGTCGTAGGCGTCGTCCAGGACGATCTTGGAATCGAACGCGGTGTCCGCGGCGGTGAGTATCTCGCCCGTGGCGGAGACGGCTATCTTGGTCTGCACACAGTCGATAAGGCAGTCTTTGATGACGCCGTCGCCGTCAACGAGGACGGCAGCGAAGGTGGTGTCGGCCTGGGCCAGGCCGTCGGCGTCGGCGGAGGCGGCCTTGGAGCTGCTGGACACGACGGAGACTATGGCAAGGCCGGTCTTCAGCTGGCCCTCGGGCAGCGGGGTGTCGTCAACGACAGGGGCCTCGGACGCGGCGGCTTCGGGGGTGTTTTCGGGGGGCTCGGTGGCGACGGGGGTCTCCTCGGCCTCGTCTTCGCCGCCCATGTTGACTATTATGGTAGTCTGGCCGCAGCCGGCCATCAGGCCGACGCACAGTATCGCGGCGAGGAGAATCGCAAGCAGTTTCTTCATTTTCCTACCTCCTGAATATGGATGGTTTTTATATCTGTTCGCCCCTCTCTTTTTTGGGACGCAAACAGCTTTTGAGGGCGGTATTAGTCAAAGAAATAACAATATTGAGTACAAACCGACAGCGGGGATAAAAAGTGTATAATAAGTCACTCCCCGCACCGGGTCGTTTTCAAATTGTCAAACATACCACAATTACCCCTTTACTATACCGGAAAATGGCGCTCCTGTAAAGAGGAAAGCGCATTTCCCCTCCCGGGGGGCGTGAAAAAAGGGCGAAAGCGGAGAGGGGGCCTTGCAAAACCGGCCTGCCGGGAGCTATACTTTTGTAAAAAAAGGAGGTGCGCCATGCTCAAAACGGTCACGCCCGGCGAGGCTCTCAGTATACTGTATTCGGCCTTCGGCGCCCGCAGGACGGAGGCTGAGGCCTGCCCGCTCGCGCTTGCCAGGGGCCGGGTGCTGGCGGAGGACGTGGAGGCCGCGGAATTCGTCCCGGGCTTCGACCGCTCCTCGGTGGACGGCTACGCCCTGGCGGCGGCGGACACTTTCGGCTGCGGCGAGGCCAGCCCCGCCCTGCTGCGCCTGGCCGGCCGGGTGGAGATGGGCAGGGCGCCCGACTTTGCCCTCAGCCCGGGCGAGTGCGCCGAGATACCCACGGGCGGGCGGCTGCCAGAAGGGGCGGACGCCGTCGTCATGCTTGAGCACGCGGAGGACTACGGCAGCGGGCTTGTCGGCATCCTCAAGGGCGCCGCGCCCGGCGCGGGCGTGGTGTTCCGCGGCGACGACCTGAAACCCGGCCAGGCCGTCCTGCGCGCGGGGCGGCGGCTGAGGCCCATGGACATAGGCGCACTGGCGGCCATGGGCGCGGCGGAGCCGAGGGTGAGGAAAAAACCCCGCGCCGCCGTCCTGAGCACGGGTGACGAGCTGGTGCCGCCGGAGCTCACGCCCGGCCCCGGCCAGGTGCGGGACGTGAACGGCCCCATGCTCTGCGCGCTGCTGGAGGCGCTGGGAGCGGAGGCGGCCTTCCTCGGCATAGTCCGGGACGAGGAGGCGGAGCTGGAGCGGGCTGTCCTGGCCGCGGCGGAGGGGTACGACCTCGTGCTTGTCTCCGGCGGCAGTTCAGCCGGGGAGCGGGACGCCGTGGCCCGCGTCATCGGGAAAAACGGGCGGCTGCTTTTCCACGGCCTGGCGATGCGCCCGGGCAAGCCCGCGATGCTGGGCGAGGTGCACAGCGTGCCTGTCCTGGGCCTGCCCGGACACCCTGCGGCGGCATATCTCACGGCGAAGCTCCTGGCCGGGGCGCTGCTGCGCTCCCTGCTGGGCCAGCCGGCGGAGCCGAGGCCAGTCCCCGCACGGCTGACGGAGCCCCTTCCGGCGAACGACGGGCGGGAGCTGCACTGCGGCGTGCGCCTTTCCCGCGAGGGCGGAGAGCTCTACGCCGAGCCTGTGCGCACAAAATCTGGGCTAATAAGCGCCCTCGCGGCCTCGGACGGCGTGCTGCGCGTCCCGCGCGACTGCGAGGGCCTGCCCAGGGGCGCGCTGGTGGAAGTTGAGCTGGAGGAGTTTTGAATGGGCTTTCAATATCTCACGAACACGCCCCTGGACGAGGCCCGCGCGGCCTATCTGGCCCGGCTGCGGGAAAACGGCCTCGCCCCGGAGCCGGAGCGCGTCCGCGTGCAGGACGCGGCGGGCCGGGTGAGCTATAAGGCGGTCTACGCGCGCATCTGCGCGCCGCACTACCACGCCTGCGCCATGGACGGGGCCGCCGTCGCGGCTGCCTCCACCTTCGGGGCGACGGAGACGACGCCGGTGGAGCTGCCCGAGGGAGCCTACGTCCCCGTGGACACGGGCGACCCCCTGCCCCCGGGCTGCGACGCCGTCATAATGGCCGAGGAGATAGAGCCCCTGCCGGGCGGCGGCATCCGCCTGCGGGAGGCGGCCGCACCCTGGCAGCACGTGAGGCAGATAGGCGAGGACATCTGCGCCGGGGAGATGATACTCCCCTCGCGCACGGAGATAGGCCCCTCGGCCCTGGGCGCGATGCTCGCGGCGGGCGTGCTGGAGTGCGAGGTCTGCCGCCGTCCCGTCGTCGGCATCATCCCGACGGGCGACGAGCTGGTGCCTCCCTGCGAGGCCCCCGGAGAGGGTGAGGTCGTGGAGTTCAACTCCAGCATCTTCGCCGCCATGCTCCGGGGCTGGGGCGCGCTGCCGCGCTGCTACGGCATAGTCCCGGACGAGCCCGGCGCAGTTTCTGCCGCTCTGGAGAGGGCGCTCTCGGAGTGCGACGCAGTCATCCTCGGCGCGGGCTCCTCCGCGGGCAGGGACGACCTGAGCGCCGCGGCCATAGCCTCGGCGGGCGAGGTGCTCTTCCACGGCCTGGCCATCCGGCCCGGCAAGCCCGCCATATTGGGCCTGCGGGGAAAGCAGCCCATCCTCGGGCTGCCCGGCTATCCCGTCTCGGCCATCATCGTCCTTGAAGAGCTCATGCGCCCGGTGCTGGGACTCTACACCGGCATAGTCCCCGGCGGCGAGGCGCGGCAGGCGGATGCCCGCCTGGGCCGCGGCATAGTCTCCGGCCTCAAGTACCGGGAATACGTCCGCCTGCGGCTGGGCGACGCGGGGCAGGGCCTAGTGGCCTCGCCTCTGGGCAGGGGCGCAGGGGTGGTGAGCTCCTTCATGCGCGCGGACGCCATGCTTGAGATACCGCAGGGCGTCGAGGGCCTTGAGGCAGGGTCAAAGGTGAGCGTCCGCCTGCTCCGGCCCCTCGCGGAGCTCGAGGGCGGCCTCGTCGTCACGGGCAGCCACGACCCGCTGCTGGACGAGCTGGCGGACCTCCTGCGCCTCGCGGAGCCGCCGCTGCGCATGTCCTCAAGCCACGTCGGCTCCATGGGCGGGCTCATGGCCGTGCGCCGGGGCGAGTGCCACGCCGCGGGCATACACCTGCTCGACGAGGCCGCCGGCGGCTATAACGAGAGCTATATCGAGCGCCTCTTCCCCTCGGGCGGAGTGCGCCTCGTCGAGTGCGTGGGTCGGACGCAGGGCCTCATGCTCGCCCCGGGCAACCCCCTCGGCCTGCGCGGCTTTGCCGACATCGCCCGTCCCGGCCTGCGCTACGTAAACCGGCAGAAGGGCTCCGGCACGCGCATCCTGGCGGACTACCTCTGCCGCCGCGAGGGCGTGGAGAGCGCCGCCGTCTACGGCTACGGCCGCGAGGAGCCGACGCACACGGCCGTGGCGGCGCAGATAGCCTCGGGCTCGGCGGACGCGGGCATGGGCATATACTCGGCGGCGCGGCTCTACGGGCTGGACTTCCTGCCCGTGTGCACGGAGCAGTACGACCTGCTCATACCCGATCCCGCCTGGGACAGCGGAGCGGTCCGCCGCCTGCTGGAGGCCCTGGCCTCGCCGGAGTTCCGCGAGAGGCTGGAGCGCCTGGGCGGCTACACGCTGGAGCGGCCCGGCCGCGTCCGGCGGCATTTCTGACTTGGAGGGACAGCTGTGATGGATCTGAAAGGCAAACCCTTTTACCTGAGCGCAGACGAGGAGCGCTGGGTGCTGGACGCCCTCGCCTCGATGGACGAGCGTGAGAAGACCGGCCAGCTATTCTGCGTCATGGGCGGGGACTACCCGCTCGATGAGCTGCGCGCCCTCGTGAGTGACGAGGGCATAGGCGCGGTGCTCTACCGCCCCTGCCCCAAGGCGGAGCTGGCGGAGAAGCTTGCCGCCATAGACGCCGCGGCGCGCATCCCCCTCCTCCACGCCGCGAACCTCGAAGAGGGCGGCGCGGGCGGAATTTCGGACGGGACCTATTTCGCAAACCAGCTCGGCGTCGCCGCAGCGGACGACGAGGCCTGCGCGCGCCGTTTTGCCGAGGTCTGCGCCGCCGAGGGCCTCGCAGCGGGCATAAACTGGACCTTCTCCCCCGTCGTGGACATAGACATGAACTTCCGCAACCCCATCACCAACACCCGCACCTTCGGCTCCGAGCCCGAAATGGTGCTCAAAAATGCGCAGCTTTTTCTCGACGCCGCCCAGGACTCGGGCCTCATAGCCTGCTGCAAGCACTTCCCCGGCGACGGCGTGGACTTCCGAGACCAGCACCTGCATCCGAGCTGCAACAGCCTCCCGGCGGAAGAGTGGCGCGAGACTTACGGGAAGATCTACAAGGCCCTCATAGACCGGGGCCTGCTGTCCGTCATGGTGGGCCACATCTGCCAGCCGGCGCTCTCCATGGAGAAAAACCCGGCGCTGGGCTTTTCCGACGTCCTGCCCGCCTCCCTCAGCCGCGAGCTGCTGACGGGGGTCCTGCGCGGGGAGCTGGGCTTCAACGGCCTCATCACGACGGACGCGACCATCATGGGCGGCTTCTGCCAGGCCATGGAACGCCGCCGGGCCATCCCCTCGGCCATCGCCGACGGCGCTGACATAGCCAAGATCGTCGAGGAAAGGCTGGGCCTGCCCACGGAGCTCTACGAGCCCCTCGCGGACGAGCTGCACGGCCCCGCCTCCCTGCCGGAGGACCGCCTCACGCTGGTGGTGGCAAACCTCCCCACAGCCAGCAACCAGACCGCCGTGCGCATAAACTGGAGCCGCAAGCACGCCTTAGACGACCCGCGCTTCATAAATGAGGAGCCGGCGGCGATGATCTCCGTCGCGAACCCCTACCACCTCCAGGACGCGCCGCGGATAAGGACATACATAAACGCCTACACCCCCATAGCCCCCGCCTCCTCCACATGGGCCTCACGGCGCGCCGCCGCCTTCCCACGGGCCTCACGGCCCCCACGGCCCCGGCCCGCACGGTCCGGGCAGGGGCCCGCGGGGCAGGCGGCCCCACCCGCCCGAGCCGGAGCCGGACAGGGACAGTCTCGGCGGCCTCATGCGCCGCTGCGGACACTATCTTGTCCACCGCGCGGGCCTGCCCGGCAGCCGTGAGCGGATGCTCCGCCTGCTGGCCGAGCGCGGGGACATGAGCCAGGCAGACCTTGTCTGCCTGCTGGAGCTGCGCAGCGCCTCGGTCAGCGAGCTTTTGGGTAAGCTGGAGGCCCAGGGCCTCGTCACCCGCCGCCGCAGCGAGGAAGACCGCCGCGGCCTGACCATCAGCCTCACCGAGGCCGGCCGCGCCCAGGCGCCCTCCGACCTCGGGCAGGACGCGGCCTTCTCCGCCCTGGCGGAGGACGAACGGGCCATGCTCAAGGCCCTGCTGCAAAAGCTCCTCGACTCCTGGGAAGCGGAGGAATAAAAAACGGCCCGCCGCGAAAATGCGGCGGGCCGGAGCTTTATCTAGCCTCTGGCGGTCTTTTCCTTTTTCCTTTTCAGCGTGGAGCAGATGGCCCCGTGGGGGCAGGCCTTTATGCACTCGCCGCAGCGGATGCACTCGGGACTGTTGGGATGCTTGTCCGGCTCAAGGCCGAAGCCGCAGGCGCGGGAGCAGGCCCCGCAGGAGACGCACTTGTCTGCGTCCACCTCGTAGCGGTAGAAGGCAATGGGGTTGAACAGCCCGTACACCGCGCCCAGAGGGCAGAGATAGCGGCAGAAGGGCCGGTACACGACCACCGAGAGCAGCAGCAGCACGATGAGGATGGCCGCCTTCCAGCTGAAGAGCCAGCCCAGCGCCGCCTGCAGTCCCGGGTTCGAGGCCACGAGCGGTATGCCCGCAAACAGCGTGCCGCTCGGGCAGATGTACTTGCAGTACCAGGGGCTGCCCTGCCCGACGACGTCGAGCACCGTCAGCGGCAGAATAATGACGAAACCGACCAGCACGACGTAGCGCAGATATTTGAGTACACGGTCGCCCGGCAGGCGCTTCAGCTTCTTAGGGAAGGGTATCTTGTGCAGCAGGTCCTGCACGAGGCCGAAGGGGCAGAGCCAGCCGCAGACGAAGCGGCCCAGCAGCGCGCCTATGAAGAGCAGGAAACCCACTGCGTAGAAGGAGAACCAGTGGTCCCTGTCCCCCAGCACGGCCTGGAGCGAGCCTATGGGGCAGGACCCGAGCGCGCCCGGGCAGGAATAGCAGTTGAGCCCCGGGACGCAGACGCGCTTGAGTTCGCCCTTGTAGATGGTGCCCTTGGCAAAGCCGGCGGCGTAGCCGTTCGTCAGCGCCGTCCAGCCCAGCTGCACCGCCGTGCGCACGTGGCGGCGCAGGGCGCCCAGGAGCTTAGCCAAGGCCTATACACTCCAAGCAGATATTCACGGCCTTGCGCAGGACGATCTCGTTCTCGCCCAGCGCGATGCCTATGCCGACGAAGGCCGCGCCCAGAACGGCAAGGGCGACGGCTATGCAGTTTTTCAGGCGGCGGCTCACGCTTCGAGGCCCTCCAGCAGCTCGTCGGCTATGGTCTTCCAGCCGTCCAGGTCATTGGCGCCGACGTAGGCCGTTCCGACCTGCTTGCCCTGGCTGTCCACGAAGAGTGTGGTCGGCACGCCGCTGACCTGGGAGAGCAAGCCGTAGAGCCCCTCGCCCGGGACGATGTGGAGGTAGTCCGCACCGGTCTCGGAGACGATGTCCCGCGCCAGCTGCAGCTGCGCCTCGTCGAGCGCGCCCTCGGAGTCCATGACGTCCGTGACAAGGCCGACAACGCGCATGCCCTTGTCCGCGTACTCGGAGGCGAGCTCGCCGAGCTCGGGCATCTCGGAGATGCAGGGGCCGCAGAAGGTGGCCCAGATGTTCACCATCGTGAGCTTGTACTCGGCGAAGATGCTCTCGTCGGCGGCATTGCCGTCTAGGTCGGTGGTGGAAAAGTCGGAGAGTATGCCGGCGGTCTTGGCGGCCTCGCTCTGGACGGGTGCGGCCTGGCCGCAGGCGGAAAGCAGCAGGCAGGCCGCCACGGCGAGTATCAGGAATTTTTTCATGTCGTTCTCCTTTTAGGCAGAGATGGCACTTTATACATGCCCGCGCCGCAGCAGTCAAGGCGGGCTTTGTAAACTTCTGTGTACGTCAAAAGGAGAGGGCCCTGCGGTCCCCTCCCCTTTTCATGCGCTTTCCGTCAGTCCTTGACGGCTATGGCCTCGATCTCGACCTTGGCGCCCTTGGGCAGGTCCTTGACGGCGAAGGCGGCGCGTGCCGGGCAGTCGCCGGAGAAAAAGGTGGCGTAGACCTCGTTCATGGGGCCGAAGTCCGCGATGTCCGCGAGCAGCACGGTGGTCTTGACGACGTCCTCGAAGCCGAAACCGGCCTCGGCGAGGATGGCGCCGACGTTCTTGAGGCTCTGCTCGGTCTGGCCCTTGATATCCTCGGCGGCGAAGGCGCCGGTGGCGGGGTCGATGGGCAGCTGGCCGGAGACGAAGGCGAACTTGCCGGAGGCGGCGACGCCCTGGGAGTAGGGGCCGATGGCGGCGGGGGCCTTGGGGGTGGCTATGGCTTTCTTCATTTTTATACGCTTCCTTCCCTATTACTCGTTCACGATGACGGTGCCGGTCTTGCCGTCTATGCCGTCGCGGGCCTTCTCAAGCAGGGTGATGAGGGCGCGGCGGCCGGGCTTGGACTCGGCAAAGCGCATGGCGGCCTGGACCTTGGGCAGCATGGAGCCGGGCGCGAAGTGGCCCTCGGCGCAGTACTGGGCGGCCTCGGCGGAGGAGATGGTGTCCAGCCACTTCTGCTCGGGCTTGCCGAAGTTGATGGCGGCCTTCTCGACGGCGGTGAGGATGATGAGGTAGTCGGCGTCGAGCTGCTCGGCGAGGACCTCGCTGGCGAAGTCCTTGTCGATGACGGCGGCCGCGCCCTTGAGGTGGTGGCCCTCGGTGGTGAACACGGGGATACCGCCGCCGCCGCAGGCGACGACTATGTGGTCGCTGTCCACGAGCGCGCGAATGGTGTCCAGCTCGACGACCGCCTTCGGCCTGGGCGAGGCGACGACGCGGCGGTAACCGCGGCCCGCGTCCTCAACGACCTGGTAGCCGCGCTCGGCGACCATCTTGTCGGCCTCTTCCTTGGTCATGAAGGAGCCGATGGGCTTGGTGGGATTCTTGAAGGCGGGGTCCTCGGGGTCTACCTCGACCTGGGTGAGCACAGTGGCGACACCCTTGTTGATGCCGCGGTCGAGCAGCTCCTCGCGCAGGGCGTTCTGCAGGTCGTAGCCTATATAGCCCTGGCTCATGGCGACGCAGACGGACAGCGGGCAGGGGATGTACTTCTCGGGGTTCGAGCGGGTGAGCTCGGTCATGGCGGCCTGGATCATGCCCACCTGGGGGCCGTTGCCGTGGGCCACGATGACCTCGTTGCCGCCCTCGATGAGGTCGGCGATGGCTTTGGCGGTCTGCTTGACGGCGATCATCTGCTCGGGGAGGTTGTTGCCCAGGGCGTTTCCGCCGAGAGCGACTACTATGCGCTTACCCATTATTATAACACCTCATTCAAAAATTTAAAGGCCGAAGCCCCGGCTGCCCGCGCCCCGGGCGCGGACAGTCGGGGGAAAATCACATTCAGCAGAACTTGCGCTTCTGGGCGCGGTCTTCGAGGGCTTTGAGGGCGGCGGCG
>UQUO01000041.1 GCA_900544295.1 uncultured Eubacteriales bacterium | reverse complement strand
GCGCCACCACCCCAAGCGCCTTTCTTTGGGGCTCCACCCCGTTTCTTTGGGCAAGACCAAAGAAATGGGGTGGAACATGCAGCACCAACGTAAAGTCCAGCAGGACAAAACGGCGAGTTCCGCCCAGCCAAAACCCACCCCCGGGCGGCGCTGGAACCCCGCCCCTACAGAAGGGAAACGCTCAAAAAAGCGGAGCCCGCTTGCGCGGGCTCCGCAAAGCACCCCACAGGCCCATAAGGCCCGTCTTTAACTTGTTCAGCGGAACCAGATCTCAGTGCAGAACAGTATAAACAGCACCGCGCCTACAGAAAACACAGCCGTAACAAGCAGCGCAGCCTTAACGGCTCCCCAGGCGAAAGCCCGGGACTCTTCCTTCGTCATCGGCTCAGGGCCACCGGACTGCTCCGTCTGCTCAGGCACGTTCTCGCCCCGCTCGGCATACCAGGGCATGCCCTCGACGTTCATGCGGGCGACAACGCGGCCGTCGTCGTCCTCATACCGCTTCTTTCTGCTCATTCTTCTCAGCGGGTTTGCCGCTCTTGGCCTCAGCCATTGCCTGCTCCGCGCGCGCCTTGCGCTCCGCGTCGTCGTAGATGTGACAGGCGCACCAGTGCTCCGGCTCGACCTCCGCCCACTCCGGCACGGCGTATTTGCAGACCTCCATGCACTTGTGGCAGCGCGTGTGGAACTTGCAGCCCTTCGGCGGATTCGCCGGGCTGGGCAGGCTGCCCTTGAGTATGATGCGCTTCATCTTCACGTCCGGGTCCGGGATCGGGATCGCCGAGAACAGTGCCTCAGTATAGGGGTGGAGCGGATGAGCAAAGATCTTGTCCGTGTCCGCGTACTCCACCATCGAGCCCAGGTACATGACGCCGACGGTGTCCGAAATGTGCTCCACGACGGACAGGTCGTGCGAGATGAAGAGGTAGGTAAAGCCGAAGTCCTTCTGCAGCTGCTTGAGCAGGTTTATTATCTGCGCCTGGATGGACACATCCAGCGCCGAAACCGGCTCGTCGCAGACGATGAAGTCCGGGTTCAGAGCCAGGGCGCGGGCGATGCAGATGCGCTGGCGCTGTCCGCCGGAGAACTCGTGCGGATAGCGGTCCTTGTGGTATTCCTGCAGGCCGCAGGCGCGCATTATGCGGCTGATGTAGTCGTCAAACTCCTCCTTCGGCACGATGTTGTGCTCGCGGACCGCCTCGCCTATTATCTCGCCCACGGGGATGCGCGGGCTCAGGCTGGAGTAGGGGTCCTGGAAGATTATCTGGATACGGGGACGCAGGCGGCGCAGCTCCTCGCGGCTCATCTTGAAGATGTCCTGCCCGTCGAAAAGCACCTCGCCCGAGGTCTTCTCTATGAGGCGGAGTATGGTCCTGCCCGCCGTGGACTTTCCGCAGCCGGACTCGCCCACGAGGCCCATGGTCTGGCCGCGCTTGATGTGGAAGGAGATGCCGTCCACGGCGCGGACGTTGCCTATCGTGCGCTTGAAAAAGCTCGACTTGATGGGGAACCACTTCACGAGGTTTTTGACCTCGATGAGGTACTTGCTTTCCGTTTCGGGAGCGTTATTTCTGATCTCTTCCATCTCAAAGCTCCTCCACGTTCACGGATTTCGGCCAGCGCACGACCTCGCCCTGCCCGTCGTAGCGCCAGCAGGAGACGACATGCGTGTCGCTCAGGCGTATCTCGGGCGGGTAAACGCCCTGGCACTTCTCAACGCACTGCTCGCAGCGGTCGCGGAAGTAGCAGTAGTCGGGCATGTTTACGGGGTTCGGCACGCTGCCGGGGATGTTGTAGAGCGCGTCCACCTTCTTGCCGACGACCGGCTTCGACTTCATCAGGCCTATCGTATAGGGATGGCAGGGATTGTGGAAGATGTCCTCCGTCGTGCCCTTCTCGACGACGCGGCCCGCGTACATGACGACGACATAGTCCGCCATGCTGGCTATGACGCCAAGGTCGTGCGTGATGAGCATGATGGAGCTGTTTATCTTGTCCTTGAGCTCCTTCAAGAGGTCGAGTATCTGGGCCTGGATAGTGACGTCCAGGGCCGTCGTGGGCTCGTCCGCTATTATGAGTCCGGGGGAGCAGGCCAGGGCCATGGCTATCATGACCCTCTGCCGCATGCCGCCGGAGAGCTCATGCGGGTACATGCTGTATACACCCTCTGCGTTCGCTATGCCGACGAGCTTCAGCATCTCGATGGAGCGCTCCCTGACCTTGTCCTTATGCAGCCCCGGCTCGTGCAGGTTTATGACCTCGTCTATCTGGTAGCCGCAGCGGAAGACGGGGTTCAGGCTAGTCATCGGCTCCTGAAAGATCATCGAGACGCGGTTGCCGCGGATCTTCATCATCTCGCTCGTGGGGGTGTTGACGATGTTGTAGGCCTTGCCGTCGCCCATGTTGAGGCGTATCTCGCCGCCCACAGTCTGGCCCTGGGGCCGCTGGAGCAGCTGCATGAGGCTCAGGCTCGTGACGCTCTTGCCGCAGCCGGACTCGCCGACTATGCCCACCGTGGTGCAGCGCGGCACTTCGAAAGACACGCCGTCCACGGCCTTGACCGTGCCGACGTCTGAGAAGAAGTAGCTGCACACGTTGTCAAACTCGACAACGTTGTTCTCGTCGTGCATCTTCGTCTCGTACTTCGAGGGGTCGGCGGCCTTGCTTGCGCGCTCCTTCTCCAGGCGCTTCGTGAGCTTGCGGTTGAAGCGGGTTATCTGCCGGGATTCCTTGCCGGATATATAGGATGTGTTCTTGCGTTTTGCCATTTTTCCCGCCTCCTTATTGCTTCATCTTCGGGTCGAAGGCGTCCCTGAGGCCGTCGCCGACGAAGTTGAAGGCCACGACGGTGAGGCAGATGAGCAGGCCGACCGGCACCCAGATGTAGGTGTACTTCAGCATGCTCTCCGAGGAGCCGGTGACCGAGTTTATCATGTTGCCCCAGGTGGCCAGCGGGTGCTTGACGCCGAGGCCGAGGAAGCTGAGCGTGGCCTCGGTGATGATAATGGAGCCGAGGGACATGGTGGCGTTGACTATGAGCTGGGGCATGACGTTCGGCACGAGGTGGCGGAAGATGCGGCGCGAGGCGCGCATGCCCGTGGCCTCCTCGGCTATCATGAACTCCTGCTCGCGCAGGGAGAGTATCTGCCCGCGCACGAGCCTGGCTATGCCGGCCCAGCCCAGCACGCCGAGAGCCACCATCATCCAGACGAGCCGCACATAGGGGTCCATCTTGAGCGCGTCGAAAAGCGCGCCCATGATGATTAGGATGGGGTAGGTCGGGATGCAGTAGAAGATGTCTACGACGCGCATGATGATGGTGTCCACCCAGCGGCCGAAGAAACCAGCCAGGCCGCCGAGGATAACGCCGATGAGGGTCTCAAGGATGACGACGACAAAGCCTATCATGAGCGAGATGCGGCCGCCGTACATCATGCGGGCGAGGATATCCATGCCGTCGCCGTCCGTGCCGAACCAGTGCTCCGCGGAGGGCCCGGCATAGATGTCGATGAGGTAGGTGGTCTGCTCGCAGCTGAGGACGTACTCGCTGGTCTTGCGCTCGACGTAGATCTCGGTGTCCACGTAGACGGGCTCGCCGTTCTCGTCGAAGACGGGGTTGGAGGCGTCGTCCGTCTCCTGGATGGGGTAGACGAAGCTGCTCTTCGTGAGGCCCTCGTCCTCCATCTGGTTTATGACCTCCTGGGTCTTTTCCTTGAAGTCTATGGACAGGGTGTCCTGGCCGGAGTAGCGGCGCACGACAAAGGTGCCGAGGGAGGCTATCTCCTGCCCGGAGGCGTCTAGGACGGAACCGCTCTCGCCGTCGAAGTCGGAGATGGTGTAGGTCTGGCCATCGTACTCGAAGCTGCCGTCCCGGCCGGCGGCAAGCAGGGCGTCGGCCTTGAACTCGTCGCTGTACTGGGCGGAGCTGTCGAGGGAGTTGAAGACTAGGGTAGAGCTCACGAGGGCGTCCGTGGGCTCGCCCACGGTGCAGAGGTAATACTCTCCCCCGCTCTCGACCACGCGGTAGGCCGTGCCGTTCCAGCTGATGTTGCCGGCGCCGGAGGCTATGGCGTTTTCGACCTCGGCCAGCATTCCGTCGTCGGGCTTGAAGCCGCCCATGCCGAGCAGCGCAGCGCTCTCGCGGGTGATCTCATAACGGTTTTTGATGACCATGCTCACGGAGTAGCTGACGCCGTTCACGGAAAAGCTCTCCTCGCCGGCGGCCACGGCTGCGGCGGCGGCCTGCTCGAAAGCGGCCTGCTCCGCGGCTGCCTCGCTCTCGTCATCGGCGCCGGCCTCGGCCTCCTCGGCCTCGTCGGCGGGCTCGGGCTCGTCGTCCGGGGTGATGAGCTCGGGCTCCTCCGAGACGTAGGTGAAGCTCTGGTGGATGGAGTCGTACTCAGCGACGAGGCTCGTGCCGCTGTACATGGCCACGGCGTCGAGGTCGTCAGCCGCGAGGGTGTAGATGGTGTCCGCCAGCTTCGTGACGGTGTACATGGTGCCCGCGGCGTCCGTGACCTGCATCTCGTCCAGACCATCGGCGTTCATGGCGTTTATATAGGAGTTCATGCTGTTGCGCACGGTGTTCGAGACGCTGATGCCGTCGCCTATGTAGTAGGAGACAAAGTCGGTGCGCTCCGAGGCGCTGGCGTAGTTGGCATTCATCTTGCCGTAGGTATAGAAGATCTGCGTCTGCGTATAGGGGTAGAACAGGGGGAAGATGAACGCGAAGATGAACATGAAGGCCAGGATGACGATGCCGACGATGGCCAGCTTGTTCCGGAAGAAGCGCTTGGCTACGAGCCGGCCCGGCGAGAGCACCTTTACGCGTTCCGCATCGTCCAGGGCGAGGGGCTCGCCCTCGTGGTGCACGTGCTGCTGGCCGGCTGCCTCGCGTCGCTTGAGGGCCTCGTTCAGGCTGTCGGTGCGTCTTTCGTTCGTTTTTGCCACAGTGCTCAGCCCCCTCTCAATGCACGCGGACGCGCGGGTCCACCACGGCGTATAGAACGTCAGCCAGGAGGTTGGACAGCAGCGTCAGGATGGAGATAAAGGCGAGATAGAACATCGTGAAGGGTATGTCGCCGTTTATCATGGCGTAATAGGACGTATAGCCTATCCCGCGAATGCCGAAGAGCGTCTCCGTTATAAGAGCGCCGGAAAAGAGCGCGGGCAGGGTCGTGCCCGTGATGGTTATGAGCGGGATAAGTGTATTTCTGAAGGCATGACGGTTTATGACCGTCCTTTCGGACAGGCCCTTGGCCCGCGCGGTGCGGATATAGTCCGAATTTAGGACCTCCAGCATATTCGTGCGGGTATAGCGCATAAGGCCGCCTATGCCGACCATAGTCAAGGTTATGACGGGCAGGACCATGTGCTTGCACAGGTCCAGGAACTTGCCGAAATCGGAAAGCAGCATATAGTCGCGGCTCTGCATACCGACAAGGTCGAACCAGCCGAGTTTTATCGAGAAAATCAGCTTCAGCAGCGTTGCCAGGAAGAAGGTCGGCATGGAGATGCACAGCAGCGCGATGACCGTGACGGTGTAGTCCGTCATACTGTACTGCTTGCGCGCCGCAGTAACGCCGAGATACACGGCTATGACCGTTTCAAATATGAACGCTGCGAGCGACATCGCAACCGAGAACCAGATGACGTCGTTGAACTTCTCAACAACAGGCAGGGTGTAATACCAGCTGTCGCCGAAGTCGCCCGTGAGGACGGTGCTCAGCCAGGTAAAGTAGCCGCCGACGATGCCCCTGTCGAAGCCGTAAGCGGCGTTGAGCTCTTCCAGCCACTCCTGGGCGCTCTTGAGGCTGCCCGGCTTGGTCGCGAGCTCGCGTGCCATTGTGTCCACGTAACTCGTGGGCAGGGAGAACATGAGCGCGTACACGATAAACATCACAAAGAAGAGTATCAGTACGCAAAGCAGCAGGCGTTTGATTATAAATTCGCCCATATCTTCACCACCAATAGTAATAGGGCCTGCACCGGGCGCCGGAAGCGCCCGGTGCAGAGGGTCTTATGCGTGAATTATAGGGTTAAACCGAACGTCTGCTCAGGCGACAAACTTGCCGGAGGCCTCGTCCCAGTTCAGGCCGGCGGCCTTGAAGAAGCCGATGGCGGCCTGGAGAGCGGCGTCGTAGCGCTCCTGCTCGGTCATGTCGTCGGTGTAGATGGGATTGCCGTCCACATCGACGGAGAAGGCGGTCTCGTAGCCCTCGTCAGCGGGGCGCGGAGCAGCCCAGGAGGTGTTGGAGATGGGGTACTGGATGATGCTTGCGGTCTCGCCGTAGTAGCTGTTCACGACGGTGTCGCGATAGACGGCGAAGAGGGTGGCGAAGCCCTTGCGCAGGTTCTTGGAGGCGTCGCTGGCGGGATCACCGTCGATGCAGACGTTGTTGGCGCACATGGCTATGTAGCCGTAGCCGAGGTTGTCAATGGTGAAGGTGGTCAGCTTGTCGCCGGTGAGCTCGCCGTTGGAGTTGTAGCCCTTGATGTCCTCAACGGTATCGACGTTGAAGTTGGGGTCGGTGATGTCGAAGGTGGCCGCGTCGGAGGCAACGCCGCTCAGCTTGTCGGAGGCGGCAGTCTCCTGGAAGAGGACGTACTGGGTCTTGGGCTGGCCCTTCCAGTAGTTCTCGTTGGCCTCGAAGGTGACCACGCCGTTGGCGTAGGAGACGAACTTGTAGGGGCCGGCGCCGAGGGGCTGGGTGGTCTTGTCGCGGACAGTGCTCAGGTCGCCCTTGGTGAAGCCGAACATGTTGTTCTCGTAATCGTACTTGGAAACGTCGCCGTAGTAGTGCAGCGGGGCGACGGTGACGCCGAGCTGATAGATGGCGGCCGCGTCGTAGCGGGTGGTGCGGACGGTCATGCTGTAGTCGCCGGTCTTGACGATGCCGGAGATGTTAGGCACGGTGCTGCCGGTGGCGACGCCCGCCTGGTACTCGGCGGCCTTGTCGCCGAGCTCGGCGAGGATGAAGTCGGAGATGGAGGTGCCGGCGGTTTCGAGATTGATGCCGGCGTCGCTCAGGTCGTAGCCGTATTTGTCGACGATGGCCTGGAAGAAGTCGGCCGCGGTGGCGTCGGCGGCGAGGCCGTCATAGGCCCAGGCGGCGGCGCAGCTGGCCACGTCGGTGCCGTAGCCGGCGGTGATGCAGTAGTCGACGATCTCCTGGGCGAACTTCTCGCCGCCCTTCCAGAAGGCGTCCCAAAGGGCAGTCTGCTGCTCCTCGGTCCAGTTGGTGAAGTCGGTGTTGTCGGGGCCGGCGGCCACGATGAGGTTCAGCAGCAGGTCCATGCCGGAGCGGTACTCCTCCATGCCCTCGATGGGCACGGCGTAGAAGGTGGAGCTGCCGTCATAGGTCGGGTCGCTCAGAACGTACATGCTGAAGATGACGTCGTCGATGGTCATCGGGGTGCCGTCGGAGAAGACGATGTCGTCGCGCAGCGTGATGTTGTAATCGACGGTGCCGTCGTCATTCTGGACGATCTCGACGTCGGAGATGCCGGTGTAGGTGTAATCGGTGCCGTTGTAGCTGCGGGTCTCGCCCTCGATGCCGTTGAGGACGGGGTTGCCCTCGCGGTCAACGTTGAAGAGGGACTGGGAGGTCATGACGTAGACGTCCTCGTCATAGGCGGTCTTGGCGAAGAAGGGGCTGAACTTCGAGGAGAAGTAGTCGTAGCCGACGACCAGCTGGTCGTTGCCGTTGGTTTCGAGCAGCTCGATGTCGTTCATCCAATCCCAGAAGGTGGTGATGTCGGGGGTGACGGTGTCTATGTTGACACGCTCGGTGCTCATGACGAAGGCGTTCTGGCGCTGGTAGATGGGGACCTCAACAGCCCAGTCGAGGATGATGTCGAGGCACTGCTTGTAGGTCGCCTTGCGGAAGGCCTGGTCGGCGCTGGAGCGCGCCTCCATGATGAGCTCGTCAAGCGTGGAATCGCAGAGCATGTAGGAGTTGGAGTTGGTGCCGCCCGCGCCGACAGCGTTGGAGCTGTGGTAGACCTGGTACATGTCCGGGTCGGGAGTGGCCTGCCAGGCAGCGCACCAGATCTCAGCGGAAACGGGGTTGGACTCAATGGCCTGCCAGATGACGTTGGAGTCGGTGGGGTCGTTTATCTGCAGGTCGATGCCGATGGTGGCGAGGGCCTCTTTGGCGTTGGTCAGGATGCCGTAGGCCGGGTGATCGCCAACACCGTCTGCGGGGACTATCGCCTCATAGCTGAGGGCGTATTCCCCGGTGCCGGCGTCCTCGCTCGGGGCCGCGCTCTCGTCGGGGGTCTCACTCGCAGCCGGGGCGGGTTCGCCGCAGGCGGCCAGAGCGAAGACCATGGCGAGCGCGAGGGCAAGCGCCAGGAATTTCTTCAGGTTTTTGCTCATTTTCACTTTTCCTCCTTGTTTTGGGTCTCTTTTTATTAAGCGCCAAAGCGCGTAATAAACTAGTCTTCCTCCCCGCACTCGGCGGTGCGGAGCCTCTCTCTCACGGCAAAGCCGTATCCTCCCAGGGCCGCGATGAGCGCGGCGCACAGGCCGAAGATGACGTCGTATCCGTTCACGCTCCCGGGCGAGACGAGGGCGGTCACGCCCAGGGCCAGGGCCGAAACGCCCGCCAGCGCCAGCGCCCAAAAGGCGCAGACCGGCAGCCGCTTTGAGAGCTTCTCGCTCTCGGAGCGGATGAGCCGCTTCCCCCGCCGCCGGTACAGCAGCAGGGCAGAATCGGTCATATAGCCCAGGGGCAGCGCCGAAAAGGCGTAGGGCAGTATGACCCACATGAGCTTCGACGCCCCGCTTCTCGGCAGGAGCGCGCCGACAAAAAGCAGCCAGGCCAGACAACAGCCGGGCAGCAGCAGCCGCGCCGCCCGCTCCGCGAGCGCCGCGTCCTCAAAGGCGTAATACTTCCCCACATACACGGCCTCGGTGCGGATGCCGCCCCGCGCCGTCACACTCTCAGAGAGCTTGTAGTCCCTTATGTATTTGCGCGTGACCATGCTCAGTCCTCAAACAGCCGCGAGACCGGCACCTCGAGCTTCTCCGAGATGAGGAACAGAGTCTCCAGCGAGACGCCCTTCACGTCCGCCGCATTGTTCGCCTCTATCTGGCTCACGAAGCTCACGCTTCTGCCTATCGCCTCGGCCAACTGCTCCTGCGTCATGCCGCGCAATTTTCTGTAATATGCTATCTTCAGGCCAAGCACTCTGAACTTTTCACGGAACTCCTCGCGCATCTGCGTACCTCTGTCAATCTGGCTAACACCGCGGTATTCATTGTCCAGGAGCTGCATACAACCCCGGATTGTATAATTCTATACAAATTTCACCCCCATTATAATAATCCACAAGTGTCTTTTCTCTCGCTTACAGCGAAATAATCTTGAATTATAGCGAAATTGCCCTTTTTCAAGAGGATAATTTACATTTTTTAGGCGCAAATGAATAATTCAAAATCAAAAAAGCGGGCCTGAGCCCGCTTTTTTGAAACTTGCCCCGACAATTCGACGGAGCTTAGTATAAAATTTTGTAACTTTTGCCAGTGCTCAGGTGAGGGCCTTGCCGCTCTCCTTGTCGAAGACGTGGACGACGTTCTCGTTGAAGGTGAAGTAGACTTCCTCGCCGTAGCGGTAGCCGAACTTGTGGTCCTCGGGCAGGTCAACGGTGGCGATGACGAGGACGACGTCCTTGCCGGCGGCGTTGACGTGCAGGTGGATGGAGGAGCCCATCATCTCGGAGACGTCCACGGCGGCCTTGATGCTCTCGGTGCCCTTCTCGCAGAGCATGATGTGCTCCGGGCGCACGCCGAGGACGACGGGGCCGGCGGCGGCGCCGTGCGCCTTCAGGCTGGCCTGCTTCTCAGCGGAGATCGCAAACTCGGTGCCATTGAGGACGACGGAGTACTTGTCGCCGCTCTTCTTCAGCTCGGCGTCGAAGAAGTTCATCTGAGGCGTGCCAATGAAGCCCGCGACGAAGAGGTTGGACGGGTGGTTGAAGACCTCCTGCGGCGTGCCTATCTGCTGGATGAAGCCGTCGCGCATGATGACGATACGGTCGCCAAGGGTCATGGCCTCGGTCTGGTCGTGCGTGACGTAGATGAAGGTGGTGTTGATCCTCTGGCGCAGCTTGATTATCTCCGCGCGCATCTGGTTGCGGAGCTTGGCGTCGAGGTTGGACAGAGGCTCGTCCATGAGGAAGACCTTCGGCTCACGGACGATGGCGCGGCCGATGGCGACACGCTGGCGCTGGCCGCCGGAAAGGGCCTTCGGCTTGCGGTCGAGGTACTGCGTGATGTCCAGTATCTCCGCGGCCTCGCGGACCTTCTCGTCTATGGTCTTTTTATCGACCTTCTTCAGCTTCAGAGAGAAGGCCATGTTCTCATAGACCGTCATGTGGGGGTACAGAGCATAGTTCTGGAAGACCATCGCGATGTCCCTGTCCTTGGGCGGGACGTCGTTGACGACGCGGCCGTCGATGATGACCTCGCCCTCGGAGATCTCCTCAAGGCCCGCTATCATGCGCAGGGTGGTGGACTTGCCGCAGCCGGAGGGACCGACCAGGACGATGAATTCCTTATCGGCGATGTCGATGTTGAACTCCTGCACCGCCACGACGCCCTTATCGGTTATCTGGAGGTTGGACTTCTTCTCCTCCGGGGCGTCCTCACCCTTCTTGGCCTTTTTCTTCTTCTTCGTGTCTCCTGCCGCGTTGGGGTAGATCTTCATTACGTTTTTCAGGACTACTTCTGACATTTTCCGGCTTTAGCACGCCTGCCTCCGCAAGAGCGCGCCTCGCCGCCGCCCGCTGTGGGGCGCGCGGCATTACGTCAGGTCTCCACACTGACGCACCGCAAGCCTAACGGATGTTCTGTTCCTCCTATCTTTATGTACGCGCGGGCATAGAAATGGAGTGTCCGCACGCCATGGATTCAAGTTATTTTACAACATCTCCCGGCATCTGTAAATCCGGGATTTTCCACAATAAACCATAGCTATTTTAAGCAACTTGCCCAGAGTGAACGCAAAAGGGCCCCGGCAAAGGCCGGGGCCGGGTTTTTATTTGTCCACGCTGCGCGTAAAGGAGACGCCGTCCTTGTGCAGGAAGATGTCGAGCTTCACCCTGTCGGCCCGGATGAGGCTCTGGGTGAACTCGTACACCACCCCCGCCTCCGTCCGAGTGCGGCGCTGCACCGAAAAAGCGCAGGAGCCAGGGCGGCAGCCCAGCAGCTCCGCCTCCCGCCTGCCCAGGATGACTGCCTCGTAGGAGTCCACCGCCGAATAGGGGACTATGCCCTCCTCATACAGCAGGCTGTAGAAGCTGTGCGTCTCCAGCAGCTCCCGGGTGAGCTTCGGATAGATGTAGGCCGGGTAGAAGGAGTTTTCAAGGATGAGCGGCTGGCCGTTCACGTTCCTTATGCGCATGAAGTGGTATATCTGCGTGTTGTGCCCGCCGAGCTCCAGCATGGAGACGATGTCCGGCGTGGGGTCTACTATTTCAAACTCCAGTATCGTCGAGGACGGCACCATGCCCATGGCGCTTATCTCGCTTGTGAAGGAGTATACATTCTCCGTCCTGCGGCGCATCTTCGGCTCCGCGACGAAAGTGCCCCTGCCCTGCTTGCGCACGACCAGGCCCTCCGACTCCAGCGCGCCTATCGCCTGACGCACCGTGCTGCGCGAGACGTCAAAGGTGCGGCACAGCTCCGCCTCCGAGGGCAGCAGCGCCCCGGGCGAAAGCGTCCCCGCCGAAATGTTGCGCTTTATTATGCTCACCAGTTGGGAATACAGCGGGATGTCGCTGTCCATCGAGAGCTTGTTCAGAAGTACGGGATTCGTTTCCATCGGCTTTCCTCTCATCTGTGACTGTTGCAGACTTGTCATAACGTCTGATATGTTTCTATTATTATAACTGACCGGGACCATTTTGACAAGAGGGCAGTTCGCTTGTGAAATTATTGTTCATTTTTACTGTCTTCGTCAGTTTATGTACACTCGCACCGCATTTTGCTGTTTACATCGGGGCTTTTATGCTTTAAAATGGTATGCAAAAAGGAGGGGTGACTGTGACATGGCCCATACGATAGGCGAAAACTGCATAGGCTGCGCCTCCTGCGCGCGAGCCTGTCCCGTCCACGCCATAGAGGGCGCGCCGAAGTCGCGGCACGTCATAAACGCGCGGCGCTGCGTGGACTGCGGGGTCTGCGGCATGAGCTGCCCGGTCGGCGCGGTAAAAAACGCCGTGGGCGAGGTCTGCCGCCGCGTGCCGCCAAAGGAGCGGCCGAGGCCGGTGATAGACGGGGCGCTGTGCAGCGCCTGCCAGCTGTGCGTATATTTTTGCGCGGCGAAGGCCCTTGCCATCTCGGAACCCCGCTTTCCCGGAGATGTGGAGGCGCGCTGCGAGCTCAGGTATCCCGAAAAATGCGTGGGCTGCGGGCTCTGCGCGGTCGAGTGCCCGCTGCACGCCATAAGAATGGAGGCTAGGGCATGAAAAAGCGCAGTCCGGAGGATATGCCCCTGCCCGTCTACGCGCGGGTGGACCTCACGAGGGGGGAGGTCTCGCGCTTTCCGATCTCGCGGGACTACTATGCAAAATACGTCGGCGGCAAGTGCATGGCGGCGCGGCTGCTGCTGGACCTCACGCCGCCGGGGCTGGACGCGCTCTCGCCCGAGGCGGTCATCATCATAAACACGGGGCCGCTCAACGGCACGGGCGCGCCCTCGACGAGCCGCTTCAACCTCAGCTTCAAGAACGTCCTGACGGGCGGCATCGCCTCCTCGAACTGCGGCGGGCAGTTCGGCGTCATGCTCAAAAGGGCGGGCTTCGACGGGCTCATAATAACTGGCCGCGCGCCGGAGCCGAGCGTCATTGAGGCGCTCGACGGCGAGCTGCGCATACGCCCTGCGCCGGAGCTCTGGGGGCTCGACACCGAGGCCGTGCAGGCGAAGTTCCCGGAGTGGTACGGCAAGCTGGTCATAGGCCCGGCGGGCGAGAACGGCGTGCGCTACGCCTCCGCCGTCTCCGGCGAGCGCGTGGCGGGCCGCTGCGGCTCGGGCGCGGTGCTCGGTTCAAAGAACCTCAAGGCCCTCGTAGCCTACGGCACGAAGCGGCCGGAGATATACGACCGCGAGGGCTTCGACAAGTTCCTCCTGCGCTGGGTGAAGTTCATAAAGAAGCACCCCATGACGGGGCGCTGCCTGCCGCGCTACGGCTCTGCCAATCTCGTGAACAAGGCCAACGCCACGAACGCCCTGCCCACGCGCAACTTCCAGTCCGGCCACTTCGACGAGGCGGACGCCGTCTCTGGCGAAACGCTGACGGAGACGCGGCTCGTACGAAACAGCGGCTGCGTGAGCTGCCCCATCCGCTGCGAGCGGCGCGTCCTGGTGGACGGGCGGGAGCTCAAGGGTCCGGAGTACGAGACCCTGGGCTTTTTCGGGCCGAACATAGGCGTCTCGGACCTTGACGCGGTGCTGAAGCTCAACTGGCTGTGCGACCTCTACGGGCTCGACACCATCTCCTTCGCCTCAAGCCTGGCCTTCGCCATGGAGCTGAAGCAGCGCGGCATGGCGGACTTCGGCCTGGAGTTCGGCAGCGCGGAGGGGCTGGAGGCGGCGCTGGAGCGTGTCGTGCGCCGCGAGGGCCCCTGGGCCGACGTGGCCGAAGGCACGAAGCGCATGTCCGACAAATACGGCGGCGCGGACTTCGCCATCCAGTCAAAGGGCCTGGAGCTGGCAAGCTACGAGCCCCGGCGCAGCGTGGGCATGGGCCTGGGTTACGCCGTGGCCAACCGCGGCGGCTGTCACCTCGGCGGCGGCTATCTGGCGCTGCTGGAATCTGTCGGCGTCCTGAGTATGGACGCGCTGACCCCGCGGGGCAAGGCGCAATTCACGGCCTTCATGCAGGACGCGCTTGAGGCCGTGTCCTCTGCCGGCTGCTGCCTCTTTTCGGCGCAGACCTTTGTCCCGGCGGTCTTCTTCAAACTGGGTCCGAACAGCGCGATAACGAAGCTGGTGGGCAAGATCATGCCCCATATGGGCCCGATGGTGGCGCTGCTGCTGAACGTGACGCCGGCCCTGGCCTTCAACAGTCTGCTCCTCCTGCCGCACGCGGAGGCCCTGCGCCGCGCGACGGGACTGCGGACCTGCACCGGCCCCTTCCTGGAGCTGGGCGAGCGCTCCTACGCGCTGGAGCGGCTGTACAACCTGCGCGAGGGCCTCACGGCGGCGGACGACGCCCTGCCGAAACGCCTGACGCGCGAACTGCAGGACCCCTCGGACCCGCGCACGGCGGTGCCGCTTGAGAAGATGCTGCCCATCTACTACCGCGTACGCGGCTGGGACGCGGAAGGCAGGCCGACGGCGAAAAAGCTGCGCCGTCTGGGCATAGAGGAGGCGGGAAAATGAGCGTGAAGCTCTGCTACCGCGCGGCCCTGGAGGAGCTGACGGGCCGGCGCGAGGAATACATAGAGGCCCGCGCCGTGAGCGAGGCGCTCTCCCATATAAAAAGGCGGTATTCGCGGGCCGCGTACCGCGAGGCGAGACGCATGCTCATAGCCGTGAACGGCGAGAGCATCCAGCTGCGCGGCGGCTTTGCCGCCCCCCTGCGGGACGGCGACACACTGAGCTTCCTGCCCTTCTGAGGCGGGAGAAGGAGGAGAACATGACGGGAGCAGACAAGCTGAAGCTCGCTTATTACCGGAGCTTTCAGGGCGTTTTCAACGTAGGCGAGCGCTTCATGGCCTGGCGCAAGCCGGAGCTCACAACGGGTCCGGGCAGCATTGCGGCCATCCCCTCCCTGCTGGCGGCGGAGGGGGTCCATCGCCCGCTGCTGGTGACAGGCCCGAACATAGTCAAAACCATAGGCAGGAGGATAATGTCCATCCTCGACGCGGCGGGCTATGACTACGCCGTCTTCTCCGAGGTGGAGGCGAACCCCTCCGTCGCGACGGCGGAACGCTGCTACGCTCTGTACAAGGAGCGCCTGTGCGACGGCTTCATCGCCCTCGGCGGCGGCTCACCCATGGACACGGCGAAGGCCGCGGCGGCCCGCGCGGCGCGGCCGGACAGGTCCCTGGCCGAGATGGCGGGGGTCCTGCGCGTGGGGCGGCCCACCCCGCCCTTGATAGCCGTACCTACCACCTCCGGCACGGGCAGCGAGGCCACTGTGGCCGCGGTCATAACGGACAGAGAGACGAACCACAAATACGCCGTCATGGACCTGCACCTCATCCCCCGACGCGCCGTGCTCGACCCGGAGCTCACCGTGGGCATGCCCCCGCGCACCACGGCGACGACGGGCATGGATGCGCTGACCCACGCCGTCGAGGCCTATCTCTGCTGGACCTACAACACGCGCGAGAGCCTGCGCTGGGCTGAGGACGCGGTGCTGGGCGTCTTCATGAACCTCGAGCGCGCCTATAACAAGCCGGGAGATCTCAACGCGCGCGAGGAGATGATGCTCGCGGCCTACAGGGCTGGCTTCGCCTTCACGCGCTCCAGCGTGGGCAACGTCCACGCCATAGCCCACACCCTGGGAGGGCTCTACAACACTCCGCACGGCCTGGCGAACGCCGTCATCCTGCCCATAGTCCTGGAGGACTACGGCGAGGCGGTCTACCCCAAGCTGGCGCGCCTGGCGGAGCTGACAAAACTCAAGAGCAGCGGCACCGAGGAGGCCAAGGCCCGGGCCTTCATTTCCGAGATAAAGGCGATGAACCGGCGCATGGGCATCCCCACGGGCTTTGACTTCATAAAGGAGGAGGACATCCCGCAGATGGTGAAATGGGCGCTCTCAGAGGCGAACCCCGTTTACCCCGTGCCGGTCGTGTATACGAAGGAGCGCTGCGCGCAGGTCATTCGGCGCATCCGCAGCTCGTGACGCCGCATGGTAAAATCAAACGCACCTGCCTCATCACGTTCCTCCAACCCCTGTAGGGGCGGGGTTCCACCCCCGCCCGGCGTGGGATGACTGCGAGCGTCCGTAAATCGCAGGGGCTGCGGGCGGCTTAGGCCGCCCGCAAAGGGGGGACCCCCGGCGAGGGTCCCCCCTTTGACCCCCTCCTGCGCTTTGTGAGCACAAGGGGCGTTCCGCGCGCTGCGGCGCGCGG
>UQUO01000040.1 GCA_900544295.1 uncultured Eubacteriales bacterium | reverse complement strand
GGGAACCCTCGCCGGGGGTTCCCCCTTTGCGGGCGGCCTAAGCCGCCCGCAGCCCTCGCGACGCCGTTGGGTCGGTGGTGGACGAAGGAAAGGGTCGTCGGGGACGCCGACCCCTACGGCGGGTGGGAGACGGCCCGTGTGCCACGTGATATGCTGCGAGATCATCCGACGCCCGGGCGGGGGTGGAACCCCACCCCTACAAGGGATTGGACATGAGTGAGGTCGATTGTACCTCTCAGCAGACGTGGGAGCGTGACATCGAGAACACTGTCACTACAGGACTTCTGCCTGTCTCACGTTTGTGCTAAAGCGGGATAAAGAGAAAACGCCGCCCCGACGGGGGCGGCATTTTTGCCTTTTTGCGCTGCGTGCCGGGCGGCTCAGAGGTCGCCGCGGCGGAAGAAGGCCACGGCTACGGCGCCGGGGCCGCCGTGGGAGCCTATCACCGAGCCTATGAGACAGACCGGCAGGCTTTCCGCGTGCTCGGTCCAGAGATGGGCGCTGTCGTGTACGTATTTTTGCAGCAGCGCGTCGGAAAGGCCCGTGTAGCCCAGAGTGTGGGGCAGGGAGAAATCCACGCCGCCGCGCTTTTTGATGAACTCCGAGAGCAGGTTGTTCCCGTTCTTGGAGCCCCGCGCCCGGCCTACGAGCTGCACCGCGCCGTCCTGGATGGAGACGACGGGCTTTATGGCCAGCACGCCCCCGGCAAAGGCCACGGCGGGCGAGATGCGCCCGCCGCGCTTGAGGTATTCAAGGGTGTCCAGCAGGGCGATGACACAGACCTTTTCGCGCTCCTGCGTGAGCTGATGCGCCAGCTCCGCCGCGCCCTTCGCCCCGGGCGCAAGCTCCAATGCCCGGCGGACCAGGATCTGCGTGCCTATGGAGGCGCTGCGGCTGTCCACCACGTATACGCGGCCCTCGTACTTTTCCGCCGCGATGAGCGCGCTCTGGCAGGTGCCGGAGAGCTCCGCGGAGATGGTGATGACCACCGCCTCGTCCTCCGGGCCGAGCACACGGTCATATACCTCCTCAAACTCCGATGGGGAGGGCTGGCTCGTCGTGGGCAGCACGTCGCCCTCTATGAGCTTCTCGTAAAATTCCTTCGGGGATATCGTCACCCCGTCTATGTACTCCTCGTCCCCGAAGCGGGTCTTCAGCGGGACTATCTCCAGCCCCAGCTGCGCGGCCTCGGCCCGGGTGAAGTCCGAGGTCGAGTCCGTTATAATGCGTATAGCCATGTCAGCCTCCGATTTCATAAGATGTTGAGCAGTCAACAAACTATACTCCTAAAATGTTGACTTGTCAATATCTTTGGAGTATGATAACGCCGAAGGAGGCGGAAGGCCATGTATTATGAGAGGTTCCGGGAGTTTTCCGGGCTCATATCCCGGGCGGAGAAGGCGCTGCAGCGGGCCAAGGCGGAGAATGTGCGAGGCTACGGCCTGCGCGGGGTACACGTCTCCTGCCTGCTGGCGCTTTTGGAGCAGGAGCGGGGGCTGCCGGCCTCAGAGCTGGCGGCGCTGTGCGGCGTGGACAGGGCGCTGGTCTCGCGCGTTGCCTCGGAGCTCATGGGCCTGGGCCTCATCCGCGAGGCCGCGCCGGGGCCGCGGCGGCGCTACCGCGGCGCGCTTGAGCTGACGCAGGAGGGCCGCGAGACGGCCGAGGAGATGTCCGCGATCGTGGACGAAAAGCTCCAGCGCGTGAGCGGGGACATCCCCCCGGAGGAGCTTGCCGCCTTTTACCGCGTGCTGGGTACGATAGTGGAGCGCCTGGAGGCGCTGTGATAAAAAAGAAGCGGCCGCCCATGGGGCGGCCGCTCTTTTCACAGGTCGAAGTTGTAGATGCGCCAGACAACGGCGCTCATCTCCGCGCGGTTGATGTTGTTGTCGGGCAGGTAGACGGGCTCGCCGCCGGAGGTGCTGCCCTCGATCACGCCAACGTTGAAGAGCGCGCCGACGTAGCCGTCGCTCGTGTCGGAGAAATAGGTGCTGCTGTAGGTCTCCAGCCGGAGGGCGCGGGCCGCGAGCTTGGCGATGAAGAGCCTCGTCACGGGCGCGTCGAGGGAGCTCACGTCCTCTTCGGAGAGGATGCCCTCGGAGAGGACAAGGTCGAGATAGCCGCTGGCCCAGTGTGCGCCAGTGCGCTCCTGCGCGGGATAGCCCGCGGCGAGCAGGACGAGCTTCAGCGCCTCGCCCGCCGTGATGTTCCCGGACGGGCGGAAGCTGCCGTCCTCATAGCCGTCCATTATCCCGGCGCAGGCGAGGGGGGAGACGTACTGGTAGTACCACTGGCTGTAGGGTACGTCGCTGAACTTGGCGGGGGAATATTCCTCCCAGACGCGGTGGAAGAGCTCATAGTCGTCGTCCTCAAGCTCCTTGTACTCGTACTCGTAGAGCGGGGTGCCGCCGAAGCCGTAGTCGCCGTAGAGGAAGATGAGCGCCTCTTCGAGCCGGCGCTCGACCAGCGCATCGAGCGTGCCTCCTGCGGCGCTGTTGCTGTAGCGCGCAAAGGTGTTGACGATTTCCTCATCCGTGTAGTACTGTATACCCGCAGCGAGCATGTTGTAGAGCCGGTAGCTGCTGGTCAGCCAGCCGACGCCGATGTTATAGCTGAGGCTGGCGAGCGCGTCGTACTGGTGCTGGTTGAGCGTGACGCCGAGCGCGGACATGGCCTTGTCTATGTAGCCCTCGGTCTCGGCCAGATGCCCGCGCAGCAGGGCGTCGGCCTGGGCCTCGGTGATGCCGTCAGGATACTGGCCAGCCTGGCAGCGGGTGCCGTAGCCTATGGCCCAGCCGGTGGAGTCCTCATAGGCCTGGGCGGAAAAGCCCTCCTTGTCCTTAATGAAAGCAATGCCGGCCTCGCTGGTGCGCAGCCCGGTCCCGCCTGCGGCCAGAGCCGGGACGGCGAGCAACAGGCAGGCCGCTAATATGAAGCAAAGCGTTTTTTTAGTCATGTCTGTCTCCTTGCTGCTGTGGTACCTTATATTTTAGCACAGGTGGGGAAGGATTTCAACTTTTTAGCTTCAAATGGCTCCGAGCGGCAGTGCAGGTGGGGCCTGGGGAGGTTTTTGATGGAAATTATCTGGCATGGCCATTCCTGTTTCGAGCTCGTTTCCGGCGGCTTTTCCCTGGTGCTGGACCCCTATTGCCACAGGGAGCTGTGCGGCTATCCGGAGCTGGACCTTGAGGCTGATGCGGTGCTGTGCAGCCACGGCCATTACGGCCACGGCTGGACCGAGGCCGTGAGCCTGCGGCACGGCGCTCACGACCCCTTTGAAGTCGAGACCCTTGACAGTTTTCACGACGTCATGGGCGGGCGGCTGCGCGGGGAGAACCGCATCCACATCCTGAAGGCGGAGGGCCTGAAGCTCGTCCACCTGGGCGACCTGGGCTGCCGCCTGACGCCGGAGCAGCTGGAGCGCATCTCGGGCTGCGACGCCATAATGGCCCCGGCGGGCGGCATTCTCACCATTGAGCCGTACGCCGCCTATGAGCTCTGCCTGGCCTCGGGAGCGCGGCTGGTGCTGCCCATGCACTACGGAGGCGGCGGGCTGGGGAACCGGCGGCTGAGGCCGGTCGAGGAGTTCACGAGCCTCTTTACGGACAGGCCCGTGCGGCGCTATGAGGGCGGCATGGGCTTTGACGAACAGACCCCGGCGCAGGTTGCGCTTTTCGCGCCGCCGGAGGCTCGGGGGAGGGACTAGGCTTGGATACGCTCATCTTTGTGCTGGAGCTCATCGGCACCCTGGCCTTCGCGGCCTCGGGCGCGATGACGGGCGTACGCAAGAACATGGACATCTTCGGCGTGGCCATACTGGGCCTGACGACAGCCGTGGGCGGCGGAGTCATCCGCGACCTCATCCTCGGCAGCACGCCGCCGAGGACCTTCCAGGACCCCATATACGCCGGCCTCGCCGTGGCGACGGCGATAGCGGTTTTCATCGTGGCCCGCCGCGGCTGGTTCGAGGGAAGGCACCAGTTTTATGACCTTGCAATGCTGGTGATGGACAGCCTCGGCCTCGGGGCCTTCACCGTGACGGGCGTCGGCGCGGCGCTGGAGGCGGGACAGGACGGGGCGTTCCTGCTCATCTTCGTCGGCGTAGTGACCGGCGTGGGCGGCGGCGTCCTGCGCGACGTGCTGGCCGGCGACACGCCCTATATCTTCGTAAAACACGTCTACGCCTGCGCGTCGCTGCTTGGCGCCATAGTCTGCGTCCTCCTCCAACCCCTGGCAGGTGAGAGCGTCTCCGTCGTGGCGGGCATGCTCAGCGTAGTCGCCCTCCGCTTCCTCTCCGCGTATTTCCACTGGAACCTCCCCCACGCCCGCGTCGAGCGGAGTACTGAGCGCCCTGAGGTTTAAAAGTTTTTTGCCCCGCTTTTTTACAAAAAAGCGGGCGGGGTCCAGGGGCCGCGCCCCTGGCCGCGCGCCGCAGCGCGCGGAATACTCGATCCCCAAAGAAGCGCAGGAGGGGGTCAAAGGGGGGACCCTCGCCGGGGGCCCCCCTTGCTTTTTGCGCCTGGCATACAAAAACCCCGGCCCCATTGGGGCCGGGGTGCGTGGGTCTGGCTCGATCAGCCCAGGTTCCGGACATACTCCATGCCGGCCTTGAGGGCCTTGATGTTGCCTTCAAGGAAGCGGGCCTTCTTCTCGCCGAGCTCGACGCGGATGGCCTCGATGATGGTCTCCTCGTCGATGACGTCGGGCTTCTTGGCGACATACGCGCCCAGGAAAACGACGTTGGCGCCCTTGGGGTTGCCGATCTCCTCAGCGATGTGGTTGCAGGGGACGTAGACGACGTCGCAGTCGTCGCGGTTGGACTTCTCGTCGATGATGCTGCTGTTGACGAGCAGCAGGCCGCCCGGCTTGACCTCGCTCTGGAACTTGAGCATGGAGGGCAGGTTCATGGCGAGGACGGTGTCCGCCACGGAGATGAGCGGAGAGGCGACGGGCTTGTCGGAGACGACGACGGAGCAGTTGGCGGTGCCGCCGCGCATCTCAGGGCCATAGCTGGGCAGCCAGGAGACGTGCTTGCCGGACTCCATGCCGGCCTCGGCAAGGAACTTGCCGATGAGGAGCATGCCCTGTCCGCCGAAACCGGCGAATATGCACTGTTCTTTCATATTATTACTCGGCCCCCTTATCCTTGTAGACTCCCAGCGGGTAGTACGGGATCATGTTGTCCTCAAGCCACTTCAGAGCCTCGACCGGGCTCATGCCCCAGTTGGTCGGGCAGGTGGAGAGCACCTCGACGATGCTCAGGCCGTGGCCCTCCATCTGGTACTTGAAGGCCTTGGTGATGGCCTTCTTGGCCTTGAGGATGTTGGCGGTGGTGTTGAGGGCGACGCGCTCGGCATAGTAAGTGCCGGGGATCTGGGAGAGCATCTCGCAGACCTTGATGGGCGCGCCGGACCACTCCTCGCTGCGGCCGTAGGGGCTGGTGGTGGTCTTCTGGCCGACGAGCGTGGTGGGGGCCATCTGGCCGCCGGTCATGCCGTAGATGGCGTTGTTGATGAAGATGACGGTGAGCTTCTCGCCCCTGTGGGCGGCGTGGACGATCTCGTTGGTGCCTATGGAGGCGAGGTCGCCGTCGCCCTGGTAGGTGAATACGCAGGTGCCGGTGTGGACGCGCTTGATGCCGGTGGCGACGGCGGGGGCGCGGCCGTGCGCGGCCTCGTACATGTCGCAGTTGAAGTAGTTATACGCGAAAACGGAACATCCGACCGGCGCGACGCCGATGACGTTGTCGGACAGACCGAGCTCCTCGATCGCCTCACCGACGAGCCTGTGGGCTATGCCGTGGTTGCAGCCGGGGCAGTAGTGGAACACGGTGTCGGTGAGCATTTTGGTCTTTTCAAATACAACGGCCATTACAGTACCTCCCTCATGCTGAGCAGCTTTTCTTTGATCTCCTCAGGCGTCGGCATGTGGCTGCCGTAGTGGCCGAAGAAATCGACCTTCTGCTCCCCGTTCACGGCGAGCTTCACGTCCTCCAGCATCTGGCCGGCGTTGAGCTCGACGTCGAGAACGGCCTTGACTCCCGGCGCGACGGCGGCGTCGTGCAGGGCCTTGTACGGGAAGGGCCAGAGCGTGATGGGCCTGATGAGCCCGACGTTGAAGCCCTCTTCCTTCAGGTCGTCGATGGCGGACTTGCAGATACGCGCCACGGTGCCGAAGGCGGTGACGATTATCTCAGCGTTCTCCATGTTGTAGGCCTCGAAACGGACCTCGTTCTTTTCTATTTCACGGTAGGTGGCCTGCAGGCGCTCATTGAGGCTGTCAAGCTCCTCGACGGTGATATACAGGCTGTTGATGATGGCGCGGCTGGGCTTATCCTTGGCGCCGTGACCGTTGGCGGCCCAGGGCTTCTTCTCGTAGTCGATGACGTACTCATTCATCTCGGGGAGGACGACGGGCTCCATCATCTGGCAGATCATGCCGTCCGCGACGACCATGACGGGGTTGCGGTATTTGTCGGCGGTGTCGAAAGCGACCTCCATGAGGTCGATGGCCTCCTGCACGGAGGCGGGGGCGAAGACGACGAGACGGTAATCACCGTGGCCGCCGCCCTTGGTGGCCTGGAAGTAGTCGCCCTGGCCGGCCTGGATGGAGCCGAGGCCGGGGCCGCCGCGCATGACGTTCATGATGACGCAGGGCAGCTCGGAGGCGGCTATGTAGCTGATGCCCTCCTGCTTGAGGGACACGCCGGGGGAGGAGGAGCTGGTGAGGACGCGCGCGCCGGTGCCGGCAGCGCCGTAGACCATGTTGATGGCGCCGACCTCGCTCTCGGCCTGCAGGAAGCAGCCGCCGATCTCAGGCATGCGCGCGGACATGTACTCGGGTATCTCCGTCTGAGGGGTTATCGGGTAGCCGAAGAAGTAGCGGCAGCCGGCGCGGATCGCGGCTTCAGCTATGGCTTCGCTGCCCTTCATAAGAGTCAATGCCATATCTAGTTCCTCCTATTCCTTCTCAATGTGGATGACCACATCCGGACATGTGCGGGCGCAGGACGCGCAGGCGATGCAGGCCGAAATGTCGGTCATCTCGGCCGGGTGATAGCCTTTGGCGTTGAGCTTGGTTTTCGAGATCTGCAAGAGCTTTTTGGGGCAGGCCCTGACGCAGAGACCGCAGCCCTTGCAGCGTTCTTCGTTGATCGTGAGTTTAACCATGCTTTTACCTCATTTCATGAATAATAATGAGTTTCCCGACGCAGTTTTTCTTGCATCACGCCTTCCTGAACAGATGTTGACGCGGCACACCGGCGCGTCACAGGCCCTCCTTTGTGAAGGTCTCCCAATCCCTGTGCATGAAGGTCTCGATGGGCATGGGGGTGCCGATATAGGCAGGGTCGTGCCCCTCGCGGAGGAAGCCCTCCAGCAGGTCGGGCCTGCCCGTCGTATACAGCACGGGTACCCCGGAGCGTATCGAGGCCTCGCGTATTACCTCGTAACCGTCCCGGAGGTCCTCCGGGCAGGCCATGCGGGCGAGATTGGTGTTGTTCACAAAGCCGGAAACTTTCTGGCGCGAATGGCGCTCCATGCCCTCCATGAGAGAGATGAGCTTTTCCGGGGTGCCGGCCATCGGACGGCGGGTGTTCACCACGTTGAGGACCTGCAGACTGCCCTCGGGCAGGGCTGCAAAGTCCTCATGGTAGCGGCCGAGCGCCGTGGCTCCGGCGGGGTCGCCGCCGACGTCGAAGATGACCGTGTCCCAGTCCAGCGCAAAGGCGGAGGCAACCTCCGCCGGGAGGGAGAGCGTCTCCACGCTCGAGTGTACAAAGTTGGGGGATACGAGCCTTATCTCCCGGGATTTTATGAGGTTGCCCCTGTCCGTGAGCCGGAAGTAGGTGTTGACCATGTCGAGGTCAATGAGCTCGACCTTTTTGCCCGCGCGCGCGGCCTGGAAGGCAAAGTTTAACGCCAGCTCCGTCTTTCCGGAGCCGTAGTTGCCTATGAGAACTATGACCTCTTTCATCATTTCCTCCGTTTACTCAGGCGGGGCAAGCCTCTGCCGGGAATGTGTCAGGCGTTGACGGCGCCGTTTTTCTCGCCGTACTGGTTGTCGTAGTTGTCCTGGACGCAGCGGACGATGTCGCTGAGCACGTCGCAGGTCGGGGTGGGGACGTTGAACTGCTTGCCGTAGTCGCTGATGGTGCCGGTCAGGGTATCGACCTCGGTGCGCAGCTTCTTGTAGAGCATATCCTGGGCCATGCTGGGGTAGTAGTCGCTGATGTTGTCGATGATGTGCTGGTGGTCAACGCGGATGAACTCGTCCGGGTCGATGTGGACGCCCTTGTGCTCGGCGACGGCGCAGCACTCGCGGATGACGTTGTGGAAGAGCTTCTTGCCGTAGGGGTTGTTCTCGACGTAGCCTATCTTCAGGCGGGTGACGGCGCAGACGGTGTTGACGGTGCAGTTCACGATGACCTTCTTCCAGATGAAGGGCAGCACGTCCTCACGGAAGACGGCCTCGCAGTCGCCCTTGTTGAAGCACTCCTCCATATACTTGCCGGCGGCGATGGTGAGCTCGTTGTTCTCCAGCGCGCCGAAGTTCATGATGACGCCTTCGCTGGGGGTGGAGATGCAGCCGCCGGGGCCGTCGAGCGCGGTGCCGATGACGCCGGAGCCGACCATGCAGCGGGAGGCGGGGTAGTACTTGAGCAGCTTGTCGTCGTTGCCCAGGCCGTTTATCAGGGAGACGAGCACGGTGTTCGGGCCGATGCAGGGCTTGGCGCCCTGGATGGCGCTCTCAAGCTGGTTGGCCTTGGTCATGAAGATAACTATGTCCATAATGCCGATGTCGTCGGCAGAATAAGCGGTCTTGAAGCCGGTAAGGATGGTGGTCTTGTCGGGATAGATGGTAAACTTCATGCCGTCCTTCGCGACCTTGTCCATGTGGGCCTTGTAGGGGTCAACGAGGGTCATGTCAGCCCCGCCCGCGCGGAGATAGCTGGCGAACACGCTGCCGGCAGCGCCGGAACCTACCATTGCGATTTTCATTATTTCTCTTCCTCCTATGCTTATTGATGCCGCTGTATGTGGTTATCGCCCCCTTTCGGGGGCGGAGCGCGCAGTTTAACCGTTCTCCATCCCGTACTGGTTGGAGTAGTTGTCCTGTATGCAGGAGATGAGGTCCGCAAGTACGCTGTTGTAGGGGGTGGGTATGCCCAGCCGCTCGCCGTAGCGGGCGATGGCGCCGTTCAGGACGTTTATCTCAGTCTGGCGGTGGTGCAGCACGGCGTCCTGGGCCATGCTGGGGTAGTAGTCGCCGAGATTTTCGCGCAGGTTGCCGATGTCGGCCTCTATGAGCGGCCAGATGTCGCCCACGCCGAGGGCCTTGGCAACGGCGCAGCCCTCTTTCCAGACGTTCATGAGCAGCTTCATGCCCCAGTCGTTGTCCATGACATAGCGCAGGCGCATGCGGCTCACGGCACAGACGGCGTTGTAGCCGCTGTTCGTGACGGCCTTTTTCCAGAGCAGGACGCGCACGTCGTCCTCGAAGCTCGCGTGGCAGCCGCCGGCCTCAAAGCATTCCTCAAGGTATTTTCCGGCCCTGTCCGTCTGCGGGGACTTCTCCACCGCGCCGAAGAACATCTGTATGCCGTCCTCGGGCTTGGAGACGCAGACTCCCGGCCCGCAGAGCTCCGTGCCAATGACGCCGGCGCCGTACATGATGCGTCCGGCGGGGACATATTTCATTAGGATCTCATCGTTGCCTATGCCGTTCTGCAGGGAGACGAGGACGGTGTCCGGCCCGACGCAGCGCATGACGTCCGGCATGACGCCGTCGGTCTGCGTGGCCTTGACCATGAGGATGACGATGTCCATTTCGGGCAGGCAGGCCGCGCAGTCGGCGGTGTGGAAGCCCGTGAGGACACATTCCTCGCCCTTGCAGCGGAAGGTGAGGCCCTCCGCGGCTATCTTGTCCATGTGGGCCTTGTAGCGGTCCACGAGGTAGAGCTCCGCGCCCCCGCGGCGCAGATATGCCGCGAACACGCTGCCCGCGGCGCCGGAGCCTATCATTGCGATCTTCATATAGTTTGCGTTCTCCTTACTTGCCCTGCCCGCGGTCGTTCTTCTCCGAGGAGCGCTTGACTATCCAGAAGGGGTCGTCCGTGTTGTCGGAGTAGGCGACGAAGTTGAGGCTGGATTTTATGTGCTCCGCCATCGCCTGGCGGGCGAGGGCGGGGATGTGCAGCTTGATGGAGGAAACTATGGCCCCATGCTGGTGCACCACCTGGCTGGACCAGGGGTTGGACTGCTCGGGGCTTATGAACTTGGGCCAGGAGCCCTGGTACATGGTGAGGTTGGGCAGCAGCTCGTTGTAGCTGCGGATGAGGTATTTGTTGCCGGAGGCCTCGACGATGAGCTTGTGGAAGGGCATGTCGGTCTCCTTGAGCCGCTTGCCGTCCATCCTGGGGACGGCCTTTTTAAACTCGGTGGCAAGATTGTCGAGCTGGGCGATGGCCTCGGGGCTGGCCTTGTCCGCGCAGAGGGCGGCGGCCTCGCACTCTATGGCCGTGCGCGCGTCGTAGAGGTCTATCATGTCCAGCAGGTTCATGTCCGTGACGTAAAAGCCGCTGGCCTTGGGCTTCGTTTCCACAAAGCCGATGGCCTGGAGCCGGTTTATCGCCTCGACGACAGGCGTGCGCGAGATGCCCAAATCGGTGGCGATCTGGTTAATGTTGAGCTTGGAGGCGGGGGGTATATCCAGCACGACGATCTGGTCGTAGAGTATCTGCGTGACGACCTCGCTGAGCTTGGCAAAGGGGTTTTTTTCAAGGTAGTTTTCGAGCTTTTCCCGGTTCATTGTAAAAAAATCACCTCAAGCGCAATTTCAGCGATATTGCCGTCCTTTTGCACAAAAAAGGATTCTGTTTGCCACTCTCAATTTACCACAATCCCACCCGATTATCAAGATGTGCGCACAATTTTCCCAAATGCACAGATATTGAGCTAAAAGAAATGCTTTTGAAAAATGCAAAATCGCGGCGGACGCCTCAAGTTATTTTATTAACGCCGCTTCAAAAAGGCCCAAAAAAGCCCCGATAACCTGTAGACTTTTTAACGATTTACCCTATGGGAAACATTCGCCTAATTAAAGCTCTAACGTTGCTTTTAAATCGATGCAAAATGCTTTTTAAGAGCAGATAAATTCATTAAAATTGATACAAGCCTTGCCCCCGGTCTATAATCACGCCATATTGGCTCGGCCAGTATGAACAGAGGGAGAAAAAATCAAAAAAGGGAAGGAGCACCGAGAAATGAATGAAAAATCGGCGGTGACCAAAGGAACTTGGGCAGCTGGATTTTCAGTTGCCTCTGTTTGGTTTGGCACACACGTCGGCGCGGGTTTCGCGACCGGCAACCAGGTCCTGAGCTACTTCGTAAACTACGGCTGGACGGCCGTAATATTTCCGCTTATATCCATGGGCATACTTGCCTATGTTATCTACGTTATAATGAAGTTTGCCCGACTGCGCGGGCTTGACAACTATAACGACACCTTCCGCGAGCTGTGGCAGCCGTACCCGGCGCTGGCCATATCGTTTGAAATTTTCTACATAGTCATCATCCTTGCGGCAGTCGCTGCGGCGATCAACGGCGCGGCGCTGCTGGTTGTGCAGGTCGTCCCGGCCCTGGGGACCCTGGGCAGCACGATACTCGTCGCGGTCATGCTCATCGTCCTGTGTCTGTTCGGCGTCAAGCTCATCATCGCGGCCTCCACGATACTCTCCACCGGTATCCTCATCACCGCCGGCGTCATGATCATCGTCGGCATAGCGAACCACCCGAGCGAGGTCGCCGCCGCCTTCAGCCAGCCCCTCAACACCCCGGGCACCGCCTTCTGGCGCGGCGTCATCATCTACTGCGGCTTCCAGTGCGTGTCCATCCCGCCCATGATAGCCGCGGCCGTCACCCTGAACCGCAAGGGCGTCAAGAAGGCCGGCATCCTCGGCGGCATCATGAACGGCGGCATGCTGGCCCTGTCCGGCCTCATGCTGCTCGGTTGGAAGGACGAGATCGTCGCCGCCGGCCAGACCGCGCTGCCCAACCTCTTCATCTGCAACACCATCGGCTGGGACTGGCTGGTCGTCTGCTACAGCATCCTGCTGTTCTGCGCTTTCATCTCCACCTGCGTCACCCTCATCTACACGATGATCCTCCGCATCGACAAGAAGTTCTTCGTGAAGAGCGACGTACACGAGAAGATCCGCATGAGCATCATCGGCGTCATCATGGTCGCCGTCTGCATGAGCCTGAGCTTCATCGGCATCAGCAACATCATCACCTACGCCTACGGCTACGACGGCTACCTCGCCCTTGTCGCCATCGTGCTGCCGGTCCTCATCATCGGCAACAAGAAGAACAAGAAGTTCATCAAAGAGCACCCCGAGGCGATAGACAAGAGCTACTGATCCATGAAAAAGCCTCTCAAGTGGGCTATAACCGTCCTCGGCATGGTGGCCGTGTTCGGCCTCGTGTACCTCTGCGGCGAGCTGTTCGGCGTCACCGCGGGGCCCGTGCCCACCATCGTCCTCATGCTGGCCGTCTACGTGGCTGGCTGGTTCTGGACGAGGGAGCGGCCGAAGCCCGACGGGGAGGAGCCTGCGGACGAAAAACAATAAGGCCCGGAGCCGCCGCACAATGCGGCGGCTCCTTTTTTGCGTTTTCTTTAACACAAAGGCGGGGCATATTGCGCTTGAAGCGCGGGCGCAGAGGTGTTAGAATAAAATAGTTATAAATATTGTATGCGGGAGGTATTTCCTAATGAACGATATCCGAGACATCGCCCTTGCCCCATCCGGAGAAGTGAAGATAGCCTGGGTGCGCCGGAATATGCCAGTGCTGCGCGGCATCGAGGCGGATTTTGAGCGCGAGAAGCCCTTTGCGGGCATGAAGGTGGCGCTGTCCGTCCATCTGGAGGCCAAGACGGCCTATCTTTGCCGCGTGCTGGCAGCGGGCGGTGCGGAGATGTACGTCACGGGCTCGAACCCCCTCTCGACGCAGGACGACGTGGCCGCTGCCCTGGCCGCCGGAGGGCTGGAGGTCCACGCCACCCACGGCGCGACGCCGGAGGAGTACGAAAAGCAGCTGGAAGCAGTCCTGGCCGTCGGCCCCAACATCATCATCGACGACGGCGGCGAGCTTGTGGAGCTCATGCGCACGAAGTTTGCCGATCTCCTGCCCGGTGTCATAGGCGGCTGCGAGGAGACGACCACCGGCATAATCCGCCTGAAGAAGCTCGCGCGCGACGGCATCCTGCCCTTCACCATGATGATGGTGAATGACGCGGACTGCAAGCACCTGTTCGACAACCGCTACGGCACGGGCCAGAGCGTCTGGGACGGCATCATGCGCACGACGAACCTGATAGTCGCGGGCAAATACGTCGTCGTGTCCGGCTACGGCTGGTGCGGCAAGGGCGTGGCCCTGCGCGCGGCGGGCCTGGGCGCGAAGGTCATCGTGACGGAGCCTGACCCGGTCCACGCGCTGGAGGCGGTCATGGACGGCTATGAAGTCATGCCCATGCGTGAGGCCGCGAAGCTGGGCGACATCTTCTGCACCGTCACCGGCTGCCGCGACATCATCACGAAGGAGCACTTCGGCCTCATGAAGGACGGGGCCATCCTCACGAACGCAGGCCACTTCGACGTGGAGATAGACATGGCGGGCCTGAAGGAATACGCCGTCAGGAGCTACGAGGCGCGGCACAATATCACGGGCTACGAGCTGCCCGAGGGCAAGACGTTGTTCGTCATCGCCAAGGGCCGCCTTGTGAACCTGGCCGCCGCGGACGGACATCCGGCGGAGATAATGGATATGAGCTTTGCCATACAGGCGCTTTCGGCGGAGTATCTGGCGAAGAACCGCGGCAGCCTGCCCTGCGCGCCGCTGAAGGTCCCGGAGGAGATAGACAAGGCCGTGGCGCGCAGAAAGCTCGCCTCCATGGGCGTAGAGATAGACGAGATGAACGACGTGCAGAGGGAGTACCTCGGCATCTGAGAATTGATTCGGGGAGAGGTGAGCGGGTTTGGACGAAAACAGCGGCGAGCTTCGCCTGGAGCACCTCCGTGAATTGCTTGAGGGGCATAGGATGAAGGCCCTCCAGCTTGAGCTGGAGGATATGAACGAATTTGACATAGCCGAATTCCTCACTGAGCTGGGCGAGGAGGACGGCAAGCGCATGGCCACCGTGTTCCGCCTGCTCTCAAAGGAGCGGGGAGCGGAGGTCTTTGCGGAGCTCGACGCGCCGGAGCAGGAGACGATAATCAACTCCATCACCGACACGGAGCTTGCCCTCATCATAGAGGACATGTACGTGGACGATGCCGTCGATATGATGGAAGAGCTGCCTGCGAACATCGTAAAGCGCGTCATGCGCAACGCCACGCCCGCCACGCGCAACCTTATAAATCAGTATCTGAAATATCCCGACGACTCGGCGGGCAGTATCATGACCGCCGAGTTCGTGGACCTCAAAAAGTACATGAACGTCCGCGAATCCATCGCGCGCATCCGCCGCATAGGCGAGGACAAGGAGACGATATACGTCTGCTACGTCACCTCGGCGGACAGGAAGCTTGAGGGTGTCGTGACGGTGAAGGATCTGCTCCTCTCTGACGACGAGGCCGTCATCGAGGACATCATGGACACGAACGTCATCTTCTGCCGCACGACGGATGAGCGAGTGGAGGCCGCGGAGCGCATCTCGGACTACGACCTGTTAGCCATCCCGGTCGTGGATAAGGAGGGCCGGCTGGTCGGCATCGTCACGGTTGACGACGTCATCGACGTGCTGCAGGAGGAGGCCACGGAGGACTTCGACCGCATGGCCGGTATCGCGCCCTCGGATAAGCCCTATTCGCGCACGGGCGTACTGGAGATGTGGAAGCGCAGGATACCCTGGCTGATGTTCCTCATGTTGTCGGCCACCTTTACCAGCATGATAATAACCGGCTTTGAAGACGCGCTTGCAAGCTGTGCCGTGCTGACGGGCTTCATACCCATGCTGATGGGCACAGGCGGCAATTCAGGCTCCCAGAGCTCGACTGCGGTCATCCGAAGCCTGAGCCTGGGCGACACGGAGCCTAAGGACATCCTTATGGTGGTGTGGAAGGAGATAAGGGTTGCCGTGGCCTGCGGCGTAACGCTGGCGGCGGTGAACTTTGTGAAGATGCTTTTGGTGGACCGGATGCTGCTGGGCAACGCCGAGGTTACGGTGCTCGTGGCGGCTACCGTCTCCGTGACGCTGATATTCGTAGTCATGTTCGCCAAGGCCGTGGGCAGCACCCTGCCCATGGCGGCTGAGAAGATAGGCATAGACCCCGCGGTGATGGCAAGCCCGCTCATATCCACCATAACCGACGCTGTGTCCCTGCTCATCTACTTCACTCTGGCGACCTTGCTGCTGCACATTTAAAAACAGGGGAGTAAGGGGAAAGCGGTAAATGGATATGTCGCAAGTGGTATCCCAGATGGGGATACTCGTGTTTATAATGGTGGTCGGTTTTGTCTGCGCCAAAATCGGCCTTACGGGGCCGGAATTCAACCGGCGCATCTCGGGCGTCGTCATGAACGTCCTGCTCGTGTTCACGATACTCTATTCGGTCATGAACACGGACATGGAGATGGATTTAACCGGTGTAGGCTTTGTGACGCTGTGCTTTGTGGTCATGTTTGCCGTCATGTCCACGCTGGGCTTTTTGACGGCAAAGCTGCTGCGCCCCGGAAAGGAACGCTCGGGCATAACCTTCTTTGCCGTGACCTTTGCGAACACGGTGTTCCTGGGCTTCCCGGTCATAGAGGCACTCTACGGCGCGGACGGCATTTTCATTGCGGCCATCTCTAACATACCCTTCAACCTTATGGCCTACACTGTGGGCCTGGGCGCGGTGCGCGGGGGGATGAAGGGCCTGACGGTCCGCAAGGCGCTGGCCCCGCCCCTGGTTGCCTCGCTGCTGGCGGTGCTGCTCTTCCTGAGCGGCATAGAGGTGCCGAAGTTCGTGTCGGACGCCTTTGGTACGATGAGCGGGGCGACGATACCGATGTCCATGCTCATAGTCGGCACGAGCCTTGGCTCCGTCTCGCTCAAGAGCGCGGCGGGCAACTGGCGGGTCTACGCCGTTGTGGCGATAAAGCTGCTGGTGGCGCCCGTTGTGGTCTGGTTTGTCACCAGACTCTTTGTGACGGACGAGATGCTTTTGGGTGTCACCGTCATTCTCGCCTCCGCACCCACGGCGATGATAGCTACGCTTTTTGCGATCGAGTGTGGGCGCGACGAGGGCTATGCATCCGAGTGTGTGTTTATAGGCACGGTGCTTTCTGCGGTGACGATGCCGATTATGATCTGGCTGCTGCTGTGAAAACCAAAGACGCCGCCCGAAAGGGCGGCGTCTTTGCCGCTTTCCGTTCAACCAGGTCCTCTGTAGGGGCGGGGTTCCAGCGCCGCCCGGACGTAGGTTTCAGGAACTCGCCGTTTTGCTGGCGGTTGGTTTTGCCTTGTGCTGCTGTTCCACCCCATTTCTTTGGTCTTGCCCAAAGAAACGGGGTGGAGCCCCAAAGAAAAACGCCTTTGGGGTGGTGGCGCCCCCGTGAGGTTTCGGGACCCACCCGCCTCTCCCACTCG
>UQUO01000039.1 GCA_900544295.1 uncultured Eubacteriales bacterium | reverse complement strand
TCCGCTTCGCGGACGGATTGGATCACTCGCCCCAAGGGCGAGGGGCTTGGGCTGGTGGAAGTCTAGCCAAGTAAAAGTTTTTTGCCCCGCTTTTTTACAAAAAAGCGGGCGGGGTCCAGGGGCGGAGCCCCTGGGCGTTTCTCTATGCCAAAGAAGCGCAGGAGGGGGTAAAGGGGGAACCCTCGCCGGGGGTTCCCCCTTTGCGGGCGGCCTAAGCCGCCCGCAGCCTCACGTGACACCGTGGGGCTGTCGGTGGACGAAGGAAAGGGTCGTCGAGGACGCCGACCCCTACGGGTCCCTGCGGAACGGACCGCGTGCCGCGGGATTTTCCGGGCGCGGGTCACAATGCGGGAAATAGTGAAAACGCCGCCCGAACGGGCGGCGTTTTCATTCGATTTTCGCGGGCGGCCCTCCTGCGCTTCTTTGGCACAAGGGGCATTTCGCGCGCTGCGGCGCGCGACCGGGGGCGCCGCCCCCGGACCCCGCCCGCTTTTTTGTAAAAAAGCGTGGCAAAAAACTTTTAAGCACGGGCGCGGCTCAGTCTTCCCAGAACAGTTCGTCCAGCGTCTTGCCCAGCGCCTTGCAGATGGCAAGGCAGAGCCTTATCGTCGGATTGTAGTCGCCCTTTTCAATGGCGTTTATGGTCTGCCGCGAGACGCCGACGGCGTCGGCCAGCTGCTGCTGCGACATGTCCAGCGCCGCGCGTGCGGACTTGAGACGCAGATTCTTCATTCCGCCTCGCCCCGCTCACGCAGCCCGTGCAGCCAGTACACCAGCAGCACCAGCCCCGTCGTCACACCCACTATCAGGTTCACCGAGCGGAAACACAGCAACCCCTCCCTCAGCAGGTCGCCGTCGATAACATGCGATACGCCGAACATCAGATTCACCAGCGTCAGCACCAGCAGCACCGTCTGATTTCGCTTCCGGTTGCGCCCGATGCCCGCAAAGGCGTCCTGCCTTATGCAGATGGACGCAAACACCAAAAGCGACACGCAGATGCAGATGATGCAGCCCGTCAGCGTGTCGCACCAGGGCTCTATGAGCATATCCGTAAACCCATATGCCATAAGACAGAGCATCAGCGTGAAAAAGCCCCACATGAAGGCCCGGCCCCTCGCCAGTATCTGCCGCTCATCATAGTCGTTCATTTTCCACCCTTCCTTTCCTGTGCCTGCATCATAACACCCACGCGACATAATGTCAAGTATATTTTACTTTATGTCCAACAAAAACGCCCCGGCGTCAACCGGGGCGTTTGTTCACAGCGTCTCGCGCGTGACGGAGTTTATCCACTTGCCGGAGCGGAGCCTGGGCAGGCAGAGGAAGACCTTGCAGAAGTCGTCCAGGCAGATGCAGACGTAGACGGCGGTGATGCCGAGGCCGAATACAAGGCCGCAGAGGGCGGCGGCGGGCAGGCAGACGCAGTAGAGCGGGCCTATGTCGCAAATCAGGCCGAAGCGCACGTCCCCGCCCCCGCGGAATACGCCGACGATGTTGCAGAGGTTGAGGCTGCGCAGGGGCATGACGACGGCGATGAAGGCCAGCATCATCTTGGCCAGCTCCCCAGCCTCGGCGGAGATGTCCATGAGCGGGAAGATGAAGCCGTCGAGCAGCGTCGCGCGGATGGTGAGCAGGAGGCCCATGCTTATGATGCCGGTGACGAAGCAGACAAAGTTGAGCGCCACTCCCTTGCCGTAGATCTCCTTCGTATCCCCGCAGCCTATGTCCCGGCCTATGATCACGGCGGTGGCGTTGCCGGCGGCGAAGAGGGCGACGGCAGCCATGCGGTCGATGTTGCCGGCGATGGTGTAGGCGGCAAGGATGGGCGTGCTGTTCGGCATGTGGCCCATGATGATGGAAAAGAGCGACATTGCGAGGCTCCACATACCCTCGTTGAGCACGACGGGCAGGGAGTATTTGATGAAGTCTCCGGCGATTATCCGGCCCGGCCTGAGCATGAGGCCCGGCTTCACGGGCAGGCGCTTGCTCCGGAAGAAGCAGCCGGTGACGACCAGGACCTCGAACACGCGGCTGAGCAGCGTGGCAACGGCGGCTCCGGCGCAGCCCATGGCGGGCGCGCCCCATTTACCGAAGATGAACATATAGTTGAGCAGGATGTTCAGCGCTCCGGAGACGGTCAGGAGTATGGCGCCGAGGCCAGGGTTCTCCATGCTGCGCTGGACGGCGATGTAGACGCCGGAGAAGGCCATGCAGACGTAGGAAAAGCCCACGATGCGCGCGTACTCCGCGCCCGGCTCCCAGAGGTCGGGGTTGTTCGTGACGAGCTGCATGAGCTGCATGGGGAAGAAAAAGGCCAGCAGGGCTATGAGCGCGGTGAGGCCCAGGGAGACATAGTAGCCCATGCCCATGATGCGGTTTATCGCATCCAGCCTGCCCTTGCCGTAATACTGTGCGACAAGGACTCCCGTGCCGCTCTGTATGCCGAAGATAATGAGCGACAGGACATAGAAAACGGAGTTGGCCATGGTCACGGCGGCCAGCTCCGTCTCGCCCAGGGCCCCGACCATGAAGGAGTCGGCCAGGGCCATGCAGTTCGTGACGAGGTTTTGCAGGATCATGGGCAGCATCAGGGCTATAGCGCTGCGGTAAAAGCCCCGGCCCTGTCTCAGATAGTGCATTTTATTCAGTCCTCAATGCCTCCACGGGGTCGCGCCTCGCGGCGAAGCCGGAGGGGATGAGCCCCGCTATGAAGGTCAGAATCATGGAGATGACGACGAGCGCGACGCCTCCGGAGGCCGGCAGGATGGCCCGCAGGCTCTCTATGCCCGTCAGGTTCTGTACGATGGCGTTTATGGGGATGATGAGCAGCAGGGTGATGCCTATGCCGATGACGCCGGCGGCAAAGCCCTCGATGAGCGTCTCGGCGTTGAAGACGTTGGAGACGTCCCGCTTCGACGCGCCTATGGAGCGGAGGATGCCTATCTCCTTCGTGCGCTCAAGCACGGAGATGTAGGTGATGATGCCTATCATTATGCTGGAGACGACGAGCGAGATGGCCACGAAGGCTATGAGCACATAGCTTATGGCGTTGATAATGGTGGAGACCGAGCTCATGAGGATGGCGACGTAGTCGGTGTAGCTTATCTCGTCCTCCTCATCCTCGGCGGCGGCGTTGTACTCGGAGATGATGCGGGCTATCTCGTCCTTGTCCGCGAAGCTGGCGGCGTAGAGGCTTATGGAGCTCGGGCTGTCCTTATCCACGTAGCCCAGGAGCTCAAGGTTCTCCTCATACGTGCTCTCGGAGTACTTCGGCGGCAGCTTTTCGGCGTAGACGTACTCGTACTGCTCGTCGGTGAGCGGGCTCATGGAGAGGGCCATGGCCAGCTGCTCGGCGCTCATGGCGGCCAGCTGGGCGCGCGCGGCGTCGGCGTACTGCTCGCGGACAGCCTCGGCGGTCATCTCACGGACGTAGTCCATGAGCGTCTCGTCGTCCATGTCCGCGATGTAGTCGCGGATGGTCTCGGGGTCCACGCCCATCTCGACGGCGTAGCCCTCAAGCATCATCTCCTCGATATACTCGCGGGTCATGCCCTGCATGGCCTGCTCGACGGTGAGCTCCACGTAGTCCTCGGGCGCGCGCTCGGTGAGGTCGGTGTAGAGCGCGGCGCGGCCGGAGACGTCGAGGCCCTCGATGTACTCGTCCACGTCTGCCTTGATTTCGTCCAGGGTCGGCTCCGGCTCCTCGCCGGTGGCGAAGGGCAGGCCGAGGATGGCGTCGGTGCCGGGGTCTGCAAGCTGGGCCTTGACTATGTCGGCCTCGTTCGAGAGCTCGATGACCTTGTCGGTGAGGGCGGAGGTGTAGCCTATGGCGCCGGTCATCATGCCGGCGACGGCGTCCTCGTTCTGGCGGACGATGCCGCTTATCTTGAGGCTGATGCCGCGGTCCTTGGAGTCGTAGAGGTAGTCCATGCCGGCGCTCGTGGCGGTGAGGTCCGTGTAGCCGCCGGTCTCCTCGTCGCAGACGTAGTACTCGGGCCGGGCGATGAGCTTGAAGCTGAGGCCGCACAGCTCCTCATAGCTCCAGCTCTCGACCTCGGCGTCGAGCGTCTCGCCGGACATGGAGGCCTCGAATCCGTCGGCCATCTGCTCCTCGGTGCGCAGGCCGAGGGAGTAGAGCACGAGGTCGCTCACCTCGTTGTTCTTGTCCACGATGAGCACGACCTCGTCGTAGCTCTGGGGCCAGGAGCCGTAGATGACGTCGTACTGGCCGAGGACGGTGTCGTCGATGAGGCTGCCGCCCTCGCCGGGGAGCATCTCCTGCCAGACCTCGAAGCTGGAGTAGAAATCGCCCATCGTGTCGAAGTAGCTGGAGAAATCGCCGCCGTAGACGCTGCCCATCATGTCGTTGAGCAGGGAGATGACGTCGGACTTCACGACCTTGCCGTCCGCGTCCCGGGTGTAAACGTCGAAGCCGAGGTCGTAGCCGTACTGTACGGCGCTGACGTAGTCCTCAAGGCCGCTGTCTCCGGACTCTATGAACTCCTTGAAAGCCTTGAGGTTGTTCGTGTTCACATCCATGGTGTTGAGGCTGTCCATGAGGTCGTACATGACGACGTTGGAGTAGACGGCGTCAAGCTCGTGCTGAGCGCCGCCGGCGGCCTCGCCGTGAGCGCCGCTGAGTGCCTCGACCATGGAGCCGAGGTCCGCGGCCTCGGCCTCGATGGTTAGCGGGTAGGAGGAGAGCGTGTCCTCCTGCACCCGGTCGATATAGGTCTGGATGCCGTTCGAGAGCGAGAGGATAAGGGCTATGCCTATGATGCCTATGCTGCCGGCGAAGGCCGTGAGGATGGTGCGGGCCTTCTTGGTCATGAGGTTGTTGAGTGAGAGGGAAAGCGCGGTGAAAAAGCTCATGGAGGGGCGCTTTTTGCCCGTTTCCTCCGCCTTTACGGGGACGGTCTCGGGGTCGAAGGGGTCGGTGTCGCCCTTGACTTCGCCGTCGAGCAGGCGGACGATGCGGGTGGAGTAGCGCTCGGCCAGGTCGGGGTTGTGCGTGACCATGACGACGAGCTTGTCCTGGGCTATCTCCTTGAGCAGCTCCATTATCTGCACGCTGGTCTCGGAGTCGAGGGCGCCGGTGGGCTCGTCCGCGAGGAGGATGTCGGGGTCGTTTATGAGCGCGCGGGCTATGGCGACGCGCTGCATCTGGCCGCCGGACATCTGGTTGGGCTTTTTGTAGAGCTGGTCGCCCAGGCCGACCTTTTCGAGCACCCGGACCGCCCGCTCCCTGCGCTCCGCGCGGGAGACGCCGGAGATGGTGAGGGCGAGCTCGACGTTGGCGAGCACGCTCTGGTGCGGGATGAGGTTGTAGGTCTGGAAGACGAAGCCGATGGAGTGGTTGCGGTAGGTGTCCCAGTCCTTGTCGCCGTACTCCTTGGTGGAGCGGCCGTTTATTATGAGGTCGCCCTCCGTGTACTTGTCGAGGCCGCCGATGATGTTGAGCAGCGTCGTCTTGCCGCAGCCCGAGGGGCCGAGGACGGAGACGAATTCGCTTTCCCTGAAGCTGATGCTGACGCCGCGGAGCGCGTGGACGCTCATATCCCCGGCGAGGTAGTCCTTGGTGATGCTCTTGAGTGTGAGCAAGTTTGCAACAGATCCTTTCAGTGTGCGCGCAGGGGCCTGTCAGTCCCTGGTGGCTTTGCGTATATCGTCGAGGCTGCCGAGCACGAGCACGTGTTCGTCCTTTGCGAATACGTAGGCGGGGTCGAGGACGGGGTGGAGCCGCTCGCCGCGCTTGGCGGCGATGAGGTTGAGGCCGTGGCGGCTGCGCAGGCCGACCTCGGCCACGGAGCGGCCCAGCCAGTCCCCGGGGACCTCGATCTCGCAGATGGCGCAGCCCTCCGAGAGGCCGATGAAGTCGAAGATGCGCTCCGAAGACTCGCGCACGGCGATGCGCTCGGCGGCGTCGCGCTCGGGGTAGATGATGAAGTCGGCGCCGCAGCGGCGGAGGAACTTGGCCTCCAGGTCGCGGTCGGCCTTGCTGTAGACGCGCTTCGCCCCCAGCTCCTTGAGCTGGTCGGTTATCTCCAGGCAGGCCTGGAAGTTCTGGTTCACGCAGACGAAGCAGGCGTCGAACTGCTGCACGCCGAAGGAGCGCAGCACCTCGATGTTGGCGCAGTCGCAGATCTTGGCGGAGGCGACGTAGGGGAGCATGTCCTCCAGGGCCTCGCCGTTCTGGTCGGCTATCATGACCTCGCACTTCAGCTTGCAGAGCGCGCGGCAGAGGTGGTGGCCGAAGGTGCCCATGCCGATGATGAGGAAGGATTTCATGGTTTTGTGACCTCCTGTCAGCCTACTGTGACCTGTTCCTCGGGGTAGGTCACGGGCGGGTCTGTGCGCCGCTCCAGCAGCGCCATGGCGAAGGATACGCTCCCCACCCTGCCGCAGTACATGAGCAGGGCCACGACGAGGGCCGAGAGCGTGGTGAGCTCGCGCGTGATGCCGGTGGACATGCCCACCGTGCCTATGGCGGAAAAGACCTCGATGAGCACGTCGCCCAGGGGCAGGGACTGCGTCCCGCACAGGACCAGCGCGCCGAAGAGGGCCAGCATGAGGTTCGTGCTGGCTATCATGCCCGAGCGCTTCATCGCGTCGTCCGGGATGCGGCGGCCGAAGACGTAGGCCCCGCGCCTGCCGCGTATGCCCGAAAAGAGGAAGATGAACACGACGGCGGCCGAGGTGGTCTTGATGCCGCCCGCGGTGGAGCCGGGGCTGCCGCCTATGAACATGAGTATGACGGTCAGGAGCTTCGAGGCGTCCGAGAGCGCGGCGGTGTCCACGCTGTTGAAGCCTGCGGTCCTCGGCGTCACGGCCGAGAAGAAGCTCACGAGTATCTGCTCGCCGAGCGGCATGTCCGCGTTCATGCGGCCCCGCTCCAGGAAGAAGAAGAGCAGCGCGCCGCCGAAGATGAGTATGAGCGTCGTCAGGATGACGAGCTTCGTCTGCAGATCGTAGCGTTTCCAGCGCAGGCCCTTCTGCCTCACGTCATACCAGACGAGGAAGCCTATGCCGCCGAGGATGATGAGCAGCATTATGGTGATGCTCACCAGCGCGTCGTCAGAATAGGACACCAGGGAGGAGAAGGGCGCCTTGACGCCCATGAGGTCGAAGCCCGCGTTGCAGAATGCTGAGACGGAGTGGAAGACCGAGTACCAGAGCCCCTGCCCCAGGCCGAACTCGGGGATGAAGCGGATAGCCAGGAGCACCGCGCCCGCCAGCTCGAAGATGAGCGTCCCGAGGCCGATGGTGGAGGTTATCTCCATGATGCGGCCCACGCGGACGGTGTTGATGCTCTCGGCCATGACGCCGCGCTCGCGCATGCTCATGCGCCGGCGCACGAGGCGGGAGAAGAGCGTGGCGATGGTCATGAAGCCGAGGCCGCCGAGCTGGATGAGCAGGAGGATCACCGCCTGGCCGAAGCCCGTCCAATACGTCGCCGTATCCACGAGGACGAGGCCCGTGACGCAGGAGGCGCTGACCGCGGTAAAGAGCGCAGTTACAAAACCCGTGGCCTTCCCGCTCTGAGAGGCCGCAGGCAGCATGAGCAGTATAGTACCCGCCGCGATGACGGTGAAAAAGCCCAGAGCTATGGTCTGGACGTATGTGAGCCGTCTCATCTTCATAATATCGTTATTATAGCAGCCCCGCGCGCCATATGCAAGAGAAAGCCCCGGAAAACCGGGGCTTTTCTCAGCGCTTCTCGGGCAGGATCTCTATCCAGTAGCCGTCCGGGTCCTCGATGAAGTAGACGCCCATCTTCTCGTTGACGAAGCAGACGACGCCCAGCTCCTCGTGCTTTTTGCGCGCGGCCTCGTAGTCGTCCACACGCAGGGCGAGGTGGATCTCGCCCTCGCCGAGGTCGTAGGGCTCCTTATGGTCGCGCAGCCAGGTGAGTTCGAGCTGGAAGCCCGTTTCCCCGTCGCCGAGGAAGACCAGCTTGTAGGAGCCGTCCGCCGCCGTCTTTTCGCGCACGGGTCTGAGGCCCAGGGCCTCGTCGTAGAACTTGAGGCTCCTTTCCAAATCGAGGACATTGAAGTTGAAGTGGTAGAAGGTAAATTTCATGTTCCGTCGCCTCCTGCCCACAGGATAGCGCAGTTTGCCGGCTTTGGCAACAGCAAAACGCGGCGAAAAGCCCTGTCGAGGGCTTTGGCTTGATATTTCCTCCGCGATGTGAGAGAATGATGAGTTGGAAAGGAGGGGAAGCTCCGTGAAGGATACGCTCCGGGACATATACGACGCTGTAGACGAGTTCTTCAGCGGCATGGGCAGCCGCAGGCTCACGACCTATTCGTCCTCCTGCGCCTATTACCTCTTCATGTCGCTCGTGCCGGTCATAATGCTGCTCGTCTCCGTGCTGCAATACACCCCCCTCACCAGGGACGTCGTGCTTGAGGCCGTTGCGGACTACGTGCCGGACTCGCTGTATGAGATCGTCTACTTCATCGTCACGAGCATATATAACGGCGGCCGCGTGGCGCTGACCGTCTCCATCCTCCTGACCATCTGGTCGGCCTCGGCCTGCATGAAGGCCCTGCTGCGGGGCATGGACTCGGTCTACGACGCCGAGCGGAAGGAGGACTACATCCGTTTCAGCCTGCGGGCCTGCTTCTACATGATAATTTTCGTCTTCATCCTGATGCTGAGCTTCTTCGTCATGGTCTACGGCGGCAAGATCCTGGACTACATCGAGCAGAGCATGCCCGTGAACCACTCGCTGGACTTCCTCTTCACGCTGGCCAAATACCTGCGCTTCGTCATCATCCTGGCGCTGCTGGCCCTGGTGTTCTGCCTGCTGTACAAGTGGATGCCGGCGCGGCGGCTGAAGTTCCGGCGGCAGCTGCCCGGGGCGGTGTTCAGCTCCGTGGCCTGGGCGGCCTTCTCCTTCATCTTCTCCTTCTACGTCTCGCTCTCGGACCGCTTCGGCGCCTACGGCTACATAGGCACCATCATGGTCGCGATGATATGGATCTTCTACTGCTTCTACTTCCTCCTGCTCGGGGGCTTTATAAACCACTATATAGAAATGAAACGGGCGGAGCCTGAACATGACAGACATAAGCGTGCATGAACTGAAAAAATCCTTCGAGGTCGGCCACCCGGTGCTGGACGGCCTGAGCTTTGAGGTCGCGGCCGGGGAGCGCGTGGGCATCCTGGGCGCGAACGGCTGCGGGAAGACGACGCTCTTCCGCATCCTCTCGGGCGAGATCGAGCCGGACGAGGGTACGGCCTCGGTGCGGAAGGGCCGCCGCGTGGGCCTCATAAGCCAGATACCCGTCTACCCCGCGGGCTGGACGACGGAGGACGTGCTGCGCGAGGCGCACAGCCGCCTGCGCGCCATGGCCGGCAGGATGCGGGAGCTGGAGGGCCTCATGGCCTCGGACAGCAGCCCCGCGCTCCTGGCGGAGTACGACAGGCTATCGGACGACTTCCGCCGCCTGGGCGGCTACGACATGGACCATGAGCGCAACCGCGTGGCCAACGGCCTCGATATCCCTACCGAGCTGAGGCAGCGGGAGTTTGCCCTGCTCTCCGGCGGCGAAAAGACCCGCGTGAACCTCGCGCGGCTCATCCTTGAGGACACGGACATCCTCCTGCTGGACGAGCCGACGAACCACCTCGACATGCGCGCCACGGAGTGGCTGGAGGACTACATCCTCCACTTCCGCGGCACCGTGCTCGCCATAAGCCACGACCGCTATTTCCTCGACGTCGTGGCCCAGCGCTGCGTGGAGATAACGGAGGGGCGCGCGGAGCTCTACTCCGGCAACTACAGCTTCTACACCGTGGAGCGTCAGCGCCGCTTTGAGGAAAAGCTCAGGAAATACGAGAAGGACCAGGCCAAGATAGCCCAGCTGGAAGCCGCGGCGGCGAAGCTGCACCTCTGGGCCTTCATGGGCAACGACAAGCTGCACAAGCGGGCCTTCTCCATGGAAAAGCGCATAGAGAAGCTCAGCCAGACCGAAAAGCCTAAGACGGAGCGCAAGCTCCACGCCGCCTTCAGGGAGCGGGAGTTCCGGGGCGACGAGGTCCTGGCCATGGACGGGCTCGCCAAGGGCTTTGACGGGCGGGAGCTCTTTTCGGGCCTCTCGCTGGAGGTCGCGGGCGGGGAGCGCGTGGCCGTCATAGGCGAAAACGGCAGCGGCAAGACGACGCTCGTGAAGCTCATCGTGGGCGAGGAGGAGCCGGACTCGGGCTGGGTGCGCCGTGGCCCGGCGGTGAAGCTCGCCTACCTGCCCCAGCACGTGAAGTTCGCCGAGCCAGAGCGTTCGGCGCTCGACACGCTCATCTACGACTGCCGCTGCTCGCCCCAGGAGGCGCGGGACTCGCTCGGCGCCTTCGGCTTTTCGGGCGAGGACGCGCTCAAGGCCGTCGGCACGCTCTCGGGCGGCGAGCAGAGCCGCCTGCGCCTGTGCATGCTCATGCGCGGGGACCTCAACCTTCTCATCCTGGACGAGCCGACGAACCATCTCGACCTCGCCTCCCGCGAGTGGATGGAGGACGCGCTCTCGGATTACTCCGAGGCCCTGCTCTTCGTCTCGCACGACAGGTATTTCATAGAGAAGTTCGCGACGCGCATCTGGAGCATTGAAAACGGAGAGGTCACGGACTTCCGCGGCACTTTTGCCGAATTCCGCGAATACCGCGCGCGCCAGGAGGCCATAGCCCAGGCGGCGAAGGCCGCCGCGCCGAAGCCTGAGAAGAAGCCCCAGCGCAAAAAAGGCACGCCCGAGCGCGAGAAGGAGGCCCGCCGCTGCGAGCGTGAGATCGAAAAAATCGAGTCCCGTCTGAAGGAAATTGAGCGTGAGGAGGGGGAACACGCCTCGGACTATCAGCGTCTAATGGAGCTGGAGGACGAAAAGGCGCGCCTTGACCCCGAGCTGGACGCGCTCTATACCAGATGGGAGGAACTTCAGGATGAGACATAAGCTCTGGCTCGTCATCGTCATACTGCTGCTCGCCGCCGCGGGGCTCTTCGCCTTCGCCGCGACGGGGCACACCTATTTTGCGGCGCTGCTCGCGCTCATCGCGGCGCTCATAGTGTTTTACCGCTTTGCCGGGCGGGTGCTCAAAATCGTCGTCACGGCGCTGCTCGCCATAGGCGTCGTCGTCTTCGTCATAATCGAGATACCCATAGTGAAGGCCGCACGCACGGACGCGCCGGCCGACTGCGACTACATCGTCGTCCTGGGCGCGGGCCTGCACGGGGACGTGCCCTCCCTCTCCCTGCGCAACCGCCTGGACGCCGCGCTGGCCTGGCTGGAGGCGCACCCGGACTGCGTCGCCGTGGTCTCAGGCGGCCAGGGCCCGGGCGAGACGATGACGGAGGGCGAGGCCATGCAGATCTGGCTCGAAGCAAAGGGCGTGGACCCCTCGCGCATCATAGTCGAGGACAGGGCCACCTCCACGATGGAGAATCTTGAGTATTCCTTCGAGCTCATCCGCGCCGCGGGTGGAGAGCCGGACGGCAACGTCGCCATCGTCACGAGCGAATACCACCTCTGCCGCGCCAAGCTCATGGCCGCGGACCTCGGCGTCCGTGCCTGGGGCGTCGCGGGACACACCAGCTGGCCGACGCTGATGCTCAACTACTTCATCCGCGAGGCCTTCGCCGTCACCTACTACCGGATATTCGGAGCCTGATATGGAAAAAGTAAACGTCTACGATTTCGACAAGACCATCCTGCCCTACGACAGCACGGAGGCCTTCTTCCGCCACTGCCTGAGGCGCTATCCCCGGGTGCTCTTCCCTGCCCTGGGCGCCCTGCCCTGGGCGGCGGGCATGCCGCTCGGCCTCACGAGCAAGACCCGTGCGAAGGAGGTCTTTTACCGCTTTCTGGCCCTCGTGCCGGACATAGACGCCGAGCTCACGCGCTTCTGGGAGCTGCACCTGGGGGACATAAACGCCTGGTACCTCGCGCGCCGCAGGGAGGACGACATCGTCTCCTCCGCCTCGCCGGAGTTCCTGCTGCGCCCCGTCGCGGAGCGCCTGGGCTTCCGGCTGCTCGCCTCGCGCGTGGACAGGCACAGCGGCTGGACCCTGGGCGAGAACAACCACGGCGAGGAAAAGGTGCGCCGCCTGGAGAAGGAGTACCCCGGGCTCGGCATAGCCGAGTTCTACTCCGACTCCCTGTCCGACGCGCCGCTCGCCCGGCTCGCGGAGCGGGCCTTTCTCGTGAAGGGCCAGTGCCTCTCTCCCTGGCCGGAGCGGAGCCTCAGGCCGTGAAGCGAGGCATAAGGGCCGCGGCCCTGGCGTTTTTCGCGCTCTACTGTCTTGTGATGCTCTGGCTGCTCTTCATCCGGGGCCGCTTTGTGCAGCAGCTGAGCCTGGCGTCCTTCAGCGGCGAATACTGGAAGTGGGTCGGCTGGAGCGTGAACCTGACGCCTTTCCACACCATCTCGGAATTTCTCGCGACGCTCGCCTCCCGGGACGGCTATCTCGCGCGCCACGCCTTTGTGAACCTCGCGGGCAACGTGGTCATGTTCCTGCCGCTGGGCGTCTTTCTGCCGCTGCTTTTCGGGAAGCTGCGGCGCTATTGGCGCTTTCTTCTCGTCTGCGCCCTTGCGATAGTCCTGATAGAGGCGGCGCAGGCGCTGCTGCTGGTAGGCTCCGCGGACGTGGACGACCTCATTTTGAACCTCTGCGGCGCGTCGCTGGGCTTCCCCCTCGGCGCGCTCGCCGTCAAATTGCTTGAAAAAGGGGATAGAGAGACTTGAAAAAGGTGGATTACGAGCATTTTTCCCGCTTCCTCATGCCGAACAGCCCCGCCGCGCGCGGGGAGGAGCTCTATTTCTGCATGAAGCGCGCGGACATGGAGGAGAACCGCTATTTCTCCGACCTCTGGCTCTGGAAGGGCGGCGCGGCAAAGCGCCTGACCTCCTCCGGGGACGTGAACGGCTTTTGGCTGACCGAGGCGGGCGTCGTCTTTTCCGCACTGCGCGAGAAGCGCGACAAGGAGCGCGCCGAGGCCGGGGAGCCCCTCACCGTCCTCCAGCTCCTGCCCTACGACGGGGGCGAGGCTCGGGAGCTCTGCCGCCTGGACTGCGCCGTCACCGCCCTGCGCTTTGCGGGCGAGGGCCGCTTTTTCTTCACCGCCGACTGCTCCCGCGACTGGGACGCCGCCCTTGCGCAGGCGCAGGGCGACGCGAAGGCCGCCGCCGAGGCGCTCAAAAGATCCCGCGCCGAGTGCCGGGTCATAGACGAGCTGCCCTTCTGGTTCAACGGCCGCGGCTTCGTGAACGGCTGCCGCAGCCGCCTCGGCGTATATGAAAACGGCGCTCACCGCTTCCTCACGGGCGAAAATACGGACGTTTCGCTCGGCGGCCTCTCGCCGGACGGGAAAAAGCTCAGCTTCACCGCCTCGGACTGGACGGGCAGCGCCCCCATCGAGGACAGGCTCTGCCTGCTCGACACGGACACGCTTGAGATCGAGGACGTCACGGTGCGCGAGGGCGCGCAGCACTACTGGTCCCTGCCCCTCGGAGGCGGCCGCCTCGCCGCCCTCGTGAACACCATGGACAAGTACGGCATCAACGAGAACCCGAAGCTCTTCCTGCGCGAGGGCGGGGCCTGGCGCCTTGTCCTGGGCGACGGCGCGCACTGCTTCGGCAGCAGCGTCGGCAGCGACGTGAAGGCCGACTCCGGCTTCTGCGGCGATGCGCGCGAGCGCGCGGGCGAGCTCTTTTTCCTCGACACCCAGGGCGGCGAGACCCAGCTGCTGGCCGTGGACGAGGAAAGCGGCAAGGCCCGCGCCCTCGCGGGCCACGGGCTCAACATAAGCTCCGCCTGCCTCTGGCGGGAGGGCTTCGCCGCCTGCGCCATGCGCGGGGCTTCGGGCGTCGAGCTCATGTACATAGGCCCCGACGGGAGCGAGAACGTCCTCACGGAGTTTAACTCCGGCATCTGCGAAGAGTACGAATACTCCGCGCCCGAGGCGCTGAACTTCGTAAACTCCGAGGGCCGCGAGATAGCCGGCTGGGTCATAAGGCCCGCGGGCTTCGAGCCTGGCAAAAAGTACCCCGCCATCCTGGACATCCACGGCGGGCCGAAGACGGTCTACGGCAGCTGCTATTTCCACGAGATGCAGCTGTGGGCCTCGCGCGGCTTTGCGGTGCTGTTCTGCAACCCCACGGGCGGCGACGGCGGCGGGGACGAGTTTGCGGACATCCGCGGGCAGTACGGCCTGCAGGACTTCGCGGACCTCATGCAGTTTGTGGACACCGCGCTTAAGCGCTGCGATTTCATAGACGCGGAGCGCCTCGGCGTCACGGGCGGCAGCTACGGCGGCTTCATGACGAACTGGGTCATAGGCCACACGGACAGGTTCAGGTGCGCCGCCAGCCAGCGCAGCATCTCCAACTGGGTAAGCTTCCGCAACAGCGCCGACATAGGCTGGTATTTCGCCGAGGACCAGGTGGGCGGCGAGCCCTGGACGGGCCTGGAGAAGATCTGGGGCCAGTCCCCCCTCGCCTTTGCTGACAGGGTCACGACGCCGACGCTGTTCATCCACTCGGAGGAGGACTACCGCTGCCCGCTCTCGGAGGGCATCCAGATGTTCTACGCCCTGAGGCAGCGCGGGGTGGAGTCGCGCATGTGCATATTCAAGGGCGAAAACCACGAGCTCTCCCGCTCCGGCAGGCCTCAAAACCGTGTCCGCCGCCTGCGCGAGATAACCGAGTGGATGGAGCGCCACCTGAAATAAAAAAACACCGCCCGGGGAAAACACTTCCCCGGGCGGGCTTTTTGTGTTATATTCTGCTTACTTCGCGAGGAGCTCCTTGATCGTGTCGCCAAGGATCTTGATGCCCTTTTCGATGGCCTCGTCGGAGCTGTTGGAGTAGTTTATGCGCATGGTGCGCACGTCGCGGTCCTCCTCATAGAAGGGGTCGCCGGGGCAGACGGCCACGCCCTTCTGGGCGGCGGTGGTCATGACGTCCACGGCCTTGAGCCCCTCGGGCATGGTGGCCCAGATGAACATGCCGCCCTCGGGCTTCGTGTAGCTGACCTCGGCGGGGAAATCCTCCGCCATGCAGGCCATCATCTTCTCGGCCTTCTCGCGGTACATATCCTTTATCTTCTCGATCTGGGCGTCGAGGTCGTTGTCCAGCAGGTACTGGGCGAGGACCATCTGGCCGAAGATATTGGTGTGCAGGTCCATGGTGGACTTGAAGGCCAGCAGCTTGGCGTAGAGCTCGGGCTGCTTGCAGGCTATCCAGCCGATGCGCATGCCGGGGGCGACTATCTTGGAGAAGGTGCCCATGGCGGCGCACTGCTCGCCCAGGAGCGCGGCGAAGCTGCTGCCGCCTTCGCCGTGGAAGCGCAGCTCGCCGTAGGGGTTATCCTCTATGACGGGGGTGCCGGCGGCCTTGAGTATGGCGGCCGCGCGCTCGCGGACGGCCTGGGTGTAGGTGAGGCCGGTGGGATTCTGGAAGTTCGGGATGACGTAGATGAACTTCGGGTCGTACTCGGCGAGGACCTTCTCCAGCTCGTCGCAGTCGATGCCGTCCTCATTCAGGCTGACGGAGACTATCTTCGGGCCGTAGAGGTGGAAGGTCTGGAGCGCGGCGAGGTAGCTGGGCTTCTCGACGGCCACGGCGTCGCCGGGGTTAATGAGCGTCGCGGCGACCATGTCCAGCGCCTGCTGGGAGCCGTTCGTGATGATGATGTTTTCGGGCGCGAAATCCACGCCCTGCTTCTTATAGCGGTCGGAGATAAACTTGCGCAGCGGCATGTAGCCCTCGGTGTTGCTGTACTGCAGGGCGCGTACGCCGTCCCGCTCAAGGACCTTCGTGACCGCGGCCTCCATCTCCTTTACAGGAAAGGAGTCGGGGTTCGGAAGCCCGCCGGCAAAGGATATGACATCCGGAGACGCGGCGGCCTTAAGTATGGCCGAGGTGAATTCGCCCTGAAAGTCGGGCTTGGACATGCGGTCAGAGATCCTGAGCTTCATTTCTTGTTCCTCCTCTTGGCATCTTTATTCTCTCGCGAGTGGATATTATTCGCGATAATAGAAAAGATGATAGCACCATGTCCCTGAAATTACAAGCTGTTTTCCATTGCATCGCTAAATTTTCGGGCGAATAGATGAAATATTGATTTCCCGCCATTATGTTTATTGCGGGAGATGAACAAAATTAGCTGTACCTGCGCCTTTGATATTTTTTCAGCAAAGGAGAAGCCCATGTCCCGTCACGAGCGGCCCGAACTCTCGGAAAAGGCCAAAAAATATATAGCCGCGGCCTCCATAGCCGTGTTCGTCCTGCTGACCCTGGCCATAGCCTGGTTCATCGGCCGGCCCATGCTGCGCTTTGTCTCCGAGCCGGAGCGTTTCCGCGCCTGGGTGGACTCGGGCGGGGCGATGAGCCGGGTGTATTTTCTCGGCATGCAGATCCTGCAGGTCTTTTTCGCAGTCATCCCTGGCGAGCCGATGGAGTTCGGCGCGGGCTATGCCTTCGGCGCCGTGGAGGGCACGCTGCTCTGCCTTATCGGCACCACGGCAGGCAGCATGATCATCTACTTCTTTGTCCGCCGCTTCGGCGTGCGTGCCGTGGAGATATTTTTCTCGCGCGAAAAAATAGAATCCCTCCACTTCCTGCGCAGCGAGCACAAACGGAACACCCTCATGTTCCTGCTGATGCTCATACCCGGCACCCCGAAGGACCTGCTGAGCTATTTCGCCCCGCTGACGGGCATGGGCCCCTGGACCTGGCTGTGGATAACCACCGTGGCGCGCATCCCCTCCATCGTGACCTCGACCATAGGCGGCAGCGCCCTGGGCGTACAGAACTACGTCTTTGCCGCCATAGCCCTGGGCGTCACCCTGCTCATAAGCGGCGCCGGCCTGCTGATCTACCGCCGTATCTGCCGCGCACACGAAAAGCGCTCCGGCGAGGACTAAGCCCCGCCCGGCGGGGGATGATCTCGCAGTATATCACGTGGCGCACGGCCCGTTTCCCACCCGCCGTAGGGGTCGGCGTCCTCGACGACCCTTTCCTT
>UQUO01000038.1 GCA_900544295.1 uncultured Eubacteriales bacterium | reverse complement strand
CGCAGCGCGCGGAACGCTCCTATGCTCACAAAGCGCAGGAGGGGGTAAAGGGGGGACCCTCGCCGGGGGTCCCCCCTTTGCGGGCGGCCTAAGCCGCCCGCAGCCTCACGCACCACCGTATCCCGCGCGGTGAACGAACGCCGGGCGTGGGTGAAACCCCGCCTCCTGCGGGTTTCTGCCTGACGCACGTTTCCGCGAAACCAACCATACGGCGTCAGCCTGCCCCCGCCGGTCCTGCGCCCAAACCACACGCACTTGCGGACGCCAAACCAGCGCCCGCTTACCATCCGGCGCGAAGCAAACCAGCCAGGTCGCCGGAACTATACAAAACCTTACGAAAGGAAGATGCAATTTGGCCATCAATCTTGCAAGCAAGTTCAGCAAATACGTGGACGACGCCTTCGCCCACGAGAGCCTCCTGCGCGGCGCTACCAGCGACAAGGTGGAGTTCACCGGCGTCAACGAGGTCTCCGTCTACTCCGTCGATAAAATGGAGATGAACGACTACGTCAAGAGCGGCACCTCCCGCTACGGCGTCATCAAGGAGATAGGCGACCGCGTCCAGACCTTCCGCATCGAGCGCGATCGCTCCTTCACCGGCTCCATCGATGAGGGCAACGCCCAGGACCAGTACAACGTCAAGGACGCCTCCGCCCGTCTGCATGTGCAGATACGCGACGTGGTCATCCCTGAGACCGAGGCCTATGTCATGATGAAGTGGGCCTACGGCGCGGGCAAGGTGGTCGGCGGCGAGGCGCCTACGGCCGAGACCCTGCTCTCCCTCATCCAGGCCGGCGCAAGCCACATGAACAACTGCCACGTACCCCGCGCCGGCCGCGGCATGTTCATCGCTGAGACCTACGCCGCCATGCTGCCGAACCTCGCGAATCTCACCTACCTTGAGAAGCTCGGCTCCCAGGCCCTGACCGAGAACAGCCTGCCCCGCGTCGCAGGCTACGACGTGCACGTCGTCCCCGATGCGGACATGCCCGCGGGCGTCTACTTCATCCTCCAGCACAAGGACGCCTGCCCCTTCGCCCAGAAGCTCACCAAGTACAAGATCCAGAAGGACCCCATGGGCATCGACGGCAACGTCATCGAGGGCCGCGTCCGCTACTGGGCCGGAGTGCTCGCGGAAAAGTGCGACGGCGTCTACGTCTACGCCGCCGCGGACAGCGTCCAGGCCGCGCCCACGCTCGGCGGCAGCGGCGCCTCCGTCTCCGTCACTGCGGCGGACGCCACCATCTATGTCACCACGGACGGCACCGACCCGAGGTACAGCAACACCCGCGCCCTCGTGAGCTCCGGCGCCTCCGTCACCCTTGAGGAGGGCCAGACGCTCCGCGCCTACGCCTTCACCGACGCGAAGTACCCCTCCCCCGTCGTGGAGAAGGCCTACTCCGCCTGACAGACCCAGGGGGCCGGGCCGCGCGCGGTCCGGCCCCGCTTTCATCCCCGAAAGGAGGAACACATGGCACAGATAGTCACCAACGTCCAGGAGCGCATCTATCAGATCAAGCGCTGGCTGGGCGTCAACGAGGCGCAGGAGGGCGAGGCCAGCCTCAAAATGGGCGAGGCCGCCGTCATGCGCAACTTCAAGGTCACGGCGGGCGGCGCGCTCAAAAAGCGCGGCGGCAGCAAGAACATTGCGGGCCTCATGAGCGGCTACACCGTCGAGGTGGACACCGGCACGACCACGGTGCTGCTCACCGAGGAGCAGGAGAGCGCCGCTTCCCTGCCCATGTACCCCAACATAGAGGTGGACAGTGTGGGGAACATCACCCTCACCGGCGAGCCCGTGCAGGTCACGGCGGCGAACCAGGACAGCTACATCGGCCACTACTACAGGGCCGAGGACGGACTGGTCTACCGCTTCACCGGCGTGACGACCTGAGAGGAGGCGGAGCATGGCTACACTCATAAGCGGCATCTACTCCCGCGCGTTCTGTGACGGCTCGCAGCGGCAGGGCTGGCTCGGCACCTATGAGGCGCGCAATTCAGACAGCTCCACGCGCACAGCCTGGGCAGGGCGCAACACCCTTTCCGTCCTCGGCCTGCCCAACGGCAACTACGTCACGGAGCTGCGGCTCGGCCTGCCCAGACCCGGCAAGAACTTTTCAATAGACCTGGAGATAGGTCCCGAGGGGCAGATATCCAGCACCGCGACCCTCGCATACAAGTTTCTCTCCGACGAGAACAGCTCCTACAACAACGCCGGCTCCGGCACGGCAAAGGACGGCACCTTCTATTTTGACCTTCCCGGCTCCACCCACACGCTGCAATATTCCGGGGAGCTGACAGGCTCCAATGGCTACCTCTACATCTGGCACGGCACGGCGGACAGCTCAGGCCACAGCCTCACGGCCCTCGACCGCGGCACCTTCTCCGGCACCTACGACAGCGCCGTGCGGCTGGAGCCGCTCCAGACCGGCCAGCAGGGAGGCGACCAGTACATCTGGGCCTACACCGGCGAGACCCTGCCCGACACCGCCGTGCCGAGCTACAAGCGCTCCGTCACCTTCTACCCCAACTACGGCGCGAACACGCCCACCACGGAGACGGTGACGCAGAAGTTCACGGGCTATATCTGCCCCGACGACAACAAGCAGTACTACGACGAGAGCGGCAAGGGCCTCTTGGCCCTCCCGGGCACGCAGGACCGCTACCTCATAGCCCAGTTCGAGAAAGCGACCATGCAGCTGCCCGCGGCCACGCGTCCCGGCTACAGCTTTGCGGGCTGGTACACGGCCTCGACGGGCGGCAATTACGTCGGCACCGCGGGCGACAGCTTCACGCTCTCCAACCCCACCAACACGCTCTACGCGCACTGGACGGAGCTGACCTATTCCTGGAACTTCAACCCCGTCACGGCCAAGGGCAACAGCGCGGACAGCGTGGTGCGCGGCATCTGGTCGGGCTTTGTCGGCGGGCGCGAGGTGCTCTGCGCCGCCTGCAACGGCTACCTCTGGGAGCTGGAGCAGCGCGAGGGCGGCGAATGGGGCAAGACCGCCTGCGGGGCCATAGACACGAGCTCCGACGTCCACATGTTCGGCTTCGACGGGAACATGTACCTGCTCAACGGCTCGGAGTACAAGGTCTGGGACGGCGAGAGCCTGACGGACGTCGCAGGCTACCGGCCCATGGTGGCCGTCTCCGTCCCGCCTGCGGGCGGCGGCACGGCGCTTGAACAGATAAACAAGCTCTGCCCGCAGCGGCGCGCGAGATTTTCTCCCGACGGGACGGAAAAGGTCTTTGTACTGCCGGAAAAGGGTCTCGCCTCTGTGGACTACGTCCGCTCAACGGCTGCGGGAGACGAACTCGACGGCTGGACGGCCGACACGGCAAACGGCAGGGTCACCTTCACGAACGCCCCCGCAGAGGGGACGAACAGCATCGAGATAGGCTGGTCGGTCACGGGCGACACGGCGGAAGAAATACGCGCCATGCGCTACGCTGAACTCTACAACGGCGCGCAGGATTCCCGCATTTTCGTCTGCGGCGACGGCACGAACCGCTGCTTCTACACCGGCATCGACTATGACGGCGTGCCGCGCGCCGACTACTTCCCGGAGCTTGCCGTGGCGCATGTCGGAGACTCCAACACGCCGCTCACGGCTATGATACGCCACTACGACAGGCTGCTGGCCTTCAAGCTGGACAGCGCCTGGAGCATCAGCTACAGCGCTATCACGCTGGCGGACGGCTCCGTGACGGCGGGCTTCTGCGTGACGCCTGTGAACCGGAGCATAGGCAACTGCGCTCCGGGCCAGGCGGTGCTCGTCGAGAACCGCCCGCGCACGCTGGACGGCAGGAGCGTTGTGGAGTGGAAGCCCACCTCCTCCGGCAACATCAACGGCGACGAGCGCAACGCAGAGCGCATCTCCCAGCGCGTGGACGACACCATCCGCAGCTTTGACCTCACGACGGCCAAGACCTTCTACGACAAGTACGCCCATGAATACTACGTCATCGGAGCGGACGGCACAGCCCTCGTCCACGGCATCGAGGCGGACGCCTGGTACGTTTACACGAACTTTGCCGCGACCTGCCTCATAAACTACAAGGACGAGCTCTACTTCGGCACCGCCGACGGACAGCTCCGGCATTTCTCGGACGAGCACCCCGCCGACAACGCCGAAGCTATAGACGCCTATTGGGAATCCGGCTCCATGCCCTTCGACCAGGACTTCAAGCGCAAATACTCCGCCATGCTCTGGGTGGGCATCAAGCCCGAGGACAACGGCTACCTGGCCGTCACGGCGGAGACGGACCGCAAGGCGGACTTTGCCGAGTACAGCTTCACCACCGGCGACGCCGCGGGCGTGCCGGAGATGAACAGGATAAAGCTCAAGGCGAAGAAATTCACCTATTACAAGCTCAAGCTCTCAAACAACACCGCCGACACGACGGCCACGGTCGTCTCCGTGGATATCCGGGTGCGCGGCACGGGATACGTGAGGTGAACGCATGGCTACAAAGATAAAACAGGGCGACGCCTACGCCCTGCCGATACAGATAAGGCTCAACGGCGAGCTCATAGGCGTCGAGGACGTGGAGGCTGCCGAGTTTTGCCTCGGGGACGGCCTGCGCAAGCTCTACCCCGGCGACGTGAGCTACGAGGCGGGGGACAACACCTTCTACCTGCCCCTGACTCAGTCGGACACCTTCTCCTTCCCGGCGAACGGCTCCGTCTCGCTGGACATCCGCGTGAAGTTCACAGGCGGGGACGTCATCGGCGTGCTGAGGCCCGAGACGCTGGCGGTGTACGACGCTGCATCGGAGGTGGTATTGTGAAGGTCATCGAAGTCGAACTGCGCTCTCCCGGAACTCTGGAGGGCGACGTCGGCGCGGCAAAGCTGGTGCAGGGGCCTCCGGGCGAGAGCGCGACGGTCGAGATCGGCACGGTCACGAGGGGCGAAGAGGCAGCCGTAACGAACGTGGGCAGCGGCACCCACGCCGTACTCGACTTCGTGCTGCCCAAGGGCGACAAGGGCGACACGGGTGAAAAGGGCGACCAGGGCGACCTCGGCCCGCGGGGCGCGACCTTCACCCCCAGCGTTGACATGGAGACCGGGCTGCTCAGTTGGACGAACGACGCCGCGATGCCGAACCCTGAGCCCGTGGACATCCGCGGCCCGCAGGGGGAACGCGGGGAAAAGGGCGAAACCGGCGCCCAGGGCCCGAAGGGCGACACTGGCGCGACCGGCCCGCAGGGCGAACCCGGCCCACAGGGTCCACAGGGCGAGACTGGACCGCAGGGAGTTGCCGGCGAGCGCGGGCCGCAGGGCTGCACCTTCACGCCGAGCGTGGATACTTCCGGCAACCTCAGCTGGACGAACGACGGCGGGCTTGCAAACCCGGATACCGTGAACATAATGGGCCCCCAGGGGCCGCAGGGCCCGCAGGGCGCAAAGGGCGACACCGGCGCTCAGGGTCCGCAGGGCGAAAAGGGCGAGACGGGCGATACCGGCCCTCAGGGGCCGAAGGGCGACACCGGCAACGGCTTCAAGGTCATGGGCTACTACGCCTCCCTGTCAGAGCTGCAAGGCGCCGTACCCGCGCCCGCCCTGGGCGACGCTTACGGCGTAGGCGCCTCCGAGCCCTACGACATCTACATCTGGGGCGGTTCCTCCTGGGTGGACAACGGGCCGATCCAGGGCCCGGCAGGTGAAAAGGGCGACAAGGGCGACACCGGTGAAACCGGACCCAAGGGCGACACCGGCGCGCAAGGCCCAGCCGGGGCCGACGGCGCCACCTTCACGCCCTCCGTGGATTCAAGCGGAAACCTCTCCTGGACAAACGACGGCGGGCTTGAGAACCCGCAGACCGTGAACATCCGCGGTCCACAGGGCGCAAAGGGCGACACGGGCGCGCAGGGGCCGCAGGGCGAACCCGGTCCCCAGGGCGAGCAGGGCGCGCAGGGGGCCCAGGGCCCCGCAGGCGCAGACGGCGCACAAGGCCCCGCCGGAACAGACGGCGAGGACGGAGGCTACTACACGCCTGCTGTGGACAGCTCCGGCAACCTGAGCTGGACGGCCAGCAAGGCCGGGATGCCAGCCGTGGGCGGCCAGAACATCCGCGGCCCCCAAGGCGAGCCCGGCCCCGCAGGCGCGGACGGAGCGCAGGGCCCCAAGGGCGAGACGGGCGAGACAGGCCCGCAGGGCGCAAAGGGCGACACCGGCGCACAGGGCGAGACCGGGCCGCAAGGCCCAGCCGGGGCCGACGGCAAGAGCGCCTACCAGGCGGCAGTCGAGGCCGGTTACAGCGGCACGGAGGCGGAGCTCTGCGCCGCCCTCGCCTCGCTCGGGGACATAAACGGCGTGCTTGACGCCATCAACGGGGAGGTCGTCTGATGGGAACAACAGCGGACAAACTTGCATATCTTGAGGGTACGAAGGCCGCCATCCGCGAGGCCATAAGCGCCCGCGGCGTGGAGCTTTCGGAGAGCGCCCCCTTCCGGGAGTATGCGGAGAGGATAGGCGAGATAGGCGGGTCCGGCAGCTCGATGCCGCCGGACCCGGCGGAGGTCTACGCCAGCCAGCGGCCTTCCGACTGGCTGACAATGCCGGTGCCGCAGGACAACGAGATGTATATCCTCCTCCATGTCCTTGACCGTATCGAGGGCCAGGAGCTCTATCAGCCGACGGGGCGCATATACTTCAGTGTGAGCTGCACAGGCAGCTATACGGTAGAGAAAGGCACGGTCACGAACGGGGCTTTCGTGCCGGACGGCGCAGCTGCCTCAGTGGCGTCGGGGGGCGTATACAAGGGCGAATTCACCGCCGGGGACTGCTACAGCCGGACCTCGGACGGCATGGGCCAGGTCATGTTCCGCGTGCGCGGGGGCGACATCCTCTCCTGGGAGACCTCAGGCCCCGATGAGAGCTCGGGCTTCGCCACCTGGAACATCGTGGAGATAGCCTGCCGCCTGCCCTCCGCCACCCGCATGGGCTGCGGACACTCCCGCTGGGAGGAGGCGGCCCTCACCTCCCTGCGCTATTTCGCCTGGTACGGCCCGAACGCGATGACGGACATGACAGGCATGTTCTGCCGCTGCCGGAGCCTTCAGGCCATACTCGCCCTGGACACCTCCAAGGTGACGAACATGACTGAGGCCTTCTTCTGGTGCAGCTCGCTCATAGCCCTGCCCGCGCTGGACACCTCTAAGCTCACCAACATGCACGGCATCTTCAGGGAGTGCCACTCCCTCTACGCCGTGCCGGAGCTCAATACCTCCGGCGTGGGCGATATGGCGTACGCATTCTACAACTGTTACTCTCTCAGGTACCTCAACTGGCTGGACACCTGGTCCTGCACCACGCTGGAGTGCGGCTTTTACGGCTGCCACGCCCTGCGCGGGATAAGGCCCATATGCGTGACGGGCTACCCCGTCGAGGGCGGCTTCAACGGCGCCTTTGTCATGTGCCGCTCCCTCCAGCACCTGGAGTTCAGCGGGGAGTCCCAGCCCACGGACTGGTCTGGCGACGACATCTACCTGGGAGACAGCCCGATTTTTTACCCGGACCTCATCGCGCTCATCAACAGTCTGCCGACGGTGTCCGGGACCAGCCCCGGCCAGCGAATCCTGCAGCTGGACGCCATACCAGGAACGCTCGAACTGACGCAGGAGGATGAACAGCTGGCGCTGAGCAAGGGCTGGCTTCTGCTTTATTAGCCGCGGGCCGGCTTCGGCCCCGGCGTGACAAGGAGGTAAAGCGTGAGCGGATACAGGATGGGAGTGGACGTCTCCCAATGGCAGGGGAACATCGACTGGGAGAAGGCCAAGGCCGCAGGCATCGAATTTGCGATGCTCCGCGCCGGCTTCGGCCAGAACAGCGTGGACCCCCAGTTCAAGCGGAACATCACGGAATGCAACAGGCTCGGCATCCCCTGCGGGGTCTACTGGTTCTCCTACGCATACACCGCGGACATGGCCAAGCGCGAGGCCCGGTGCGTGCTGAAAACCGTTGAGCCCTACAGGCTGGAGTACCCCATAGCCTTCGACTTCGAGGGCGACAGCGCGGACTACGCCCTGAAAAAGGGCGTCACCGTCACGAGGACGCTGGTCAGCGCCTTCGCCCGGGCCTTCTGCGGCGAGATAGCAGCCGGGAAATACAGCCCCATGGTCTACACGAACCCGGATTACCTCAGCCGCTATTACGATGCGGAGATCCCGAAGGAATTCGACATCTGGCTGGCCCAGTGGCCGACGAAACCGGACCTGGCCTCCAAACCCGCCCAGGCGGGCGGCATATGGCAGTATACGAGCTCCGGCTCGGTGGACGGAATCACTGGCCGCGTGGACAGAAACGTGAGCTATGTGGACTATCCCGTCGTGCTGCGCGAAAAGGGCCTGAACAACCTGGGCGGAGGAGGTTCCGGGGTGCAGCCCCCGGCGCAGCCGGACGAAAACGACCGTGCCCGCGCCTGGGCCATGGAAAAGGGCATCACGGACGGCGAAAACCCCGACAGCCCGGCGACAAGGCAGCAGGTATGGACCATGCTCTACAGGATGAACGGAGGAAAATGACAGATGATAAACTGGAAAGTGCGCATAAAGAACAAGACCTTCTGGCTCTCGCTCATTCCGGCGCTGCTCCTGCTCGCGCAGGCTCTCGGCGCCGTGTTCGGCCTGAGCCTGGACCTCTCCGCGGTGGGCGAAAAGCTGCTCACCGTTGTGAACACGCTTTTCGCCGTGCTGACCATCCTGGGCGTCGTCACGGACCCGACCACGGCGGGCGTTTCCGACAGCAAGCTCGCCCTGAGCTATGACGAGCCCAAGAAAAACTGAGAAACAGCGGCCGCCCCCTTAAAGGGGGGCAGCCCGGCAAAGGAGGTAAGCGCCGTGACAACGGCAAGAGATATATTTTCCGCGGCAATGAGCATCATGGACGAGCTCTCGCCCTCGGGCGAGGCCGCGCACAGTGACACGCGCGAGTACGAGCAGCGCGCCCCGGCCATCCTGAACGTCATGCTGACGGAGCTGAAGGTGCTGCGCGGCGACTCTGACGGCTGGCTGCCCGTCGAGAGCCTGGACGAGCCGGTGTCCGTGGAGACGAATTACGCCCTGGGCGCCATGCCCTACGGCCTGGCGGCGAACCTGCTGGTGGACGAGAACCCCTCGGCCGCGAGCTTTTACCAGCAGCGCTATGAGGAGCTGCGGGCCATGTTCATAGCCCGCCTGCCTGCGAGCGTCGAGGACATAGAGCTGCTCTACGGCGGCGTGGGCGGCGGCAGCTTCTCAAGGTGGTGAGACCGTGACCGATTGGGCGGCGCTGAGCGTCATCGCGGCGCTCGCGGGCGTGGCGATAAGCCTTGTCACGCCCATCCTGAAGTTGAACACCGTCATAACCAAGCTGAGCGCGACGGTGGAGGGCCTCGCCCGGAACCTTGAGACCCTGACGGGCGACAACAGCCGCAGCCACGCCCGGCTCCACGGGCGCATAGACGAGGTGGAGGACGCCGTGGAGCGCCACGAGGTCCGCCTGAGCGTCCTGGAGCAGAGACAAGGCGGCACTTGAAGTTTCGAGGAAGATTTACTATAATAAAGTCGGGAGGCGGCGCGCCCGCCCCCCGACTTTTCATGTGAAAGGAAGTGAACGGCATGGAGAAGCTTACAGAGCAGCAAAAGCTCGAACAGCGCAGGCTCGGACCGGTGAACAAGGCGGCCTTCCGCTTTATGGTGGGCCTGGCCACGGTGCTGTTCAAGAAGAAGTACGGGGTGAGCTTCACCTATGCCGACGACATAAGGCCCTATCGGGGCAAGCCCTACATAGTCGTCTCGAACCACGCCTCGCGCGTGGACTATGTCTTCACGGCCCCGGCCTTCTGGCCGGACACCTTCAACTTTGTCGTGGGCTACAACGAGTTCTTCCGCAGCCACCTTGCGGGCGTCCTGCGCGCCATGCAGACCGTGCCGAAGAAGAACTTCGTCCAGCAGCCCTATTCCATCCGGCAAATGATACGCATCATCCGCGGCGGCGGGCGCATCATCATCCTGCCCGAGGGCATGAGCTCCATCTCGGGCGCGAACCAGCCCTGCGCCCTGGGTAGCGGCCACCTGCTCAAGAGCCTGAAGGTACCGGTGCTCTACACGAAGATCGCCGGCGGCTACCTCACCGCGCCGAAGTTCGACCTGGAGGACAGGCCCGGCCGCGTGGATGTGACGGTGGGCGTGCTCTTCACGCCGGAACAGCTGGCGCAGATGTCCGCTGAGGAGATACAGGCCGCCCTGGACGAGAAGCTATACCACGACGACTACGAGTGGAACAAGAAGGCCCGCGTGAAGTTTGACGGCAAGGGCCGCATGGCGAAAAACCTCCACCAGCTGCTCTTCTGGTGCCCCAAGTGCGGCGGAGAGCTCTGCATGGCCAGCGAGGGCGACAGGATATACTGCAAAAACTGCGGCAACGCCGCGAGCCTGAACGAATACTACGACCTGCTGCCCGAGGAGGGCAGCGTCATCCCGGAGACGCCGCGCGTCTGGTTTGACATGCAGCGCGAGCATGTGAAGGCGCGCGTTGCGCAGCCAGGCTTTGAGCTGCGCGAGCGCGTCAAGCTCGGCACCCTGCCGGAGGAGGGCTTCCTGAAGGACCAGGCCACCTCCGAGATAACGGGCGAGGGCGAGCTGAGGCTCGACCGCGAGGGGCTGCACTTCGATGGGACGAGGGACGGCGCGCCCTTCCGCTTCGACATCCCCAGCCGCCAGCTGCCGACCTACGGCATGTGCACGGATGTCTCGCGTTTCTACACCTTCGTGGACGGGGAGTTTTGCGAGTTCTATCCCGAGCGGGAGTCCGCCGAGCTCTGGATGCTCGCCACGGAGGAGCTTCACCGCTTAAACGGCGGACTCTGGCAGGACTTCCCCTGGAAGCGCGACTGAGATGATAAAAAGGGACCGCCCGCCGGGCGGTCCTTTTTTCGGCTTTATCTGCTGTAGACCTCTATCTCCATGTCGGACATGGGGTAGGAGCAGCAGGGGTGGAAGTAGTGGAACTGCTTATCCGCTATGCGCAGCTGCTCGTAGCGGTTAGCGTGGTACTCGCCCTTCACGAGGCGGCTGCGGCAGAAGCCGCAGTAGCCCACGCGGCACTTGTTGTTCACGGCGAGACCCGCGCGCTCAAAGGCGGTGAGCACCGTCTCGTCGCTTCTTGCGGGGATGGTGTGCAGCTCGTCGCGATAGTGTACGGTGAGCGTATAGTCCTTAACTTCGCCCGCGTCGCAGACGTCCTCGGTGCGCTCCATGCGGATGAATTTCTGCGCGAGGCCGAGCTTGGGCAGCTCGCGGTCGAGGAAGTCGCACATCGCGCCCGGGCCTACGGCGTAGATGCTGAACTGCTCCGCCCCGGTGTATCTTTTTATGAGCTCCGCCGTGATGAAGCCGGCCTCGAAGCCCTCCTTCTGCTCCTCGCTGAGGACGTAGACGACCTTCACCTTCGGGCAGCGGGCGGCGATGGCGTCAAAGTCGGCCCTGAAGACGAGGTCGGCCTCGGTCCGCGCGCCGTAGAGCAGGGTCATTTCAAAGTCCTCTGTGCCCTCGTCTATGGCCTTGGCCATGGACATGAAAGGTGTAATGCCGCTGCCGCCCGCGAGGGCGACGACCTTTTTGCAGTCGCGGATGCCGGAGTGCGTGACGTGACCGCCGGGCTCCGTGGCGGTGAGCTTGTCGCCCACCTTGGCCTCATTGTGCAGCCAGGCGGAGAGGAAGCCGCCCTCCTTGAGCTTTACGGTGATGCGGTATTTGCCCTCAAGCGCCTCCTTCGGGCTGGAGGAGAGGGAGTAGGTGCGCCGGGCGACGGAGCCGGCGAGCGTCGTGCGGACGTTTATGTAGCTGCCTGCCTTGAAGGGCGCGAGCTCGCGCGTCCCCGCCTCCTCGTCCGGGACGAGGACGAAGCTCTTGGCGTCGTGCGTCTCCTGGACGATCTCGGCTATTTTGAGGTACTGCGCCGCGGGGTGCAGCCTCTTGGCCAGCTCGTTCACGCGGTAGGTCCCGGGCAGGGGCTTGGCCTCGGCGGAGGCTATCATCTCCGCGCGGTTCTTGCGGAGGTTCTTGAATTTCAGCATGTCGAAAACGCCGATGAGTCCGACCTTTACATTCATCTTACTCAGCCTCCTTCTTCATGTCCATGAGCGTGAACTTTGCGGCGAGGTTGCCGGACTGGTAGGAGGAGTTGTAGCCGGAGCCCCGCATGGCGTGGCCGCCGCAGAAGTGGAGGCCGGGCAGGTGTTTTTCGTTGTACATGCACATGATGCGCGGCATCATGTTGTCGAGGCCCGTGAGCAGGTAGCCGTAGATGGCGCCCTGGGGCGCGCCGGTGTAGTGGGCGTAGGTGACGGGCGAGCCGACCTCTATCTCCTCTATGGCGTCGCGTATCTTCGCACCGGTAGCGCGCTCGAAGCCGTCTATGAGGCAGTTTGCCATCTTCTCCTTTATGTCGAAGTAGTTCTCAGCGTTGGCGAGGCCGCCGAAGAAGTCGGAGAAGTAGAGCGAGGTGAAGTAGAGTATGGTCGTGCCCTTGGGCGAGCAGTCGGGCAGGGCGGCGTTCAGGCAGACCGTGACCTGCGCGGGGTTCTCGATGGTCTCCATGCCGCCGAACTCGGCCTTGGTGTCGAGGGAGTGGTAGATGAAGTAGCTGTAGTCGTGCAGGCCCAGCTCCTCGGGGGACTTGTTGAGGCCGAGGAACATGGAGACGCCGCGCCCGGCGAGGCCGCGGGCGTTGGCGAGCTTGAGCTCTTCCTCCGGGATGTCCTTGGGGTCCACCATCCTGCCGTAGACGAGGTGGGGGGAGGCGTTGCTGACGACGTGTTCCGTGGCGACCTCCTTGCCGTCCGCGAAACGCACGCCGGCGACACGGCCGTTTTTCGTGATGATGTGCTCCACCTCGGAGTTATACCATATCTCGCCGCCCTTTTCGAGGATGGTGTCGGCCAGGGCGCAGCTGATGCCGTGGGAGCGGTTCTTTGGGATCTGCGCGCCGTGGGTGATATAGAGGTTCACCATCAGGGCGTAGTGCAGGAAACTGAGCTGGTCCTCGGGCGTGCCGAGATAGGACCAGTAGACGTTTAGTATCTCCTGTGCCTTCTTGGGCATTTTGATGGCGTTCAGGACCTTGTCTATGGGGTAGGCGGCGACGCGCATGAAGTTGGGGTACTCGCTTTTGAGCACGGCGGTGTCGGGATTGCCGCGCATCTGGGTTAGATAGGCCATGGCCCTGCGGCACTCGTCCGCCAGGGCGAAGAAGGTGGCGGTCGATTCACGGCTGCCGGGGACGTAGCTCTCCATCTTGTCGATGAAATTCTGCACGCCGAAGGGCATGGTGTAGTCCTCTCCGGTGTCGAGGGTGATGACCCTGTAGGCTTCGGGGACCGTGACGAATTCTATCTTGTCGAGGACGCCCAGCTCCTCAAAAAGGGCGTAGAGGTTGCCGCTGCTGCCGGGGGTGCCGAAGTCGCAGAGCTCGTGCAGCGAGGCCTCGAACTCGAAGCGGCCGCGGACGAAGCTGGTGGCGAAGCCGCCGGGGAGGTTGTGCCTTTCAGCGAGCAGCACCTTCTTGCCGGCATCCGCCAGCGTGAGCGCCGCGGCCAGGCCGCCGTTGCCCGCGCCTATGACTACGGCATCGTAATGCAAAGCTGCCAAATCATATCACCGTGCCTTTCAAAATAATCTGTGGCCATACCACGAGTATAAACCAGGCGGCCGGAAAATGGAAGAGGGAAAATCAAAAATTTAACGCACCCGAAAAAATCCGTGCGTTTTGGAAATGGCTGTGATATATTATTACATTAGTATTTTTTGAAGGGGAAGAAGCGGCAATGAAGATAAGCGACATACTCAAAGAGGACAAGGTAACGCTGACCTACGAGGTCTTTCCGCCGCGGGCGGGGGACAGCTACGAGTCGGTGGCGGAGAAGGCGCGCGCCATAGCCGAGCTGCGGCCGGCGTTCATGAGCGTGACCTACGGCGCGGGCGGCGGCAGGAGCGCCTACACGGTGGAGCTGGCCTCGGACATCTCGCGGCGCTTCGGCGTGGAGTCCCTGGCGCACCTGACCTGCGTTTCCTCCACGCGGGAGCAGGTCGCGAGGGTACTGGCAGAGCTGAAGGCCCACGGCGTGGAGAACATACTGGCCCTGCGCGGCGACATCCCGCTGGAGGGGCCTGCCTGCGAGGACTACAAATACGCCCCCGAGCTGGTGCGCGATATCAAGGCGCAGGGCGACTTCTGCGTCGGCGGCGCCTGCTATCCCGAGGGACACCCCGAGGCCGGCGGAAAGATAAACGACATCCAGCACCTCAAGGAGAAGGTGGAGGCCGGCTGCGAGTTCCTCATCACGCAGATGTTCTTCGACAACAGCATCTTCTATAACTTCCTCTACCGCATCCGCGAGCAGGGCATAGAAGTGCCCGTCATCGCGGGCATAATGCCGGTGACGAACGCCAAGCAGGTCAAGCGCATAACCCAGCTGTCGGGCAACTACCTGCCCGAGAAGTTCAAGGCCGTGGTGGACCGCTTCGGCAGCGACCCGGCGGCCATGCGCCAGGCGGGCGTGGCCTACGCCACGGGCCAGATAATAGACCTCATCGCCAATGGCGTGAACCACATCCACGTCTTCACCATGAACAAGCCCGAGGTCGCCCAGGGCATCCACGCGAGCCTATCGGAGCTGCTCAAGTGAGAGACACGCCCAACTGGCGGGAGATATACCGCTATCTCGGCTATAGGAACGGCGCGCGGCCCGAGGGCGAGGCGCTCCGGCTCATAGAGCGCGCCGAGGCCGGGGTGCGCGAGGCTGCGGAGCCGAGGTGCGTCTGCCGGCGGCTTGGCCTGAGCTTCCCGGCCGAAAACACGCTGGACATAGGCGGCATACTCATAAAAAGCGCCGCGCTCCGCCGGAATCTCGACGGATGCGCGGGCGTTTACCTGTTTGCGGCCACGCTCGGCGCGGGCGTGGACAGGCTCATATCCGGGCTTACCGCCCTGGGCCGCGTGAGCGAGGCCGCCGCCGCGCAGGCCGCCGCCGCGGCGCTCATTGAGGACTGCTGCGACGAGGAAAACGAGCGGCTCCGGGCCGGGGCGGCAGAGCGCGGCCTGAAGCTCAGGCCGAGGTTCAGCCCTGGTTACGGCGACTTTTCGATAGAGCACCAGCGCGACATCGCGCGGGAGCTGGACACTCCCCGCCGCATCGGGCTCACGGTGACGGACAGCTGCATGCTGGCGCCCATGAAGTCCGTGACAGCCGTCATAGGCATCGCGGAGACGGAGGGCAGCACGGCCGGGGGCTGTGAAGACTGCGATAAGCAAAACTGCGGATTCAGGAGGCAGTAGAGATGGACATCAGGGAAGCCCTGGGAAAGCGGCGGCTCTTCCTCGACGGCGGCACAGGCACCAGCCTGCAAAAAATGGGCCTCAGGGCCGGCGAGCGGCCCGAGACCTGGAACATCCTGCACCCGGAGCGGATAGAGAGCCTGCACCGCGCCTATCTTGACGCGGGTGCGGACATCATATACACGAACACCTTCGGCGCGAACCGGCTCAAGTACCCCGAGGGCGGCGAGTTTGCGCTCGAAGAAGTCGTCAGATCGGCGGTGAACATTGCCAAATCGGCGCAAAAAGCCTGCGGCCGGGAGGACAGCTCCTGGGTCGCCCTTGACATCGGTCCCTCGGGCAAACTCCTGAAGCCCCTGGGCGACCTCGACTTTGAGGACGCCGTCGCGCTCTTTGCCGAGGTCGTGAGCTGCGGCGCGCAGGCGGGCGCGGACCTCGTCGTCATAGAGACGATGGGCGACAGCTATGAGCTGAAGGCCGCCGTCCTCGCCGCGAAGGAGAACTGCGCCCTGCCCGTCATCGCCACCGCCGCCTTCGACGAGAAGGCGCGTATGCTGACGGGCGGCACGCCCGAGAGCGTGACGGCGCTGCTGGAGGGCCTGGGCGTGGACGCCCTGGGCCTGAACTGCGGGCTCGGCCCGGCGGAGATGCTGCCCGCGGCGCGGCGCTTCGCCGCGGCGGCGAGCCTGCCCGTGGCGGCGGCGCCGAATGCGGGCCTGCCGCGCTCAGTGGACGGGCAGACGGTGTTCGATCTGGGGCCGGAGGATTTTGCGCGGGGCATGAGAGAGATAGCCCTGGCCGGCGCGCAGCTGCTGGGCGGCTGCTGCGGCACGACGCCGGAGCACATCGCGGCCCTTGTCCGCGAGTGCGGCGGCCTGCCCTTTGCCCCGCCGGAGAGAAACCGCAAAACCATCGTCTCCTCCTTCTCGACCGCTGTGGAGCTGGGCCGCGGCCCCGTCATCGTGGGCGAGCGGATAAATCCCACGGGAAAGCCCAAGCTCAAGGAGGCCCTGAGATCGGGCCGGCTTGAATACCTGCTCTCCGAGGGCCTGGCCCAGGAGGAGGCGGGCGCGCACATCCTGGACGTGAACGTCGGCCTGCCCGGCGTGGATGAGGCCGAGACCCTGGAGCGCGCCGTCTGCGCCCTGCAGGGCGTCACGGCCCTGCCGCTGCAGCTGGACAGCTCCGATCCCAGGGCCCTGGAGCGGGCCATGCGCCGCTATAACGGCAAGCCGATGATAAACTCCGTGAGCGCAAAGGCCGAGAGCCTGGCCGCCGTCCTGCCCCTCGTGAAGAAATACGGCGGCGTGGTCGTCGGCCTCACGCTGGACGAGGGAGGCATACCGGAGACGGCCGAGGGCCGCGTGAGCTGCGCCGAGCGCATCTGGGCCGCGGCGGCGGAGCACGGCATCGCGCGCGAGGACGTCGTCATCGACACGCTGACCCTCACCGTTTCCTCGGAACCCGAGGCCGCGAGGGTGACGCTGGAGGCCCTGCACCGCATCCACGAGGCGGGCGGGCGCACGACGCTGGGCGTTTCGAACGTGAGCTTCGGCCTGCCCGCGCGGGAGAAGATAAACTCCGCCTTCCTGACCCTGGCCCTGGAGGCGGGGCTCGACTGCGCCATCATGAACCCGCTATCGCCGGCGATGATGAGCGCCTGGCGCGCCTGGGCCGTGCTCTCCGCCCGGGACGCAAGGTGCGAGGACTACATCGCCCACGAGTCGAACACAGAGCCTGCCAAACCGGCGGCCGCAGCCGGCCTGCCGCTGGGCGCGTGCATAGAGAAGGGCCTCGCTCAGGCTGCCGCCGCGGAGGCGAAACGCCTTGTCGAGGGCGGCGCGGAGCCGCTGGAGGTCATAAACCGCGAGCTCATCCCGGCGCTGGACAGCGTGGGGAAGGGCTTTGAGACCGGCACGCTCTATCTGCCCCAGCTGCTGATGAGCGCGGAGGCGGCGGGCGCGGCCTTTGAGGCGCTGAAGGCGGGCATGAAGTCCGGAGGCGGCAGCGGCTGCGAGGGAAAGATAGTCATTGCCACCGTAAAGGGCGACATCCACGACATAGGCAAGAACATCGTGCGCACGCTGCTGGAGAACTACGGCTTTGAGGTGCGCGACCTGGGCAAGGACGTTGCGCCCGAGGCGGTGCTGGAGGCGGCGCGGGAGCCCGGCGTGCGCCTGGTCGGTCTCTCGGCGCTTATGACTACCACCGTGGCTGCCATGGCCGAAACGATAGCGCTCCTGCGCGAGCGCGTCCCCGGGGTGAAGATAATGGTAGGCGGTGCGGTGCTGACGGAGGACTACGCCCGCGAGATGGGCGCGGACTTCTATGCCCCTGACGCCATGGCCTCTGTACGATACGCCAAGGAGGTTTGCTGACCGCGGAGAGCGAGCGTGGCTTGGGGCTGGGAGGAACGTACAGCCACTGTAGGGGCGGGGTTCCAGGTCCGCCCGAGGGTGGGTTTCAGGAACTCGCCTATACGTTGCTGATAGTTTTTACCTTAGTCTGCCTGTTCCACCCCATTTCTTTGGTCTTGCCCAAAGAAACGGGGTGGAGCCCCAAAGAAAAACGCTT